>DKUE01000024.1 GCA_002490525.1 Ruminococcaceae bacterium UBA7212
GCTTGATGATTTTCGACCGACATGTTACTCTTGACACAGTGCACGCCCCCACGGGTTGCGGTTTGCTGTTGGTTCGGGGTGAATTTGGTGCGCGGTCGATTCTTATAACTGCCTATTCTGCAAAAAACGCATTGCACCAAGGCACGGTACAATGCGTTTTCGTATACTTATGAAATGCCGCGTGTTTATTTCTTTGCGGTGGTCTTTTGGGTTGCCGTTTTTTTCGCGGCGGGCTGTTTTGCAGATACAGACTCAGCCTTTTTCGCCTTCGGCGCGGCGGGTTTTGCACTTTCTGCAGGGAATGCGGATTTGGTGTGCCAAATATCACGCGCATAGTCGTTGATGGCGCGGTCTGCGGCAAATCTGCCTGCACCCGAAATATTCATCAGCGACATTTTGTTCCAGACGGTTCTGTTTTTGAAGGTTTCGACTGCCTGCTTCTGCGCACGGCGGTAATCTGCGAAATCCGCCAAAACCATATAGGGGTCATGGTGCAGAATTGTGCCGCCGATTTCAGGGAACTGTTTGCCGGCAATGCCGTTCTGAATGATGAAATCGATCGTCGCACGCAGCTCGGCGTTATTGTTGTAATAATTGTTCGGTGTGTAGCCGCGGCGCTGCATTTCCTCGACTTCGGGGGTGGACATACCGAAAATAAAGATATTATCTTCACCGACTGCATCGAAAATTTCCACATTCGCGCCGTCCATAGTGCCTAAGGTTACCGCGCCGTTAATCATCAGCTTCATATTGCCTGTGCCGCTGGCTTCCGTGCCTGCCAGAGAAATCTGTTCGGAAATATCCGCCGCGGGCATCAGGTTTTCCGCCATGGTGACATTGTAGTCCTCGCAGTACACAACCTTGAGTCTGCCGCGTACATCGGGGTCATTGTTAATCATATCGCTCAGCGCACAGATGAATTCGATAATCTTTTTCGCCATAAAATAGCCCGAAGCCGCTTTTGCGCCGAAAATGTAGGTGTGCGGCGTATATTCCGCATTCGGATTGGCCTTAATGGCAAGATATTCCGTTAAAATGTTCAGTGCGTTCAGATGCTGACGCTTGTATTCGTGCAAACGCTTGACTTGTACGTCGAAAATAGAGGACGGGTCGAGCTGTATACCTGAATTTTTGTAAACCTGCTCGGCAAAACGCTCCTTGTTGTGCGTTTTGATACGCTCCAACTCTTGAAGTACGCTCCGATCATCCTTGTAATCACGCAACTTCAAAAGCTCATCGGCACGGTAAATAAAGCCGTCGCCGATTAACTCCTTGAGCAAATTCGTAAGTTCCGGGTTGGACTGGCAGAGCCAGCGGCGGTGTGCGATGCCGTTGGTGACATTTTTGAATTTGTTGGGGGCGAGGGTGTAGAAATCGTGAAATACGGTGTCCTTCAGAATTTCGCTGTGCAGTGCGGAAACGCCGTTGACGGAATGTGCGGACGCCACACAGAGGTTGGCCATGCGCACAACGCCGTTGGACATGACCGCCATGCGTTCCACCTGATCGGCATTGTTTGTTGCCTGCCATACAAAATTACGGAACCGGTTGTCAATTTCCTTTGTAATCTGCCAAATACGGGGCATTAAGCGTTTGTACAAATCTTCAGGCCAGCATTCCAGCGCTTCTTTCATAACCGTGTGGTTGGTATATGCCACCGCGCCTGTCACGATATTCCATGCGTCGTCCCAGCCGTAACCGCATTCGTCAAGCAAAATGCGCATCAGTTCGGGAACGGCTAAGGTCGGGTGAGTATCATTCAAATGAATGGCAACCTTTTCTGCAAAATTGTCCATTGTGCCGAAGGCACGCAGATGCTTGTGCACAATATCCTGAATGGAAGCAGAAACTAAGAAATACTGCTGACGCAGACGCAGGGATTTGCCTTCGGGATGGTTGTCGGCAGGGTACAGTACCTTGGAGATGACCTCTGCCATAGCGGTTTGCTCCATAGCGCGGATGTAATCGCCCTGATTGAACAGAGACATATCCAGCGCGGGTGCCTTTGCCGCCCACAGACGCAGGACGGAAATACCCTTGCCGTCTTTGCCTGCCACGAACATATCATAGGGGACTGCTTTTACGGGCTTGTAGTTGACAATTTCTACATGGTGGAATTTTTCTTCCCAGGAATCGACCACATCGCCCTCGAAACGGACTTCAATCGCGCTTTCTTCATGGGGCACCAGCCAAACCTCGCCGCCGGGCAGCCAAAAATCGGGCAGTTCGGTTTGCCAGCCGTCTACGATTCTCTGCTTGAAAATACCTGCTTCATAGAGAATCGAGTAGCCGCGCGCGGGGTAGCCCTGCGTTGCGAGACCGTCCAGATAGCAAGCCGCCAAGCGTCCCAGGCCGCCGTTCCCGAGGCCTGCGTCAGGCTCACATTCGTAAAGCGCATCCAGTTTTACACCGTAGTCGGACAATACACTTTCAAAGGTTTCAGTCAAATTGAGATTGTAAAGATTGTTTTTGAGGGAACGTCCCATTAAAAATTCCATGCACAGGTAATAGATTTTTTTTGTGCCTGCTTTTGCGGCGGTTTCGGTGAATTCCGCTCTGCCCGCACTCATCATATCGCGGGCAATCAGTGCAATTGCCTTGTAATACTGTTCATTTGTTGCTTCCGCAGGCGAAACGCCCATAAAATGCGAAAGCTTTGCAGAGAGCAGTTCTTTTGCTTTCTTCTTCGATAATGCGTAATTCATACATTTCCTCCAAAAAAATTGAAATAAAAATGCAAAAAGACTATTTTATTTGTATATAGTATACTAATTAAAAGAAAATAGCAACTACAATTGATAAAAATAATGGGATTTCGGCGATATATACAAAACCGATGACGGCAAATTTTAGGATTCCGACAGCCACGCCATGTATATTCTCCGTAAATGCGCAAAAAATCTGTCATTTTGCGCGAAGCGAAGAAGCTCAATCGGAGCAAAATACGTGGGATTCGCGTGTAATGGTGCGATAACCTATCAAATGGTTTAGCGCGCCTGCTTTGAGGGAGTTGGATTATAGAAGGAAGTAAATTCGGTTCCCTCTGTCAGGAAAGCTGTGGAGCGCAGAGGGACTGAGGGGGAGTCCGAAAACTCGATTTATCAGGCTTTTCTTTTCCGGCTCCATCAGAGGCAGCAGTGCGGTTTGTGCGCCATCGCCCCTATGGGAGTGCAAATTTTTCATTTCGCGCGGTGCCTTTAGTGAGGAAGACAGAGCAATCGAACTCTGTCGCGGGATGCATATTCTGAATTTTCACATGGATGGTTCTGAATTTTAAAAAAATCGAAAAAAGCTGTTGACTTTTTTTACATTCGGTGCTATTATATTTCGGCGGTGAAAAGCAGATGCTGAAAACCGATTTGCGCTGCTAGCTCAGCTGGATAGAGTGTTTGGCTACGAACCAAAAGGTCAGGGGTTCGAATCCCTTGCAGCGCGCCAAAACAGAGTCTTGTTTTAGATGAGACTCTGTTTTTTTTATTCCTTTTAAACATCAGAATGGGATTCGAAGGACGAGCGGTACAGAGCAACGCTCCGGTGGAGCGTTGTGACCGCGAGCGACCAAAGGCGCATCGTGCGCCAGCGAGTCGAATCCCTTGCAGCGCGCCAGCTAAAAAGCCTTGAAAGCCTTGGTATATAAGGGCTTTCAAGGCTTTTTGTTTTGCAAAATACCCTTGTATAATATGCCGAAAAGCGCCTGAAAACATGTGGTTTTGTCTTACCTTTGTCTTATTTTTGTCCCGCTTCTGTCCCTTTTTATTTCGAGGGTTGTAAAATTTACAGGTTCCTTTTCAGCCGTTGCAAAACGGATATAAAGACAGCGTAGAACACGGGTATGGTTGCATATGTCCTGTATAAGATATCGTATTAGATTCGTATGTTCAAAAAACACAGCCTTCCTGAAAGGAAACGGCTGTGTTTTTTTATATTGTATGTAATCAGTTGCGTGCGGAATTATTTCGCGACTGTCGCCATGACTGTTTCAGATTCTTCCGCCTGCGGCTCATCGGGTAATTCATCCTTCGGGTCACCTGTCGTGATGGCTTGCTGTAATTCACCTGCGTTACAGCGTTCCACCACGGCAAAAAACATGGTGACGATCAGAAGATAAGGAATCGGGCTGAAAATGCCCGGGTTAACCAGTGACATCAGTTCCAGACTGATATACGAGAGGAATACCGTCATGTTGAACATGGTCGGCTTGCGCCACAAGAGAATCATCCGTTTCACAAACTGGTATACATATGCCGCGATACCGACAATACCGAAGCTTGCGGCAATTTGAATCGGTTCGCAGTGATACCATGCAATTGAAAAATCTGCACCCGCGTATACATCGCGGTTGCCCATGTAACCAATGCCTGTACCGAGAATCGGGTTGTTAAAGAAGTCCTCAATGCCGCGCTTATACTGATAATAACGTACCTCCTGCTGTTCGCCGATTAAAATACCGTTAATGGCGGAAAGCAAACGGTCAAGTGTGGAACCGAAGAAAGAGAAAAATTCGCGGGAGAAAATTAAAACGGCGAATACCAAACAGCCGCAAATGGCGATGTAGGTAAGACGGCGGCGCTTATCATACAAAATGAACAGCGCGCAGCACATCAGCATTTCAATTGCGCCGAATACAAGACCGCCGCGTGAACCCGTCAGCAGGATGCAGAAGAAGAATACAAAGCCGAGCATAATGGAATACGGCTTTTTGTTTCCGCGCAAAAACGCAAACGGAATGCACAGCATGAAAAATGTGGAGTAATTATTGCGCCACTGCATGAACAGCAAATCATGTGTTTCAATGACTTCGTTGATGTGAATTAAATAAAATGCAATGGTGACAAACGAGGCAAAACAGCCTGCAATTACCATAATCAACGTGATTTTGTCAATCAGTGAATAGTCTTTTCGGACAGTCAAATGACTGTAGAACAGCACATATAAAAACACCATGCCGAAACCGAGCGCGAAGATATAGAAAAGGGAAACACCGCTGAAATATTCCTCTTTGGAAATAAAACCGACACCGCCGAGTACCACGGCAACAGACACGAGCAACATCGGCAAAAGCAGTTGTCCTTTAAATTGCAGTTTGCGGGGGTATAAAATGAAGTGAAGCAGGATGCAGATAATCAGCACAATGCCGAGCGGTATATGCTTAATAAAGACAGAAAACGAATTGTAGCATTTTGCCGCCAGCAAACAGGTGAACATGAACGGCATAAAGGTGGCAAGCATGTCATCGCTGACAACCAAGGTGATGCCGATAATAACGGCAAAACACAGCACGCCGGAGACATTTAGTTCAAAGGTGGAAAATACGGCGGCAACCGCGAACAGGAGCATCATATACCGTCCTGTCATCAAAAATTCCCGCAGACGCTGCACCTTTGGGGAAGACAGAAATTTATGCATAAAAAAATTCCTTTTGGCAAAGTAAATACAGTATTTGTTTTGCACACAATTTTACATGATAGGATGTTTTATATTATATATCGAATTTCTGAAAAAACAAGGATTGTTACAAATTTATAATATTATTACAATTTTGTAAAAAATACAAATACACGCATTTTGTGCGGATAAATCGGGATTTTTACGGCTTTTATCTGCTTGGATACTTGATTTTTTGTGCGGAATTGCGTATCATGAAGGAAACAATTTGTCCGATAAGATAAGAGGTAGGTTTTATGATAAAAAATATACAGGAAGAGATTTTGCGGCTGAAGAAAGAAAAGGATGTCTGCATTTTAGCGCACAGCTATGTTGCGCATGAAATATCGGAGATTGCGGATTTTACGGGCGATAGCTATGCGCTGTCCGTAAAGGCTAAAAATGCACCGCAAAAAACCGTTTTGATGGTCGGCGTACGATTTATGGCGGAAACGGTGAAAATTCTTTCTCCCGAAAAGACTGTTCTGCTTTCGCATCCCGAAGCGGGATGTCCGATGGCGGAACAGATGGACAAAGCCTATATTGAAACGGTTAAGCAGCAGTATCCGGACTATACTGTCGTTGCCTACATCAATACCACGGCAGCGCTGAAAACCGTTTGCGATGTCTGCGTAACGTCTTCTTCGGCGGTCAAAATTGTCAAGCAGATTGAAAATAAAAATATTCTGTTTATTCCCGACTGCAACCTCGGTGCATATGTTCGCGAACAGGTGCCCAATAAAAATATCAAGCTTTTGCAGGGCGGGTGTCCCATTCATGCATCGGTTACGGAAGAAGAGGCCGTCTCTGCGAAGAAAAAGCATCCGGACGCGCAACTGCTTGTGCATCCTGAATGTGTGGCGGCGGTTGTTAAGCACGCCGATTATGTCGGTTCCACTTCGGGAATTATGGATTATGCTATGCAAAGCGACTGTCGGGAATTCATCATCGGGACGGAATTGAGTATTGCAGAGCATCTGCAATATGTGTGTCCAGATAAAAAATTCCACTATCTTTCCCAAAAACTGATTTGCCCCAATATGAAAATATCGACACTGATGGATGTTTATCATGCCCTGTGCGGCGAAGCGGGCGCGGAAATTGTGCTGGACGCAGACACTATCGCAAAGGCGCGCCGCTGTATTGATGAAATGATTCGCTTAGGCGGCTGAAATTTTTACGGATGCACGCACCCCGAACATTTTTTTCGCCCACTCGCGTACCCTTGTACGCGTCGGGACAAAAGAAAATGTCCGCTGTACGCATTTCGAACGCTTTTTCACTTATTCACGCATCTTTTCATGTATCGCAAGAGACAAAATCTGTGAGTCCTATAGGGTGTCGGTGCCGCACCGCGTAAAGAAGGAAATACTATGTCAGAAACGAAACAAAAAGCAATGGTTGCCATGAGCGGCGGTGTAGACAGCTCGGTGGCGGCATATTTGATTTTACGCGCGGGCTTTGAGACTGTCGGCGCGACAATGAAGCTGTTTGACAACGGCGAAATCGGCGTGCCGAAAGAAAAAGCGTGTTGCTCTTTGGACGATATTGAGGATGCGCGCAGTGTTTGCGCGCGTTTGGGCTGTGCGCATTATGTGCTTAATATGACAGCGGATTTTGAGCGGGAGGTCATGCGGCGGTTTGTATGCGCATATGAACAGGGTTTTACACCGAATCCCTGCATAGACTGCAACCGTTATATGAAATTTGAACGTTTATTGCACAAAGCTACGGTACTGGAAATGGATTATGTTGCCACGGGACATTACGCGCGTATTGAAAAACAGGGCGGTCGCTTTCTCTTAAAAAAAGCGGTTGACCCGAAAAAAGACCAAAGCTATGTGCTTTATTCTTTAACACCCGAACAGCTTCGGCATACGCTTTTTCCGCTCGGCGGACTGCAAAAAAGCGAAGTACGTGAAATTGCCGAGCAAAACGGCTTCGTCAATGCCAAAAAGCATGACAGCCAGGACATTTGCTTTGTGCCGAACGGCGATTATTTTTCGTTTATTGAAAAATATACGGGAAAAACTTATCCGAACGGCGATTTTGTGGACATGCAGGGAAACAGACTCGGGGAACATAAAGGGATTATTCGCTATACTATCGGACAGCGCCGCGGTCTTGGACTGGCGTTGCCTGCTTCAATGTATGTGGTGGAAAAGGACTTGCTTCAGAACCGTGTCGTTTTAGGCTTTAATGAAGACCTGTTTTCACGCGAGATGACAGTACGCGATATCAATTTGTCTGCTTGTGACCGTTTGGAGCAGACGGAGCGTTTGGCGGTGAAAATCCGTTACAATCAAAAGGAACAGCCCGCCGAAGTGACGCAAACGGATGAAAATACACTGCACATTGTTTTTAACGAGCCGCAGCGCGCGGTTACTAAAGGACAGGCGGCAGTGCTGTATGACGGCGACACCGTTATCGGTGGCGGCACGATTGTGTGAATTGTATGTCAAATCGAAAAATACAACAAAAAAACTGACGAACTAATTAAATATTTGCACTGTGGATTTTTGTAAATTTAAAATTTCACAGTGCTTTTTCTTTGCTTTTAGAAAGTATTCTATTAAACACATGTGAACTTGCACAAAAATAGAGATTGATATTTGTGCATTTCGTATTTGACTCTGAAATCACGAATTTCCAACAAAAAGTATGTATTGTTTATTGACATAACGCCCATTTAATTGTAAACTGTTAGCAAATCAAAGGCACTGCATATGTGCAGTTTATACAAGGCGGTATATCCATGAAAGAACTTATGAAACAAATCAATCCGTTGGAAATATATAAAAGTCCATACGGTATGCGCAGAATTTGCATGATGTTGGCAAGCGTTTTGCTGATGGGATTCGGCGTATCGGTGTTTTCACTGTCTGACCTCGGCGTGGACCCGTTCACGGCTATGAATATGGCAGTCAGCGCAAAATTGGGAATAGGCTTCGGATTTTATCAAATGCTTGTAAACGGTGTTTTACTCGGCTTCGTTTTGCTTTGCTCCAAAAAACTGGTAAACCTCGGTACGGTTTTTAATATGGTTGGCGTGGGCTATGTTTGCGAATTCTTTACGGGACTGTATGCCCGATTTATTCCCGCACCCGTATTTTTGCCCGTGAAATTACTTTTGATGGCTTCCGGCGTGTTGCTTTTAAGCTTGGCGGCGTCGCTGTATTTCACCGCATCTCTCGGCGTTTCACCGTATGACGCTATGGGCTTTGTGTTGCATGACAAAACACATGTGCAATATAAGTGGTGCCGTGTAATTACGGATATTGTCTGCACGGCGGCGGCGTTCCTGTTTTCGGGACCTGTCGGTATCGGTACGGTGGTTACGGCATTTTGCATGGGACCGATTGTTTCCTTCTTTAATACAGCGGTTTCGGAAAAACTGCTGTATACACACGGCTTCAAGTTTCGGTTGGTTGTACGGTTTTATGATTTTTCCCGCGTTGGCGGTACGTTTATTTCCCCGAACGGCAGATTTGTTGCGTAGCCGGACGGCGCGAATTTAAACCCGATTTTGCAGGATATCTTTTTCCTTCGGCTGCCTTAGGCGGCCTTTTTTGCTTTTCAGAACAGTTTTTTGCGCAAAGCAATATCCCGATGCATGTATTTTATATGAGTTTTTTGTCAATGCTGTATACATTAGAAAGCTATTTTCAAAATCACGGGAGACGGATATGCAAAAACTGTTTTTTTATGCGCTTGCCGGAACTGCCGTTTTGTCCGTTGGCTGTTTGCTGGGCGGCCTTCTCACAGGAAAGGCTGTGTTTTTTATTTTCGCGCCGGCATCCGGCGTGCTGTTTTATCATGTCGGTATGCGGCTTGCTGTGGCGTATCTTGCAAAGCACCGTTATAATTTCAAAAATGCGTGGTTTTCGGAGAAAGCGTTTGAAAAGCCGCTTTATAAAAAACTGCATGTCCGCCGTTGGAAAAAACGGTTGCCATCGGGGAACCCCGAAAGCTATTCTATCGAAAACAGAACGCTGTTTTCAATTGTGCAAACCATGTGCCGCAATGAAATCATTCACGAGGTGAGTGCGCTTTTAAGTCTGCTCCCCATTGTGCTGGGGTTTTGGTACGGCGCGTGGGGCGTGTGGACTGTGACCTCCGTGTTCGGCAGCCTTTGCGATTTGCCGTTTGTCTGTATACAGCGCTATAACCGTCCGCGCCTGGTACGGTTGATGGAGAGAGGACAAAAAGGATGAGTAACCATAGCACACGCGTACGAATGCGATTTTCGCGGCAGTCTTTCAGCCTCAGCTTTGTTAAAAACCTCGTCAATCCGAAAGGATTGACTGCGTTTTATGCTGCGCAGAGTCAAAATTCCGCACCCGAAAATTCTGCGACCTAAAAGGCGCGGATTGCGGTGCAATTTTGGATGCGGAACGCGAAGCAAGGCTGTCGCCTTGCGAGGGCGATAAGTTAAAAAGTGTCCGGTCGCGTGTGCTATGGTTATACAAAATCAACATGCAAGTCTGTTTTTGTCGCAGGCTTATTCTTGACAACAGACCTTGTTTTTTGCTATGATATATACTCGTAAAGATAGGTCTTACTCTAAGAATCCATGGGCTGAAATCCGATGAGGAAAAACATTTGAGTTCGGAGGGCTGATAGAATGCAGGATACACTTTGTATGGGCTGTATGAAAGAAATCGGAGAGGCGGAGGTCTGTCCGTACTGCGGTTTTTCAAAAGACACGCCGCAAATTGCGCCGTATTTGCCGTTGCATACATTGGTGGCGGAGCGGTATTTAATCGGTAGGGTGCTGTCCGCAGGCGGCGACGGTGTTACATATATGGGCTGGGACTGCACGCGTAAGATTGCGGTACAGATTCGGGAGTTTTTGCCCGAACAGCTGATTTCCCGTATACAGGGCACAAATTCCGTGCAAATCAAACGCGGCGGCGAATTACTGTTCCGCGACGGATTGTCGGCATTTCTTGATTTGTGGCGGAAATTGGCACGAGTACGTTCGTTGACGGCAATTGTGCCCGTGTTGGATATTTTTGAAGCAAACGAGACAGGCTATGCTGTTTCGGAGTATGTGGAAACCATTACCCTGCGTGAGTTTTTACTGAAAAGCCGTACGGGGTATCTGTCGTTTGAGCAGACGAAAGCATTGCTGATGCCTGTGGTGTCCACGGTGTCCAAACTGCACGAAATGGGTATTGTGCACTGCGGGATTTCGCCGAACTCCCTTTGCCTGGGGCGCGACGGTAAAATCCGTTTGACGGATTTCATGATTCCCGATGCGCGTGTAATGAACAGCGGCTTTTCTGCTGAACCTGTTTCAGGTTATGCGGCAATTGAACAGTACAGCCGTTCGGGCAGTATCGGTCCGTGGACGGATGTTTACGCTTTCGGTGCGGTGACTTACCGTATGCTTATCGGCAGTATGCCGCAGGAAGCACCTGAACGTGTTGCCAACGATAAGCTGATGATTCCCGCCAAATTTGCCGAGAGCCTGCCTGCGTATGCGGTGAGTGCGATTCAGCACGCTTTGGCCATCACACCCGACAGCCGTACCGAATCGATTGATGACTACCGTGAGGAACTTTCCGGTTCGCCGAAGGTCATTGTTGCGGAAAAGAGCGCGGCGGATGCGGCACTAAAAGCGAAGACCACTGAGGAAGAAGAGGCAGAACGCCGCCGCAAGGAAAAAATGCGCAAGGAGATATTGCGCAAACAGGAACAGACGCGTATGCTGCTGATTTCCTTCGGTGTGGTGATTGCGGTCGGGCTTTTGGTGCTCGGCGGATATTTGTTCTTTACGCGTGACACTGCAGGAACCGATAACCCAGGTGCCGCTGTAGAGCAGGAACTTGTAGATGTGCCGAATTTTACCGGACAGAGTTATACACGTATCAAAAGCGATACGGTTTTAAATGAGCGTTTTCATTTTGTAGTAGAATACGCTTATGACAGCAATGTCGAGGCGGAGTATATTATTTCGCAGGGGACTGACGAAGGACAGCGTGTGCCGATGGGTTCGGATTTAAAAATTGTGGTCAGCAAGGGGACAGAGTATATTACGCTGCCCGATGTATCCGGTATGCAGTATGATGCCGCCGTGCAAACGCTGATAGCCGCAGGCTTTACCTGTACCAAGGTGGAAAAGGAAAACGACGGTACGCACACAGCGGGCATTGTGATTGCCACAACACCTGAGCACGGCAAGGAATACGAAAAAGGAAAAGAGATATTTGTACAGGTTTGGGGCGAAGTGCCCACTACCCAGCAAAGCGGGATCGGCGGTTTGTTCGGCGGCTTGCTTGGATAACCGTAACCGACGCTAAAATAAGTTTATGGGTTGACACCCGCCGAAAGAATTTTTTTCGGCGGGTGTCGTTTTGGCGGTCGGCAGGGCAGGTGAGAACTCGTTTTCTGTAGGCTGGGCGTATTACGGTTCTAGAGAGATATTACGAAAAAATTACAGAAAAAGGAAGAAGAATAAAATCCGCAAACAGAAGTATTAAGACTTTCGGAAATCTATTGCCGCCGGAACAGCATCTGTTTATACTGCATTTAGGACAAAAAAATCAAACGGTATCGGATATATATTTTTTGTTTTTGCAGTATAAAGGAGAACGCATATGACGGCGAATACAGAAACACGCTTACAAATAACGCGGGAAAATGCAGACGACATTACCTATCAAAATATGTTTTGGCTGTTTATGCTCGGCAATGTGGCGGGCGTATTGTTAGAGGGCATTTGGTGTTTCGCGCGGTTTCACCGCTGGGAATCGCATGTGGTTACGGTCTGGGGTCCGTTTTGTTTAATTTACGGCGTGGGCGTTGTAATTTTGTATATTGCCGCCGCAAAGCTCAAGCGGCATAATATTGTTGTGCGTTTTTTGGCAGTGGCGTTGATTCTGGACGCCGTAGAATATTTCTGCGGTTGGCTGATTGATTTCGGCTTGGGCATGAAAGCCTGGGATTACAGCCATGAATTTTTGAATGTAAAGGGGCGCATCTGCTTTTTTATGACGCTGGTCTGGGGCGCGGCAGGGATTTTGTTTGCGCGGTTCTGCATGCCCGCGGTTCAAAAGATGTTTCGGAAAATACATGGACGGAGGTGGAAAGTCGCCTGTGCGGTTTTATCTGTTTTTATGCTTGTCAATCTTTCGGTGACGGCGATTGCCATGGTGCGCTGGTCGGCACGGCATGAAAATATTGCGGCATCTTCTTACATCGGTCAGCTTGCCGACCGTCACTTTAACGACGAATTTATGCAGAAAAGATTTATGGAGTGGAGCTTTATACAATAGAATCGTTTTTTTGTATAGATTTGGGGTTTGTTTTTCTACTGTTCCGTGCATTGCATTGTACGGAACTTTTTTTTATAATAATATGTAGAGAGAAAAGGGGGCGGCGCAGTGTTATCTTTTTATCAGATTACCGATTTGCATTATTATGCGGCGGATATTTTGAAACCGAAGGGCGATGCGTGGGAATACCGCGCAAAATATGACCAAAAATGTGTAGCGGAAAGCGGCGCGATTTTGGATGCCGCAATTGATAAACTTCTTACAGATAAAGAAACCGAGGTCGTTCTTATCAGCGGCGATTTGGTCAGCGACGGCGAAAAAGAGGGGCATTACGCCCTGCCCGAAAAGCTTCGGCGCTTAACTGCGGGCGGCAAGCGTGTGTTTGTTCTGACGGCAACGCATGATGTTGCGCCGTACCCGCCGTATCCGAAAACCTATTTTGCCGACAGGGGCGAGGTGCAGTCTGAAGGGCTCCGAAAGCCCGAACTTTTAGAGTTATATTGGGAGTTCGGTCCGAAAGATGCGCTTTCTGTACACCGTGAAAGCTTTTCCTATGTTACTAAACTTGCGGAACACATCCGTCTGTTCGCACTCAACGATGACGGCGTCGGCTGGGAACGCGGGTTTCACGGCTATCTGGAATCAGAGCTGCAATGGCTGAAAGAACAGTTGGAAGAGGGCCAAAAAAGCGGGGATACACTGCTTGCGATGGGACATCATCCGCTTTTACCGCCGAGCCCTGTGTATAGTCCTGCCGATGAGATTCTCGGGGACCATGAAAAAATTGCCGCTTTGCTTGCTGACGCAGGTGTGCATTTTATGTTTACGGGGCACACACACATGCAGAATATCAGCTATTTTGATTCCCCGCGCGGCAACCGTATTTTTGACATCAATACCGCAAGCTTAATCGGCTACCCGAGTCCGATTCGAAAGATGACGCTGACGGAAGAGACGCTTACGGTGGAAACACAGCATATCGACAAGCTTAATTGGGACCTCGGCGGCAAAAGCTATTTGGAATACAGCAAAGGCCATTTTGAATTTATGCTGCGGGATATTTTGGATTCCGCCGCGCACGATATCCGTCATTTTTGCGAAATCAGTCAGGGGTTCAGTTTGTCTAAAGAAAAGGCGTGGAAGCTGCGCGTGCCGATTTCGGCGGCGGGTAAGCTGATGGACCGATTGACCTTTCAGAAAGCGGGGCGGCTTTTACTTTGTGCCAAGAAAATCCCGCCCGAGATGCGCGAGAGGCGGCTGTGCGATTTTGTGATTGACGTAGTGCGCAATATTTATGCGGGCGATGAGCCTTACACGCCCGATACGCCTGAATATGTCGCTTTCATGGCGCTGGCAAACCGCTTGATGCCGATTTTGCGGCGCGTTTTGAAAGCATCTGACCCAAAAGCCTTTTTAGAAGGCGTTTTGTACAACAGCGGTTACCCCGACAACGATGCGGTTTTGCCCGTGCCGAAAAAATAGGAGGGAGTTTATAATGGAAACCTACACACCGAAAAAAGAATGGCTGGCGTATTGCGTTGGCGCGCTCGGACAAGGTATGATATATGCGATTATGAGCTCGTACATATCGGACTTTTATATGAATGTTCTGAAGCTGACACCGTTGTTCGTGTTGCTTTTGATGCTGTTGGCGCGTGTCTGGGATGCTGTTAATGACCCGATTATGGGTTATGTGATGGACAGGGCACATCCGAAACGCGGCAAAATGCGTCCGTATCTTTTGTATACGCCGATTCCGATTGCGATTCTAACTGTTTTGCTGTTCTACGCACCGAATCTTTCGGGTGCAAAGCTGATGATTTATGCAGCGGTGACTTATGTGCTGTGGGGCATGATTTATACTGCCTCCGATGTGCCGTTTTGGAGTCTGCCGAATGCCATGACGCCGAATCCCGATGAGCGCGGGAGCATCATCAGCAAAGGACGTACCGCAAACGGCGTTGGTTCTGCTGTGCCGATGGCATTCTTTATGATTTTAGGCTTTATATTGCCGAAATTCAATTTGAGCGGTACGGAACTGGAAAAAACGAAATATATGGTCATTGCGCTGTTCTGCGCGGTAGTCGGCAATATTTTGTTTGCAAGTGTGTATTTCAAATCCAAAGAGCGTGTGCACATTCCTGACCCGCCCAAACGCAAAAAGGGTGAAAAGACCGCACTCGGACAGATTTTCAGCTGTAAACCGCTGATGCTGACCGCCGCCATGGGGATTCTTTCTTCTGCGCGGTATATGTATCAGGCGGGCGCGGTGCATGTGGCACGGTACAGCTTTTACATCGGCAAGGATTTGACGGGGTTGACGGAGCTTGAAAAGGAAGCCGCCCTGCAAAGCAATATTTCTTTGGTTTCCACTGTATTCCAAATTGCAAGTGCGCTTGGCATGTTCGGCGCGATGCTGTTGATGCCCGTGCTGTTCAAAAAGTTCAACTACAAGCAAATCATCATCACCACCTCCTTAATGGGCGCGGTTTCCAGTATGATTGTTTGGTTCCTAGGCTATGAGCGCTTTTGGTTGTGCGTGCCTTTCTTTGTGATTTCCTGTATTCCGCTCGGTGCCATCAATGTTTGTGCGTTCGCGATGATTGGTGACTGTCTCGATTATATGGAGTGGAAAACGGGTGCACGGCTGACGGGACTCGGTTCCGCGATTCAAAGCTTTGTCACAAAGCTCGGCAATGCTATCAGTACGAGCTTTATCATTGTGATGTATATGATTGTCAATCTGGACGTGGCGAGCATCAGCGCCAAGGTAACGGCGAATCCGCTGGAGATGGACGCGGGCGTGCGCACGGGTATGTTCAGCTTGATTTCAATTATTCCCGCCGTATCTCTGCTTCTTTGCACCGTACCGCTGTTCTTCTATGACTTGGTCGGTGAAAAGAAGGAACGGGTCACGCGCGAGCTTGCAGAACAACGCAAAGCACGCGGCGTGGTTATTGATGCGGAGTGACAGGTTTGTGCCATCAAAAAAACAATGTACCCCGTAGGGGGCGACAATCTCGGCGAACCACTGAAATCTGATAAAACTTTGCGGTACGCATCATCGTTCGTTCCCTATGAAACCCAAAAAATCAGGGAAACGGTTCTCTGACGGAAGGAAACAAATAAACGCCGCAGGAGCTTTTCTCGGTTTATGTTCAAGCTCGAAATATTAAAACGAATTGAGAGACCTCTATGCGAAAAATACTGTTTGTCAACGCTTGCGTTCGACCGAATTCACGTACATACTTTTTGGCACAAACAGTGCTGGAAAAACTGGACGGAGAAATAACCGAGGTCTGCCTTTGCCGAGAAAATCTTGCACCGCTGT
Organism: Ruminococcaceae bacterium UBA7212; assembly: GCA_002490525.1. Taxonomy (GTDB): domain Bacteria; phylum Bacillota; class Clostridia; order Oscillospirales; family Acutalibacteraceae; genus Fimenecus. Next base: position 16,036 of record DKUE01000024.1, read on the forward strand.
GCCGAAACCGGTTGGAAGAGAGAAACACACAGCTTGCGGCGCAAAATTATGCGGCACCGTTGTTTCAATATGCAAGGCAGTTTGCGGCTGCGGATGAAATCGTGATTGCCGCACCGTATTGGGATTTGGCGTTTCCGTCTGTATTGCGTATATATTTGGAGTATGTAACAGTTACGGGGCTGACCTTTCGGTATACCGAAGCGGGAGTGCCTGTCGGTTTGTGCCGGGCGAAGCGTCTGATTTATGTCACAACGTCAGGCGGCACAATCGGCAGTCAAAACTTTGGCTATGACTATATTAAAGCTTTATCGAAAACCTTTTACGGTATTCCGAATGTGCGGTGCTTCCAAGCGGAAAATTTGGATATTCAGGGTGCGGATGTAGACCGAATCCTTCGGAAAGCCGTGCAGGAAATCGAAAACAGTGACATACAATCCCTGTAAGGCGTGCCCCCGGTGCCCGCAGAAATCTGCTGTAACTTCGCGGAACGACACAGCAAACTCCCTCAGTCACGCCTGCGGCTTGCCGGCCGCTGACGGCGGCAAGCCCTTTTGTCTGCTCCGCAGACATTTCCTTTATCAGGAGAATAACCCGCACTGCGGGGAATCACCCTCATAGAGGGTGCGGAAAGCGATTTGCAGAGTATAACGTTCCCTGCTTGTCATTCTGAGAAGCACAAGAATCTCAATCAAAACAAATCCGCTTTGTGCTACGAGAGATTCTTTGCCTGCGGCGCAGAATGACAAATTTTTGTAGATTTGCAGAAGTGCCTCACGAATCTCCCGAAGTGCGAAAAGGGTCTGTTCTTATTTTGTGGGCGAACGCAGTTCGTCCTTACTTTATTTCCGAGGTGTTTTATATGGCCGGATTTCGCTGTCCTGTGTGCGGCAGGCAGTTAGAAAATCAAGGAACAGCATATGTGTGCCCTAACCGCCACAGCTTTGATAAAGCCAAAAGCGGTTATGTGCATTTGCTGACGCACGCATCAGGCGCAAAAGGGCATGGCGACAACAAAGCCATGGTTTGCGCGCGGCGAGATTTTTTAGAGACGGGCGCATATGCCGAGCTGCGTACGGCTGTGGTGCAGACGGTAAAAAAATATACCCCCAACGGCGGCACGCTGTTGGACAGCGGCTGCGGCGAGGGGTATTATACCGCGGCAATCTGTGCGGCACTGGACGGATGTGCAGAGGTGTTGGGCTTTGATATTTCCAAAGATGCAGTCAATCTTGCCGCTAAGCGCTGTAAATCGGCACAATTTGCGGTGGCAAGCGCCTTTCGAATGCCGATTTCGGACTGGAGTGTCGATGTACTGACGGAAATCTTTTCCCCGTTCAGCGAAGCGGAATTTGCCCGCGTATTAAAAAAAGACGGCGTGCTTGTGGAAGTGATTCCCGGGGCGCGGCATTTGTACGGCTTGAAAGCGGCGGTGTACGATGCACCGTATCAAAATACGGTTGCCGATTTTGTGCGTGCGGGATACAAATTGGAAGAACAGCTGCATTTGTCGGGTGAGCTGTACCTGACCTCGCCGCAGGATATCGGAAACCTGTTTTTAATGACACCGTATTATTATAAAACGGGGCGCACTGAGCAAGCGCGGCTTGCCGCATTGCAAACGCTGATAACGGAAACGGAATTTTATATTTTGGTCTATCGGAAAACAGTGTGAAGCAAAAAAGCTTTACAAATGTAATACACCTCTCCCATACAGTACGGGAGAGGTGTATTTTTAAGCTTTATACATTCCAGCTGTTTAAATAGGCTTCCTGTTCTTTTGTAAGGCTATCAACCTTTACACCCCATGCAAGCAGTTTCCTGCGGGCGACCTCTCGGTCAATCTCCTCGGGAACGAAATGTACGCCTTTTTCCAAATTACGGTGCTGTGCAACATACCGTGCGCAAAGCGCCTGCACGGCAAAGCTCATATCCATAATCTCTGCGGGATGCCCATCGCCTGCGGCAAGGTTTACCAGTCTGCCCTCGGCAATTAAATGCAGGACTTTGCCGTCCGCCATTCGATAGCCTGTGATATTTTTACGGCTTTCAAACTGTTCCACAGACAGCGCTTCCAAATCGCCGATATTGATTTCCACATTAAAGTGCCCCGCATTGCAGAGAATGGCACCGTCCTTCATGCGGCGCATCGCTTTTTCGGTGATTACGTCCTTGCAGCCTGTCACTGTAATGAAAAAATCGCCCGATTCGGCGGCTTCTGTCATCGGCAAAACGGTGAAGCCGTCCATGACTGCTTCCATCGCTTTTACCGCGTCAACCTCGGTTACAATGACTTTTGCGCCCAAGCCCTTTGCACGCATAGCAACGCCCTTGCCGCACCAGCCGTAGCCCGCCACAACAACGGTCTTGCCTGCGACAATCAAGTTGGTGGTGCGGTTGATGCCGTCCCAAACGGACTGCCCCGTGCCGTAACGGTTGTCAAACAGATATTTGCATTTTGCGTTGTTGACTGCCATCATCGGAAACTGTAGTGCATTATCCTTTGCCATTGCCTGCAAACGGATGATGCCCGTGGTCGTTTCCTCACAGCCGCCGAGTACCTCGGGCAGAAAGTCCCGATATTCATTATGAATCAGATTCACAAGGTCGCCGCCGTCATCTATAATAATATTGGGGCAGTGTTCCATAACCGCTTTTAAATGCGTGTGATATTCCTCAGCGGTTGCACCGTGAACGGCGAACACTTCCATGCCACCATGTACCAGCGCCGCGGCAATGTCGTCCTGTGTGGAAAGCGGATTACTGCCGGTGACATACATTTCGGCGCCGCCTGCCTGCAAAACGCGGCAGAGATAAGCGGTTTTTGCTTCCAAGTGCACCGAAAGTGCCACACGCAGTCCTTCAAAGGGAAGTTCCTTGCGGAATTCCGTTTCGAGCCCTGATAAAAGCGGCATATAGCTTTTTACCCATTGAATTTTTTGCTCCCCCGAAGCGTGCAGGGCGGTGTCTTTAATTATGCTCATATCTGATATTCTCCTTGTCCTGTAAAAACAGACTTCTTATTCTGCTGTTCTATTGAAAATAGCCTACCACATTGCGGCAAAAAATGCAATAGTTGGGCGGTAGGTCTACAGACTTACCTATTGACACTGTGCTGATTTTGTGCGATAATTGGAGCAGAAACTGTGTAAGGTGACCATACCTGTTTTGGATATGGCGAATGAAAGACGGAGGTAATATCCAATGAATTCAACGGTGAAAAGAGCCATTGCCGCGATGCTTGCCGTAATGCTTATCGTGTGCTCGTTTGCATCCTGCAAAAAGGACGATGCGGATGACGAAATTACCCGCGGGGCGGATGCGATTGCCGCACCTGAAACCACTGTGACGCCGGTAGCGCCTGTAACGGATGAAATCACAACAGAGCCTTCTACGGCTGTGATAACCACGGCGGCGCCGACAAAAGGCAATCCAAGCATCAATCAGAGCGGCAATAATAACAGCAATACCAATCAAAGTGCGGACGGTTCCGGTTTTGCCGGTTCTTTGGTGAATGCACTCGGTTACAATTACGATGCCAAAGAGGGCGTGTGGTATACGGAGAAGGACAGCTGGCAGCGCTCGGCAAATTTCATTTCACACTATGATGCACTTGCGGCTTTTGCAAATATGACCTATCTTACGACAACCGTTGATTTTGATTATGCAGGTTTGAGTTGGCGTTTGCAGTTCTGGAAAGGGCAGTACGGTCCGTTCGGCGGCGCGGAAATCGGTGTATACAATAAACAGCCGGGGCAAACAGACGAACTGTATTTCTGTGCGGATGACGACCATATGATGTATATGACCTATGACTGCTACTTAACAGAACAAGATTACCGCAGCGGCAATAAATTCTTTACCCGCGGTTGGCAGAAGCACTGGTGGTTGACGGGCTTTAAAATGGCGAGCGTTACGCCGGCGGATATGGTCATGTCCGCGCGCATCCGCACTTATGACAGCACCATGCACGGTGCCATGGAGCAGGGGCTTATCAACGCGGGCTTCCGCAAGGGTGACGCACGTACGCAGATGGATACCTACAGAAAATCCGGTTTCGATTTCTACATTTTATGGCATAATGTTGGTATCTTGAATTATCATGAGTAAAACAATTAAGCAATAGTAAATGATTTTTCGCAAAGGTTCGCGCGGACTCCCGTTGCGAACCTTCGCATTTTAAGGTGAAGGGTGTTGAACCCGATATGGTTTAAAACGGTATGTTTCCGTTTAAACTGCTGCGCGCCGAAAGCGCAGGAATTACGGATGGATTTTTGCTTTTGAGACGGCAGTGCCCTTGAGCTCGACAACGGTGAAAAAATGAAAAACCACCGTAAGAACAAGGTTTCGGCATATTGTGTTCAACGCCTCTCACCTTAGAGCATATTTTTGGGAGCAATTTTTATGAAAAGTAATTTTTTTGCATTTGCCTCGCGCATTAAATATATTCACCGCTGGGCTTTAATGCGCAACACAACTTACGAAACCTTAAGTCAGCATTCTTACGAGGTGGCAACACTGGCACACGCGCTGGCAGTGCTCGGCAACCGCAGGCTCGGCAAAAATTATGACGTTTCCCGTGCGGCGCTTTTGGGCCTGTATCACGATGTACCCGAAATTATCACAGGCGATATGCCTACGCCCGTAAAATATCACAGCGGCGAAATGCGTACGGCATTTGCGGCGGTGGAGCAGTATGCAAGTGCACGGCTGCTCTCTATGCTGCCTGATGATTTGCGTGCGGATTATGAACCGTTGCTGTCCGAAAACGTGCAGGGAGAAGAGGATTTGCATGTGCTCGTTAAAGCGGCGGATAAGCTGTCGGCATATATTAAATGCATTGAAGAGCGCAAGGCGGGCAACAGCGAATTTACGGACGCGGAACGTGCGACCGAAAAGGCGCTTGAAAAAATGCAGTGCCCCGAAGCGGAAATATTTATAGAAGATTTTTTGCCCGCATACAGCCTGCCGCTGGATAAGCTGAAATGAGCGACGGGATTCGTATCATACCGTTTCGGCCGCAGTACCGTGACGACTGTATTTTTATGATACTGGAAGCCAAAAACGCTTTGGGCAGAATCCCCGGACTTAACGAGGATTTATTGGACATAGAAGCCAATTATTTCGAATGCGGCGGTATGTTTTGGGTGGCTTTAAATTTGCAGAGCAGGGTTGTCGGCAGTGTCGGCTACAATAAACGTACAAACCCATGCGAGGCGGATTTGCACCGCCTGTTTGTGAAATATACGCTGAAACGGCAGGGAATCGGTTCGGCGCTTTTGCAGTGCGCGGAAGCAGATATGCGGGAGCAAAATATAAAAACTGTATATATACATTTGGGACACGGTGCGGAATGGTCCGAATCGCGGGCGTTTTACCAAAAGCACGGGTATGCGTTTTATGCGGAAGACAGAATGAAAAAAGATTTATAGTGTTCCCTGCGGCACGTCAAAAAAAGCACTGATCGTATAGGGGGCGGCGACCCATCGAAGTTCTTTGAACCTTTGGGGAACAACACTTAAGGGCGTTCCTTACTTGTCATTCTGCGCGACAGTGAAGAATCTCAATCAGAACAAATTCGCTTTGTGCCATGTGAGATTCTTCGCCTGACGGCTCAGTATGTGATAACTTTATATAAGTTTCGCAGGAGCGTTAAGAGGCTTACGGATTATAATATGCTCTGCAAAATAAAATACAGCCGAAAGGAAGCGAAACTATGGGGGAGAAACTTAAGCGTGCCATCGGGGTCAAGGGGGATTTCAAAACAGCGATTTTGCCGATGATGCGCTACAGCTACGCCAACATTTTCATGGGCGGCGCCGGGTATATCATCAGCATGTACTTTACGATTTTCCTGACGGATGTTGTCAATCTGTCCTTAAACCAGGCGGGTATTGTGGTTATGCTTGCCACCGTTTGGGATGCGGTGACCGACCCTGTTATGGGGCTGATTACCGACCGCACGCGGTCGAAATACGGCAAACACCGCCGCTATCTTCTGTGGGGGATTCCGCTTTTGCTGGTGTCTTATGCATTGCTGTGGAACGGCTATCTTGTGAACGGCAAGGAAAACCCAACGGGCGCAATGCTGTTTTTTATTTTGGTGTACATGCTCTACAAAACCGCCTATACCGTCATCGGTGTGCCGCATACCGCTATGCTTCCCGAACTTGCACCGGACTATAATCTGCGCACACAGTATAACTCCATGGGGTATTTGTTTAATTCCGCAGGCATGGTACCTGCGTTCGGCATTGCGGTGCTGGTGCTTTCGCTGTTCGGGTCGGGTGATAATCTTTCGTCCGCATCCAAGGCACCGTTTGCGGTCATCGGCATTGTACTTGCCGTATTTTTCTCTGTTGCGGTATTTATGACGTTTAAAACGACACGTGAACCGAGTTCTGAGCATATGCATGTGGAACCGCTGGACCTCAAATACATTTTGCGCGAATATGTGTTGGTCTTTAAAAATCGCTCATTTCGGCAGTATTTCTTTATGAGTTTGGCGTATCAGTTTTCTACGGGATTTTATTTGAATTCCAAAGTGTATTACGTCAAATATCTTGCCAACCAATACAGCAAATACGCGCTGTTTAACGCTGTGGCGGGTGTTGCGGAGGCAAGCGCGTTCCCGCTGAATTATGCGCTGACCATGAAATACGGTAAAAAACGCTGCGGTGCGATTGTCACGCCGCTGATGGTCGGCGGACTTTTAATCGGTCTGTTTATGCAGGCGGGCGGCGGCAAGGGCGCATGGGTTTGGTCGCTCTTAATGCTGTTGAGTATGGTACTGTACCCGTTCGGCATGTCGGGGCTGGGTTTTGTTTCTACCAATATTTTTCCCGATTTAACCGATGTGGACGAACTGATTACAGGCAGACGGCGCGAGGGCGTGATTTCGACCTTCAGCACGCTGATTAAAAAGAGTATCGCGGGCGTAATGGCGGCGATGGTCGGCTTTGCCTTGCAGGGCTTCGGATTGGTGACGGGCGACACGGTTTCGGAATACGAAAAAACAACGGGTGAGCTGTTTGCACAGTCCCCGCAGGCAATTCTCGGTGTACGCATCTGTGTGGCGGTTGTGCCGATTGTTGCGGCACTGATTGCGCTGTTTTTATTAAGACGATTTCAAATGACCGGCGAGGACCATACCATGATTCGCGCCGCTGTTGCTACAAAGAAGAAATACGGCAGTGTGACGCTTACTGCGGAGCAAATTGCACGCTGTGAGCTGATTTCGGGACAGAAATATGAAAATACCTGGCTCGGCAAAGGCAACAATACCTTGGAAACGCATACGCTCACACAGAATGAAAACGGCGAATATCTGATTTTATTAGAATCGGAAGCGGCAAAAAAAGCGGCGGAAGAAGCCGAAAAACAAGAGGAGGCTCATACAAAATGACCGAAGTCAACATCAAGCAGAAAGAACCCCTGAAAAAAGAGCGAAATGCGAAAACTGCCGTGCAGGATTTCCTGTTTTATCTGGTGCAGTGGACTTGGGGACTGCCCGTCAATTTGGTTGGCGGCATTGCTTTTCTGATTTGTACAAAGCTCCTGCACCGCCGCTGGCAGCGTTTCGGTTATGCACGTATTGTCTATTTGCCGTGGAATTCGGGCGGGCTGTCTATGGGATTGTTTATCTTTATGAAAGATAATCACAAAAGCCAAAAATGGACTTATAACACCCGTATTCATGAATACGGGCACACTTGGCAGTGCCTGTTGTTAGGACCGCTGTATTACCTCGTTATTGCTCTGCCTTCAGCAGTTTGGTGTAATTTTTTTGAGGGCTACAGAAAGAAAAATAACGTGTCATATTATAAGCTTTATTGTGAGGCTTGGGCAAATGCATGGGGGCAGAAATTCTCCAAAATGCAAATGCTGGACCTCGGCGTATAAAGCGGAATTTATTGAAAATGATGAAACCTTCCTTGCCGCAAGTCGATGCGATTTACGGCGGGGATTTTATAGCTGAGAGCGGAGATATACCGTATCGCACGTACGACTTCACACGAACCGTAGGAGCAGGTTTTCATGTCTGCCCGAGCGAGGTTATGCTTTTGTAAACTGAACCGATGGCTGTACATCAACCGCCGGTTCAGTTTACAATAAGAAAAATATTAACGTCCCACCCTAAGATACCTAATACTATACCGCACCCAATATAAGAGTCAATCATAAATTCATCGTAGTCAAGAGCAGCAAGACCTAAAAGGCAAAAATTAACAAATAAAGCCAATAAATAAAGAATCATATATATAACGGCAATTATCGGTTGCGGGATTTGCGTGAGGATACGAATTTACTGTAAAAGGATGTCGCGGAATACGTAAATTGTACGCAGGTTTGTTATTTGTTTTATGAAAACGGCAAACACGATATTCCAACGCAGGTTTTAATTCGTCTTGCGGCATATTACGACGTATCTATTGATTATTTGCTGGGGCAAACTGAGTAATCCCGCACGAAATAAACAGAAATCCGTAAAACACCTGAAAACTTCCCGAAAATCCTTGACTTTACAGGATTCATTTGCTATAATTACTAACCGCTGTAAAATAATTTTGTGTTTACAGCTCCTTCCCACGGATAAATTTTTTCAGGTTCGTGGGCGAAAGTCCATAAGGAGGTGCAAAAAGAATGTCTAAGTATGAAGCAGTGTTTGTCTTTTCCGTTAAAGGCGGCGAAGAGGCAGTAAATTCCTTGTCTGAAAAGTTCAAGGCACTGATTGAGGCGAACGGCACTCTCGAAAGCGTTGATGAATGGGGCAAGAGAAGACTTGCTTACGAAATCAATGACGAGGCTGAGGGTCATTACGTTCTCTTTCATTTCGACTGTGAACCCGCTTTCCCGGCAGAGTTGGAGCGTGTCGCCAACATCACAGACGGCGTGTTGCGTTCTCTCGTCGTGAAAAACTGAGTGAGGGGTAAAAAATGCTGAACTGTGCAATTATTATGGGCAGATTAACTGCCGACCCCGAACTGCGTACGACCGCAAGCGGTCTTTCGGTCACATCCTTTTCTGTCGCGGTGGACAGACGTTTCCAGCGCCAGGGGGAGGAGAAACAGACAGATTTTATCAACGTTGTCGCCTGGCGGCAAACGGCTGAATTTGTCTCGAGATATTTCCATAAGGGTTCTATGATTGCGGTGCAGGGTTCTATTCAGACCCGCAATTATGAGGACAAAAACGGCAACAAACGCACCGCAGTTGAAATTGTCGCGGACAATGTTTCTTTCTGCGGCAGCAAAGCAGAAACAGGCACAGGTGCACCCGCCGTGTCCCGTCCCGCACCGTCCTATCAAGGCGGCAGTACAGACGGATTTTCCGTGCTTCCGACAAGTGATGACGATGCGTTCCCCTTTGGCGGTGCCGATGAGGATGACGGCTTGCCGTTCTGATTTTTGGAATGATTTTTACTTTTACTTTTTAAGGAGGATTACGAAATGGCTTACGATAGAGCTCAGGGCGGCCGCCCGATGAACCGCAAACGCAGAAAAGTTTGCTCGTTCTGTGTGGAAAAGGTCGAAAAGATTGATTATAAAGACGCTGCAAAGCTGCGCCGTTATACCTCTGACCGTGCGAAGATTCTTCCCCGCCGCGTCACAGGCACTTGCGCATACCATCAGAGAGAGCTGACCACAGCAATCAAAAGAGCACGCGCAATCGCGATTCTGCCCTATACGGCTGACTAATCGCAGATTTAAAAAAGTAAGTCCCGCTTGACCAAAACGGTCAGGCGGGTTTTTTCTTTCTTTGTCCGTAGAGTATCTGTCATTCTGTGCGACAGCGAAGAAACTCGCACGGCACAGAGTAAATTTAATCTATGCATAGGGAATAGGCAGTACCCATTCCGCAAGCGTTAGGTGCACCTCTACACGCAATACGAGTCCCTGCAATCGGCGTATCAAATGTATTTTTCGCGCTTGACATGCCACAAAAAAATCCGCAGAGCACCATGGCTGCATATTTATTCAGAAAAACGGTTAAAATTTGCATAAAATACAATATAAAATGTATATTTCCATTGTAAATACAGACGAATATGCAAAAAAGCACGAATAATTATGCAAATACTACTTGATTTTATTAGAAAACCGTGTATAATTTCATCATAACAAAAAATCGTCCTAAAACCAACGGAAAATAGGCGTAAAGTAAATTTAAACGGAGGCGTTTTTCATGGATAAAAAAGATATTAAAAAGGTTGTTTTGGCATACTCGGGGGGCTTAGATACGTCCATCATCATTCCGTGGCTCAAAGAGAATTACAACAACTGTGAGGTTATCGCGGTTTCGGGCGATGTCGGTCAGGGTACGGAGCTGGATGGCTTAGAGGAAAAGGCAATCGCGACAGGCGCTTCCAAGCTGTATGTTTTAGACCTCAAAAAGGAATATGTTGAGGAGTACATTTGGCCGTGTTTGAAAGCAGGCGCAGATTATGAAAGCTATCTGCTCGGCACTTCCCATGCACGTCCCTGCATTGCGAAAGGACTTGCGGAAATTGCGAAAAAAGAGGGCGCAGATGCCATCTGTCATGGTTGCACCGGTAAAGGTAACGACCAGGTTCGTTTCGAGCTGACCCTCAAAGCTTTTGCACCTGAAATGGCAATCATCGCGCCGTGGCGCGAGTGGGATATCAAATCCCGTGAGGAAGAAATCGAATACGCAGAAGCACATAACATTCCGCTGAAAATCAACCGTGAAACCAACTATTCCAAGGATAAGAACGTGTGGCATCTGTCGCACGAGGGTCTGGATTTGGAAGACCCCGCGAACGAGCCGATGTATGCAAAAGAGGGCTTCCTCGAAATGGGTGTTGCGCCTGAACAGGCACCCGATGCACCGACCTACATCACCCTGCACTTTGAAAAGGGTGTACCCACCGCATTGGACGGCGTAGAATTGGACGGTCTCGCAATGGTTGAAAAACTCAACGAATTGGGCGGCAAAAACGGTATCGGACTGCTCGACATCGTGGAAAACCGTTTGGTCGGTATGAAATCCCGCGGTGTATATGAGACACCCGGCGGTGCGATTCTTTACAAGGCACACGAGCTTTTGGAAATGCTCACTCTCGACCGCGAAACTTCGCACTACAAAAAGCTGGTTGCACAGAAATTCGGCGAATTGGTCTATTTCGGTCAGTGGTTCACACCGCTGCGCGAGGCCCTTTCCGCATTTGTGGACAAAACACAGGAAACCGTCACAGGCGATGTAAAACTGAAGCTTTACAAAGGCAATATCATCAACGCAGGTGTAACTTCTCCATATACCTTATATGATGAAAATGTCGCATCCTTCGGCGAAGACGGCGGCGCATACAACCAGGCGGATTCCGCAGGCTTCATTAATCTCTTCGGCTTGCCGATTAAGGTGAAAGCGCTCCTTGACCGGCAGAGAGACAATAAATAAACTGATATTTGAACGTAGGGCGGGGGCTTGCTCCCGCCGTGCAATTTCCGCGACAAAGGGCATTTTTGCTCTTTGTCGTATTCTACTAATTACAGAGAAAAGAATTACAGGTGAAAACATATGCAGCTTTGGCAGGGACGCTTTCAAAAGGCGCTTGACCCGAAAACAAACGATTTTAATTCATCTATAAAATTTGACAGCCGTATGTTCCGTGAGGATATTGAAGGCTCTTTAGCGCATGCGGCAATGCTTCACGCGCAGGAAATTATTTCAGCCGAGGATTTGAAAGCGATTACCGAAGGGTTGACGGCGATAAAGGCCGAAATCGAAAGTGGCGAATTGGAAATAGACCCGAATGCGGAGGATATTCACACCTTTGTAGAAGGGGAACTGACCGCACGCGTCGGTGCGGCTGGCAAACGCCTACATACCGCACGAAGCCGAAATGACCAAGTTGCGCTTGACATTCGTCTGTATTTGCGCAAAGCGTGTGACGCACTGTACGGACAACTGACAGATTTGATTGCAGTGCTTTGCAATAAAGCGGAGCAGTATAACAGTGCGGTGATGCCGGGCTACACGCATATGCAGCGCGCCCAGCCGATTACGTTCGGGCATCATTTAATGGCGTATGCCGAAATGCTGCTGCGCGATAAGGAAAGGCTTCTTGACGCGAAAAAACGAATGAATTACTCACCTCTCGGTGCGTGTGCACTGGCAGGCACAACCTACAACACCGACCGTGAAATGACAGCAAAAGCCTTGGGCTTTGACGGCGCGATGCAGAATTCTTTGGATGCGGTGTCGGACCGCGATTTCTGTATGGAACTTACGAGTGTGCTGTCAATTTTGATGGTGCATCTGTCGCGGTTCTCCGAAGAAATTGTGCTTTGGTGCTCGTGGGAGTTTAAATTCGTGGAATTGGACGATGCATTTTCTACGGGTTCGTCCATTATGCCGCAGAAAAAGAATCCCGACATTACCGAGTTGATTCGCGGCAAGTCAGGACGTGTATTCGGCGATTTAATGACGCTGTTAACCGCGATGAAAGGTTTGCCGCTTGCATATAATAAAGATATGCAGGAGGATAAGGAAGCGATTTTTGACGCGTTCGACACAGTGGAAATGTGTTTAACGGCGTTTATTCCGATGCTCGATACCATGACCGCACTCCCCGAAAATATGCGCAAGGCGGCGGCCGGCGGATTTATCAACGCCACGGACTGTGCGGATTATTTGGTTTCCAAAGGGCTGCCGTTCCGTGACGCATATAAGGCGACAGGCGAAATCGTGGCACTGTGCATCGAAAAGGGCTTGACACTCGAAACTCTGCCGTTGGAAAGCTACAAAGCGATTTGCGATTTGTTTGACGACGGCGTGTATAAAGCAATCGACCTCGACAAATGCGTAAACGACCGCACCTCTCTCGGCGGCCCCGCACCGAAAAATGTATTGGCACAGGTAGAGCGAGTCAGAGGCTTAAATCGGTAACTTCCCTACAGAATCCGCAGAACCGGGCGCTGCCCATTCCCTACGTGGGCAACAAATTTACTTTGTGCGATGTGCGATTCTGTGTTTACGGTTTCAGAATGACAGATATACACGAACCCCGTCTGGGGGCAACGACTCGGCGCCTCGACGAAATGCATACAAACTAACAGCAATATACGAACCGCGTAGGGGAGAACTGTGTTCGCCCGCAGAACGGACAGCCGCGAGGGCTGTTCCTACGTTTTCGCAGCAATTTACGGTGATGTGCAACCTGGTAGGGGCGTTAAAATCAAAAGGCTCCGAATGTTCTCTCTAAAGATGGGAGCTGAAAAAGAGATGAATCAAGGAAGAAAGAGAAATGACCAAAGTATTTATTGACGGCAGTCAGGGCACAACAGGCTTAAAAATTTTTGACCGCCTGAAAACACGAACCGATATTGAACTGATTACCTTACCTGAAAATTTGCGGAAGGACACGGCGGCGCGCAAAGAAGCGCTCAACTCTGCGGATATTGCCTTTCTCTGTCTGCCCGATGCGGCGGCTGTGGAAGCCGTGGGCTTGATTGAAAACGAAAAAACGGCGGTGTTGGATACCTCCACCGCACACCGTACGGATGCAGGTTGGGTATACGGCTTCCCCGAGCTTTCAAAAGCGCATGACGATGCCTTAAAGCAATCGAACCGCATTGCCGTGCCGGGGTGCTACGCAAGCGGCTTTATCGCCCTTGTCAAGCCCTTAGTGGACGCAGGATTTTTGCCCGCCGATTACGGCTTTATGTGCCACGCGATGTCGGGCTACAGCGGTGCAGGTAAAAAAGGGATTGCGCAGTACGAGGCGGCACAGCGTGAAGAGGCGTTAGACGCCCCCCGCCTGTATGCACTCACGCAAGAACACAAGCACTTAAAAGAGATGCAAAAGATTTCGGGGCTTACGCGAACGCCTGTGTTTTGTCCGTATATCTGCGATTATTTCTGCGGTATGACGGTAACCGTGCCGATATTTTCGGGTGACTTGCAGAACGGAAAAACGGCCGAGAGCATAAAAATGCTGTACAAAGAAAGATACCATACCCCGATTGTGCGGTATCAAGAAAGTATTGACGAAGCCGGCTTCATCTGCGCCAACGGCAAAGCCGAAAAGGATTCTATGGAAATTACCGTTTGCGGCAATGCTCAGAGAATTCTTTTAACTGCGCGTTATGATAATCTCGGCAAAGGCGCAAGCGGTGCGGCACTCGAATGTATGAATCTCAAAATGGGCCTGCCCGCGGAATACGGGTTGAATCTTTAAGGAGAAATATATGGAATTTTCAATTAAAATTAACGAAAACGGCGGTGTGACCTCGCCAAAGGGCTTTAAAGCCAACGGGATTCACTGCGGGATTCGGAAAAATAAAGAGAAAAAAGATTTAATGTTGCTTGTGTCCGAAACCGAATGTGACGCGGCGGCGGTCTACACGAAAAATCTCGTATGCGGTGCACCGATTACGGTGACGCGTAAAAATTTGGAAAACGGCAAGGCACGCGCGGTCATCTGCAACAGCGGTATTGCCAATACCTGCAATGCGGACGGCGTGGAAAAGGCGCAGGCGATGTGCGATTTGGCGGCGCAGTATCTGCATATGGATGCGTCCGATGTAATTGTCGGTTCTACGGGTGTCATCGGGCAGCCGATTGACCTCAAGCCGATTGAAAACGGTATGCAAGTCCTAACCGATGGACTGTCCGAAAACGGCTCTGATGCGGCGGCACAGGCGATTATGACAACCGACACTGTGCAAAAAAGTGTTTCGGTAACTTTCGAATTGGACGGTAAGCCCTGTAAAATCGGTGCGATTGCCAAGGGCAGCGGCATGATTCATCCCAATATGGCAACCATGCTGTCCTTTATTACAACCGATGCGAATATTTCTGCCGAAATGCTCAAAAAAGCGCTGGTTTGGGGCGTCTCGAAAAGCTATAATATGCTGTCGGTGGACGGAGATACTTCCACCAACGATACCGTAGCGATTCTGGCAAACGGACTTTGCGGCAACGGGAGAATTGAAACAGAGAACGAAAACTACGAAATCTTCTGCCAAGCGCTGTTTGCGGTTTGCAATTATATTGTCCGCATGCTTGCAAAAGACGGCGAGGGTGCAACCAAGCTTGTGATTTGTGAAGTGCGCGGCGCAAAGAGCGAAGATATTGCAAGAATCTGTGCGAAATCCGTGATTTGCTCTCCGCTCGTGAAAACTGCCATGTTCGGGTCGGATGCAAACTGGGGCAGAATTCTTTGCGCGTTGGGTTATGCGGGCGCAGATATTGATGTAACGAAAATTGATGTGTCTTTCCTTTCGCGCAAAGGCGAAATTGCCGTATGCCAAAACGGCGCGGGCATCGTATTTTCAGAAGAAAAAGCAAAAGAGATTTTGCTGGAAGATGAGATTACCGTCCTTGTGGATTTAAAAAACGGCGAGTCCGCTGCGACTGCCTATGGATGCGATTTAACCTATGAATACGTGAAAATCAACGGGGACTACAGAACCTGATTTCCGGTTGCACACATATTTTACGCCTTTGCGGCGGCGAAGCGTATAATTTATACGCTTCGCCGCCGTAAAAACGAAAACTATACGCACACTCGAAAATCAGATAAAAAAGAGTCTCTCTTTCACAAGGGAGACGAAGTAGCTTTTTGTTTTCGGAGGCAATTATGGATATTTCTAAAATTTCTTATGCAGACCGTTCCGAGGTTTTGGTGCAGGCACTGCCGCACATTCAAAAATACCACGGCAAAACGGTTGTCATTAAATACGGCGGCAACGCGATGATTAACGAGGCGTTGCAGGACGCAGTAATGACGGACATTGTTTTGCTTCGCTCTGTGGGCGTCAATGTGGTTTTGGTGCACGGCGGCGGGCCTGAAATTTCCGATATGCTAAAACGCATCGGCAAAGAGAGCCGATTTGTCGGCGGACTTCGTTACACAGACGAGGAAACCGTTGAGGTGGTGCAGATGGTGTTGGCGGGCAAGGTCAACAAGCATTTGGTACAGCTGCTGACACGTCACGGTGGGCGTGCCATCGGACTTTGCGGGCTGGACGGCGATATGATTACCGCGACCAAACATGACGCAGGAGAGGACATCGGATTTGTCGGTGATATTGAAAAAGTAAACACGGACGTTCTTCGCGATACCATTGAGAACGGTTATATTCCCGTAATTTCCACCGTTGCGGGCGGTGCAAACGGTGAGGTATATAACATCAATGCCGACACCGCCGCTGCGCAGATTGCCGCTTGTCTGCATGCCCAAAAGCTTTTGCTTATGACCGATATTTCGGGACTTTTACGCAACAAAGATGATGAATCCACTCTCATTCAAGAGGTAAAGGTGTCTGAAATTCCGTCTCTCAAGGCACAGGGGATTATTTCGGGCGGTATGATTCCGAAAATTGACTGTTGTGTTGAGGCAGTGCGCCGCGGCGTATCACGCACCAATATCATTGACGGACGGATTCCGCATTCTATTTTAATTGAACTGTTTACCGATGCGGGCATCGGCACGATGTTTTCGGCGTGATATCGGATTTTTAAAGCGGACAAAGGACGGAGCAAAAATGACTTTTGAAGAAATCAAGCAAACGGCAGATACTTACTTAATGCCGACTTACGCACATTTTCCCGTGGCGCTTGCGCGCGGTGAAAACGCAACCTACTGGGACTGCGAGGGGCGCGAATACATAGATTTTACAGCGGGCATCGGCGTAAACAGTCTCGGTACAAACGACGCGGTGTGGAAAAACGCCGTGAAAGCACAGCTCGATTGCCTACAGCACACCTCGAATCTTTATTATAATGAGACGGTGGCAAAAGCTGCGAAGCAGCTTTGTGAACGTGCAGGCTTTGCGCGTGTGCATTTGAGCAATTCGGGTGCGGAAGCGAATGAGTGCGCAATAAAATTGGCGCGTAAATACAGCTTTGACAAATACGGTGACGGACGTTACAATATTATCAGCCTCGTAAATTCCTTCCACGGGCGTACCATTGCCACTGTGACTGCTACGGGGCAGGCACATTACCATGAATTTTTCACGCCGTTTTTGGATGGCTTCAAATATGCCGAGTCGGGCGACAAAGAAGGCTTTTTACAGCTTTTGGACGGTACGGACTGCGCTGTGATTTTGGAAGTGATTCAGGGCGAGGGCGGTGTTTTGGAAACGCCGCGTGAATATATTGAATTTATCCGTCAGATTTGTGATGAAAAAGACATTCTCCTCGTCTTTGACGAGGTGCAGACTGGTGTTGGCAGAACGGGCAGACTGTTTGCTTACGAAACTGTTGGCGTAAAGCCGGATATCTTGACAACGGCAAAGGGCATCGGCGGGGGATTGCCGATGGGCGCGTGCCTTTGCACCGAAACACTCGGCAACACGCTGACGGCGGGGACACACGGCACGACCTTCGGCGGCAATCCTGTTGCTTGTGCGGGCTCTTTGGCAGTGCTCGAACGGATGGACGAAGCGTTTTTACAGTCCGTTCGCGAGAAAGGCGATTACATCTGTGAAAAGCTAAAGAACTTTACGGAAGTCCAAGAAATTCGCGGGCGCGGGTTGATGATTGGTATTGATTTAAAGACTAAAAAAGCAGGCGAGGTTGCCGCAAAATGCTGTGAAGAAGGTCTGCTGATTCTAACAGCAAAATCCGCCTTGCGTATGCTGCCGCCGCTGACGATTACTTACGAAGAAATTGACAAAGGGCTTTCGATTTTGGAAAGCGTTTTGCGTGAATAAGGAGAGAAATATATATGAAACACTTATTAAGCCTGTTAACCACGACCCCGCAGGAGATTGAAGATATTCTGAATCTCGCCGACCAGTTGAAGTATGAAACCAAAAACGGCATTGCCCATAAGCGTTTAAAAGGGCAGACTTTGGGTATGATTTTCCAGAAGTCCTCTACAAGAACCCGCGTTTCCTTTGAAACAGGTATGTATCAGTTGGGCGGTCAGGCGCTGTTTTTGTCCAACCGCGATTTGCAAATCGGGCGCGGTGAGCCGATTGAAGACACCGCACGCGTGCTTTCACGCTATCTCGACGGTATTATGATTCGCACCTTTGCGCAGAGTGAGGTGGAGAATTTGGCGAAATACGGTTCGATTCCGATTATCAACGGATTAACCGATTTTTGCCATCCCTGTCAGGTCCTTGCCGACCTGTTGACGATTCGTGAGCATAAAGGACATTTGGACGGCTTAAAAATGTGCTATATCGGTGACGGCAACAATATGGCGAACTCTCTGATTGTCGGCGGTTTGAAAACAGGTATGCGTGTGTCGGTTGCCTGCCCCGAAGGGTACGACCCCGATAAGCAGGTATTGGATTTTGCAAAGCCGTATCAAGGCTTTACTCTGCACAGAGACCCGATGGAAGCCGCCGCAGGCGCAGATGTGATTTTCACGGACGTTTGGGCGTCCATGGGGCAGGAGGAAGAAGCTGCCGAACGCCGCAAGGTGTTTGCCGGCGTGTATCAAATTAACAAAAAGCTGCTTTCCGCCGCCAACAGCGGATGCATGGTACAGCACTGCCTGCCTGCGCACCGCGGCGAGGAAATCACCGCAGATGTCTTTGAGGCACACGCCGATGAGATTTTCGATGAGGCGGAAAACCGTCTCCATGCGCAAAAGGCAGTTATGGTCACCTTAATGGAGAAATAATTTGCCATGAAAATGCAGTTTTCAGGTGTAGATGGCGGCAAAGCTTTTAATTGGGGTGAAACCTCGGCGGAATACGCACAGTACCGTGATATCTATCCCGATTCTTTTTATGAACGGGCGTTTTTGACAGAGGGACTGGGGCTTGCGGGGCAAGACTGCTTGGACCTCGGCACAGGGACGGGCGTATTGCCGCGCGCCATGTATGTACACGGCGCGAATTGGGTCGGCGCGGATGTAACGGAAAAGCAAATTGTATATGCAAAGTGCCTTGCCACCGCACAAAATATGCAAATTGATTTTCGGGTCGCATCTGCCGAGCATACGGATTTGCCGAGCGAAAGCTTTGATGTGATTAGTGCCTGCCAGTGCTTTGGGTATTTTGACCGAGAAAAAGCACTTGCGGAAATTCACCGTCTGTTAAAGCCGAACGGCAGATTCTTAATTCTGTATATGGCTTGGTTGCCGTTGGAAAGTGAAATTGCGGCGGCGAGTGAAAATTTGGTGAAAGCATTCAATCCCGATTGGAGCGGGTGCGATTATCGCCGAAAGGCGGCGGAAATCCCCGATTGGGTAAATGACTCGCCGTTTGTGCTTGTGCGCTGTGTAGAGTATACAGAGGAAATTCCCTTTACGCGCGAAAGTTGGGACGGGCGCATGTACGCTTGTCGCGGTATCGGCGCGGCAGCACTGTCCGCAGAAGAAAAAGCGAAATTCCGAAAACGGCATATGGAAATATTGTCAGAATTTCCAAATCAATTTACAATTCCACATCAAATCTGTATTTTGGATTTGCAGAAGAAATGAGAAAAACCCCTTGTGTCTTTTCATCGGACACAAGGGATTTTTCAGTCTTCAACCTTTTCAAACTGATTAGGTCCTACGCCGCAAAGCGGACATTCGTAATCCTCGGGTAGTTCTTCACCCTCGTATACATAGCCGCAAACGGTGCATACATATTTCGCCAATACCATCGACTCCCTATTGATAAAATATATCAATAGTTTTCCGCACGTACCTGGAAATATGCCTGCGGATGTGCGCAAACGGGGCAGATTTCGGGTGCCTGTTTGCCGACCACAATGTGCCCGCAGTTGGAGCACTGCCATACTGCATCGCCGTCCTTGGAGAAGACCAAACCGCCCTCAATATTGGCAAGCAGCTTTTTGTAACGTTCTTCGTGCTCTTTTTCAATTGCCGCAACGCCGTCAAACAGCGCGGCAATCTCAGTGAAGCCTTCTGCGCGTGCGGTTTCGGCGAAGCCTGCGTACATATCTGTCCACTCATAATTTTCACCCGCCGCCGCGTCTTTTAAGTTATCGGGTGTAGAGGGCATACCTTCGTGCAAAAGCTTGAACCAGATTTTCGCATGCTCTTTTTCATTTTTCGCCGTTTCTTCAAACAGCGAGCCGATTTGCACATAGCCGTCCTTTTTTGCTTTGGAGGCATAGTAAAGATATTTGGTGTGTGCCTGAGATTCGCCGGCGAATGCCGCCATCAAATTCTTTTCGGTTTTGCTGCCTTTTAAATCTGCCATATTGCTCACCTTTATTTCATAAAATTGCGGAAAACGGATTCCGCGATAAGTTTATTATATGCAAGTTCGGAAGTATTTTCAAGCAGATTTCAAAAAGAATTGCAGAGTACGGCAAAAAATGATAAAATGAGTACATCGACAGAACACCGGAGGAAAGACATGTATATACACAACGGACGTTTCAAACAGATTTACCGCCTCTTCTTTTTATTTGTGTGTGAGGCGGGCATTATTTTGCAGTATGCAGGTATGGCAGACAAAGGCGACCTCAGAATGCTGTCCTGTTATTATACCGTTTTGAGCAATATATTGTGCTTTATTTATTTTGCCGTATTGGTGATTGCCCAGCCCAAAAAGGAAAATGCGCTCATACGCGGTGCGGTAACTATGTGCATTGCCGTAACGGGACTTGTGTATCATTTTATGCTGAACGGCTTTATGGGTACTGCGGCGGGCGCGGGCGTGCCCGTGACAGCGCTTTCCGTCAGTAATATTTTGGTGCATTACGCCGTGCCCGCCCTCGTGATTCTCGACTATTTTCTGTTTGTGCCGAAAGGACAGTATAAAGCGATGTATCCGCTTGCGTGGCTCGTTCTGCCGTATGCGTACTTTGCCTTTGCTATGGTGCGCGCAGAGGTGAGCACCCGCACATTTACAGGCTTCGGCGGCACAAGCCGTTACCCGTATCCGTTTTTGGATGTGGATTTATACGGCTGGGACAAGGTGATTTTAATTGTGCTCGCCGTTACGGTAGCGTTTATTACACTGGGGTATCTTTCTTTTGTTTTAGACCGTCTGCTTGGCAAAAAACGTAAGGGAAGAGACTGAGTCTTGTTAATGATTTCATGTGAAAGCAGTCAGGAGGACAGAGGGTGCACCAAAGGGAATCTGTAGAATTCACGAATATGTGTATGGTTTATGACGGGGATAAGGTACTTGTGCAGGACCGAGTAAAAGGGTCTTGGACGGGCATTACTTTTCCCGGCGGACATGTAGAAAAAGGCGAGTCATTTACGGACGCAGTGATTCGGGAGGTGTTTGAGGAAACAGGGCTTAAGATTTCTGCTCCGCAGTTATGCGGTATTAAAGACCGGTTGAATGATGACGGCTCACGGTATATGGTTCTTTTTTATAAAACCAATCAGTTTGAGGGGGTCTTACATTCCTCCGAAGAGGGAAAGGTTTTCTGGGCAAACAAGTCAGAGCTTTTGCATATGCGCTTAGCACGGGATATGGAGGGTATGCTGAAAGTTTTTTGTGAGGATACCTTGAGCGAGTTTTATTATTATCAGGAAAACGGTGCATGGAAATATATCTTAAAATAACAAAATTTTTATTTTGGCAACCGGACGGAGTTATGTAATACCCCCTCGGGGACTGAATGTTCTAAATTCAGTGCCCGAGGGGGATTTGCTGAAAATCATAAAATTTATATATTTTTTGCAACCTTTTACACACTTCACGGATATTACAGTTGAAAGGAGTGGATGATGTGCACGTTCTGCCGCCCGATACAGACAGCTATATTGACGAAATTTTACGCGAGTATTCTGATATGGTATACCGAATTGCCTTGACAAATACGAAGCAAAAATTTGACGCGGACGACATTTTTCAGGAAGTCTTTTTGGCATTTTTTCAAAGCCATGTCCAATTTGAATCCGAAGAGCACATAAAATATTGGCTGATACGGGTTACCGTAAATTTTTGCAAAAAACACCATCGGAGTGCATGGCAAAAAAGGACGGTCTCTTTAGATGCGGCAATGCAGCTGTCTTCGTGTATGACGGAACAGGAGTTTACCGTATATGATGCCGTGTGTCGACTGCCTGTAAAGTACAGAACAGTGATACAGCTTTTTTACTTTGAAGATATGACGATTGACGACATCAGCCGTGTTCTGCACAGAAAAGACACAACCGTAAAATCCCAGTTGGCAAGAGCCCGCGGAAAACTGCGTGAAATGTTGAAAGGAGACTATTTTTATGAACCGTGAAATTTTTGACAGTATTAACGGGAAGCTGACGCCCGAACGCGAACTGATTCAGCAAACAATGCAAAAAATTAAAAATACAGCTCCGTCTGCCCAAAGAACCCGCACGCATCACCCTGCACTTGTTGCCGTGGCTGTTTTGGTATGCTTGTCGGTCACCGTAAGTGCTTCAGCAAATTTCAGCCCGTCTGTATACAATCTAATGCAAGATGTCTCGCCTGCGGTGGCACAGTTTTTCTCACCGGTTCGTAAATCCTGTGAGGATAACGGGATTCGCATGGAGGTTATCTCTGCTTATATTCACGAAGGCACGGCTGAAGTTTATATTTCTATGCAGGACTTAACCGAAGACAGAATTGATGAAAGTATAGATTTGTTTGACAGCTACGATATTCGCAGTCATTTTGACATCGCCGGGCACTGTGAGCGTATCGGATACGATGCAAACCGCAAAACGGCTACGTTTTTGATTACCGTTACGCAACACGAAAACGGCAAAGAGGTGGATTTGCGCGGGCAAAAAATCTATTTTTCCGTGCAATCGTTTTTAAGTCGAAAAAACGAACAAAACAATGTTCCGATTGCTTTTGACCTCGCAAACGCAGAATCCGCAACTGAAATCCGCAAACTTGATAACAGCGGTATGGAAAGGGAAATCGGCGTGTATTATAAAGGTGGGTCAACGCTGAATATGGAAGATGCCGAAACCAATGTCATCGTAGCTCCGGTAAATGTGCTGTGTACCGTCAATGACACAAAAGTCACCGCTGTGGCATATTACAACGGTAAGTTAAGGGTACAGGTCATGACGGAACACCGTTTGGATAAGGATGCACACGAATGGATATATTTGACGGATGAAGACGGTGAAACGGTTCAACCGTACGGCACGGTGGATTTTCTCACCTACAAAGACGGTGTAAAAATCATCGGTAGAGATTACATTTTTGATATTCCGAAAGCTGAAATTCAAAATTACAAGCTGTATGGTGATTTTATTACCTCTGAAATGCTGACCAAGGGAAATTGGAAAGTAAGCTTTCGGTTGGAAAACCAATGAAAGATGTGAAAAAGCAAGCAACTGCATTTGTTTTTCAACACAAAAAACGGACAGTGTAACACTGTCCGTTTTTTTGTGTATAGTGCCGTCCGGCAAATTCCTTATACGCCGTGCAAGAAATTATTCGTATTTCTTTCTGGCAACGTAAGACGTGTGCAGAATTTCGTGCGCCTTGTGGCTGCCGGGTTCACCGAGGAACTCTGCATACAGTTCTTTAATGGCGCTGTTTTCGTGCGATTTACGCTTTGCGTTGCTCGCATCGGCCTTATACAGTGCTTCGGCACGCTTTGACTTCAAATCAACGAAGTTGTGTACAACCGCGTGCTGAATCGGCTGACCGCCGCCGTTGATACAGCCGCCGGGACAACCCATAATTTCAATGAACTGATAATCGGCAGTGCCGTCCTTAATTTTGTCAAGCAGGACCTTGGCATTCTTTGTGCCGCTGGCGACAGCGACCTTAACATTTAAGCCCGCAACATCATAAGCCGCCTCTTTGATGTTTTCCATACCGCGTACTTCCGTAAAGTCTACGCTTTCGAGTGTCTCTCCCGTCAAGGTTTCGACTGCGGTACGCAGAGCCGCTTCCATAACGCCGCCCGTTGCGCCGAAAATGGTTGCCGCGCCCGTGGATTCACCGAACGGGCTGTCGAACTCCTCATCGGGCAGATGCTTGAAATAAATGCCTGCGCTTTCGATCATCCGTGCTAACTCGCGGGTGGTGATGGAGATGTCTACATCGGGATAGCCCGATGCCGCCTGGTCGGGACGCTTGGTTTCAAATTTCTTTGCCGTACAGGGCATCACGCCGACCACGACCATATCTTTGGGGTCCATGCCGAGCTTTTGTGCATACCAGGTTTTCATGGTAGCGCCGAACATCTGTTGCGGAGATTTGCAGGTGGACAGATGCGGAATCAATTCAGGATAGTAGTGTTCACAGTATTTGATCCAACCGGGCGAGCAGGAAGTAATCATCGGCAGTACGCCGCCGTTCTGTACGCGGTCTAGGAATTCGTGTGCTTCTTCCATGATGGTAAGGTCGGCGGCAAAGTCAGTATCAAATACCTTGTTAAAGCCGAGTCTGCGTAATGCCGCAACCATTTTGCCCTCTACGTTTGTGCCTATCGGCATGCCGAATGCTTCACCGAGCGTGGCGCGGATAGACGGCGCAGTATGTACAATCACGAACTTGTCGGGGTCGTTGATGGCTTCTAAAACCTTGCCGGTGTCATCTTTTTCAACAATTGCGCCTGTCGGGCAGTTTACAATGCACTGGCCGCAGGAGATGCAGGATACGCGTGCGAGGTCCTTTTCAAATGCAGAACCGATGTGCGTATCAAAACCGCGCGCATTGGCGCCGATAACCGAAATGCCTTGCGCATCGCACGCCGCCACACAGCGGCGGCAGAGAATACATTTGTTGTTGTCTCGAATCATGTGCGCCGCAGAGTCGTCAAAGTCGTAGTGCACGGTTTCGCCCGCATATGCGTTCGGGTCGTCTACGCCGAATTCTTTGCAGAGTTGCTGTAATTCACAGGTCCCGCTGCGCACGCAGGAAAGGCAGCTTTTGTCATGGGTGGAAAGAATCAGCTCCAGCGTGGTTTTGCGTGAGTGGCGGACACGCTCGGTGTTGGTGAAAATTTCCATTCCCTCGCTGACGGGATAAACGCATGCGGTTACAAGGCTTCTGGCGCCTTTGACCTCGACCATGCAGATACGGCATGCGCCGATTTCGTTGATGTCCTTTAAATAGCAAAGGGTGGGAATCTCGATGCCGCCCAGCCGTGCAGCTTCCAGAATCGTACTCCCTTTGGGCACGCTCAAGGGCATGCCGTTGATTTGAATGTTAACAGTTTCCATTGGGCACACTCCTTATTTCTTAACAATCGCACCGAATTTGCAGGTCTCCATGCAGACGCCGCACTTGATGCACTTATCGGTATGAATGGTGTGAACTTCTTTGACCTTGCCTTCGATTGCACCTGCGGGGCACTTGCGCGCACAGGCAGTACAGCCGCGGCACTTGTCCGCTTCAATTGAGTAGGTCATCAGTGCTTTGCACACGCCTGCGGGACATTTCTTGTCCTGAATGTGCGCCACATATTCTTCGCGGAAGAATTTCAGCGTTGCAAGCACGGGGTTGGGCGCGGTTTGACCGAGTCCGCAGAGCGAGTTTGCTTTGATGTAGTTGCAAAGGTCTTCTAACTTATCAAGGTCTTCCATTGTTGCCTTGCCGGCAGTAATCTTATCAAGCATTTCGAGAAGACGCTTTGTACCGACGCGGCAGGGTGTGCACTTACCGCAGGATTCGTCTACGGTGAAGTTCAGGAAGAACTTCGCAATGTCCACCATGCAGTTGTCCTCATCCATAACGATGAGACCGCCCGAACCCATCATACAGCCGATGGCGGTTAAGTTGTCGTAGTCAATCGGGGTATCCATAAGCGAAGCGGGGATGCAGCCGCCGGAGGGACCGCCCGTCTGTGCCGCTTTGAATTTTTTGCCGTTCGGAATACCGCCGCCGATTTCTTCAATGATTTCACGAAGCGTCGTGCCCATCGGAATTTCGACAAGACCGGTATTTTTGATTTTGCCGCCGAGTGCGAATACCTTGGTACCTTTGGATTTTTCTGTACCCATAGAGGCAAACCAGTCCGCGCCCTTCAGAATAATCTGTGGGATATTTGCAAAGGTTTCCACATTGTTTTCTGTGGTGGGCTTTGCGAAAAGTCCTTTGACTGCGGGGTAAGGCGGACGGGGTCTCGGCTCACCGCGGTTGCCCTCAATCGAGGTCATCAGTGCGGTTTCTTCGCCGCAGACGAACGCGCCGGCGCCAAGACGCACATGCAAATCAAAGTCAAAGCCGCTGTCAAATATGTTCTTGCCCAAAAGCCCGTATTCGCGCGCTTGTTTAATTGCAATCTGCAAACGCTTCACGGCGATGGGATATTCCGCACGGACATATACGTAGCCCTCGGTAGCCCCCGTTGCATAGCCGCAAATCGTCATGGCTTCTACAATGCAGTGCGGGTCACCCTCAAGCACCGAACGGTCCATAAACGCGCCGGGGTCGCCCTCGTCCGCATTGCAGACCACATATTTTTGGTCTGCTTCATTTGCCGCGGTGAAGCTCCATTTGAGACCTGTCGGGAAACCGCCGCCGCCGCGTCCGCGAAGTCCTGAATCCTTGACAATCTGGATAACTTCCGCAGGTGTCAGCTCTTTCAAGCACTTTGCAAGTGCCATGTAGCCGTCAAACGCGATGTATTCATCAATATTTTCGGGGTCGATGACGCCGCAGTTGCGCAG
>DKUE01000023.1:0-22435 GCA_002490525.1 Ruminococcaceae bacterium UBA7212
ATACTCTTCACACGTCTCTTCCCATTTTTCGGGCAAGGCATGTGGTCGGTATTCCGATATGATTATCTGAAATACCTGTGGCAGTATGCACCTTTTTTCATCGCAGGTATTTTGTTTTCTACGAAACTGCCGTTTCGTATTTTAAAAGAATTGAAAAACCGCGCCGTCATTTTCGGAATACTTACTGTCATATTCGGTGCAAGCGTATACTGTCTGTGCCGTGGTTTTGATGATCCATTTTTATATTTTAGATTTTAAGAGGTAAAGGTTATGAAAAAATCCAATATAATTACGCTTATTTCCATATGCGTTTTAATCGTTACGACTCTTTTAGTTTGGCTTTTCGAAAAAAACTCCCCTGTAAATGCCATCACAGACACAGCCGAATCGGTTTCGCAAAACACAACTTTTTCCGTTTCCCCACCCGTCGCCTCGGATGCCGATGCACCGACATCTAACAGTTTTTTCATGGGAGACGCCTTATTTATCGGTGATTCCAGAACTGTCGGTTTAATGGAGTATGCACAGATTGCAAATGCAGACTTTTTCGCAAATACAGGTATGAGCGTCTTTAATATTCATAAAAAACCTGTGTCTGTTCCGAACGTAGGAAAAGTTGGGGACATGGCGGCGGACAATCGCTTTTTTGAAACTATAGAACATGAAATCCAAAAACAGATGAAAACAGAAATGGAAAAAGACGGCGACCTCACTTACTGGACGGAGGACAGCGTTATCGGCAAGGATTTACATTCCGTATCGTCGGAACACAATTTCTATTGCTGTTTTCATGATTGCAAGCAAGTTTTATACGCCTCTCCCCACGTTCCCATTGCATCCAAAATCGGTTTCAGGCTCTGTCCGAGCTCCGTTAGCGTATATTCCACACGCGGCGGCACTTCTGCATAGACTGTACGAGTCAAAAGTCCGCTCGCTTCCATATCCCGCAGCTGTGCAGTCAATACCTTTTGCGACACGCCGCCGACAGACTTTTTCAGCTCCCCGAACCGTTTTGTCCCGGGCAGTAAATCTCTGAGAATTAAAACCTTCCACTTATCGCCAATCAAGGTTAATGTAGTTTCAACGGGGCATGCCGGCAATTCTTTTATGGATTTCTGTGTATTCATATATACAACCTCATTTTTAGTTTCTAAAAGATACTTTCATTTATATTTTACCGTATCCCCCATTTTGTGTCAATGCTTACTTCCGTTGCCTCATTGCAAAAAATTTTTCAAAAAACTTTTGATTTCACTAAAATGCATAAAACGCTTAAAATTGCGCATTTGTTTCCCTACGGTAACCGCCCAATGGTTTCCTTTCGGTAACTGCGGCACAAGAAAGTGCGTACTTGTCGGCTGTAAATTGCCTGTGTACAATACAGACAAATCACACGGGGAACCAATCCTCGAAAGGAGTAACCATTATGAACAAAAACACATTTGAAACCGTCAAACTCACAAAGGGTGAAATGCACATTTACGACTTCGGTGCTGTAAAGCTGCACGCTTACAAAACAAACGACTTCATTGACGATGAGGTATTCATTTTAGAAAAGAACGGCAAAGCGGTTCTGATTGAATCCCCTTGCTTCTTTGACAACAATGAAGCATTAACAGCGTACCTCACTGATATGGAAGTTGGGGGTATGCTGATTGCCTATCACGGCGCAGGTGCAACATTCCTGCCCGAAGTACCGAAATACGCCACACAAAACGCGAAAGAATATTCCGAAAACGGCGGTGGCAAGGCTTTAATCCAAAACTTCACCAATGCCTTTGGAAAAACCTTTGACAACACCGTGCATCAGATTACAAATATTCTGGACAACGGCAAAATCACCATCGGCGGTATTGACTTTGTTATTCAGCAGACGGCAGACGCCTTTGATATTGAAATTCCCGAAATCAATGCAGTTTACACGCACATGCTCGGGCACAACTGCCACTCCATTGTCGCGGGGGCAGGACACGCAGATGCGATGATTGCAGAACTGCAAAGCTATATTGACAAAGGATATGCCCTGATTTTGACCTCGCACTACACGCCCGAAGATTTAAAGGACGCCGAAACCAAAATTGCGTATCTTGAAAGTCTGAAGGCTATCGCCGCCGACTGCAAGACTGCAGAGGAATTCAAAAATAAAGTATCTGCACAGTATCTGCAATACAGCGGACAGAATTATCTTGATATGACTGCAGGGTTTTTCTTTGCATAACCATAACGCACGCGTCCGAATACGCCAAAACCTTGCCCCTGCGCTTTCGGTGCGAAACAGTCAGAAACGAGCAGATTTTTGGCTGAACAAGGTAAACTCCTCGTCATACTGCCGTATGCCGAGGAGTTTTAACACAGTTCAGACGGAAATCAGGCTTTCTCTCCCACCGTCACGTGCAAGCGCGATCCACCTCCCTATGGGAAGGAGGAGATTAAGGTTTATCGACAATCCCGATTCAGAACTATGCCAATAAGAGTGATATAAAATGACACAAACAGAAAGGCGGCTGTTCTTAATTCAATTTCTTTTGCAGGAACAGCCGCAGTACGAAAGACAGAACCTTCCGCCGCATACGCAGGAACAAAAAGCCCTGCTTCGCTCTCTTTTAAATGTCCGTTTGCCGAAGACTGTAGATAAGACATTTTTAGAGATACAAGATGCATATCTGCAAGAGGAAATACGGCAAAAGGGAATTACACGCCTTGTTGATTTACAGCCGATTCAAGCAGGACTGTACCTTTGGCGGGGCGATATTACCACACTTCAATGTGACGCAATTGTCAACGCGGCAAACAGCCGCATGCTTGGTTGTTTCTGCCCCTGTCACAGCTGCATTGATAATGCGATTCACACATTTTCGGGTGTTCAGCTTCGTCTTGCCTGTGCGGAACTGATGCAAAAGCAAGGGCACGAAGAAGAAACGGGCAAAGCAAAAATCACGCCAGCTTTTAATCTGCCGTGCAAATACATTCTGCATACGGTCGGTCCGATTACCCGAGGCAATGTAACACAGCAGGATAAGAATTTACTTGCCAACTGCTACCGTTCCTGTTTAGAGCTTGCCGAGCAAAACGGCATAAAAAGTATTGCTCTTTGCTGTATTTCTACAGGAGAATTCCGTTTTCCGAATGATGCGGCGGCTGAAATCGCCGTACAGACCGTAAAGAAATACAAAGCAAAAACCCACAGCAGTATAGAGGTGATTTTCAATGTCTTTAAGGAACTCGATTATAACATCTACCGGGAGTTACTCCACACAAATTGACAGATAAAAAAACGAAATTGAAACCGCCGATGCAATTGTAATCGGCGCGGGTGCAGGGCTGTCTGCCCGCCTGAAATTGAAAAGCAGTCCGTTTGCATCCGTGCGGATATTGCAAATGTACTTAACGGGCACCTTAACGCTTTACCGTAAATCCTGTTTGGAAGCATATTCTCATATTTCTGTTGAAAAATTTCCTTTTCCCGAAAATTTGTGTTACAATAGATATAATTCAGAAGAAAGGGATGTTTCGCATTACCGGAAAGAAAAAGGAAATTCTGAAACTGATATTCAAAATTACCGTCGCCTTAGCGGTATTTGCCGCTGTACTCTGCAATTATGACACATTAACGCACTTAGATATGCGTACGCTTGCCGATGCCGCGCCGTCGCTGTTTGCCGCCGTACTGACCGTACTCGGCGTATACATTTTAAAAGGGCTTGTATTCGTCATTCCCGCATCACTGTTCTATGTCTCCGTCGGCATGGTGTTTGAACCGCTGACTGCCGTCGCGGTCAACTTGGCAGGAATTCTGCTGGAAGTCGTTGTATCATATGTATTCGGCTTGTTTTTGGGCGGTGAATACATCGGCAAGTTTTTGCAATCTAAAAAAGGCGGACAAAAAATCCTGGAAATGCAGGAAAAACGCAGCGGTGCAGCATCCGTATTTGTAATGCGTCTGTTGCCTGTATTTCCGATTGATTTCGTCAGTCTGTTTCTCGGCGGCAGCAAATATCCGTTTATAAAATATTTGCTTCTGTCTGTTGCGGGCATTGCACCGCGCGTGATTCTATTTACCCTGCTCGGCGATACAATTTATGATTATATCCCGATGAAGCTGATTATTACGCTGATTTTAATTGCCGTACCTGCCGCGACAATCGGCGTTCTTGCACGCGTGCTGTACAGCCGCAAAAAATCCACAAAGGAATCGGGAGTCGGCCATGACGGATAATGATACGGCACTGCGCCATCGATTTGAAGAGCTTAGTGACCGTGCCGAAACACGGCATTGTCTGATATTTTCAGACTTTCTGAACCTGCACGAGCAAAGTGTTTTACAGAAAATGCGTTTACCGCACCGTTTTGTGCTGTTCGGCGGGTTCACGGCGGCAGAACGCAAAACCGCCTGTTTCGGAACAACTGATGAAACAGAGGCATACGATAACGCACCGTTTATTTTGCTGAAAATTGCACCGGTACAGCAAAAATTTGCAGACCCGCTCACGCACAGGGATTTCCTCGGCAGTATTTTGGCTTTGGGACTGCGCCGCGAAATGCTCGGAGATATTATTTTGGCAGAAAACTGCGGCTATGTGTTTTGTATGGAAAATGTTGCCGAATATATTGCCGATAATTTAGAACGTGTGCGGCATACGACCGTGCACAGCACACAGGTACAAGCACTGCCGCAAACGCTGACGGAAGAACCCGAACCGCAATCGGTTGTGGTTGCCGGCGAACGGCTGGATGCACTTTTAGCGGCGGTATTTCGTCTTTCCCGCAGGGAAGCGCAAAATCTGATTGCCGCGGAGCGCGTATTTGCAGACAGCTGTATTTGCACCCGTCCCGATTTGATTTTAAAAGGAAACTGCCTTGTATCCGCCCGCGGATTCGGACGTTTTCGGTATCTCGGCATAGACCGTGCAACCAAAAAAGGCAGACTGCGTGTGACAGTACAGATTTTTAAATGAGTTCGCTCCCACGGGCTGTTACCTTACACAGAACAAAAGCGCACACCTCTCGGTGTGCGCTTTTTTCGCATAATCTATTCAAACAATGTTAAAAGCTTATGCCTGTTCCTTCATCTTTGCAAAGCATTCACTGCAATACACCGGACGGTCGTCACGGGGCTGGAAGGGAACTTTTGCTTCGCCGCCGCAGGAAGCACAAGTAGCTGTAAACAACTCTCTGTCGCCTCTGGCTGCGTTCTTTCTGGCGTCACGGCAGGGTTTGCATCTCTGGGGCTCATTTACAAAGCCTTTCTCTGCGTAGAATTCCTGCTCACCTGCGGTGAAAACGAACTCGTTGCCGCAGTCTTTGCAAATGATGGTCTTGTCTTCGTACATTTTGGTACCTCGCTTGAAAAAATATTTTACCCCGAGCGGGTTCGCACCGCTGCATAGTGTCAATGCTCTCCTTGCCGAGAAAGGGCGTATAACAATTTGGAGAACCGAAAGGTTACCCTTTCAGCTTTTGCCGAACCCTTTGAAGCGCATTGTCAACGGATTTTGGCGCGATACCGAGCGTTACCGCGATTTCACGGTAGGTCCGGCCGCTTAAAAATAATTTCAGTACAGTTCGCTCGGTGTCAGACAAACGTGTTTCCACCAAAGACAGCAACCGTACACACTCCTCACGAAGGTCCTGCCGTTCCTCCAGAGACAATGAAGAATCCGGCAATTCACAGTCCGCAAGCGGCACTGTGGACACGGTGTGCACACTCTTCCCCCCTGCTGCGCGGCGCAATGCGGACAGCATGCGATTTTGCACACAAACACCCGCATAGGTCAAAAAGGAGGCCGCCGCTTCCCCGCGGTAAGTATGTACTGCGGAAAGCAACCCGAGCATTCCCTCCTGTGTAAGGTCATCTGCGTCTAAAAAAGCAGTAGCCAGCCGAACGGCGCGGTAATGCACAGATGGCAGCATTTCTGCCGTTAAACGGGCAAACGCCGCATCATCGCCGCTTTGCGCGGCAAGTGCCAGCGATTCCAAATCGGCGGACTTGTCCGTCGGGATTGCCAAAGCGCTCACCTCACAACAGGGAATACGAACACAACTTAATTATGTAAATAATATTATAACATATTTTCACGATTTGTCAACTTGTTTTTTGTATAAACTGTATAATCGCTCAGAAATTGTCAAAAGAATGGCAATAATCAACAAAGTCTGTGCGGTTCGTTGTTTTTTCGAACAGCGAACCGCATCTGAACATTACATATTGCCGAGCACACTGCCCAAAGCACTTATACCGCCGCACAGCATTAATACGGCAAGCACAATGGCAATAATCCGTATTGCAGCCTTACTGTTAAACATTGCCTGCATTCCCCTTTACACGCCGAGAATTTTTTCCATATCCGCTGCGATTCGGTCTGCTTTCGCCTGCGCCCCTTCGCGTGTCGGCGCAACAGCGGTAATATACACCTTGATTTTCGGTTCTGTGCCTGACGGACGGACAATCACACTGTCTGCACCCTCTAAACGATACTGTAAAACATTGGAGGACGGCAATGTAACCGCCGATGTTTCACCTGTCTGCATATTTTTACGAACGCTTTCTTTATAATCCGTAATTTCCTGTACGGGCTCCCCTGCTGCTGCCTTCGGCGGCTCTGCCCGCAATGCGTTCATCATATCCGCCATTTTCTGCATGCCTGCCGCACCCTCAAACGAGAAATTTAAAAGCGTGTTGAGATACATGCCGTATTTTTGATAGATGCTCTGCATAAAGGCATACAGGCTCATGCCCTTCGCCTTATAATACGCTGCCATTTCGCAAATCAGCATAGAGGCAACCACCGCATCCTTGTCGCGTGCATGCGGGCCGCGCAGATAGCCGTAGGACTCTTCCATACCCACAATAAAGCGGTCGGTTTCGCCGTTCTTTTCCAAATTTGTAACAAGCTCGCCGATATACTTAAAGCCCGTCAGCAAATCCGCCGTCTGAGCACCGTAATTTTCCGCGATTTTCTCCACCAAACGCGAGGTAACGATGGTCTTCACCACAATCGGATTTTCAGGCAGTTTGCCCTGCTCTTTTAAAGAGGATAAAAGATATTCCGTCAGCATGATGCCGACCTCGTTACCGCTCATCAGCTTATATTCACCGTCATCGAGCACAGCAATACCGACACGGTCACAGTCAGGGTCGGTTGCCAGCAGTAAATCTGCTTTTTTCGTTTTCGAAAGATTTATCGCACATTCAAATGCCTGCCGAATTTCCGGATTCGGATACGGGCAGGTCGGGAAATTGCCGTCGGGCAGTTCCTGTTCGGGCACTACCGTCACATCACGGATGCCGATTTGTCGAAGAATTTCACGCACATGCAAATTGCCCGTACCGTTCAAAGGCGTATAAATCACCGACAAATCCGTATTTTTGCACACAGCAGGATTGACCTGCGCTTTTTTCACCTCACGGTAGAAATCCTCAAATACCTCACGCCCAATGTATTCGATGGTGCCGTTTTTGAGCGCTGCATCAAAATCCACCGTCTTTGCGCCCGTGAACATATCAACCCTTTGGATATAAGCATAGGTCTTTGCCGCCGCCTCATCGGTCATTTGGTAGCCGTTCGGATCATAGCACTTGTAGCCGTTATATTTGGAAGGATTGTGGCTCGCGGTGATGATGATGCCCGAACTGCACTTAAGCGCGCGCACCGCATAAGAGAGCATAGGCGTCGGAACAAGCTCGGGATACAGATACACCTTTATACCGTTTGCCGCCAAAACACAGGCAGCGGAACGCGCAAAAACATCGGACTTAATACGTGAATCATACGCGATGGCAATCGAAGGCCTCTGAAAATCGGCATTCAGATAATCCGCCAGTCCCTGCGTTGCCTGATTGACCGTGTAAATGTTCATGCGGTTTGTACCCGCACCGATGACGCCGCGCAAGCCCGCCGTTCCGAATTCCAGATTTTTATAAAAGCGGTCTAAAATTTCTTCTTCGTTCCCCTGTACAGATTGCAGTTCGGGCAAAAGGTCGGCGTCTGCCGTCGCCTTTTCACACCAAAGGTCATATAGCATATGAATATCGTTCATAAAAAACCTCCCAAAAGCCGTTACGGCTTGTCGTTTACAGATTTTGTAAATACAGTATACTACAAAAGCCTTTGAAAAGCAAATCGAAAACAGGCGTACACACAGAAAAATCCTGCCCGCACACTTATGCGGGCAGGAAATGATACAGGTCATACGGCAGGGAACAATCCTGTGTGGAAAGTATACACTTCCTCGCCGTTACGATTATATGCGCTGATGCTGCGCAGCTTCCAATTCATATTCTCCAATTCAACACAACGGACAAACGGTTCGGTTTCCGTCGTGTGTACAGAGGTTATATACGTTTCGCCTTTTGCATTGCTGAAATCGCAGTCTATCTTCGTGATTTTCAAAGCATTGTCGCTGTAAAAGAAGTACTCGCTCTTCTGACTTCCGTCCTTCGCCGTATCAACATACAAAAAATTACCGATTGGCTCTAACGGGGAAGCCGTGTGTATCGCAGATCTATATCTGCGTATACCCAGCCTGCAAACATTTTTGAATAAATACAGTTCCTGCACATTATCAGCGTTTGGCGCCGCAGTATATACGGTATATCCGTTTTTTTCACACACTGCATCTCCGGACAGAGTAAGTGCCGCAGGCGGCGAAGTTTGCTGATAGGAATACGCCTTCATATGCTGTAAAATACTCTCCTTGCTTTCTGTCTTAGCAAAAAACACCGCTGTGTAGATGCTAAACACCAAAAGTAAAAGTAACGCACATATCCATAGAATTACAACACGCGGTTTTTTTTGAAATCGTTTCTTTACCCCCATACAAATCCTCCTCAAAAGTTAAATGAAACATAACTGTATATCGGCCACGATTTTTCAGAAGCAGACGGTGTAATCGACAAAGAAACTTCTTTTCCCGAATTGTCTGCTAAAGAAATATTAATATCCATGCTTTTCCAAGCGTGAGCGTAATAATGGTTTATAATTCGATACCCGCTCTAATAATCAGAGACATTGTAAATAAGATTATCGCTCCTCCGCTCCATAGATAACGCATCATTTATACGCTCAAATTTATATATTTAATTAAGATATAATAAATTGTCACATCTAATATTTACAGGCTAATTATATAGAATGATATATATATTGTCAATAAACATGCAAAATAAAAAAATGATATTTTTATGCAAATTATCCGAATTGCGATTTTTACCAATCTATGCTAAAATAAACTATCTTTTCGGGGGAGATGGTTTCTTGTTTGCAAGCGTGCACAGTGTGGGATTACGCGGGCTGGAAGCGTATACGGTCGCAGTAGAAGCGGATTTATCCGCAGGTCTGCCGCGATTTGATATGGTGGGGCTTCCCGATGCGTCCGTTTCGGAAAGCCGAGAGCGCGTGCGTTCAGCAATTCGCAATTCGGGGCTGGATTTCCCCGTTTCACGCGTCACCATCAACTTGGCTCCCGCTGACATCCGCAAGGAAGGTCCGATTTACGATTTGCCCGTGCTCATCGCGGTGCTGAAAGCCACGGGACAGCTGAAATGCGATACAGAAACGCGTGCATTCATTGGGGAATTGTCTTTGAGCGGCGAGGTGCGCCACATCAACGGCGTATTGCCGATGGTGATTCAGGCACGCAAGGCAGGCTTTCGTGAAATCTATATTCCCTATAAAAATCTTGCCGAAGGCGCAGTTGTCGAGGACATTTCAGTGTTCCCCGTCAAGACTGTGGCGGAGTTGCTCGCACATTTGCGTAAAGAAGTGCCGATTGCGCCGATTACTGCAAAGGATTACAGCGAATACACCGCCCCTGCGGATTTACCCGATTTTTCCGATGTCAAAGGGCAGTATGAGGCAAAGCGTGCATTAGAAGTCGCCGCCGCAGGCGGGCACAATGTGATGATGATCGGTCCGCCCGGTTCGGGCAAAAGTATGCTTGCCAAGCGTATCCCGTCGATTCTCCCCGACATGACCTTTGACGAAGCACTGGAAACTACAAACATTTATTCCGTAGCGGGCGCACTGCCGCCCGAGATTTCGTTAATCAAATCGCGCCCGTTCCGTTCCCCGCACCACACAGTTTCCCCCGCCGGGCTTTCGGGTGGCGGCACCGTACCGCACCCGGGCGAAATTTCTTTGGCGCATAACGGCGTACTGTTTTTAGACGAGCTGCCCGAATTTTCACGCACGGCAATGGAGATTATGCGTCAGCCCATTGAGGACGGCAAAATTACTATTGCCCGCGTAGCGGCAACCTTTTCTTACCCGTGTTCGGTAATGCTCGTGTGCGCAATGAATCCGTGCCCATGCGGATTTTTCGGACATCCGACCCGCAAATGCACCTGTCCCGCGGGCGCACCGCAGCGGTATTTGTCACGTGTATCGGGTCCGCTCTTGGATAGACTGGATATTCATATTGAAGTCCCGCCTGTGGATTTTGACGATTTGTCGAAAACTGCCAAGGAAGAATCCTCTGTCGCCATAAAAGCGCGGGTAGACAAGGCGCGTGCCATACAGCAGGAAAGATTGCAGGGTACGGGCATTTCCTGCAATGCCAAAATGGATGCGGCGCTCACACGAAAATTCTGCACGCCGATGCCCGCCGCTTCAGCACTTCTGAAAAATGCATTTGAAAGATTAGGACTTTCCGCGCGGGCTTATGACAAGGTTCTTCGAGTTGCCCGCACGATTGCGGATTTGGACGGCAAAGCGCAAATCGATGTCCCGCACATTGCCGAGGCGGTGCAGTACCGTAGTTTGGACCGTAAGTTTTGGAAAGGATGAGGTGTTTCTATGATCGGCAGAATTCATTCCTTTCAAAGTATGGGCACAGTGGACGGTCCCGGTGTGCGCAGTGTGGTATTTTTACAGGGCTGTCCGCTTCGCTGTCCGTATTGTCACAATCCTGACACATGGGACAAAAACGGCGGCACCGAAGCAGAAGCGTGGGAAATTTTTGAAACCGTACAGCGCTACAAGCCCTATTTCGGTGAAAACGGCGGTATAACGGTTTCGGGCGGCGAACCGCTGTTACAGCCGGAATTTGTGACGGAGCTGTTCACGCTTTGCAAAGCGGACGGCATCTCCACCGCGCTGGATACATCGGGTATTCGGTTGGACGCATCCGTCAAAGAACTGCTTACCGTCACCGATATTGTACTGTTGGACATCAAGTTTCCCGATACGGAGCGTTATCAAAAATACATCGGCATACCGCTGAAAAGCGTCCAAAAATTCTTAGAATATTTGCAGAGACAAAATAAGCGTGTCATTGTACGGCAGGTCATTACACCTACCGTAAATGACGCTCCGCAGGATATTGCGGCACTGGGGACATTTTGCGCACAATACCCGTGCATTGAAAAAATCGAGTTGTTGCCGTTTTTAAAACTGTGCGCGGAAAAATATGAGACAATAGGCATACCGTTTCCGTTCGGGAAATATGAAGCGGCGGATGCGAAAAAGGTTGAAGCATTGGCAAAGTATTTGTAATCGGGACATACGGCAGATTTGCAGAGCACGCTGTGAGGACAGCCCTCGCGGCTGTCCGTTTTTTCGGGCTTGCACAGACTTGTCATTCTGAGCGTAGCGAAGAATCTCCCATCGGCACAAAGTATATTGAATATTACATAGGAAATGGGCAAAGCCATTCATTTGTGCAATTTTGTGCGGCGACAGCAAGTCCGTCCCCTACGTTTTTAGAGAATTCTATGTGCCAAAAAATTTTTTACATCCGTTAAATGCAAAATCTGCCTTTCTTAAAAATTTAGTGTAGAATAGGTTGTAAATCACACAAAATGTAGGAATAACAACCTATGAACCCCAACAACGAAAAGCAGATACAAATTTTACAGAAAAACATTGCATTTCTTCGAAAGGAGAACCGCCTTTCCCCAAAAAAGAAATGGCGGTACTCCTTGGCAACGGCGTGCAAAGCCTGACGAGACCGGAAAACGGGGAACTGCCGCCGTGCCTGCCTGTCGATATTGTTTTTCACATTTACAACCGATTCGGCATTTCGCCGCAAACGTTTGTATCGCAGGTCTTGGAAACTGCGCAAGATAATCGCTGACCGTTTCAAGCGAAACAAAGTGTATGCGCCGACTGTAAATCAAATTCCTCTTTTCTGTTATTGATTCATCTGACAGAATTTGGTATACTATACGTAATATGAAACCATATAAAAGGAGTTTGCCGACATGAAGCAACTGGAAACACCGAAGCAAGGCGAAGAAATCGCCGTATTGAAAACCTCTATGGGCGACATCAAAGTGCGCCTGTTCCCCGAAGCCGCACCGAAGGCGGTCGAGAATTTCAAAACACACGCCAAAAACGGCTATTACAATGGGCTGATTTTTCACCGCGTTATCAACGATTTTATGATTCAGGGCGGCGACCCCACAGGTTCAGGTATGGGTGGCGAAAGCATATGGGGCGAAAGCTTTGAGGACGAATTCAGCCCAGAATTCCACAACCTGCGCGGTGCACTTTCCATGGCGAACGCAGGGCCGAACACCAACGGCAGTCAGTTCTTTATTGTACAGGCAAAAACCGTCTCCGACGACATGCTGGAACAGCTCGAAGCGGCTTCGGAAAAGCTATTCCCCACAGAATGTGTGCGTGCTTACGAGGCAGAAGGCGGCACACCGTGGCTGGACTACAAGCACACCGTATTCGGGCAGGTGTTTGAGGGCATGAATGTGGTAGATGCCATCGCAGGCGTAAAAGTAGACTTTTTCCAAAACAAGCCGATGACGGATGTTGTAATAGAAACGGTTGAAATCATAACGGTATAATATTTTATAGAAGCGGGGTAAGGGTTTTTCGGGCGAGTGCATCAGATTTCAATGCGTCGTTCTATCCCCGCCCCGCGCTTTTGTTTTCTGCTCATGAAAAAATCACAGTCAAAATGGCGGCGGCGCGACTTCATTTTATTGGGTACGGCGGTCGTGCTTTGCATTGTGTTCAGCCTTTGGCAAAACAACGCACTTACCGTCACCAATTACACATCGGAAAGTCAGAAGCCCTTGCCGCAGGATGGCTTACGAATCGTGCAGCTTTCCGATTTGCACAGCAAACAGTTCGGTGAAAATCAGGAACATCTACTGGCGGAAATTCGCGCACAAAATCCCGACCTCATCGTATGCACAGGTGATATGGCGGATGCCCGCCGCGCCGACCTTACGCCCGCATTAGAGGTTGCCGAAAGGCTTACGGAAATTGCCCCGACCTATTTTGTTTCGGGAAATCACGAACTGCGTCTTTCCAACAAAATACGCACGGAATTTTATGATGGACTTTCAGCGCACGGAGTCATCCTTCTGCTAAACCGAACAGACACACTTACGGTGCGCGGCTGTACGGTCACATTGATTGGACTGGAGGACCGCAATTTAGAGGATGATACCCTGCCGCAACTTACCGAAACCCTGCCTCAGGAGCCTCTCCGTATTCTTTTGGCACACGAGCCGCAGGCATTTTCCCGCTACGCCGAATATACAGACGTTATTTTCTCGGGGCATACACACGGCGGACAGTTGCGTTTACCGTTCATAGGCGGTCTTGCCGCACCCGGTCAAGGGTTGTTTCCGAAATATGACGCGGGTGAATTTCACGAGGGCGCATCCGCAATGTTCATCAGCCGAGGCCTCGGCAACAGCCTGTTTCCGATTCGGGTATTGAACCGCCCTGAAGTCCTAACTGTTACACTGCAAAATCCCATTACGGAGGAATAAAAATGCTGTTTTCCGATATTTCTGTTTTAGATGATACGTTTCACTGTCAAGCACATAAATATGTTGCAACCGAAGGCAATAAAATCGCTTATGTAGGAGATGAAATGCCCGAAGGCGATTTCGGCGAAATCTATGACGGGCACAACCGATTTTTGATGAGCGGACTTGTCAACGCGCACTCGCACGCCGCCATGACGCTTTTGCGCGGCTATGCAGAAAACCTGCCGCTGGACCGTTGGCTGAATGAACGCGTATTTCCGTTTGAGGACAAAATTCAAAACGAGGATGCGTACTACAGCACCATGCTCGCCATTGCCGAAATGCTGCGTACGGGCACAACCTCATTTACCGATATGTATTTCTTTTCGGAATATGTTCTGAAAGCGGTCGGTGAAAGCGGTATCAAATGTAATTTCAGCCGTGCGATTACCAGCTTTTCGGACTGTAACATTTCGGAGATTCCCAGTTTTCGGGAAAGTGAGACGCTCGTGAAAACCTATCACAACGCCTTTGACGGGCGAATAAAAATCGATATGAGCCTACACGCGGAATATACCAACCGCCGCATGGTGATAGAGCAGTTCGCCGAAAGCGTGAAAGCGCATAACTTACGTGCACACGTACATCTTTCCGAAACGGAAAAGGAGCACGAGGAGTGCAAACAGCGTCACGGCGGACTGACTCCAACGGAATTATTCCAAGCGTGCGGTGTGTTCGATGTTCCGACTACGGCGGCGCACTGCGTCTGGGTGACGGACAGCGATATGGATATTCTCAAAGCAAAGGGTGTGACCGTTGCGACCAATCCTGCAAGCAATCTGAAGCTGGGCAGCGGTGTCTGCAACACTTATGCGATGCTCCGAAAAGGCATCAATGTGGCGCTCGGTACCGACTCGGTCGCCTCGAACAACAATTTGGATATGTTTAAAGAAATGTATCTCTGTGCGTTACTGCCGAAAGGGGTTTACCGCCGACCCGATATTGTTTCAGAGCGCGATGTACTGAAAATGGCAACACAGAACGGATATTTTGCGCAAGGGCGCACAGACTGCGGCATGGTAAAAGCCGGCAACCGCGCGGATTTAATCGTGGTGGACTTAGATACGGTGCACATGTGCCCGCATAACGACACGGTAAACAATTTGGTCTATGCCGCGAGCGGAGAAGACGTACTTCTCACTATGGCAGACGGTAAAGTTTTATACAAAGACGGTGTGTACACAACCATCGATATTGAAAAGGTCAAGCATGAAGTGGAGGCACGCACAAAGAGAATTCAAAATGAGGTGAACGCGCATGCGTAAGACAGCGGACGAATACGCACAGGAAATACGGAAAAGCATCGGCTTTTCCCCGAAAATCGGCATTGTGTTAGGGTCGGGACTCGGCGATTTGGGTGAAAAAATTGAAAACCCTGTTTATACGGATTACAGCGCCTTAGAGGGCTTCCCCGTCTCTACCGCGCCCGGGCACAAAGGTCGGTTTATTGCAGGGACGCTTGCGGGCAAGCAAGTGATTTGCATGCAGGGTCGTCTGCATTTTTACGAGGGCCACGATATGGCGGATATTTTACTGCCGATTCGTACCATGCGGCGGCTCGGTGTGGAAATCTTGATTCTCACCAATGCCGCAGGTGGCATAAACACCGCATTTTCCGTCGGCGACATTATGTTGATTGAAGACCACATCAACTTCATGGGCAGAAATCCGTTGGTCGGGCAAAATGAGGATGCTTTCGGCTGCCGTTTTCCCGATATGAGCTTCGCCTACAATCCCGAACTGCGTGCCTTAGCAGAGCAATGTGCCAAAAAAATCAATGTGAACATTTGTAAAGGCGTTTACCTTGCCTGCTCAGGACCGAGCTATGAAACCCCTGCCGAAATCCGTGCGTTCCGCACACTCGGTGCAGACGCAGTGGGCATGTCCACCGTACCCGAGGTCATTGCCGCCAACCATTGCGGGATGCGGATTCTGGCATTTTCTTTGATTTCCAATATGGCGGCGGGAATTCTGCCGCACCCCCTGACTGAGGAAGAAGTCCTCGAGGCAGGGCGCAGGAAAGGCGCCGAGATGCAAAACCTGATTTGTGAAATTGTAAAAGAGCTGTAAAGCTTATTCGCTTTACTTCATTTGGAGAAATATTATGTACGATATGCATGGTGAAACGGTACATTTTGATACGGAAAATAACCGTTTGTGCTTAATTGACCAAACTAAGCTGCCGAATGAGACCGTCATTTTATCTCTGCATACGGCAGAAGAAATCTACACAGCGATTGCGCGCTTACAGGTGCGCGGAGCACCTGCCATCGGCGTAGCGGCGGCAATCGGGCTGGCGGTTTTGGCAAATGAAAGCGCCGCCGAAGCGTCTGCGGAATTCGAAGCTGAATTCCGCAAAAATGCCGCGTATCTTATATCCGCTCGTCCGACTGCGGTCAATTTGCCGTGGGCGGTCGGCGAAATGCAAAAGGCGTTCTCAGAAAATCGGCATAAGTCTTTACCGGAAATCAAAGCCGCGCTCACACGTTGCGCTTTGGGACTGCATGCGGCAGACATAGACGTTTGCCGCCGCATCGGAGAATACGG
Source organism: Ruminococcaceae bacterium UBA7212 (assembly GCA_002490525.1). Taxonomy (GTDB): domain Bacteria; phylum Bacillota; class Clostridia; order Oscillospirales; family Acutalibacteraceae; genus Fimenecus. The sequence continues at coordinate 16,322 of DKUE01000023.1, forward strand.
CGCACCGCTTTTAAAAAATTGCCGTGCGGTGCTCACCCACTGCAACGCAGGGCGGCTTGCCGCCGTAAAATACGGCACAGCGCTTGCTCCCGTTTATATTGCCAAAGCGCAGGGACATGCGGTTTCAGTTTATGCCGACGAAACCCGTCCGCTTTTGCAGGGCGCACGGCTGACGGCATACGAACTCCAAGCGGCGGGCATTGAGGTAACTGCTATCTGCGACAATATGGCGTCCTATGTGATGCAGAACAAACTCGTTGACGCAGTGCTTGTCGGCTGTGACCGCGTAGCAAGAAACGGGGACACAGCCAATAAAATCGGCACCTCGGGCGTGGCGGCGCTCGCCAAGTATTACGGCATCCCGTTTTATGTCTGCGCACCGTATTCCACAATTGATTTTTCAATTTCGAGCGGTGCGGAAATCCCCATCGAACAGCGTGACGGCGCGGAAATCGGAGAAATGTGGTATCAGATCCCCATGCTCCCGAAAGGTGTACGCACATTGAATCCTGCCTTTGACGTCACCGACCGCAGCCTCATTACTGCGTTTATCACCGAAAAAGGTGTGTTACAGCCGTCAGAGTTTTAAAGATGAGATAAGGTACCAGCATATATCCTCGTGCCGATACCGACCTCCTCTGTTTTCCTTTACCCGCGCACGCCCTCAATATGTATATATCTGGCTTTCACATAAAAATAGCTGTCTAAAGGGCGGTCGAAGCAATCGTCTGTATGTGCCGCAACGGTAATACCGTTTTTTACGGACACCACGAGCAGTGTATGCGCCCACTCCGCACCGAAATGCAGCTGTACCAAGTCCCCCGGTTCCGCCTCTTCTGCCGCACATTCTGTACCGTACGGCCCGCTCCCCCTGTTTTCCGTCAGAAATTTGTACAACGGCGTTACCCCTGTCCACGCAGGCGCACGGTTATTCAAATCGGTATAATACCACCCAAAGGTTTTGCGGTACTGCATTTTTGCACCGCCGGCAAACAGACACTGTGAAATAAAATTGGTGCAGTCCCCGCCCATCGCGTCAAAATTATCATAAGCAGGATTGCGCGAATATGCCCACCGTTCCGCATAAAGCACAGCGCGCGTGCGATTGTAAAATGGCATAGAATTCTCTCCCATCTGTTCTGCTTTCTCTCTTAGTCGGGCGGTGCAAATTTGAACTCGGATTTAGATTTCAGCCCTGCCTAAACAGTGTCTCCAGAGGGTTTTTCTTTTTGGGACAGGTTTTGCACTCTGTCGGACAGTCAAACCGCACCAAAATCGTGTCATCGCCGATAACTTCAATCTCCTCCCAGCAAATACGAATATCCTCTGTTCTGCCGCCGAGCCCAAAGCATTTGGACTTTCCGAATACAATGATGGCAACCAGCCGTCCCGTACAGGTATCAATTTCCACGTCACACACACAGCCGAGCCGACAGCCGTCTTTTAAATTGATAATCTCTTTCTCGCGCAAATCGGTTACACAGCAGTTCATAAAAACACCTCCGAAACAGTATATGCGCACCGATGCCGATTTTTCACACTATAGTTATTCACTTTTTATTCACTTTTAATTAATAATTTATTCATAAATAGACCGTGTGATTATGATACACTAAGTTAGGTAAAATTCCAACAATTTTTTAGGGGGAAATGTCTATGAATCTACAAAAAATTATCGACAAAAAAGACGCCGCCGCGCAGTATATGCTGAATGAAATTACATATATCTGCCAAAACTTTGAAAAACGCGGTCCGGGGTCTAAAGGTGAAGAGCAGGCATGCGAATACATGGCGAAGGTGCTCAAAGAGGAATGCGGCTGTGACCGTGCAGATGTGGAATCCTTTCAGGAGAATCCCGGTTCGTTCTTTGGCTGGATTTATTTCACCATCACCTTTGTTTTGCTCGCTATCCCGCTTTTTTTCGTGTTCCCGCTGGCCTCCGTTCTGCTGATTGTCGCAGGTCTGTTTATTGTATTCATGCAATTCGGTCTCTATAAAAAGCTGGTTGACCGCTGTTTCCCCGAAAAAACGGGTCACAATGTAACCGCCGTAAAAAAATGCACAGGCGAAGTCAAACGCCGCATTTTCTTTAACGGTCACCCCGACGCGGCTTGGGAATGGCCTGTCAACTACAAGCTCGGCGGTGTTGGATTTGAAGGACACGCCGTGCTTTGCGGCATCGGCGCAATCTATTATCTTGTTCTGTCCATCATCTCCATAGTGCAGACAGGCGGCATCTCTTTCGGTATGATAGATACCGGTTCTTTACTGTTCAAGCTGGCGCTCGGCGGCTTGGTATTCGTCCCCTTCCTCGTCGGTCTGTACTGGATGTGGAATAAAAACCGTATCGTAGACGGTGCTAACGATAACCTCTCGGGCTGCTACATGGGTATTTCCATTTTGAAAGCCTTGCAGGACGAAGGCATTGAATTTGAAAACACGGAAATCGGCGTCATTCTTTCGGGTTCCGAAGAAGCAGGCTTACGCGGCGCCAAGGCTTGGTGCGAACAGCACAAAGGCGAGTTTGACGATGTGCCGACCTTCATCTTCTCCTATGACACGATTCACGATCCCAAATATCTGATGACCAACTACCGCGATTTGAACGGCACCGTAAAAGCAGACAAGGATGTTTCCGACCTGTTTATGGAAGCGGCAAAGGAAGTTGGCATTCCCTGCAAAAAGGGCTGGGTACCGCCCCTCGGCGGTGCAACGGATTCCGCCGCATTTGCGCAGGCAGGCTTCCGCGCCACAGGCGTTACAGGCTTGAACCACAAATTAGAAGATTATTACCACACCCGCCGCGATACCTATGACAACATGAATTTAGAGGGCTTGGCCGGCTGTTTCGCAGTCAGTGTGAAAGCGCTTGAAATGTTTGACAACGGCGCAAAGCAGTAAATTCCGCAACCCAATCCCCCGCTGAACATTCAGCGGGGGATTTTCTTTAATCAACTCCGATTCCGCACGGTTTGCGTTTTTCAGAAGTTTTTGCTATAATAGAGATATTCTATTTTCGGAGGCATTTATGGAAACAGTTTTACTACATCCGTCCTTGCTGGAAGGCACGGAGTTTGAGATACTGCGGCAAAACCCCGACCGCGGCTGGCGTCTGGAAACATACCTGACCTTAGGCAGCAACACGGTAATGTTTAAGCCCGGCGAAACACCGCTCGGTTTTTTAGATGCACAGCGGGAGCTGTATCGTAATACACCTGTTTCTCTGGTTCAGTTGTATGTATATTTAACGGAATACTGCAAAAAACCTTTAGATGAAAAAGCCTTCGAACAGCTAGCGGCATATTTAGACGCATTGCGCAAACGGGGGTTGCGTGCCGTACTGCGGTTTGCTTATGAATTTGAAACCGACCGAAAAACAGGTCCGACATCCCACCGTATTTACAGTCATTTAGAACAAATTCAGCAATGGTTTTCGGAAAATGAAGGTTTGGTGCGTGAAACCGTCGCTGTTGTACAAGCAGGTATCATCGGTGTTTGGGGCGAATGGCATACCGCCCGTTTCATGCACAATCAGAAAAAAGTACTGCTGAAAATCTGCGATGCTGTACCTGCCTTTTTGCCTATACAGGTACGCATGCAGATGTTTAAAGATAGAATACGGAAATCACCGCAGGCAAAGCGCATCGGATATCACGATGACTTTTTGGTCGGCGCTTATCACAAATGGAATACGCCTGCAGACGCACCGGGCACGGAAAATTTCCGCCTGTTTGAGGAAGAAGCCAAATATACCTATAACGACGGCGAAATGCCGTGGGGCAGAGACAAAACGCACCGGGACGGATTTATTGACGGCTATGAAATGATGACCGCCTGCACACAGAGAAGTCTTTCCACATTAAGTCTTGTACATAATTATATAGAAGAGAACGGTCAGTATAATGCTGTGCGCTGGCAGAAGGAAATGCTCAGCGCTGTGCGCGTGCGGGAACTCGGCTGCCCCTGCACCGCCGCCTATTTCACCGAAAACGGTGCCGCTTTGGAGCGTTCGGTGTTTGACTATTTAACCGACCACCTGGGCTACCAAATCGCCGTACGTGAAATTGCCGCCGCACAGACAGAGAACGGCAGACAGACTGTCACCGTGAAAATTTCCAATAACGGATTTGCATTGCCGTACGGGTTTACAAAATTGCAGCTGCACATTTTCCGCAAAGACGGAAGTGAACAGAGTTATCCCTTTACCGATTATGCCCCCGAAAAACTTTTGGGCGGCAAAACGGCAAGCTTTTCGGCGATATGCGACTGCCGGAATATGGAAAAAATCGGGTTGTCGCTGCAAAAGGAATCCACCGGGGCTACCATCCGCTTTGCCAACCGCGGCGAGCATCAAAACGGCATTCAGATTTTTTCTTTAACCGTAGCACACGCATCCGAAATCAATACGGTTATCTAAAAAGCCAATATGCAAGGCGGTCTTTCAAAAGACCGCCTTTGCTTTTTGTATGGAGAAACTGCAGTATTTTAAGCACGTAAACCAAAATGTACAGTATTTTTTTGTCTTTGCAACCTAAAATACATAGCGCAACCGCGCCGAAAAGCATATGCTGTAGGTGTTCCGAAACAGGAACACAGATGTCAAAATCAAGGCATTTATTGAATACAATTACAAAGACAAAGGAGCTATGCAACATGAAAAAAATCAATACCGTCCATTTTGGAATACAAAGAAAAATCGTCGCCAACATGACCGCAGAAAGCTGGGAAACCATCCCGCACGTTACCTATATGTATGAACCGGACGTCACTGCGTTTATGAAGGAATACAGAAAACTGAACCGCGACCGCAGCGGTGCAGATAAAATTTCTGTCAATACGCTGATGCTGAAAGTCATCAGCGAGGGGTTAAAAGCCGCGCCGATTATGAATTCACATATCCGTTTTAACCGCAAACTGGTGCGCGGAGAAATCCATACATTTGAAGATATCAACATCTCTATGCCGATGATTCTGCCGAACGGCGAAATGATGACGGTCAATCTGCATAACTTTGAAAATAAAAACTTAGATGAAATGACCGATTATATTCACGATGTCGCCCGCCGTGCCGAGAATTCCGATTTGAACGAAGCCATGTTTGAGGTCTCGTTAGACAACACCTTGACGGCGCTCAAGGCAGGTAAAATCAAGCAAACAATTTACCGTTTAATCGGCTCGAAAACAGGCAAGCATAAGGTGAAAACCCTGCACGGCGAAGCCAAGCGCGCTTACGAAAGTATTCCCGCAACCGAACGTCTGACAAAGCGTGATATTGAACAGGGTACGGTTACGGTATCCAACATCGGTTCAACCTACCGCGGACAAAAGGGTGCAACCGCCCTGTTGGAAATCATTCCGCCGCAGGTGTCCGCCTTTGCCGTCGGCGCCGTGCAGGATAAACCCGTTGTTGTCACGGACGCATTCGGCAACAAACAAGTCGAAGCACGGCAGATACTGCCTATTTGCATCGCTTTTGACCACCGTGCACTGGATTTCGGAGATATTGTCCCCTTCTTAAAAACACTAGACCGTATTTTTGAAAATCCGGAAATCATCCACACCTGGAAAGGGCAGGAAAAGAATCAAAAGATTGTGCCTATGAACGCTTAGTCGGACGGCACTGTCGGTGCAGAAGGACAAATGTCTGCACCCTCCTTCTGCACTGTGCGCATTCCGTTCCAAACCGCGAACAAGGTCCTACACAGTTGCATAAGAGTTTGCACCGAATGGAAACTTCGCGAAATCCGTGGAAAAACAATATAAGTGTCGGGAATACGCAAGATCCGTTTCGAAAAGTTTCCTAAAATGCGGCACAAAATTACGTAATCCGCTCGGCAAAACACGCCGCAACCACATATATAAACTACGGTTGCGGGCGTTTTTTTAAAAAATCCGCAAAAAGAAAAAAGGATTCTATAAAAAAGTGTTGACAAGCCGCACGCTTTATATTATAATATCAAAGCCGCAGAAAAAGCGGCGAAATATGGCGGCATAGCTTAGTTGGCTAGAGCGTCCGGTTCATACCCGGAAGGTCACAGGTTCAAGTCCCGTTGCCGCTACCAAAACGCGGCGGCTTCCGCCGCAGAATACGGCCCGGTGGTCAAGCGGTTAAGA
>DKUE01000023.1:22728-27497 GCA_002490525.1 Ruminococcaceae bacterium UBA7212
AAGACACCGCCCTTTCACGGCGGTAACACGAGTTCGATTCTCGTCCGGGTCACCATTGTACAACAAATCCGAACATGTATGTTTTATAAAAATGAAACGTACACGTTCGGATTATTTTTTATGTTGATTTTTGTCGAACAACGTGATATTTTATTACATATAATATCCAAATAATTTGGAAGGAAGCTGTTTATGAATATTGAAAATTTTCCAAATTCAAATATTTTATCTACATCACAATTCATCCATATATTACAATGCGGACTTCAAAATCATGAACGTTTTTGCTTCATTTTAGGGTCAGGTGCCTCTGTAGAATCTGGAATACCCATGGGTGGTACTCTCGAAAAATATTGGATGGATTGTTTAATGGGGAAATCAAAAGATTGGGATGATACACCCCCCTTCAACAGAAAGGATACCATCAATCTTGCGAAAAAGCTTAAAGCAGATGATCCCGAAAATCTGCAGCATGATTTTAATGAAATTATACAGGACTGGGAAAAAGCTAACAAAGAAGACTTAAATGTATTATCTAGCCAATACTATTTCGATCTATATAAAATTAGATTTTTTCCCAATTATCGACATGGTTATCATTATCTGGAGAAAATCATGGATAAATCCGAACCAAGTATCGGATATCGTATTCTGGCAGAATTACTTGCAGAGGAAAAAATTGGGAGTAACTTAGTGATAACCACCAACTTTGACAGCCTAGTAGAAGACTCTTTATTCATATATACGGATTGACGATTATACAAAAGCAATCGCTTTAGACAGTAAATATAAAGAGGCCTATAAAGGCAGAGCATCAGTATATCGGAAACTCGGAGAAAAGGAGGAAGCGGCGCGAGACGAAGAAATTGTAAAAAAATTGTAAACGAAGCGCCTCCTTAACTTGTATCAGTTTATCTGTTTAATATTATCGAATCACGATTTCTTCCAATGCCGCAAAAGCAGACCGCAGACGAAAAAATGTTCTGCAGTCTGCTTTTCTTATACGCCGTTTGAATGTGCACTGTCCTCTACCGCTGATTTGTTCGCTCTACAATATAGTCAATGCTCGTATCATAGAAATCCACTAACTTCATCAAAGCTTCAATCGACACATTGATGCACCCCGTTTCATAATCGGAATATGTTCTTTGGTCAATATGCAAATACTCGGCAAGCTTTCTTTGCTTTTTATCACTGTCCTCGCACAAATCCCGAATTCTTCTGAAATACATTTTTATCACCCGATACAATGATAAATTACCGATTGTCCACTATTGACCAATATGGGTATTACCCATATAATATGTTATATAAAACGACACATGCAAAAAATTTTACCCCCGTGTCGAAAAAAGGAGGATATTCAGTTGACAATAATGGATTCCCTCTATTTACAACGCAGAAGATTGCAGAAGATTTTTTCAAAAAATATCTTGACAGAAATCCTCGTATTTGCTATAATAATCACCGTTGCGAAAGCGACAGCAATTCCATATGCGAGCGTGGCGGAATCGGCAGACGCGCACGTTTGAGGGGCGTGTGGTAATCCCGTATGGGTTCAAGTCCCATCGCTCGCACCAACAGTAAAAACCTTGCATTTTCAACAAATGCAAGGTTTTTCTTTGTGTATCAAGGGTTTTGAGAGATTTTCCGTTCTAAAATTTTAGAATATTTTCTCGTATTTTAGATGGAATTTTAATGTTTTAGAAACATTTATGCCACGAAAATATGACACGAAGTTTTCAGTAGTTGCAATCATAAAGACATCTCAACGCACATAAAGTTTTATGCCTAATCTGTCTTTGACAGTCCATCAGGCTTCTTAAGTATTTGTATTTCTTTCGGGATTCTTTCCTCTCTGTTTCTACCATATCACTTTATTTTTATGCAAAGTAAAAAACCATAAAAATGCAAGTCAAAATTTTATTGTTTTCTATAGAGATAAAAACCCGATTATTTTACAGTGAAATGTATGTTAGAGAAAAATCTGATATCCATAAAAATCCATAAACTTCATACATTCGAATTTTAATTGTTTTATCTGTAATTTCGTCTATTGTATCAAGGTTAATAGTTCCATCCGAATTTTTAATTGAAGTATAAGTTCGTTTACTTAAGGGTCGATCCACTTCGACCTCTCTAACAAACTCACATTCTACAGGAATAGTTAAATAATCAACGCTATAAATTTTCGAAACAGTAATATACGCAGAAAACACATCTTTTTTTTCTTGATACGATAATTCACTATATCTTTTATAAGCACTTTTAGCGACAGCCACTGTAAAATCATCATATGAAACAAAATCATAATATTTTGCAATTATATGCAAACCTATAAGATTATCTTGAACACATGCCTTCTCTATTACAGTTATAACTTCGTTGAATGACGTAGGATATTTCATGGTTATCACGACCAAATTGTTCATAGCTTCTGTATTCCCAAGTGAAGCTGCTTTGTTAAACAAAACCTTCGCTTTTGCAATATCTCGATTAACCCCTTCACCATTAGCAAATAAATAGCCTAAATTATTCAATGCAATTGCATTAGTTTCCAACTTATCCGAAGAGTAAAATTCAAATGATTTTAGTAAATCATTGGTCAGATAATACTTATGTGCCATTTCCAATAGTTCTTTTTGATTCATAATATTTTTTTCAGTTTTAAAATCATAGTCGACAGCTGTTAAAACCAAAACAACTCCTAAAATGAGTGACACAAAAGTCAGGAAAGCCTTTTTCTTAGTTTTACTCGAAATGATTTGCACTATAATTGCCCAAACCGACAGTAGAGCAGAAACAAGCACTGCAAAAATCTCAATGGTCACAAAGATCACCTCTTCAAATTTAAATACAAATTTATTTTATATAACGCAGTTACAAATTGCAATATTAAATTTATTCAATCCACCCTTAGCGGATTATCGGACTGCTTTTGCAGAGTCGGTTTTTCCTTTGGTGCTTGTTCGCCATTTCCACCGACTAAATGTAATTTCGCCAGCTGATACTGTGCGTATTGATTGTTCTTATCGGCAGCCTTCTGAAAATACTGCGCGGCTTTGTCTGTATCTTTTTCGATAGGGTCTTTGCCTTCGGCATATAACTTTCCGAGCTTGTACGCCGCGTACTCATTCCCCTGCTCGGCTGACTGTGCAAGTAGTTTTTCAGCTTCGCGGGGGTCGGGAACGAACGGCGCGGGTTTCGGTTTAAGAGTTTCTTTGCGCCGTGTACGCTGCTGATTCATTATCGCTATCGCAATGTCCTTTTCGCTGACATATTTCACGGGACGGGCAGATTTATCCTGAAGCTTGTACGGTTCACCAAAAGTAATGCCCCACTTTGTAAACAATTTCATCTTCGTCATAATGGGGTGTACGCCTGTTTTCGTAACAAGCATACTCCCCTTTTTCATTGTCCGCAGTTCATCGCCTGTCATTAAAGGACGCTCTATCATCTGCAAAGACTGCGATGCGTTATTCCCTTGACTAACCGAACCCGACAGAACCGTGCGGTTGCCCAATCGTTTGGAAACTTCGTCCGCATCCTCAGACATCGGCGCAAAGCCGCAGTACATCGCCAGCTGACAGTTATCCACAATAATCTTTGCGCCCTCGCGCCCGTATTTCTCTTCCAGCTGTGCGTGGGACTGAATAATCGGAATAACAGATATGCGTCTTGAGCGCGATGCAGAGAACATCATTTCCGCATTTTCTATCTTTGAAATCGTACCGAACTCATCCAAATACATCATTACACGATTTTTGAGCTGACCGCCATGCTCGTCAGCAATCGTTAGGATTTCACGATAAAGCTGCTGTACAATTAAACTAACCAAGAAGTATTTGGATGCGTCCTCTTCCGGCATAATAACAAAAAGCGCCGATTTCTCGGCGCAAAATTTTTCAGCGTTGATTGCAGTATCGAAGCAAAGAATCTGCTCCATCTCGCTGTCTAAGAACGCATTTAACCGCGACAGCGCAGTAGATATAACAGACATCATCTGCTGCTGCGGAGAATTCATTGCGGCGCCGGCGAACCATCTCGCTTTGTGCTCGGGCGGCAGAGCTTCCAAGAGTATCTGAAATTTGTTTTTATCTTTTTGCCCGGAGGGCTCAAGAAGTTCCTGCAGAAGCTTGAATACAGAAATAATGTGGCGCGTTTCTTTCGGCGCAAATTCTGCAATCAAAAGAATTGTAGATGTAATCAAGCCCTCGGCAGACTCATAGAAGTATGCGTTCTGCCCATATTTAGACGAACCGCCTTCCGAATCCGACGCCATTATCGTTTTGGATACGATTTTGGCGTATTTTTCTGCCCGTGCACGTAGGGATAAATCATCAGGATTTTCCAGTGCCTGATCCATATATTTATTCACCAAATGCAACAGATTGATTTCATCAGAACGTGTCGGATTACGCAAATCAATTACGGCGATGTTGTAACCGTATTTTTCTTTTGCAATCGTGCCGTAATTTCGATACAGATTGCCCTGTGTATCTGTCGCAAGGAAAGACATCCCCGATGCACAGCAATATTCAAGATTCGGATACAAAAAGAATGATGTTTTACCTGTACCCGATGCCCCATCCACCAAAGCGTGCACATCGCCGCTGTCTACATAGGCAGTTGTGTGTCCAAAGCTGTCTATACTGCCGACAATAATACCCTGTACGGTCGGCAGATTCTTTCCCGCACGCCACTGCTGTGGTTCAAAAGGTATTTTTTGATACATTTCCTTGATCTCCGCAGGCGTTGCGAACCGTGCG
>DKUE01000001.1:0-36817 GCA_002490525.1 Ruminococcaceae bacterium UBA7212
TCAAAGATTTCAAGAGCTTCGGGAAATATGCTGTTATAACAAATCTAAATAAGTTTATTTGGGAGAACAAAATGCTGATTGATTTAATTCGCGGCAATCACTCCATGATTGAAATTTTGGCAGGGGTGTTTGCCTCTCTGTTTGTGGTGTTTTGCACACTGCCTTTTCATGAATATGCACATGCCTTGGTGGCAACCAAACTCGGCGACCAGACTGCACGGCTTGCGGGTCGGCTGTCTTTAAATCCGATGCGTCACATTGACCCGTTAGGCGCGCTGATGATTGTTTTGGTCGGATTCGGTTATGCAAAACCTGTGCCCGTCAATTTCAGAAATTTTAAAAACCGAAAGGTCGGCATGGCACTGACTGCGCTTGCAGGTCCTGTTGCCAATATCCTGATGGCTCTTGTGTTTTTACTGTGTAAAAATATCGTTTTGCTGTTTCCCACAAGCAATATGCTTGTTTTGGCCTTGGCTTACTTTTTCATTTTTGCGGCGAGCATCAATGTCGGACTTGCCGTCTTTAATCTGTTGCCGATTCCGCCGTTGGACGGTTCCCGGGTGTTACAGCTCTTGATTCCTTCCAAATATTATGTGAAATTTATGCAGTATGAACGGTATGTGGTGATTCTTGTGTTTGTGCTGTTACTGCTCGGCGTGCTGTCGCGTCCGCTCAATTTTCTGCAGAACGCCGTTTACGGCGGGCTGGATTTCTTGGTGAGTCTTCCCTTTAAGGCGGTACATTAAATGGAGCAGATTTCCTATAAACTGGAAGTGTTTGAAGGTCCGATGGACTTGTTGCTCCATTTGATTTCCAAGCACAAACTGAATATTTACGACATTCCGATTATTGAGCTGGTTGAGCAGTATATCGCCTATGTGAAGCAGATGCAGGATGCGGACATGTATGTTGCCAGTGAGTTTTTGGAAATGGCGGCGCGGTTGGTGTATATTAAAACGGTTTCCTTACTGCCTGTTTATGAAGAGGCAGAGGATTTGAAAAAAGAACTGACAGGTGAATTGCTGGAATATCGCGACTGCCAGCTGATGGCAGGTAAGCTTGCACAGCGCACGGAAGGGTTCGACCGATTTGTGCGCAGTCCGATGCAAATGGATATAGACCCGACCTATACAAGACTGCATGAGCCGACAGAACTTCTGCGTGCCTATTTGAATGTTGTCGGCAAAAAAATGCGTAAGCTGCCCCCGCCGATTGAGGCTTTTAAAGGGATTGTTGCGACAAAGATTGTGTCGGTGGAATCTAAAATCAAATCCATTTTTAAAAAACTCGGCAAAAAAGGTGAAAAACACCGCTTTCGTTCCCTGTTTACAGATGCACAGTCGCGTTCGGACATGGTCGCAACCTTTCTTGCGGTTTTGGAACTTGCCAAAACAAAAAAATTGTATTTAGACGGCGAGGGCGACGCTATGCGCGTGGAATTGCTCGCAGATGATTTTGAAAATTTGGATTCGCAGGAATGGGAGTAACCGATGGTTAACGCTAAAGAATTACAGGCAGCCGCCGAAGCGATTTTATTTTCAGTCGGGGAACCGATTGAATTGGAGCGCATCGCGGCGGCGCTGGAAATTGAGACCGAAAGCACGGAACAGCTTTTAATGAATCTGTCCGCTTCGCTCGATGAGCGCGGCAGCGGTATATGCCTTTTAAAACTCGGCAATAAATATCAGTTGTCCTCGCGGGCGCAGTTTGCACCCCAAATTCGCAGTGTGCTGGAGGTCAAACGCAATGCACCTCTGTCACAGGCGGCATTTGAGGTGCTTGCGGTGATTGCATACAATCAGCCGGTTACGAAATCCTTTGTAGAGCAGGTGCGCGGCGTGGATTGTTCGGGCGTTATTGCGACACTCTGCCAAAAAAAACTGATTGAAGAAAAGGGCAGGCTGGATTTACCGGGTCGCCCGCTTCTGTACGGCACAACCTCAGAGTTTCTGCGTTGCTTTTCTGTTTCTACACTCGAGGAACTGCCGGAATTACCGAATCATGATGCGGAACAGAGCATTGAAGCGGTAATGGAGGCGGCGGAGGCGGAAGAATCTGCCGCGCAGCCTGAAAAACCGGTAGAAACACAGGCGGACTAAAACGATATGCAGTTATAATTTAACGGAAACGGAGGTGCCGAGATGGTTGCGCTTTACATAATTTTAGGCATCATTCTCTTTTTTGTGCTTCTGCTAAGCATTAAGGTGCGAGTAGATGCAGAATATATCGACAGCTTTCGGCTGAAGCTTCGCTGGCTGTTTCTGTCCTTTGACCTATACCCGATGAAAAAGAAGGAAAAAAAGCCCAAAACAGAAAAACCGAAAAAGGAAGAGCCGAAAAAGGAAACGGAAGAACAGCCCAAAGTAAAAAAGCCGAATCCGTTCAAGACCTTTTATGAGAATCAGGGCTTTGACGGCGTAATGCAGTTGGTGCGAGACTCTGCGGACGCGGTCGGCGGTTTAATGAAAAGCGTCAAAAAGCACTTCATTATTGATGAGCTGTTTTTGTGGGTCGTGATTTCACATAACCATGATGCGGCGCAAACTGCCATCGAATACGGTGAAGCCTGTCAGGATATTTACCCGGCGATGGGATTTATCTGCTCCAATTTGAAAGTCAAAAAATACGATGTGGAAGTGGAACCTGATTTCATAGGTACGTTCAGCAGTGCGCAGTTTGCATTTGCGCTGTCCGTACGTCCGATCTTTTTAATTCATGCCGGCATTGTGTTGGCAGTTAAATTGCTGTTTAAAGTGGTCTTGAAGTTGCTTCGTGCAAAACCGAAGACCTCAGAAAATACAGAATCTCAAAATATACAAGGCGGTGCAACATCATGAAAGAACAATCTGCAGCAGGAATTTTGGAAACCACAATCGAAAAAGTGAAAAATCTCGTCAGCGTCAGCACCATTATCGGTGAACCAATGCAGGTCGAGGGCGGCATTACCATTATCCCTGTGTCAAAGGTGACTTACGGTTTTGCTTCGGGCGGTTCGGACTTCCCTTCCAAAACCAATAAAGAAATTTTCGGTGGCGGCGGCGGTGCCGGTGTTACCATTACGCCCGTTGCATTTTTGGTTATTGCCGACGGCGAAGTCACTATCAAGCATATCACGGCATTTGACAATGCCGCTGAGCGCGTTGTGAACCTTGTACCTGAAATGTTTGACAAGGTTACCTCTGTTGTTAACAAAGCAAAAAAAGAAAAGGCAAAGAACGAACAGCAGGCGGCTGATGATGCAATGGTTTCCGCCGCAATCGAAGAACTTACAAAAGAATAATTTCATGACGCATGCAGGATTTTCAATTTTGCGTGCGTTGGAAAATAGTGTATCTTGCCTGTTTGTGTGCTTCACAGACGCGGTATACTAAATTAATCACCGCCTGCATATTTTTAAAATATGGCAGGTGGTTGATTTGTATAAAAAGATTTTACTTCGGTGTTCGGCTGTCTTTTTTCTGTTTATCCTTTTCGGATTTTCCGCATATGCGGCAGAACCGCCTCAGGATATATCTGCAGAAGCCTTTGTGCTGATGTCTGCCGACACGCGCGAGGTGCTGTGCGCAAAAAATGCGCATGAACAGCGTCCCATGGCGAGTACGACTAAAATTATGACAGCACTGGTTGCTCTTGAGCAGGGCATACCCGAACAGCAAATCAAAGTTACTTCGGATATGGTGCAGGTGGAAGGTACTTCTATCGGGCTGTTGCCCGATGACCTGATTACCGTGCGTACCTTGGTTTCGGGCATGCTTTTGGAATCGGGCAACGATGCTGCCAATGTCACAGCATATGCCGTTGCAGGCTCACAGGAAAACTTTTTGACGCTGATGAATCAAAAAGCATCGGAAATCGGTATGCAAAACACACATTTTGAAACCGTTTCGGGCTTGGATTCCGAAAATCATTATTCCACAGCCTATGACATGGCGCTTTTGGGCGTGGCGGCGATTGAAAATGTAGAATTTCGAAAAATCTGCGGGCAGAAAAGTGAGCGGGTGCTGTACGGGAATCCGCCGTATGCGCGTACGCTGTCCAATCATAACCGCTTGCTTTCGGAATATCCGGGTGCCTTCGGCATTAAGACCGGCTTCACGAAAAAAAGCGGGCGTTGTTTGGTCACTGCCGCAGAGCGTGACGGTGTAATGCTTATTGCTGTCACATTGCGTGCGCCGAATGACTGGGCGGACCACAGAAAGTTACTGGACTATGGCTTTTCCGTGATGCAAAAACGGGATTGTTCCGCTCTTGCCGAGGGCTTCACCGTGCCTGTGGTCGGCGGCGACGTACAGTCGGTGTCCGCACATCTGTACAGCAATGCCGTTCTTTCTGTGGCGAATGCGGCTTCTGAATTGCAGGCGGAAATATTTTTACAGCCGTTTTTATATGCGCCTGTCCAAGCGGGGGACTGTGTCGGTACAGCCGTATACACCTTGAACGGTGTGGTTGTGCGTAGTATCCCGTTAGTTGCGTCGGCGGATGTTGCCTGTGTCACGGCGGTTCAGGCAGAAACTGCGGCGGCGCCGTCACTCTTACAAAAAATCAAATCATTTTTCGCGCGTGCAGGGTAGAGTGCTTCGCGCATTGCATAGGAGAACAATATGGCAGATGCAAAAATCAGACTGCAAAAATATATGGCTGAAAACGGAATTGCTTCCCGCCGAAAATCCGAAGAACTGATTGCGGCGGGAAAGGTTCGCGTCAACGGTAAAATTGCCGCAATCGGCGATAAGGTTGACCCAAAGCACGACAAGGTGACCGTTTCGGGCAAGCGTGTGGTTCGCATGAAAAAGAATGTGTATATTATGCTCCATAAGCCGCGCGGCTTTATTACCACTATGCACGATGAGATGGACAGAAAATGTGTGGCACAGCTGATTGAAGATGTGCCCGAACGCGTATATCCCGTCGGCAGGCTGGATCGGGAGTCGGAAGGACTTTTGCTGTTGACAAATGACGGTGAATTTGCCAATGCGCTGACACATCCGTCTAAGCATGTGCCCAAAACCTATCGCGTCACCGTGCGTCCCGACATTACGAAGGAACAGCTTGCCGCCTTTGAAAACGGTATTGAAATTGACGGCAGAATGACCATGCCAGCGGAGGTTCGCGTGTTGGACAAGCAAGAGGGCAGAGTTGTTTTGGAAATCGTAATTTACGAGGGCAGAAATCGGCAGATTCGTAAAATGTGCGAAGCGCTGGGGCTGGAAGTGGCACGCTTAAAGCGAACAAAAATCGGTTCGTTGAAGCTTGGCATGTTAAAGCAGGGGGAATACCGTTATTTGTCTGACGATGAAATTCACGGACTTTTGGTTGCGGCACAGGTAACAAAGAGGTAATACTATGGTTTTTTATAAGCCCGATGCCGACAGGGCAAAAATTTCGGCGTTGTTTCCGCAGGCTGTGTTCTCGGAAAACGCACTTTACGGCGCCTATACGGCAATAGAAAATGAAACAGTAACGGGCAAATGTCTTGTGGAAATCCAAGGAACTGCCTGTACCGTTTCGGCGCTGGAAGCGCCGGCGTCTGACCCGTTGCTGATTGAAGGCTTACTGCGCTCGGCACTGCATTTTGCGGCAAACCGCGGCGCATATACGGCTGCGTGCCGGCTCGGCGCGATAAAGGATGTTTTGCTTCTGCTTGGTTTTACCGAGGAAAACGGCGTATTCCGCGGTACAATTCCCGAATTGCTTGCAGGCAGCTGCTGTAAGCACGGTGCAGTTGACAGCAATGCAAATTCATAGTAAAATAAATAGATAATTTCAACGCAGTGCCCGCAAGTGGAAACTGCACAAGGCGGTTGTGAAAATGATTAAGAGTATGACAGGATTCGGCAGAGTGCAGGAAACTGTAGACGGCATGAATATTACAGTGGAACTGCGCAGTGTGAACCATCGTTATTTTGAATTTACTGCAAAAGTGCCGCGTACGTACGGCTTTTTGGAAGAAAAACTGAAAACCTTTACCAATTCTCTTGTTTCCCGCGGTAAAATTGAGTGCTACGCCGCTGTCGAGCAGTTGGAGGAAAGCGAAACAACCGTCAGCGTGAACGCCTCTCTTGCCAAAGGCTATGTGGATGCCCTGCGGCAGCTTTCCGAAATGTTTGATTTGAATGCGGATATTTCTGCGGGGTCTTTATCCCGTTATCCCGATGTGTTGGTTTTGCAAAAAACCGCCGCTGATGAAGAACGTATTTGGAATGCGGTGCGTGCGGTTGCCGAAAAGTGCGTCAACCGCTTTATTGAAATGCGAGAAACCGAGGGTGAAAAGCTGAAGGCGGATATCCTTTCCCGTGCTGATACCATTTTAGAGCATGTCGCTTTTGTGGAGACGCGATCTCCGCAAACCGTTCGGGAATATAATGAAAAATTGAAACAGCGTATGCTGGATTTGCTCGGCAACACGCAGGTGGATGAGCAAAGACTGCTTACCGAAGCGGCAATATTTGCCGACAAAATTGCTGTGGATGAAGAAACCGTGCGTCTGCGCAGTCACATTTCACAGCTGCGCACCTTTATGGAAGCGGATGAACCCATCGGCAGAAAGCTTGATTTTCTGGTACAGGAGATTAACCGTGAGGCAAATACCATCGGCTCTAAAGCGCAGGATGTGGAAATTGCCAAACGCGTTATAGCCATTAAGGCAGAGGTAGAAAAGATTCGCGAGCAAGTGCAGAATATCGAGTGAGGTTCGTTTATGAAGTTAATCAATATCGGATTCGGCAACGCCGTAAATGCCGCGCGGATTTTAGCGGTTGTTTCGCCCGATTCAGCACCGATAAAACGTATGATTCAAGAGGCGAAGGAGCAAAAACTGCTGATTGATGCAACCCAAGGGCGCAGAACGCGCGCGGTTTTAATTACGGACAGCGACCATGTGATTTTAACCTATTTGCAGGCGGAAACCATTATGAACCGTTTCAACGGCGAAGGAAACACGGAGGAAACGGCGAATGTCTAAACAGGGAAAACTGATTTTATTTTCAGGTCCGTCCGGCGTCGGCAAGGACACGCTTTTGGATATTTTGATTTCTAAAAAGGCGGAATTTCAAAAATCCATATCGATTACCACGCGTGAACAGCGTATCGGTGAAATTGACGGTGTTGACTACTTCTTTATCACACCTGATGAATTTGAAACTATGATTGCGTGCGGCGAAGTGTTGGAATTTGCAAAATACGGCAAGAATTTATACGGTACGCCGAAAAAACCTGTGGACAAGTGGCTTTCCGAGGGAAAAACCGTGATATTGAAAATTGAGGTGCAGGGCGCGGCGAAAATCAAAAAAATGTATCCCGATGCTGTTGCCATGTTTATTATGCCGCCCTCTTTAGAGGTTTTGGAACAGCGTTTGCGGCAACGCGGCACCGAAAACGAAGAGGACCTGATGCGGCGTCTGTCCATTGCCCGCGAGGAAATCGCGAAAAGCCGTGATTATGATTATATCATTGTCAACGACAGCTTAGAGGCGGCGGCAGACGAAGCTTTAAAAATTTTATGCTTATAAATTTCTTACAGAGAGGTAGATACCATGTTTAATCCCGATTTGAAAGATGTATTGAAAAATCATTTAAGCCGTTATTCTTTGGTAACGGCAACGGCAAAGCGCGCGCGTGCGATTTCCGACGAGGCGATTGAAAATGAGGAAATTATTGTTGAAAAGCCCGTAAGCCTGGCGCTGGATGAAATTGTGGAAGGTAAATACAAAATTATTGAGCCTGAGGAAATTCGCAATATCTGATGGAAAAAACTTAGTCTTAACCGTCACTGCCGAATCGGCTTTCGGTTATGTCTGCGGAGAGGTGAATCGAGTGTCTTGTCAAATTGCAAAGGTCGCGGTTGAAAATGCGGCGTACAGCTTTGATGATGCATTCGATTATGCTATCCCCGAATCTCTGCGCACCGCTGTACAGCCGGGTGTGCGTGTTTTGGTGCCGTTCGGCAGCGGAAATAAGAAACGCCAGGGCATGGTATTTGCCCTGCGCGAATACCGAACCGAAAAAAAGCTGAAATCCATTGCGGCGGTTTTAGATGAAGCCCCGCTCTTAAATAATGAGCTGTTACGTTTAGCCGTATTCCTGAAGGACAGAACCTTTTGCACGCTGTTTGAGGCGGCAAAGGCACTGTTGCCGTCCGGGATAGGGCTTCATTTTGTGTTATCCTATATTTTTAATCCGAATTATTCAGGCGATTTCCGTTCGCTTTCTGCTGAAGAACGGCAGGCGGCGGAATACTTGCGGGAAAAAGCAGTTTATGTGAAACGCGAGAAGATTTTAAAGGACTTAGGCTTTAAATCCGATGTCAAAATTCTGGAATCGCTTTTGGATCAAGGCATTTTGCTGAAAAATATGGATGCACAGCGAAAAATCGGTGACGCAACCGTGAAAATGGTGCGGTTGACCGAGGCGTATTTTGCATCTGAAACGAAGCCGAAGTTTACACCGAAGCAAAAAGAGGTTATCTCTTTTTTAGAAAATGTCGGCACGGCTTCCGTAAAAGAAATATGTTATTTTACGGGCGTAACTGCCGCGGTGATTTCCACCTTGGCGGGCAAAAATTCGGTGGAGCTGTTTGAAAATGAAATTTTCCGAAAGCCGAAATTTGAGCGTCAATCCTCTGTCCGCGAAAGCATTGCGCTGACCGCCGAGCAGGAAACCGCCTATCACGGGCTTCTTTCTTTAACAAAGTGTGAAAAAGCCGAAACCGCATTGCTGTTCGGTGTAACGGGTTCGGGCAAAACACAGGTTTTTTTAAAGCTGATTGATGCCGTTATGAAAAACGGGCGCAGCGTCATTTTAATGGTACCTGAAATTTCCTTAACGCCGCAGATGCTGTCGATTTTTTACGCCCGTTACGGCAATGCGGTTGCGGTTCTGCACAGTGCGCTGTCTATGGGTGAACGGCTGGATGAATGGAAACGCATTAAAAAGGGCGAGGCCAAAATTGCGCTCGGTACGCGCTCCGCTGTGTTTGCCCCGTTTGAAAACATTGGGCTCATCATTATGGATGAGGAGCAGGAGCATACCTATAAATCCGAAATGACACCACGCTACCATGCGCGCGATGCGGCGCGATTTCGAGCGCGGAATCACAATGCTTTACTGTTGCTGGCGTCTGCAACACCGTCTGTTGAAACCTATGCGCGCGCAAAAAACGGGCAGTATAAGCTGTTTACCCTGAAAGAGCGTTACGGCAATGCGGTGCTTCCTGAGGTAATGACCGTGGATACAGTTCACCGTATCGGGGAGCCGTCTTCGGAACTGAGCGATGTTCTGCTGACCGAACTTCGAGAGAATTTGCAGGCGGGCAACCAGTCTATTTTGTTGCTGAACCGCCGCGGATACAATACCTTTGCGGCATGCAATGCCTGCGGAAAAGTGATGACATGTCCCAATTGCAGTATCTCGCTGACCTATCATGTGCGTAATCACAGGCTGATGTGCCATTATTGCGGCTATTCCGAGCCGTTTACTGAGGTTTGCCGCGAATGCGGCGAAAAGGCTGTAGCATATTCGGGGGCGGGTACACAGCATTTGGAAGATGCGCTTGCGGCGGCACTTCCCGAGGCACGTATATTGCGTCTGGATACCGATTCGACCGCTTCAAGATATTCTTTTGAAAAATCTCTAAAAAAGTTCACAAATTATGAGTATGATATAATGGTCGGTACGCAAATGGTGGCAAAGGGTCTGGATTTCCCGGATGTCACATTGGTCGGTGTGGTGTCTGTGGATGCTATGCTGTATAATGACGATTATAAAAGCGCCGAGCGCACCTTTGACCTTTTAACGCAGGTTGTCGGGCGTGCGGGGCGCGGGGACAAGGCGGGCAAGGCGATTATACAGACCGCTTTTCCCGACAATGAGGTGATTCGTCTGTCACAGCGGCAGGACTTTCCCGCATTTTTCGATTTGGAAATGCAAATTCGCCGTGCGATGGTGTATCCGCCGTTTTGCGATTTGTGTACGGTCGGTTTTATCGGAACAGACGAGCAATTGACCAAAGGCGCGTCCAAGGTGTTTTTGGATATGCTGAAAGCGGCGCACAAAAACGATTATGCCGACCTTAGCTTGATCGCCCTCGGACCGATTGCTCCGAAGCTTGCGCGCGTATCGGGAAAATACCGTTTTCGTATCATTTTAAAATGCAAAAATTCCGCACGGTTTCGTGCGTTTCTTTCAAAACTGCTGAAGGATTTTTCCAAAAATAATACCTTCAAAAAAGTTACGGTTACAGCAGACATTAATCCTGAAAATATCTATTGAGGTGAAAAATATGGCGATTCGAAATATTCGCACAAAAGGCGACCCGATTTTAAAATTAAAAAGCCGTAGGGTGGAAAAGTTTGACCGGCGGCTGTTTACGCTCTTAGATGATATGCGCGATACCATGTATGAAGCGGACGGCTGCGGGCTGGCGGCGGTGCAGGTCGGCGTTTTAAAACGCGTCGTGGTTATTGATGTGGGCGAAGGACTTTTAGAACTGATAAATCCTGAAATTGCAGAGGTGAAAGGGGAACAGTGCGCCGCTGAAGGGTGTTTGTCTTTGCCGGGGGAAAGCGGCGTGACGCTTCGCCCGATGTGGGTGCGTGTCTGTGCACAAAACCGTAACGGCGAAACAGTCGAATATACGGGAGAGGGACTGCTTGCGCGCGCATTTTGCCATGAAATTGACCATCTGGATGGGCATCTGTATACGGAGCGCTTGGCGCCTGCCGCCGTGATTGACCGTATCCGCGCGGAAAACCCGAATTGGGAGGAATGAGAATGCGCATCGTTTTTATGGGCACGCCCGATTTTGCCGTGCCGTGCTTGCAGCGCTTGATTGCGGACGGAGAAGAGGTCGTCGGCGTATTTACACAGCCTGACAAGCCCAAAGGACGCGGTTACGCATTGACACCTCCGCCTGTAAAGGCGGAGGCGCTGAAACACAACATTCCTGTTTTTCAGCCGAAAAGCATGCGTGACGGCGAAGCGCTTGCTGTATTGGAACAGTTACGGCCCGACCTCAGCGTTGTAGTCGCCTATGGGAAAATTTTGCCGAAGGAAATTTTGTATTTTCCGAAATACAATTCCATCAATATTCATGCCTCGCTTTTGCCAAAATACAGAGGGGCGGCGCCGATTCAGTGGGTCATTTTAAACGGCGAAGAAAAAACAGGCGTGACTTCCATGCAAATGGATGACGGCATTGACACGGGTGATATGCTCTTAAAAGCAGAAATATCCATTCCGCCGAATATGTCAGGCGGAGAACTGCACGATGCACTGTCTTCGCTCGGTGCACAGGTGCTTTCCGATACGCTGAAAGCACTGAAGAGCGGTGCGTTGCATCCAACCCCGCAAACGGGAGAGAGCAATTATGCGCCGATGCTGACAAAGGCGCTTTGCCCGATTGATTTTTCACGCTCTGCACAGGAAATTCACAATCATGTGCGCGGGCTTTCGCCTTTCCCGGCGGCAACCGCCGTATTGCACGGCAAACGCATAAAAATTTATCGTACACAGCTTACCGAAAACCGCAGTGCGGCGTCTGCGGGTACAATTGTTTCAGCTGCGGACGGCATAGAGGTGGCATGCGGGGACGGCAGAACACTCTGCATTACCGAATTGCAGCCCGAAGGTAAAAAACGCATGACAGCCAAGGCCTTTTTGGTCGGGCATAAATTGCAGGCGGGCGAAAGGTTTGCAGAATCGGATACAAGGTGATTATATGTATTTGGATTACTACTATTTTATCTTAATTGTTCCCGTTTTAATTATATCTCTCGTTGCACAGGGACGTGTAAATTCTGCCTATAACCGCTTTTCGCGTGTACAGAATCGCCGCGGAATGACCGGGGCGATGGCGGCTCAAGCGGTTTTGGATTTTTACGGTGTGCAGAATGTGCGTATTGAACATGTACGCGGCAGACTCAACGACCATTATGACCCGCGCAGCAACGTAATTCGCCTGTCCGACGGCGTTTACGGCAGCTGTTCCATTGCCGCAATCGGTATCGCCTGCCATGAGGCGGGGCATGCCGCACAGCATGCGGAGGACTATACACCCATAAGAGTGCGCAATGCTTTTTTGCTGCCTGCCCAAATCGGTTCAAATGCAGCTGTACCGCTTGCGATTCTCGGCATTTTTCTGGGCTCACAGTTTTTAATCAATTTCGGCATTATTTTGTATGCAACCGTTATGCTGTTTCAGCTTTGCACTTTGCCTGTAGAGTTTAATGCGAGCCGCCGCGCACTGTCTGTGATTGAAAATACGGGACTTTTGGCGGCAGAGGAATTCGGCGGTGTACAAAGGGTTTTGCGTGCGGCAGCCATGACTTATGTTGCCTCTTTTGCAATGTCCGCCGCGAATCTGTTGCGTCTGATTCTGCTTTCCAAAAACAGAAGGGATTAAATCTATGAATGAACGGCAAACGGCGTTTCAAATTTTAAACCGAATCGAGCGCGGAAATGCATATTCCAATTTGGTACTGGATGCACAGCTGAAGCAGGGGAATGTGGGTTCATCTGCCTTTATCACCGCACTGGTTTACGGTGTAACGGAGCGGAAAATCACTTTGGATTATATTTTATCCGCATTTTTACGCCAACCGATTAAAAAACTGCGTCCCGAGGTGCTGACGGCACTTCGTATGGGCGTGTACCAGTTAAAGTATATGGATAAAATCCCCGAGTCCGCCGCAGTCAACGAAAGCGTAAAGCTTGTCAAAAAAAACGGCTGCGCCTATGCGGCGGGGTTGGTGAACTCCGTTCTGCGCAAAGCGGCGGCAAGCGAAATTACATATCCCGACAAGAGTGATTTCATAAAGTATTTAAGTATACGCTATTCTTGTCCGCCGTCTTTGGTTTCGCATTATATACACGATTACGGCACGGAAAACGCCGAAGGGATTTTGTCTTCCTCTGTCGGTGCGGCGGAAACGGTTCTGCGGGTAAACACTTTAAAAACCGATACAGCGCATTTGCATGAAATATTGCGTGAGCAGGGCTTTGAGACTGAATTCGGCATGCTGAAAAATACGCTTACCGTTAAAAGCGGCGGTGCAGTTTCTGCCTGTAAGGCTTATTTTGACGGTTTTTTTCATGTGCAGGATTATGCGAGCGCTTATTGTGTTGAAGCGCTTGATTTGCATCCCGGTCAGATTTTTGCGGACGTGTGTGCCGCACCCGGCGGCAAAACCTTTACCGCCGCACAGATTATGCAAAACCGCGGAAAAATTTATGCCTTTGATTTATACGAACAGCGTGTAAAATTGATTGCGGACGGTGCGCGCAGGCTGGGTATTTCAGTCATAGATGCAAAAGTACACAACGCGTCCGAAGCACTTCCTGAATTGTACGGCACTGCCGACCGAGTGCTCTGCGATGTGCCTTGCTCAGGGCTCGGTACCATTCGCCGCAAGCCGGAAATACGCTATAAGGATTTGACGTTTGTTGACAATCTGACCGAATTACAGTATAATATTTTAATCAATGCGTCTAAACTGCTGAAAACGGACGGTATTTTGGTGTATTCCACCTGTACGTTGAACCGTGCGGAAAACGAAGCGGTATGTGACCGTTTCTCAGCGGAAAATCCCGATTTCGAAAGAACGGATGACTATCGGACGCTGTTGCCGCATAAAGATGGAACGGACGGGTTCTTCTTTGCACGGTTTAGCCGAAGGCGTGAATTTAAACCGTCCGGCTTAGGAGAAAATAAACGTGGGTAAACTGGATATTCGCTCTTTAAATTTTACAGAATTGACCGATGTACTGACAAACAGGGGCTTGCCGAAATTCCGCGCGGTACAGGTTTATGCTTGGCTGCATGAAAAGGGTGTTTCGGATTTTTCGGAAATGACCAATCTGCCGAAAGCTCTGCGCGAGACGCTCGCGGAAGAATGTACACTGCATAACTGCAAGATTGACACAAAGCTTGTATCCACCTTGGATGAAACTGTAAAATACCTTTTTGAATTGGGCGAGGGTGAGTACGTTGAAAGCGTCGTAATGAAGTATAAATACGGTTACACGATTTGTATTTCCACACAGCTCGGCTGTAAAATGGGCTGTTCCTTCTGTGCCTCTGCTATCGGCGGGTTTCGTCGGCATCTATTGCCGTCCGAAATGCTTTCGGAGATTTTAACGGCACAAAGGGACCTCGGCGTGCGCATCTCCCACATCGTTTTGATGGGCACGGGTGAACCGCTGGACAATTATGACAATGTACTACGCTTTTTGGAATTGGTGACCGATGAGAAGGGCTTAAATATCAGCATGCGCCATATTTCGCTTTCCACCTGCGGTGTAGTACCGCGGATATACGATTTGGCAGAAAAGCGCTTGGGACTGACGCTTTCGGTGTCTCTGCATGCGCCGAACGATGCGATTCGTTCTAAGACTATGCCCGTCAATCAAAAATGGAGTGTGGAAACGCTTTTGGAAGCATGCCGCTACTATACCGAAGTGACTTCTCGGCGTATTTCTTTTGAATATGCGATGATTGACTCGTTTAATGACAGCGATGCCTGTGCACGGGAATTGGCGTCCCGTCTGCGCGGTATGCTGTGTCATATCAATCTGATTCCTGTCAATACTGTCAGGGAGAAGAATTATCAAAAAAGCTCTGAGGACCGTCTGAGGCGGTTTTCACAAATTTTGGAGCAGAACGGACTGACGGTTACCGTCAGACGTACCCTCGGCAGCGATATTAACGCTTCCTGCGGGCAGCTACGGGCTTCCAAAACACAAAGAAGGTGATCTTTTTTGAAAATTGTAGCAAAAACCGATGTCGGAAAGGTGCGCGAAAGCAACCAGGACGCGTACGCGGCGGGGGAACTGCCCGACGGTGTCGCGTGGGCGGTTGTCTGTGACGGCATGGGCGGTGCCGCAGGCGGAAATGTGGCTTCCACCACATCTGTAAAAATCATTTCAGAGCAGATTACATCCGCTTACCGTGCATCTATGCGCGGCAAGTCCATTAAGAATATGCTTGTATCTGCCATCAGCGCCGCAAATATCAGCGTCTATGATTTGGGTAAATCCAACGCTGCGCTTTCGGGCATGGGCACAACCGTTGTGTGTGCTGTGGTCACAGAGGATGTGGCTTACATTGCGCATGCGGGCGACAGCCGTGCTTATATGCTGACAGAGGGCAAGCTGGTTCAGCTGACAAAAGATCATTCTGTTGTGCAAGAGTTGGTGGAGACGGGAAAAATTACCGAGTCGGAGGCTAAACAGCATCCGAATAAGAATATTATTACACGTGCGCTCGGTGTACTTCCCGAAATTCAAATTGATTTTTATGAACAGCCTATCGGCAAAAATGACGTTTTGCTTTTATGCACAGACGGCTTAACCAATTTTGTAGAGAGTGAGGAAATTTGCAAAATTACCGAATCCTGCTCATACTACGAATTTGCCGAAACCCTTGTGGAAAAGGCGAACGAACACGGCGGCGGGGACAATGTTACCGTAGTCACAATCGGTTTTTAAGGAGTTGAAATTATGGAAAATTATTGCGGAAAGCGTTTAGACGGCAGATATGAAATCCGTGAAATCATCGGTGTCGGCGGCATGGCTGTAGTATATAAAGCTTATGACAATATTGACGACCGCATTGTTGCCATTAAAATTTTGAAAGAGGAATTTTTGGCGAATGAAGAATTCCGCCGCCGTTTTAAAAATGAGGCAAAAGCCATTGCAGTGTTGTCACATCCGAACATTGTAAAGGTTTACGATGTCAGTTTCGGCGACCGTCTGCAATATATTGTAATGGAATATATTGAGGGCATTACCCTTAAAGAATACATTGAACAGCAAAAAACGGTGAATTGGAAAGAAGCAGTACACTTTGTTAATCAGATTTTAAAAGCGTTGCAGCATGCGCATGACAAGGGTATTGTACACCGCGATATCAAACCGCAGAACATTATGCTCTTGCAGGACGGTACGATTAAAGTCAGCGACTTCGGCATTGCACGTTTTTCACGCGGCGATACCAGAACCATGACCGAAAGCGCCATCGGTTCTGTCCATTATATCAGTCCCGAGCAGGCGCGCGGCGAAATTACGGATGACAAAGCGGATTTATACTCTGTCGGCGTAGTGATGTACGAGATGCTGACAGGGCAGTTGCCGTTCCAGTCGGACAGCGCCGTCTCGGTTGCCATTATGCAGTTACAGCAGGAGGCAAAGCGTCCGCGTGAAATCAATCCGGATATTCCTTTGGGGCTTGAGCAAATCACCTTACGCGCTATGCAGAAAAATGCGCGGGACCGTTATCAGTCTGCGTCCGAAATGCTTTTGGATTTAGACGAATTCCGTAAAAATCCGTCTATAAAATTTGATTATAATTATTTTGTGGACAGCGATCCGACGCGCTTCGTGGAACCCAAACGTGTGCCGCCGGCGAAAGCACCTGCAAATGCGGTCAAAACCGAACCCGAGGAAGAAACGGAAGAAAAAGAGCCGAGCAAAACCATGCCGATTCTGTTTGGTGTCATTGCAGGTCTGGTAGTGATTATTGCCATCTTTGTCGGCGTATTTCTCGGCAGAAATGCAAAGAAAGTGGAAGTCCCGAATTTTGTCGGCATGAATTATAACGATGAAATTTCGGGTAACGCTCTGTATACGGAAAACTTCGTATTTGAAACTGAGTCCGTCTACAGCAGTGATGCGGAACCCGGTGTGGTGCTCAAACAAAATCCTGATGCGAAAACCAAAATCCGCAAGGGGAAAACCATAAAACTGGAAATCGCCTACAATGATGACAGCGTTTTGGTTTCGGGTATTGTCGGACTCTCTGCGGAAGAGGCGGAGGCGAAGCTCAAAAAGAGCGGCTTTGATGTGAAAATCATTCTCCAATATGATAAAAATGCCAAAGAGGGTATTGTATTTGATACCTATCCTGCGGAGGGGGCGTACGGCGAAAAGGGGTCACTGGTCACTATTTATGTCGCCACCAATGAAAATCCTGATGCCGCGGCTGTGCCGAATGTAGTGGGCTACAGTCAGGACATTGCCAAAAAACTGCTTGAAAGCGCGGGCTTCAAGGTCGGCAATGTGACTGAATCGAACAGTGATAAGCCGAAGGGTATGGTAATTTCGCAGTCGCCTAACGGGACTGAAACCGCAGAAAAGGGTGCGTCCGTTGCATTGGTAGTCAGCAACGGTGTTCCCGAAGCGACTTCAACCACTATTTCCGTAAAATTGCCGAAATCCAGCGGCGGTTCAGGTACGTTAAAGGTATTTTTGAACAGTACGCTTTACAATTCGGACAGCGAACAGTTCCCGCGTGAGGTCAGCTTTTCGGGTGAGACCATTACCATCACGCTTAAGGGCTCAGGCGCAAATAATACCTATCAGGTTTTGATTGATGACTACGAAATCCAAAGCGGTAAAATTGACTTTACAAAGACACCCGCTGCGGTGACGGATGTTCAAAACAAAGAATTCCCTGTATCCGTACCGAACGTAACCGGGCAATCCGTTTCAGAGGCGAAGGATAAATTAAATGCTTCCGGGTTTACAAATATTACGATTACGGATGAGAGTGGTAAAAATGTTTCTTCGGGTACCGTGAAGGAACAAACCCCGGGGCAAAATGAGAAAGTCGTGCCATCTACGGAAATTAAACTGATTGTCGGTTCTTAATTCGGAGTATTTATGAGCAGTAAAACGTTAAACGGAATATTGCTGAAAGGCATCGGCGGCTTCTATTCGGTTGAAGCCGCCGATGCGGTATATGTCTGTAAAGCACGCGGTGTATTCCGCAAAAAACGCATCACACCCTTAAGCGGTGACCATGTGCAGATTACAGTCAGCGAGGGGGAAGCGGAAAATACCATTGACGAAATTTTACCGCGCAAAAACGAGCTCCGACGCCCGCCCGTGGCAAATATCGACAATCTGATTATCGTTGCTTCCACAACCGCCCCGCGCCCGTCAACGCTGGTGATTGACAAATTGATTGCGCTTGCCGAACAAAAGGGAATTGAACCGATTGTGGTGTTCACAAAAACAGATATTGTACCGTCGGATGCACTTTTCGAAATCTACCGTAAAGCGGGGATTCCCTGTTTTGCCGTTTCCAATCAAACAGGTGAGGGGATTGAGGCGGTACAGTCTTTACTGCACGGTAAAATCAGCGCGTTTACAGGAAATTCGGGCGTGGGTAAAACCTCGCTTTTAAACAGCATCGCTCCTGATTTGCATCGGGAAACGGGTGAAATCAGCGACAAACTGGGACGCGGGCGTCATACCACGCGGCAGGCCGAATTGTTTTCGGTTTGCGGCGGTTATGTTGTGGACACACCCGGTTTTTCTTCCTTGGATTTTGAACGTGCCGATGCGATTCGAAAGGAAGACCTGGCGGAATGTTTTCGGGAATTCCGTCCGTATTTGGGCAAGTGCAAATTTACATCCTGCTCCCATACCTGTGATAAGGGCTGCGCCGTTTTAGCGGCTGTGGAGTGCGGAGAAATAAGTGCTTCCCGCCATAACAGCTATACAGAGCTTTATCATGCAGTAAAGGACTGGAAAGCATGGGAATCGTAACAAATCCGGACTGTATCATTTTTGCCGCAGGCAGTGCCGTGCCGTTGGCGGTTGTACAGCCGTATCTGACGAAACATCCCTATATCATTGCCGCAGACGGCGGTTACACGCTCGCAAAGCGGGTCGGTTGTACACCGAATTTGGTAATCGGTGATTTTGATTCGGGCACGCGCCCTGAAACGACCGCTGAAATCATCGCTTTAAATCCGATTAAAGACGCGACAGACAGCGCCTGTGCGCTTTATGAAGCCATACAGCGAGGGTATCAAAAAATCGTTTTGTTCGGCGGAACGGGAGCGGACAGATTAGACCATACCTTTGCGAATTTCGATTTGTGTGCGTATGCAAAAATACAGGGTATCGATTTAATGCTTGCGGATGCGCACCACCGTATTTTTGTTTTGCAAAATGAAACAGCAGAAATTACAGATGCGCAGAATCAGTATGTTTCTGTTTTTGCTTTCGGCGGCGCATGCACCGTGACGGAGGAAGGCTTTTTTTATCCGCTTTCGCATTATACGTTTGAACCGTTCTGCGGTTTGGGCGTCAGCAATGAAGTTACGGCGGATACGGCGCGTATTACGGCAGAGCAAGGTATAGCACTGATTTTTATCACTGACAAAGATTTTTGAACACTTTTTTGAACGCCGCATATAGTATAATAGCAACAAAAAAGGCGGTGTCGACATGAAAAGAGCCAAAGGCGGCAGTCTCGGATTGATTTTTGTGATGTTGGGCGCGGGGCTGATTCTTGCCATGATTTTCCCTTCCAAATTTCTTGTGGTATTTCTGTCCGTAGCTTTAATCGTCAGCGGCATCGTGCTTTGCAAAAATTGCTGAGGAGGCTTTTTTATGAAAGTGGTATTGGTGAAAAGTCCGAAAATGCTGAGCGGGCTTCTGCGTTTGATTTTCGGCATCAAAAAGACAGAAGTCTAACTGTTTCCAAGGCAAACATATAAAAAGCACCGCAAATGCAAGCGTGCATTTGCGGTGCTTTTATGTTCGGACGTGGTTACAGCCTGACCGTCAATGCTTCCGTATCGGCTTTTTCCGTCAGTAATAAAAGTGTAAAAGCATATAAAACTGCGCTGTACGGCGCCTGTGTACTCCCCAGTACGGAAAATTCACAGGGCAATATTTCCTTTCCGGTCAGTGTACGTACCGCATTTTGCACGGCAATATGCATGTGTCCGCTTTCCGTGCTGGAAATGCCGATGTCATTTTGTCTGCCCATGCCGACTGTGACTGTTTTTCCGTTATATGCTTCTTTCGGCATACCTTCCGTGATTACGCAGGTAAACCGACAGCTGTCGGAAATTTTTATATCCGTGTCTGTGTCCGCAAGAAGCAAGACGGTATTTTTTTCGGGTACGGCGCATACCGTATCGGTGAGAAAGAGCAAAAAGCTCGGTGAAACTGCGAAAAAATCCTGTACACTGTTTTTGGTGATTAAGCACGCACCGCCGAATTTTTCTAAGATGCGGCAAATTTCTTCCGCCGGGATTTTGTTTTTTTGCTTCGGTATCACAACTGTAATCATTATCTTTCACCCTCTTGTAGTATACCGAAATTCTGTTTCCTTATGCGGGGCGGGATTTAAGGCTTATGCGACATAAAACGCAGAGCCGGAAAGACTGCTGCGAAAATCGTGTCGTACGCATCCGGCTACGCAAAAAAGTCAAAATTCTTTCGGAAATTTTTAGAAAGCTATTGGAAAGTTGTTGCTTTTCGATTATAATATGTACGAGTATAAAAGGAAATACAAAATAGGAGTACGTTTATGGCTTCCAATTATTCTGTTTCACTGGAGCGGATTATCAAAGAGTTTTCTTTTGAGATTCTGCATATGCCGAAAGAAACATCGGATTTGTTTGTTACGACGCCTGAGGTGAACCGACCCGGATTGCTGCTTGCGGGGCGTGATGACTACTTTGACCCGGCGCGTGTGCAGTTGTTGGGGCTTTCCGAACTGGAATTTTTAAAAACGTTAAGTCCCGAACAGCAAATTGCAGGCTTGAAACGGCTGACAGAGCGCAGCCCCTCTGCCATTTTGATTACCCGCAATTTAGCGTGTCCCGATGCGCTTGCGGAATTTGTAAAAATCTACGGCGTACCGCTTCTGCGCACGGAGGAATCCACCTCGGGCTGTATGGCGGCACTGATTAACTTCCTTGGTACAGAGCTTGCCGACCGCATTACACGGCACGGCGTTTTGGTGGAGGTATACGGCGAAGGCGTTTTGATTGTCGGTGACAGCGGCGTGGGCAAAAGCGAAACGGCGATTGAGCTTATCAAGCGTGGGCATCGCCTGATTGCGGATGACGCGGTGGAGATCCGCAGAGTTTCCGCAAAAACGCTGGTTGGGTCTGCACCGGATAATATCCGCCATTTTATTGAGCTGCGCGGCATCGGTGTAATTAACGCCCGCCGTATCTTCGGTATGGGCGCCGTCAAGCTGACGGAAAAAATCAATATGGTCATTCAGCTTGAACCGTGGGATTCCAACAAGGTTTATGACCGCATGGGGCTGGATAATGAATATATCAGCATTATGGGTGTGAAGGTGCCCGTTACGGTGGTTCCTGTAAAACCGGGACGTAATCTTGCCGTGATTATTGAGGTTGCCGCTATGAACAACCGTCAGAAAAAGATGGGCTACAACGCGGCACGGGAGCTTTTGCATCAGCTCGGTATGAATGAAGACGAAGAAACTGCGGAAGCGGAATTGGAAATTTGGCAAAATTATTAAAAAACGGAGGTATTCGGAATGTATAGAATCGGTGTGGATTTAGGCGGTACAAACATTGTTGCAGGCGTGGTAGATGAATTTTATAAAATCGTCAGCAAGGGCAAACGGAAAACCAATTGCCCGCGCCCTGCAGGCGATATTTTGGCGGATATTGCCGTCTGCGTGCAGGAGGCGGTTGAAAAAGCGGGTATTACCATGGATGAAGTGGAATCCATCGGTATCGGAACACCCGGCTCCGTAAATAAACGCATGGGAATTATTGAATATGCGAACAACCTGGGGTTTGACAAGGTTCCCGCACGGGATATTTTGTCTAAATACTTTGACAAGCCGATTTATATTGAAAATGATGCAAACTGCGCGGCGCTCGGGGAAGCAGTTGCGGGTGCGGGCGGCAATGTTGAAAACTTTGTAATGATTACGCTCGGCACGGGTGTCGGCAGCGGGATTATTGTGAACGGGAAAATTGTCAACGGTTGCAATGACGCGGCAGGTGAAATGGGACACAATGTGATTATTGTGGACGGTGAACCTTGTACCTGTGGCAGAAAAGGCTGTTGGGAGGCGTATGCTTCCGCAACGGCATTGGTGCGCCAGACAAAGACCGCCATGCGCGAAAACAAGGATTCTCTGATGTGGCAGATTGCCGAAGGAGATTTGGAAAAGGTCAACGGCAGAACTGCTTTTGACGGGATGCGCCAGGGGGATACAGCGGCGAAGCTGGTTGTGGACAAATACATAAAATATCTTTCCGCAGGCATTGTCAACGTGGTGAATACTTTCCAGCCCGATGTTTTATGCATCGGCGGCGGTATTGGCTGTGAGGGCGAACCGTTGCTTGTACCTGTGCGCGAATATGTACTGTGTGAGCGTTACAGCGTGCATTGCGGTAAACAGACACAAATTTGCTCTGCCGTGCTCGGGAATGACGCGGGCGTCATTGGTGCGGCTTTGTTGGATGAATAATTAGGTGAGGGATTGCTTTGTACGAGGCTATTATAAAAACCGCAAATGACTTCGGTGCAGATGTATATGAACAGTTTCCGCTTTCGAAGGTGACCAGTTTTCAGACAGGCGGCAATGCGGATGTGCTGATTCTGCCGAACAGCGAGGAAGCCTTGCAGGCTATGCTGTCTGTCTGTAAACAGCAGGGACTTCGTTATCATGTCATCGGCAACGGCAGCAATCTTTTGGTGTCGGACAGCGGTGTGCGCGGTGTCGTGTTCCGTATCGGTGCACCGATGGCAAAAACAGAAGTGCTCGAGGACGGGAAGATTCGCTGTGAAGCGGGTGCTTCACTGACTGCACTCTGCAATTTTGCATGGAAGCATGGGCTGTCGGGATTGGAATTTGCTTACGGCATCCCCGGGTCTGCGGGCGGTGCGGCGTATATGAATGCAGGGGCTTACGGCGGAGAAATGCGGGATGTTTTGCTGTCTTGCCGCCACATTGCCCCTGACGGTACGGTCGGCACCTTTACGGGTGAGGATTTACAGCTCGACTACCGCAAGAGTGTGTATTCGGGCAGGGATTATATCATTACCGAATTACTGTTGCAGTTACAGCCGGGTGACCCTGAGGCAATCCGCGCGGCGATGGAGGATAAAATGCGGCGTCGCAAAGAGAAACAGCCGCTGGAATATCCCAGTGCGGGCAGTACCTTCAAGCGACCCGTCGGATACTTTGCAGGCGCGCTGATTGAAGCATGCGGCTTGAAAGGATTGACCGTCGGCGGCGCGCAGGTGAGCGAAAAGCATGCGGGCTTTGTCATCAACAAGGGCGGAGCGACAACAGCGGATATTTTGGAACTGATTCGCCGTGTGCAGGAAACCGTGTATACAGAAAAGGGCGTACAACTGCAAACGGAAGTACTGTATATCGAATAGGAAGTGAATTTATGGAATTGGTGATTGTAACAGGACTTTCAGGGGCAGGCAAATCCGCCGCTGTAGATGCGCTGGAGGATATCGGTTATTTTTGCGTAGATAATATGCCGCCCGAGCTGATTCCGACCTTTGTGGAGCTGTTTTTAAAATCCAAGGAAAAGCGTGAACGTGTAGCTGTTGTGGCGGATATCCGCCTTGGCGTGTCTTTTTCCGCGCTGTTCGATGTACTCGGCGATCTTGAAAATATGAATGTCAAATACAAAATCCTGTTTATTGATGCGGACAATGAGGTCATTATGCGCCGCTATCAGGAAACACGCCGCAAGCATCCGCTTGCCGATATGTTCGATTCTCCATCGATTTTGGAAGCCATTCAGACCGAGCGCGAAATCCTTTTGCCTGCACGGCAAAAAGCGGATTATATCATCGACACCACGCAGGTCAAAAGTTCGCAGTTTAAGGAACGTGTGGCACAGCTCTTTTTAGACGATGTGTCCAAATCTCTGAAAATCTACTGCATTTCCTTCGGGTTCAAATACGGTGCGCCGAAAGAGGCTGATTTGGTGTTTGATGTGCGTTGTTTACCGAATCCGTTTTATATTCCTGAATTAAAACAGCATACGGGTCTGGAAGAACCTGTACGCACATTTGTTATGAAATTCGAACAGGCGCGCGGTTTAGAGATAAAGCTTTTAGACCTTTTGGATTATTTGATTCCGCTTTACCGAAGCGAGGGAAAGAGTCAGCTGACCATTGCTGTCGGCTGTACGGGCGGTAAGCACCGTTCGGTTGTGTTTGCGGAACTGATTAACAAGCATTTGCTGGAAACAGGTGCTTGCAGCAGTGTATTTCACAGAGATATGCAAAGGTAACATTTATGTCTTTTTCTTCAGATTTAAAAGAGGAACTGTTGCACATCATGGCAGAAAATCCGTGCTGTCTGCTGGCGGAAAGTTACGGTCTGATGCTGTTCGGACGCGGTTTTTCAAGCCGTGAGTTGTCCATTTCCACAGAAAATGAAGCAGTCGCAAAAAAATATCAGTATTTGGCAGAACGCCTTTGTCTGCACGCACCGCAGGTGCAAAAAGCAACGGCAAAAAAATATAAGGTGTCTGTTTCCGACCAGAGTGACCGTCTGCGTGTCCTTTCTGCCTTCGGCTGTGACGGCACAGAGCGTGTACGTCGCCTAAACTGGGCAAATATTACAGAGGAGTGCTGTGTCGGCGCATTTCTGCGCGGTGCTTTTTTAGCGTGCGGCACAATCAATTCTCCCGAAAAAAACTACCATTTGGAATTTGTAGTGCCGCATTACAATTTGTGCTGTGACCTTAAAAAGTTTTTGGAGAACAACGATTTTTCTCCGAAAGAGGTTCGTCGCAGTGGGCTGTATGTGCTGTATTTTAAAAAAACAGAAGAAATTCAAAATCTGTTAGGTATTATGGGTGCGGCAAAATTTGTTATGGAATTTATTGACGTGATTGTATATAAAGATATTCGCAATAATGTCAATCGGCGTTTGAATTTTGAAAATGCGAATTTAAATAAAACCGTGAACGCGGCAATGCAGCAGATTGAATGGATTGAAAAACTGCAAAAAAGCGCCGCATTTCGCGAATTGCCCGAAGAAATGCAAAGAATTGCACATCTGCGGTTGGAAAATCCCGATTACTCTTTACAGCAAATCGGTGACGCGCTGATACCGCCCATGTCCCGTTCGGGCGTGAATCACCGTCTTAAAAAGCTATGTGCTATAGCACAAAAGCAGAAAGGACAATAAAAACTATGAAAATTTTAGCCATTGACATCGGCGGCACTGCCATCAAATACGGTATCGTAGCTGAGAATTTTACTGTGGAAAAATCCTTTGAAGTCCCGACCGAGGCGCATCTCGGCGGGCCGCACCTAATGCAGAAAATTATGTCTTTTGTTGAAAAGCACGCAGAGGAAGTGGACTGTGTCGGCATCAGTACTGCGGGGCAGGTAAACAGTGAGCTCGGCAAAATTATTTTTGCGAGTGAAAATATTCCGAATTACACAGGAATTGAAATTAAAAAGACGATTCAGGATAAATTCAATTTGCCTGTGCGTGTGGAAAACGATGTCAATTCCGCCGCAACTGCTGAGGCAAAATTCGGCGCGGGGCGCGGATTCCACGATTTTTTGTGCCTGACATACGGTACGGGTGTCGGCGGCGCGCTGTGGATTAACAACCAAATTTATACGGGCGATTATTTTTCAGCGGGTGAGTTTGGGCATATTGTGACGCATACCGGCGGCAAAAAGTGTACCTGCGGCAACAATGGCTGTTATGAAATGTACGCTTCTACGCGCGCACTGGTGAATGCGGTGAAAGAAGCAACAGGAAAATCCCTTACGGGACGCGAAATTTTTGCACCGGAGCATTTTAACAATGTAACGGTGCGTTCCGTCATTGATAACTGGATTGATGAAATTATCGGCGGACTTTCCACCTTGATTTTTATTTTCAATCCACCCTGTATTGTGCTCGGCGGCGGGATTATGAATGAAGATTATATCATTTCCGAAATTGACCATCGCATCCACGCCCGTTCCATACACAGTTTTCAGTCCGTACAAATTAAAAAGGCGGAACTCAAAAACCAGGCGGGCATGCTCGGCGCGGCCTATCTTGCCAAGCAGGCGCTGGGGATATAATGCTGAATTTTCCTCATGCAAATTACAAAAGAAATTGAAAACGAATAGTTTTTATATCCGAAAACGCCCGTCTGCGCTTATCACAGACGGGCCGGTTTATTGATATATCTCGTTTTTCTTCCTCTAACGAGGGGAATCCGAATTTTTTTACGCACGCAGGGACGGACAATTGTCCGTCCCTGTTGGCAAATTAAAGACTGATTATATCCTCCGCAATTTGTTCGGGGATCAAACGGTTTTCACGCAATACGTCTTCTGCATTGTATCGGTCCAAGAATTCTTTTTTATATCCGTAATTTAAGACGCGCACACGGGTATTTCCGTAGAACCGTGCGACTTTCTCTCCAAAGCCGCCGTCCAAAATGCCGTCCTCTAAAGTGATAACGGTGTCATGTGTTGTGCTAAGTTCCTGCAGCAAATCCGTATCTAAGCCGCTGATAAATCGGGGGTTGATAAGCGTCGGCTGTACGCCTGTTTCTGCTTTCATTTTTTCTGCGATGCGTTTGCCGAACGGGAAAAAAGTACCGAGTGCAAGAATGGCGGTTTTACTGCCGTTTTCTGTGACGGCGAAACGGTTCAGCCTGCTGTAATCTGCATCCACTGCGTTTCCGTCTGAAATCACTTCGCCGCCGGGTACGCGTATAGCCACAGGATGCTCCTGCTGTTCCACACTCCATTCGAGCATGGCGAGGTATTCTTCTTTCGTGGTCGGCGCCAGATATACTAAATTCGGGATATTGGCAATCATCGGGATGTCATAAATCCCGAGGTGTGTTATATCGTTCATGCCGTACACGGATGCGGCATAAATCAAAATGGTTGCGGGATTGTTGTTGATACACAAATCCTGTGAAAGCTGGTCAAAGGTTCTTTGCAGGAAGGTGCTGTATACGCCGTAAACAGGTTTGCCGCCGTTTGCCGCAATGCCTGAGGCGAGTGCTACGGCGGTTTCTTCCGCGATGCCGACATCTACAAACTGTTTGCCCGCTTGCTTGCGTCTTTCTTCCGTAAATCCCAAAACCGCAGGCGTGCCCGAAGTAATTGCAACAACGGTTTTGTCCACTGCCATTTTTTTGAGCAGATATTCTGCTGTGATTTCGGAATAATCTTCGCCGCTGAAGGTCACTTTTGATTTTCCTGTCTCGGGGTCAAACGGCATACACCAGTGCCAGCTTTCCTTATCCTGCTCCGCAGGGGCAAAGCCCTTGCCTTTTTGCGTGCAGATATGCACCACGACGGGGTGCTTGCTGTCTTTTACCGATGTGAATGCAGGAATCAGCTCAGCAAGATTGTTGCCGTCTTTGACAAATACATAGTCAAGCCCGAAGGATTTAAATAAATTGCATGCTGCCTGACCGTCCGTATCACGCAGGAGCTGTAAATTTCTGTACAGTCCGCCGTGGTTTTCTGCAATGGACATTTGATTGTCATTGACCACAATAATTAGGTTGCTTTGCAACTCAGAAGCAAAGTCCAGACCTTCAAGTGCCTCGCCGCCGCTTAAAGAACCGTCTCCGATAACGGCAATAATATTTTCAGTATCTCCCTTTAAATCGCGTGCTTTTGCAAGACCGCACGCAAGACTCACGGAGGTAGAGGTGTGCCCGACTGTGAAAAAGTCATGCGCGCTTTCCTGCGGATTACTGTAGCCTGAAACATCATCGTATTTCTCAGGATATAAAAATGCATCCTTGCGCCCGGTCAGCATTTTGTGGCAATAGGTTTGGTGCGATACGTCATAGACAATTTTGTCCGTAGGGGAGTTGAATACATAATGTAGGGCAATGGTTGCCTCAGCAAAGCCGAGGTTCGGACCGAAATGCCCACCGTGTGCGCTGAGTTTTTTGAGAAGCGCCGTGCGCATTTCATTCGCCAATACGGCGAGTGCGTCCATCGGCAGTTTTTTTACATCGGCAGGGCCTTTAATGTTTTCCAAATACATAAAAATCTCTCCTTATTGTTTTTTCAGAAAGTATTGCACTTGACAGCCCGCAGGCGGCTTGCTATAATACAAGTGCAAGTTCGTTTAGATTATAAAATTTAAAGTTAACTTTAAGTCAAGCATTTTCTGAAAAAATCTTTTGAGGTGTATTTTCTATGTTCTATACAGTCGGTGAAATCGCGAAAAAACTGAATGTTGCGCCTTCCGCTTTGCGGTATTACGATAAAGAGGGCTTATTGCCGTTTGTGGAGCGTTCCGACAGCGGTATTCGGCTGTTCAAGGATTCGGATATGGAGGGCCTGCGGGTAATCGAGTGTCTGAAAAAAACGGGAATGTCGATTAAAGATATAAAAGTGTTTATGGATCTGTGTCAATTGGGAGACGCAACCATAAACGAACGCCTCGCTTTGATTGATAAACAGCGCGAAACCGTGCTGGAGCAGCAGAAGCAATTGCAGGAAACTTTGGATACTTTGAACTACAAGCATTGGTATTATGAAACTGCCGCAAAGGCAGGTACTTGCGCTGTCCACGACCTTTTAACAGAAGCAGATATTCCCGAAGACTTGCGCACAGCTTATCAAAAACTCAAAAAAACCGACGAATAAAAACACGCCTGCCTGTTTGTAGTTGCAACAGGCGGGCGTGTTTTACTATTATCGGCATCCACCGTGATTGTTCAGTCAGCGGTTGGCGTTACAGAGGGATTTTCATCAGGTGACGATTTTCTAAAAATCGAATACAGCGAGAATACTGCGGCGATTGCCAATACGAATTCCGCCGCAAACTGTGCGTATGCCAGACCGTACAGCGGGAAGAAATGATTGAGTATGAACAGTGCGGGAATCTCCAATACGATTTTTCGCAAGACTGCAAACAGCAAGGCTTTTTTGCCCATACCGCACGCTTGAAACACGCCGACGGCGAGAAAGTCCGTGCATAAAAAGGGGAGACCCAAGCAAAATCCGCGTAAAAAGCTTGCGCCGTATGCGACAATCTGTTCGTTTTTCATAAACAGCGTAATCAAATTTTCTGCACCGACATAATAGCCGACCGCAATCACAACCAAAAAAGACAGCGAGATTGCCGAAGAAAATGTCAGTGCTTTTTTCATGCGCTGTGTGTTCTTTGCCGCGTAGTTATAGCTGATGAGCGGCATAATGCCTTGGGAGAATCCGAGGGCAACCTGCATCGGAATCATATTGATTTTCTGCGCAATCCCCATCGCGGCAACGGCATCCGAACCGAAGCCCGAGGTGAAGTTGTTTAAAATTGTCATTCCCGTGACATTTAAAAGATTCTGAATTGCGGCGGGGATGCCCACGCCGAAAATCCCGAGCACAATTGATTTCTTTAAGGCAAACATCTTCGGACGGATACAGACATAGGTGGTTTTGCGCTTAACGGCTAAGAAGATAAAGAAATAAATGCAGGCGGCACAGTTGGAAAGAAAGGTGGCACACCCCGCGCCCGCGGCGCCCATATTGAATCCCTGCGGTAAAATGAAAAGCGGGTCGAGCACAATATTCAAAAGACAGCCGCTCATCGTGCCGATGCTTGCGTGCAAGGAAGCGCCCTCTGCACGCACAAGATACGCCATAACGACATTGAGAATGGCGGGCGTAGCGCCGCAGGTGACTGTCCAGAATAAGTAGCTGTTTGTGGCACCCGCGGTTTCTGCATTCGCACCGAGAATATGCAGAAAAGGGTTACGAAGCAGGGTGTAAGCTACGGAAAACAGCACGCCGCTCAAAAGTGAGCAGTAAAATCCGAATGCGGAACTGCGGTATACTGTATCATAATCCTTGCGTCCGAGCGCACGGCTCATCATACTTGAACTGCCCACGCCGAACAGATTGTTTACCGCGTTGAAGGCAAGCAAAAGCGGCGCGGCGAGCGTGACGGCTGCATTCTCAATCGGGTCATTGAGCATTCCGACAAAATAGGTGTCGGCAAGATTGTAAAGCACCATCACAAGCGAACTTAAAATGGTGGGTACAGCAAGCTGGGCCACTGCTTTCGGAATAGGCATGCTTTCAAACAATGCCTGTTTTTTGAGGTGATCCATATTATCTCCTAACGTCTAAATTCCGCCGAAAGACAAAGTCCTTCGGCGGAAAAATTATCAGCTATACATTTACTTTGTGGGTTATACATTTCGGTCGAAAATCGACTTTTTCTCGGGTGCTTCCGATTTCGGCTCGGGTTTTGGCAAAATTTCCACTTTTACCTTGCCGATGCGGCGTTCTTCTACATTGAGCACAGTGAAGCGAATGTTTTCGAATTCCACTGCATTCATATCGCCGTCCTGCGGCAAAAATCCCAGTTGGCTGATGATAAACCCGCCTAAGGTGTCGTAATCGTCCTCGGGGAACTGAATCCCGAGCTGTTCTTCGACTTCTTCCAAATCGGTTACGCCGTCAATGGTGAAGGTAGTCTCGTTGATTTTGGAGATTTCTTCATCCTCGTTGTCGTATTCATCCTGAATGTTGCCGACAATCGCTTCTACAATGTCCTCAAGCGTTACAAGACCTGCTGTACCGCCGTATTCATCCACCACAATTGCCATCTGCATGTGATTTTCGGTCATTTCCGCGAACAGTGCGCCGCAGCGTTTGCTTTCGGGGACATAATAAGCCTTACGCATCACATCTTTTAATTTGAGCGTTTCGGGAAGCACCGAACCAATGTATTTTAACAAATCCTTAATATAGACAATACCGACTACATTGTCGGGGTCTTCCTCATAAACCGGGATGCGCGAATAGCCTTCTTCCATGGAAAGCTTGATTGCTTTTGCGAGAGAATCCTCAACATCTACGCAAGCCATATCTGTGCGGTGCGTCATAATGTCGGCTACGTCAATGTCGTCAAATTCGAAGATGTTATTAATCATTTCCTTCTGTACATCTTCAATGACGCCTTTCTCCTGACCGACGTCTACCATCATGCGGATTTCTTCCTCTGTGACTTCCTCTTCGTCGGCGTTCGGATCCAGACCGAACAGGCGAACCACGGCATTTGTGGACACCGAAAGAATTTTGACAAACGGCTTTGTAACCTTGCTGACAAACAGCAGAACAGGTACAACCGCGAACGATACCTTTTCCGGCTTCTGCATCGCAATTTTTTTCGGAGCAAGCTCGCCGAGAACCAAAGAAAAATAAGAAGTAATTAAAGTGATTAACACCGTGGAAACACCGCTGATGATGCCCAATGGAATGACGTTTGCCACAGCTGTTTTTGCGAGTGCGTCTGTCAGCATTGTGGCGAAACTTTGCGCCGCCGTCGCGGAGGTTAAGAATCCCGCTAAGGTTACGCCGATTTGTATGGTGGACAGGAAATTGCTCGAGTTTTCCGTCAGTTTCTTTACTTGCTTTGCTTTTTTGTGCCCTTCTTCCGCCAACTTGTCGATTTTTGTATCATTCAGAGAAATGATAGCAATTTCCGACATGGCGAAGAAAGCATTTAAAAGCGTGAGGATAAAGAGCAGTACAACCTTTAAAATAATACTCCCGGGGTCTGCGTCCATAGTGATTTGTGGACTCCTTTCAAAATTCAATAATTTGCAATATAGTATATACCATTTTCCGAATAAAGTCAACACAGTGACCAATAGAGCGGTGTTTTTATGAAAAATACGGGATTTAGGCCTTTGTCACGGTGATGCGTTGATTTTTTTGCATCCTGATTTTGATTTCCCGCTGTGTAAAGACAGATTCGCTGTCTGCGGAAATTTTGCACGCTTCAAACGGATTTTCAAGTCTTAACATACCGCTTTGCTCGCTGAAAATCACAATATTTTTAATTTCGCCGTTCTGCATTTGTGCTGATACCAAAAACGCCCCGTCTGCACGTAAGTTTTCAAATCGGCAATCCAAGGCTGTATTCCAATTCGGGAAAATGCGTAAAATGCCCTCGTAGCTTTGCAAAACCATTTCGTTTAAGGTGGCGGCGGTCAGACTGCAATTCTCCAAGCATCCGCCGCCGTGGAGCATCAGCAAATTCGGCTGCTGGAATTTTTTATAGTTGTGTTTCAGTTTTTTCAAAATCAAAGCGGGGGAAATCCCCAATCTTACCGCGCAGGGGAATACGGAGTTGGTCGCATTGTCGTCACACCAACGGTCATTGATGAAAAATGTATTTCGGGCAATTTGCAAAAGTCGAGTCTTGCCTGCCCGTCCCCATTGTCCGATGGGGTAAATATGCTGTAAGCAGAGAAAATTGCCTTTATTCCATGCCATACCCTTTTCTGTGTAGCGGAATACCTTTTTAAAGTGCTTGTAAAAAGTTGGGTAATCGCTGAGCTTTTCTAAAATATCCTGCCATTTCTCATATTTCTCCGCATCTCGTTCGAGTGCCTTTGCCATATCGAGAAGCGTTTGAAATACCATTCGGACAAGCCCTAATGAGAGTAAATTATTTTTGGCATGAATTTCCTTTTGGTGCGTGCGCGGATTGAAATTTTCCGCATAATAGGGTACCTCATGTATGGCGTCATCGTAAATCACATATCTGCCGTTTTCGAGAACCAAAAAATCCTCCCAAAACGCGCCGACTTCTTTTAAAAACGGATAGAGGTGTTTTGCGGCAAAAGCTTTGTCACGCGTGGCGTTCCAGCGTATTACCGCAATCACCGCCGCATATGCGGCATTGCTTTTTTGCCCCAAAAACATCTTCTCATACGGTGCGGGCGGTTCAGCATATTCTGAAAACAGCCCTTTTGGAAGCAGACCTACAGGATAATACACGCCATTACAGTTTAAATACTCTCTTGCACATTTTTGGCCGCGCGGCAGAAATTCCTCAAGCGGTGTAAAATAGCAATCCGTCAGTTCTGCGTGGTTTGAACTGCACAAGGCATAAAACGGTGCTTCATAGTTATAGTTCAAATGATAGTCGCCGTGCCAGTTGACATTTTCCACTGTGATGAAATTACCGTAAATGCCGGGCGGGAATTTTTCGTTTCGCGCACAGATTGCCAAATGATATTGGCAGGCATACCAGTTTAACTCTAACTGCTCATCGGAAACTTCAAAAGCGGATTTTGCATAAAACGCCTTCCACCAAGCTTCGTGTGCCGCTTCGGCGGTCTGATAATCATTTTCGGCAAAGTCCGCAAGGTGCGAAAGTACATCCTGCGTGAATGTATCGCTGTCAAAATTCGTCGCGGCGGAAAGCACATACTGATTCGGCGCAAATGCACGCAGCCCAGCCGTTACTGCGCAGGGGAATTGCAGCTTTTCATTTTCAAATATACGGGTAAAGCCGCAAATACCGTCTTTTGAAAATGTATCTAATTTATCCGCACCGCACGAAAAAGCAGAAAGCTTTGCAGTCGGCAGCCGGTCCGTATCACTTGCGGAAAGCGTGAAAAACACATCGTTTTGTGTGGCACAGACCGTGACCGTGATTTCCACAAACTGTTCGCTGTCCGCAAAGCGGCACAACAGCTTGCCCTCGTCCATACGCTGCTCGACATAGTAGTTTTTATATAAATTTTGCGAAATATCAAAATCTACATAGCCTAAGGGTTTAATGCCGCCGTTTTCGTCACGGTGCTCGTTTGCCAGCCAAAGGTCGCATTTGGCGAGATATACGCGCAGCCCCGCATCGCTGTTGCCGAGAACGGCAGATAAATCTCCGTTACCGCACAGTGCGCCGTCGGGTATGGCATATTTGCCGGAACGCTCCGGCGGGGTGGTTATCGTTACGGTATGCTTCATACGGTACTCCTGATTACAGAAATCTTTTTTTAATTCAGATTTAGTGTAGCATATGCATA
The DNA here is from genome assembly GCA_002490525.1 of Ruminococcaceae bacterium UBA7212. Taxonomy (GTDB): domain Bacteria; phylum Bacillota; class Clostridia; order Oscillospirales; family Acutalibacteraceae; genus Fimenecus. The sequence goes on from DKUE01000001.1 coordinate 33,582, forward strand.
GTCCGAATGCAAGCGCACACCTATTTACATGGCATTTGCGCATGCGTTTTACAAAATTTTCAAAAATTTTCACTTTTTGCGCGGATTTTCATGAGATTTCGTATTTACACACCGTCAAGAAAGTGATACAATAAATCCGTATGTGGACGGGCGGGTTTTCCGCTCCCTTACAAGTTAACAAACCTTTCAAGGAGGAAATATCCATGGCAGAAACTCAGAAACCCATTGTTTCGCGCAAAAGCAAAACAATGGACGGTAACAATGCCGCCGCATATGTTTCTTATGCGTTTACGGAAGTCGCCGGCATTTATCCGATTACGCCGTCCAGCCCGATGGCGGACTATGTTGACCAATGGTCGGCACAGGGCGTAAAGAACATTTTCGGCACAACCGTTAAGGTTGCAGAAATGCAGTCCGAAGCCGGTGCCGCAGGTACAGTGCACGGTTCTTTGGCAGCAGGTGCGCTGACCACTACTTACACCGCTTCTCAGGGTCTTCTTTTGATGATTCCCAATATGTATAAAATCGCGGGTGAATTGCTCCCATCGGTGTTCCATGTGTCTGCACGCTGTGTTGCGTCCCATGCACTGAACATCTTCGGCGACCATTCCGACGTGTATGCCTGCCGTCAGACCGGTTTTGCAATGCTGGCTGAGACCAACCCGCAAGAGGTAATGGATTTGGCGGCTGTTGCACACTTGGCAGCAATTGAGAGCCGTGTGCCGTTCATCAACTTCTTTGACGGTTTCCGTACCTCACACGAAATTCAGAAAATCAAGATTTGGGATTATGCCGACCTCAAAGAAATGTGCAATATGGACGCAGTTGATGCGTTCCGTAAACGTGCATTGAACCCCGAGCATCCCGTGATGCGCGGTTCGCACGAAAACGGCGACATCTTCTTCCAGCACAGAGAAGCCTGCAACGAATACTACGAAGCAGTGCCCGGCATTGTTGAAAAGTATATGGAAAAGGTCAACGAAAAACTTGGCACAGACTATAAGCTCTTCAACTACTACGGTGCACCCGATGCCGAAAAGGTTATCGTGGCAATGGGCTCTATCTGCGACGTCGCAGAAGAAGTTATCGACTACTTAACCGCAAAAGGTGAAAAGGTCGGTCTTGTCAAGGTTCGTTTGTACAGACCGTTCAGTGCTGCTAAACTTTGCGAAGCCATCCCTGCAACCGCAAAGAAAATCGCAGTGCTCGACAGAACCAAAGAACCCGGCTCCATCGGCGAGCCGCTGTTCCTCGATGTTGTTGCCGCACTCAACGAAATGGGCAGAACCGCAAAGGTTTGCGGCGGAAGATACGGTCTCGGTTCTAAGGACACTCCCCCTGCAAGTGTGTTTGCAGTGTATGAGCATCTCGACAAAGAGAACCCCGAGCGTCAGTTCACCATCGGCATCAAGGACGATGTTACACATCTCTCTCTTGACGAGAAGCCCTCGCCGAATACCGCTGCGGAAGGCACCATCGAGTGCAAATTCTGGGGCTTGGGCGGCGACGGTACCGTCGGTGCAAACAAAGACTCCATCAAAATCATCGGCGACCATACCGACAAATATGTTCAGGCATATTTCCAGTATGACTCCAAGAAAACCGGCGGCGTAACCATTTCCCACCTTCGTTTCGGCGACAAGCCGATTAAGAGCCCCTATTACATCAATAAAGCGGACTTCGTGGCATGCCACAACCCGTCTTATATTGAAAAGGGCTTCAAGATGGTGCAGGATGTTAAGCCCGGCGGCGTATTCCTCATCAACTGCCAGTGGGATGCGGCAGAACTTGCTGAAAAGCTCAACGCAGAAACCAAGCGTTACATTGCCGAAAACAATGTTCAGCTTTACACCGTGAACGCGATTGACCTTGCCGCACAAATCGGCTTGGGCAAACGTACCAATACCGTTCTTCAGTCCGCTTTCTTCTCCCTGTCTAAGGTTCTTCCCGAGGCGGAAGCTATCGGCTATATGAAAGAAAAAGCCCAGAAGTTCATGAAGAAGGGTATTGAAATCGTCCAGATGAACGAAAAAGCAATCGACGCAGGCGCAACCGCGTATGTGAAGATTGATGTTCCCGCAGATTGGGCAAATGCAACCGACGATACAGCTGCTGTGACCGAGAACGGTCCCGCAAAGCTGGTCAAGATGGTTGACAACATCATGAAGCCCGTCGGCAAAATGGACGGTGACAGCCTGCCTGTTTCCGCATTCGTTGACCATGCAGACGGTACCTTCGAGCAGGGCGCGGCGGCTTATGAAAAACGCGGCGTTGCGGTTATGGTTCCCGAGTGGAACGGGGATACTTGCGTACAGTGCAACAAGTGTGCCTATGTCTGCCCGCACGCAACCATCCGTCCTTATGCGCTGACTGCTGAAGAAGCAGCTGCCGCACCCGAAGTAGCCACCATCGTGGACAAAAAGGGTAAGGGCAAGGATGTTTATAAATACACCATGGCGGTTTCTCCGATGGATTGTATGGGTTGCGGCGTATGTATCGGCGTCTGCCCGACCTCCTCTTTGAAAATGGTATCCCGTGAGTCTCAGGATGCAAAACAGGCGGCATTCGATTATATGGTTGCCAACGTCACCGTCAAGGAAGACCTTGCAAATAATACTGTAATCGGCAGCCAGTTCAAGACCCCGCTTCTCGAGTTCTCGGGCTCCTGCGCAGGCTGTGCAGAAACCTCTTATGCACGTTTGATCACCCAACTGTTCGGTGACAGAATGTATATCTCCAATGCTACAGGCTGTTCGTCCATTTGGGGCGGTCCTGCGGCAACATCCCCCTACACTGTCAATAAAGACGGTCACGGTCCCGCATGGGCAAACTCCCTGTTCGAGGATAACGCAGAGCATGGCTTCGGTATGTACCTCGGTCAGAACGCAATCCGTAACCGTTTGATTGACGATGTGAAGCAGATTGCGGCAGCTGATGAAGCACCTGAAAACGTGAAAGCGGCTTGCCAGGCATATTTGGATACCGTTTCCGACGGTGCAAAGAATACCGCGGCAACCAAGGCTTTGGTAGAAGCACTTGAGGCACTTGACTGCGATTGCCCGACACGTAAGGATATTTTGGATAACAAAGAATACCTCTCCAAGAAATCCGTTTGGATTTTCGGCGGCGATGGCTGGGCATACGACATCGGCTTCGGCGGCGTAGACCACGTTCTCGCAACAGGTGAGGATGTCAACATCATGGTATTTGATACCGAGGTGTACTCCAACACCGGC
>DKUE01000001.1:37102-38139 GCA_002490525.1 Ruminococcaceae bacterium UBA7212
TACTCCAACACCGGCGGTCAGGCTTCCAAGGCCTCCAACATCGGTCAGGTCGCACAGTTTGCTGCGGCAGGTAAATCGATTGCGAAGAAGAGCCTTGCAGAAATCGCTATGAGCTACGGCTATGTCTATGTTGCACAGATTGCGATGGGCGCTGACCAGAATCAGACCATTAAGGCAATCACCGAGGCAGAGGCATATCCGGGTCCGTCCATCATCATTGCTTATGCACCTTGCGAAATGCACTCTATCAAGGGCGGCATGACCAACTGCCAGGCAGAGATGAAGAAGGCTGTAGACTGCGGCTATTGGAATATGTTCCGCTACAACCCTGCACTCAAGGCTGAGGGCAAGAACCCCTTCACCATCGACAGCAAGGAAGGCTCCGAGAGCTACCGTGCGTTCATCATGAACGAAGCGCGTTATTCCTCGCTGACCCGTGCATTCCCCGAAAGAGCAGAAGAACTGTTCCAGAAGGCAGAGGACACCGCAAAGGCAAGATACAACCACCTTGTCAAATTGCAGGATCTCTATGCACCCGATGCTGAATAAGGTATAACCTGACTTCTTTACCGAATAATCGGTTGAAAAGCAGAAATCGGTTCTATAACAAAACAGGCATTCCGAACCCTCGGAGTGCCTGTTTTTTTGTCTTCGTAGGGGGCAACGGTTTAATGCCCGTAAATCTATCACCAATGAACAGCGCAATGCACCCCCCCGTATCTGCGCACGCCGAGGATTGCCAAAATGTTGCGAAACGATGCCGAGGTAATTCCCTAATTGTCATTTTGAGCGAAGCGAAGAATCTCAATCAGAACAAATTCGCTTCGTGCCATGTGAGATTCTTCGTCTGGCGGATCAGAATGGCAGATGTGCACAAACCGCATAGGGACGGATTTCCTAGCCCGCCCGAACAAATCAAAATATTTCGCAGAAACGAATATTCCTATCCGTTTATTTCACATTTGCCTGTTAAACTATAAATTATAAATATAGAAAAAGGACTGTTTCAGTTATGAAGTGCTCCCAGTCAAGTAGAC
>DKUE01000005.1:0-72523 GCA_002490525.1 Ruminococcaceae bacterium UBA7212
TGCGTGCGAATTGCGAAAGCATTATACCATTACATTGTTGGTTTTGCAAGCTTTTTTTACCAATCAAAAAAGATTTTTTTTTGCAAATCGAATAATTCCCGCTTTTTTTCTGCAGTCTGTGCGGCATCTGCATGAAAAATGCCGTCAGCATCCCGAAAAACGATATCCCCTTCTGCAACCGGCTCTGTAAAATAAGCACGTGAAACATTTGTAATTTCTTTATTTGCATCCACTAACACAACTGTGTCTTCTTCAATGCGGTCTATGCTCCAAAACTCCATACTCTATTTCTCCGTATGTACAGCAATTTCCGTACCGTCGCTGGTAATTGCAATTGTACCGTTCCTGTCAGTTCTTCGGTACGCAATGCCCATTGCAGATAACCTCTGTAAGATAGATTCACTCGGCAGGTTATAGCTGTTATCTTCTCCGCAGGAAATCACTGCAAGTTTCGGGGAAACCGATCGAAGATAATTCTCAGCGGAAGAAGTTTTGCTTCCGTGGTGTCCCAATTTTATGACATCCGCCTGCACATCAAACCCGTTTTTTATAATATCGTTTTCTGAAAGTTTTTCCGCATCGCCCTGGAATAAGAAATGTGTTTCACCGTAAGTAACACGAATCACCACAGAGGAATCATTCATTTCCTTATATTCCTTGTTCGGCGCATATATCGAAAAACTGCATCCCGATAAATTGTAGGTATTTCCGGGTTTTGCCGCGATAACCTTTGCGGAACTATCTGCCAGCGCATACAGTAAATCTTCATATACCTTAGATGTCGGCATATTTTCCGTACTGTATCTCGGCATAATGACATTTTCTGTCGGATAATTTTTAATTACATCGTCTGCACTGCCGATGTGGTCGGCGTGTGCATGTGTCAAAATAAGATATTTTAGTTGCATAACATTCTGTGCCTTTAAATAAGCATCTATCGCCGCGTAGGAATCCACATCGCCGGCGTCTATTAAAACAGCTTCATCTCCGCACAGAATCAAAGCGCTGTCTGCCTGTCCGACATCTATAAAGTGTACGGAAAACGGATATTCAGCGGCATTGACGGTTTGATTCCCACCGCTTAAACGAAATATATCGCTCCAAGAAGGCAAGCCAAGCTTTGGAAAATAGGTAATCAGTAACGCCAAAACACCAACGCAAACCAAAGCCGCAATTTGAAGAAGGCGAAATTTACGTTTTTTGTTTGGGCTTGCGTGTTTTGCCATTTCTTTTCCCTCCGCGGTACTGTGATTTTTGCGGGATAGATACTGCTTTTACGGAACCACGCATCGGACGGATTAAACAATTTTCCCCCACCCCGATTAAATCCGTGCGTCCCGCCCTTTTTAATGCTTCCGCTACAAGTACATAATTTTTCGGATTAAAATATTGCATCAGCGCGCGCTGCATCGCTTTATCATGCGGAGATTTCGCAACATATACAGGCTTTAATGTGTACGGGTCTAATTCCGTATAAAACATTGCAGTTGCAATCGTTCCGGGTGTCGGATAAAAATCCTGTACTTGCTCGGGGTGCAAATGCTCTTTTTTGATAAACAGTGCCAGCTCCACAGCGTCCTGCAAGGTTGCGCCCGGATGTGAGGACATCAAATACGGTACAAGGTATTGTTCTTTGCCGATTTTCTTTGTGTAGTCAAAATATTTGCGCGCAAACCGAAGATAAGCCTCTATATGCGGTTTTCCCATTTTGTCAAGCACTGCCGCCGAACAATGCTCGGGAGCGACTTTGAGCTGTCCGCTGACATGATGCTCCACAAGCTCCTTGAAAAATGCGTCCGAAGCGTCTTCCAGCATATAATCATAACGTATCCCCGAACGAATAAAGACTTTTTTCACCTTCGGGAGCATGCGGACGGCACGCAGAATATCTAAATACTCTGACTGGTCCGCTTGTAGTGCAGGGCATGCGGACGGCGCTAAGCATTTTTTTCCCTTGCAAAGTCCCAACTGCTCTTGCTTAGCACAAGACGGATAACGAAAGTTTGCCGTCGGACCGCCTATATCATGAATATACCCTTTAAAATCAGGCATTTGCGTAATCTGTTTTGCTTCCGCAAGAATGGATTCCTTGCTTCTGGAGGTAACATAACGTCCTTGATGAAAAGCAAGAGAGCAGAAATTACAGGCGCCAAAACAACCGCGGTTATGCGTGATAGAAAATTTAACTTCCTCAATTCCCGGCACACCGCCGTCCTTTTCATAAATAGGATGATATTGCCGCGTATAAGGCAATGCATAAACAGCGTCTAACTCGTTGCGCGTCAGCGGCGGCATAGGCGGGTTTTGCACTAACATCATTTTACCGTGTCGCTGCCGCAGCATCTTGCCTCGAATGTGGTCCTGTTCGTCCTGCTCTATGCGACAGGAAATCGCATACTCCCGCTTGGATTTCAGCGTATTTTCATAAGACGGACATTCTGTGCAAAACGGCGTCTTCGCTACAGGCACCGCATAGCAAGTGCCGAGGATGTCGTGCATAGTATGAATACTTTCGCCCGCATGCAGACGGTTTGCAATTTCAACAGTTTGTTTTTCGCCCATACCGTATGAAATTAAATCCGCACCGGAATCGAACAAGATGGACGGACGAATTACGTCATCCCAATAGTCGTAATGTGCAAAACGCCGCAAAGAAGCCTCTAAACCGCCGATGACTATTGGTACATCCCCGAATACTTCGCGGATTTTTTTGCAGTAGACAATAACCGCTCTGTCCGGCCGCTTACCGATTTTTCCGCCCGGAGAATAAGCATCCGTATGCCGTCTTTTTTTGGCTACACTGTAATGTGCCACCATAGAGTCAATATTTCCCGATGATACAAAAAAACCGAGACGCGGGTGCCCGAAGCGCTGAAAATCGGCAGAGTTCTCTACATTCGGTTGGGAAAGAACCGCTACCTTATAGCCGTTTGCTTCCAATACTCGGGTAATAATTGCCGCCCCGAAGCTGGGATGGTCAACGTATGCATCACCGGTTACATAAATAAAATCAACCTGCGTCCAGCCGCGAAGCTGCATATCCTTGCGGGAAATAGGTAAAAACTGTGTCGGCATAGTTTACTCTCCGTTTGCATCTGACGGTGATTCCGCATTGTCGCTGTAATCACGCGAGGCCCCGCCCTGTGCCAGCGCATTCATCTCATACCATTGCTGTTTCGAAATTAAAACCTTGCGCGGCTTACTGCCCTCATACGGTCCGATAATGCCGCGTTCTTCCAAGTTGTCAATAATTCGCGCCGCACGCGCATACCCGAGTTTCAGCTTGCGCTGCAACAATGTGGTTGATGCCATTTGTGCATCCACAACCACTTCAATGGCTTTCGGAATCATTTCATCAGCTTCGTGTTCATCGTCTCCGTCATCCGCCGAGGCACTGCTCTTTTTCTTATCCTGCGCAGACTGCCGCTCAATTTCCTGCATGACATCATCATCATAGGCAGACTGCTCCTGACCCTTGATATACTCCACAACGGTTTCCACCTCTTTATCAGATAGGAAACAGCCCTGAATACGAATCGGCTTTGCGATGCCGACAGGATAAAACAGCATATCGCCGTTGCCGAGTAATTTTTCCGCACCTGCCGCATCAATGATGGTTCTCGAGTCAATCTGCGAGGAAACCTTTAAGGAAAGACGGCTCGGAATATTTGCTTTGATAAGACCTGTAATGACATCCACAGACGGTCTTTGCGTTGCAATCACCAAATGCATGCCTGCTGCACGCGCCATCTGTGCCAATCGGCAAATGGAATCCTCTACCTCATGCGGCGCCGCCATCATTAAGTCTGACAATTCATCAATAAAAATCACGATTTGCGGCATTTTCTTTTGCCCGATGCTTTCACAAATGCTGTTATAGCCGCTGATGTCTCGCACGTTATTGTCAGAGAAGGTTTTATAACGCGTCAGCATCTCCGTAACTGCCCACGCAAGGGCACCCGAAGCCTTTCGGGGATCGGAGACCACAGGTACAATCAAGTGCGGTATGCCGTTGTATACCGTAAATTCAACCTGCTTCGGGTCAATCATCAGAAGCTTGACTTCATCAGGTGTGGCGTTATATAAAATGCTGACAATCATGGCGTTTAAGCACACGGATTTACCGGAACCCGTTGTACCTGCGACCAGCAAGTGCGGCATTTTGGCAAGGTCTGCGTATGTACAGTTGCCTGCAATATCTTTGCCGAGTGCCACAAATAATTTAGACTTTGCCGATTTATATTGCGGTGTATCTACGATTTCGCGCAACGTGACCGTCGCACGGTTTTTATTCGGCACCTCAATACCGACTGCTGCTTTATTTGGAATCGGCGCTTCGATACGAATGCCGCCCGCGGCAAGATTTAAAGCAATGTCGTCTGATAAATTGGTAATACGACTGATTTTTACACCGGCCGCAGGCTGAATTTCATATCGCGTAACCGAAGGACCGCGGCAGATATCCACAATACGCGTTTCCACGCCAAAGCTTTTTAAAGTATCCACAAGTTTTGTTGCGTTTGCCTTTAACTCATCCTCGTATTTTAAACTGCGCGTATTGGTATTGACGGCAAGACAGGAGAGGGGCGGTTTTTCATAGGCTTTTGCAGGAGCCTCATCTTCTTCCGATTCTGTATGTGAATTGGCAACGGCTGCTGTCTGCGGTTTGTCCTTATCCGCATGTTCTGCCGGCACGGTAATGTCTTCAGCGGTCGGCACGGGCTTTGGTTCGGGACCTTTCATTTTATTGATAATGTCATCCAGCAAAATCGGTTTCTGTTTTTCTTCCTCTTCTGCTATATCCGTCGGAGTGCTCTCTGCTGCATCCAAGTCCGTGGCTTCTGTATTTTCCGTGCGCTCCTCGGTCGAAGCTTCCTTTTTTTTGCGCGGGAATTTTTTAACAATTTTATCCTCTGCTATGCCTTCGGGTCCGAGATCCACATCCACATTGAAATTTCTTTCGCGCTGTCTTGTGATTTGCTCAATTTTTTCTTCACGGTATTCATTGGCTTTTTGCACAGGCTTTGCTACCCCGCGGAACAGCTTAATCAGTGTGGTACCCGTCATCAGCATTACACAAAGAAATATCAAAATCAAAACAACGGCAATTGCTGCAGCTTTGCCGCTTCCTGTCATCAGCAAAATCAGTCCGCCGAAAACAGCACCGACCGCACCGCTGCCGAGACAAGAATTATCATAGCGGAATACATCATATGCATCTGCAATATCCGATAAGAAATCTACTGTACCGTTGAACGAAAAAATATGTACAGCACTTGCAATCAGAACAATCAGTGCGAATGCTTCTCCGACTTTAAAACCGACTTTTTCGGCAGTTTTATCCAGTGTTGTCATAACGGCGACATAAATCAGTAAAAGCGGGATTACAAATGCACAAAAGCCAAACAATCCAAAGGAAAAATTGCGTAATCCGCCCCAAAGTCCGCCGCCGGGTATAAATGTGATACACAAACCAAACAATGCCGTACAAAACAGAATAATCGCGGCAACCTGTTTGTTTGCCGCCGTGCGCTCAGCGTTTTTTTCACCCGCTTTGCCGCTCTTCCTCTGCGGTTTTCTTTGCGGTGTTTTTTTCTTTTCTGCCATATATTTTTTCTCCTCCGAAAAGTTTGAAGTCTTTCTGTTCATTCTTTATTTTCCGAAATCATACCGTACAAGCAATGCAACGCATCCGACAAGCTGCCGAGACAGTCAATCATACCGGATTCCACAGCAGTTTTTCCGTCCAGCACTGAGCCGACATCCGTTGCAAGCTCACCGGTTGCCAGCATATATTCACGAAACTTTTCAGCTGTCATTGCTGAATTGCGTGTGACAAATTCAACAATACGCTCCTGCATCTTTTGAAAATATGAAAAGGTCTGTGGCACACCGAGTACTAAGCCGTTCATACGCACAGGGTGCACGGTCATGGTCGCAGAAGGAACAATAAACGATTTCTTTGCCGATACAGCCAAAGGAACGCCGATAGAATGACCGCCGCCCAGTACCAGAGAAACTGTCGGTGTTTCCATACCGCTAATCAGTTCCGCAATGGCAAGACCGGCTTCAATATCGCCGCCTACAGTGTTCAGTATGACAATCAGACCTTCAATTTCACTGCTTTCCTCAATCGCAACCAACTGCGGAATGACATGTTCATATTTTGTCGTTTTATTCTGTGCAGAAAGCGTATAATGCCCTTCAATCTGCCCGATAATGGTTAGACAGTGAATCAAGTGACCGTCTTTTGAAACCGTAATCGAGCCTGTTTCCACAATTTGCCGAATAGAGGATTCCGCCGGCAATTCCTCCGCATCCTCTTCTGCATTGTCCGATTCATCTTCCTGCAAATAGAAATTGCGATTCATCATGGTATAAAATAGATCGTTTTTTTGTTTTTTTCGCATTCCTGATTCCTCCGCCGTGAAATATATTTAGTATGTGCGGATAAATCGGGAATTATTTTGCGCAAAATATTGTATCATAAAAACTTATAATTATCAATATCCCGATAAACAGAAAAAATCATTGTCAGTTTATTGACAATCGGGCTTTATAGGATTAGAATATATATATAAGTTTGTTAAAAATTTGAAAAAGTTAGGAGATAATCAAAACAATGGGATTAACTGTTGCACAAAAATTGATTCAAACGCATTTGGTCAGCGGTGACATGACTGTCGGTAGCGAAGTTGGGTTGAAAATTGACCAAACCTTAACACAGGATGCCACGGGAACCATGGCGTATTTAGAATTTGAGGCAATGGGTGTAGAACGTGTTAAAACGGAGCTTTCTGTCGCCTATATCGACCACAACACACTGCAAACCGGATTTGAAAACGCGGATGACCATCGCTTTATTCAATCGGTGGCGAAAAAACGTGGGATTCGTTTCTCCCGCCCCGGTAACGGAATTTGCCATCAGGTACATTTAGAACGTTACGGCAAGCCGGGCAAAACGCTGATTGGTTCGGACAGCCATACCCCCACAGGCGGCGGTATCGGTATGCTTGCCATGGGCGCGGGCGGCTTGGATGTCGCCGTTGCCATGGGTGGCGGTACATACTATATCACCATGCCGAAAATTGTCAATGTGCATTTAACAGGTAAACTGAACCCGTATGTTGCGGCAAAGGATATTATCTTGGAAGTCCTGCGCCGTATGACCGTTAAGGGCGGCGTTGGAAAAATTATTGAATATACTGGTGAAGGTGTAACAACACTGTCTGTGCCTGAGCGTGCTACCATTACCAATATGGGCGCCGAGCTCGGCGCAACAACGTCCGTATTCCCCTCGGATGATGTGACAAGAGCCTTCTTAGCAGCACAAAGCCGTGAAGAAGATTGGACAGAGCTTAAGGCGGATGCCGATGCGGTTTATGATGAAACAATTGAAATTGATTTGTCCGCACTGGCGCCGATGGCGGCAATGCCGCACATGCCCGATCGCGTAAAATCCGTAACGGAAATCGGTAAAATCAAGATAGACCAGGTTTGTATCGGTTCCTGTACCAACTCCTCTTTGATGGATATGCTCAAGGTTGCTGCTATTCTCAAGGGTAAAACCGTTTGTCCGTCGGTCAGTTTGTCTATCGCCCCCGGTTCTAAGCAGGTACTCAATATGCTCGCCAAAAACGGCGCGCTTTCCGACATGATTGACGCGGGCGCCCGTATTTTGGAAAGTGCCTGCGGTCCCTGCATCGGTATGGGACAATCCCCGAATTCCGCCGGTGTTTCTCTGCGCACCTTTAACCGTAACTTTGAAGGGCGTTCCGGAACAGCTGATGCCGGCATTTATTTGGTCAGCCCTGAGGTGGCCGCTTATTCCGCATTGACCGGTGTTCTCTCTGATCCGCGTGAACTCGGTGCGGCACTCGACATTCAAATGCCTGAAAAGTTTGAGATTAACGATAATATGGTGGCACTTCCCGCTTCTCCTAAAGAAGCACAAGATGTTGAAGTCCTGTACGGTCCGAACATTAAGCCGTTCCCGACCACGGAAGCCTTACCCGATTCGCTGACAGCAAAAGCGGTTTTGAAAGTCGGCGATGATATTACAACCGACCACATCATGCCCGCAGGCGCAAAAATTCTCCCCTACCGTTCTAATATTCCGCATCTTTCACAGTTCTGTTTCGCGGTGTGTGATAAAACTTTTGCCGAACGCTGTAAGGCAGAAGGAAAAGGTTTTGTCATCGGCGGCGCAAACTACGGGCAAGGTTCTTCCCGCGAGCATGCAGCACTCGTTCCGCTGTATCTCGGTGTAAAAGCAGTTATTACTAAATCGTTTGCAAGAATTCATTGCGCAAACTTGATTAACGCAGGTATTCTGCCGTTAAATTTCAGCGATGAATCGGATTATGACAAAATTTCACAGGGAGACGAATTAAGCCTGTCCGACATTAAAGATGAAATTTTAAACGGTAAGCCTGTTACGCTACAAAATTTAACCACTGGTGATACTTATGTATTAAAATATGAGCTTTCCAAACGGCAAAAGGATATTATTTTGGCGGGCGGACTGCTGAATTACACCAGAGAATCTTTATAATTCATAGACAAAAGCTTTTTTAAGGAGTAACTAACCATGACAGAAGAAAATTTACAAGCGGCACTCAAAAAGTTTGAAGAACTTGTTCGCGAGCAATCCGCACGTTCCGACCGCATCAAAGCGGAAAAAGAATTTTTGGATTTTGACAGCTTGGATAAAATCATCATCGGCGTTTGCGGCGGTGACGGCATCGGACCGATCATCACAAAAGAATCGGCAAGAGTATTGGAATATATGCTGGCAGACGAAGTAAAAAGCGGTAAAGTGGAATTCCGCCAAATCGACGGCCTAACTATTGAAAACCGTGTCGCAGTCATGAAAGCCATCCCTGATGACGTTTTGGAAGAGTTGAAAGCTTGTCATGTCATTTTGAAGGGCCCGACAACGACCCCGCAAGCGGGTGATCCGTGGCCGAATATTGAAAGCGCCAATGTTGCCATGCGCAAAGCATTGGATTTGTTTGCCAATGTTAGGCCCGTAAAGGTAAAGGAGCAAGGTATTGACTGGACTTTCTTCCGTGAGAATACCGAGGGTGCTTATGCGGTTGGTTCTAAAGGTGTGAATGTGGATGATGACCTTGCAATTGACTTTGTTGTAACGACCAGTGAAGGCAGTGAAAGAATTGCCAGACTCGCATATGATTATGCGCGCAAAAACGGCAAAGAGCGTGTTTCCATCATCAATAAAGCTAATGTAATCAAAACAACCGACGGTAAATTCCTGCGTATTTGTAAAAAAGTCGGTGAGGAATATCCTGATATCACAACAGACGAATGGTATATAGATATTACCACCGCCAAGCTGATTGATGAAAAGCGCAGAAAAGACTTTAAGGTCTTCATTTTACCGAATCTATACGGTGATATTATTACAGACGAAGCTGCGGAATTCCAAGGTGGTGTCGGCACGGCAGGAAGTGCTAATCTCGGCAAACGCTATGCGATGTTTGAGGCAATTCACGGTTCCGCGCCACGTATGGTACGTGAAGGCCGAGGACAGTATGCAGATCCCTGCTCCATGCTTCGTGCCAGTGTTATGCTCCTGTCACACATTGGCAAGCAGAAACAGGCAGACTTGTTGGAACGCGCATTGGATATTTGTATGTTTGAAGAGAAAAAGCTGAAAATTACAGGGCGCGAAGACGGCGCTACCTGTAGCGCATTCGGCGATTATGTTATGGAGACCGTAAAGCGGTTATCTGAATGAGGTGAACAGCTGTGGCAAAGGGCGATGTATCCCTTTCTGTGATTAAGCGGCTCCCCCGCTATTACAGATTTTTAGGTGAAATTAAACGCGCAGGTATTCAGCGTGTATCCAGCGGTGAATTGTCCAAAAAGATGGGGTTTACCGCATCTCAGATTCGGCAGGATTTAAATTGCTTCGGCGGATTCGGACAGCAGGGCTATGGGTATAATGTTGAACAGCTGTATGATGAGATTGGCAAGATTCTCGGTGTGCATCAAAAAGCAAAAACCGTTTTAATTGGTGCGGGTAATCTCGGCAGAGCAGTTGCTGCACATATGTCTTTTGAAGAGCGCGGCTTTAATTTAATCGGTATTTTTGATAAAAACGAAGCTCTTGCAGGACAACTCGTCCGCAACTTACCGATTCGGCACATTGACGGTTTATATGATTTTTGCAGAGACAATTCGCCCACAGTTGCAGTGCTTTGCATTCCGAGTGAAAGCGCAAAAGAAATTACGGATGAGCTTGTTAAGCTGGGTGTAAAAGGCTTTTGGAATTTCAGCCATTATGATATTGCGGTCAACCACCCAGAGGTTGCCGTGGAAAATGTGCACTTGTCCGACAGCTTAATGACCTTGAGCTTTCATGTAAACAATTTATAATTGTCTGTAACCCGTAAATAGCAATAATACACAAAAACCGGCTTTCTTTGCAAAGAAAGCCGGTTTTAATTTATATTCGTTTGGTTCAGCAAAGCGATTAGTGCTTCTTCAAACTTTGCATTCTGTACTGCTGTACGTTTTTTCGGTCCTTTTATACGCTTCCCTGCTAACCTCTGTTTTTTGTGTATGTGACGGCTGAGCAATAAGGAATCCATGTTTTGCGGACAAAAAATCAATCCGTTTTGGTTGAGTGCGCGGGCACCGCGCGCCAAACACATAGCGGCAAGTCCGTAATCCTGTGTTACAACTATATCATGTGGCGCAATCAGGTTTACTATGTGAAAATCAGCACTGTCAGTGCCTTGCGAAACTGTAATAATTTGTGCATGCATATCCGCAAAACTGTGCGCCGTATCACAAACCAACGTACAGGGAATCCGAAATCTGTCGGCTATTTGTAAAGTCAATTGCACCACAGGACACCCATCGGCATCTATAACTATTTTTAAGTTATTGCTCCTCAAATTGTTCCTTCATTTCGGCGGCAATGCCGTTCATTTTCTCAAGGCATCTTTTACAAATTTTCATACCGCTGTACTCAATCATATTATCTGCACTGTCACAAAATATACATGCGGGCGCATATTTTTTTAAAATTACCGTATCCGCTTCTGTATAAAACTCTACAAAGCTTTTGTCATCGACCAAATGCAGCAACCTGCGGATTTCCATCGGCAGAACGATTCTGCCCATTTTATCCAACCCTCGGACAATTCCTGTCGATTTCATAGAAAACACCCCATTCACTGTATTATGCCTAATTATTGCATTTTTTGACATTTTTGTCAACAACAGTCATAGTATGTTTTTTTTAGAAATATATATTATACGGTGATAAAAATGATGAATTACATTTGGCCGTGTATGATTTTACTCTCTATTCTGTTTGCCTGCATTACCGGAAATGTCCCTGCGGTCGGCGATGCCGTATTTTCCTCTGTTACGGAAGCTGTATCACTGACTATAAAAATGCTCGGTATGTTTTGCTTTTGGAGCGGTATAATGCAGATTGCTAAAACATCGGGGTTAACGAGCATCATTTCTAAACTCCTATCCCCGCTTTTAAAGCGTATTTTTCCAAGTATTCAAAACGATGACGATACCAAAAATGCCGTATCTATGAACATCACAGCTAACTTATTGGGACTTGGCAACGCTGCAACACCGTTGGGCATTGAAGCTATGCGGCGATTACAAACCCATACTGCTAACAAAGCGGTTGCGAGCAATGACATGGTTTTGTTTGTTGTGCTGAACACTGCTTGCATACGTATTATTCCAACAACTGCTGCCATGCTGCGCCATGAGGCGGGTGCCGCCGCACCGATGGACATTCTACCGGCCACATTACTGACTTCTTTACTTTCCTGTACCTGCGGATTAGTTGCGGCGCGTGTATTTGAGGGCATACGGCATGAATAATATCGGAACCTATGTACTTTTATCGTTTATCAGTGCTATAGTTTTATTCGCCATTTGTCGAAAAACCGCTGTATTTGATTGCTTTTTATCCGGGGCCAAAGACGGGATAAAAAACGCTGTCAGTATTTTACCTGCTTTGATTGCACTGTTGTTTGCCGTAAAGCTACTGACAGCCTCCGGTATAACGGAATCAATTACAGCTGTATGTTCCCCTTTGCTTCAAAAAATCAGGTTTCCCGCCGAAATTTTACCGCTTTGCATTTTGAGCCCGATTTCAGGCAGCGGTTCATTAAGTGCGTTTCAGGATATTTTAGCGGTTTACGGTGCTGACTCCTATATCGGCAGAGTTGCATCAGTAATTGCAGGTGCGACGGAAACAACTTTCTACGCTGTAACGGTATATTACGGTGCGATCGGTGTCAAAAAAATACGGCACACAATCGCTGCCGCGCTGTGTGCCGATATTGCGGGATTTATTTTGGCAAGTTTTTTTGTCCGATTATTTTTCTATTAAAGAAACACCCTTCATTTCAACAGGTTTCTCCAATCCCATAATATCTAACATTGTTGGAGAAAGGTCGCAGAGCCTGCCACCTTGCACCTTCAGCTTGCAATCTTTACCGACAACCACCAGGGGAACGGGATTTGTGGTATGTGCCGTAAACGGAGAACCGTCTTCTTCATACATCTTATCTGCATTACCGTGGTCTGCCGTAATTAAAATAACGCCGTCCATCTGCATAACCGCATCGACCAGTTTCCCGACACAGGTATCCACAGCTTCAACAGCCTTAACTGCCGCATCAAAAATTCCTGTGTGACCAACCATGTCACAGTTGGCATAATTGAGAATCACAACATCATATTTACCGCTTAAAATCTTCTCACAAGCCGCATCGCAAACTTCATAAGCACTCATTTCAGGCTTTAAATCGAATGTGGAAATCTTCGGAGAATCAATCAGCACGCGGTCTTCACCGGGATAGACCTTTTCCTCGCCGCCGTTAAAAAAGAACGTAACATGTGCATACTTCTGCGTTTCTGCAATACGCAACTGTGTTTTGCCCAGTTTAGAGAGATATTCGCCCATGGTATTAGTCAACGCTTCGGGCTTAAAGGCGACATCTACATTGGGCATTTCTGCATCATATTGTGTCATACAAACATAATACAGCGGGAAAAACGCCTTTCTTTCAAAACCGTTAAAATTCGGGTCTACAAACGTACGGGTAATTTCACGTGCACGGTCAGGACGGAAATTGAAGAAAATGACAGAGTCATTTACGCCGATTGGCGCACCGTCTTTGCAAACAGTCGGCAACACAAATTCATCGGTCAGATTTTTACCGTCTCCGTCAACCGTTTCGTAAGACTGTTTGACTGCAGACAAAGCGTCATCTGTGGTAATTCCTTCACGGTTAACCATTGCATTATATGCCATGCCGACTCTGTCCCACATATTGTCACGGTCCATAGCGTAAAAACGGCCCATAACGGTTGCAATTTTGCCGACACCGATTTCTTTACACTTCTCTTCCAGCTCTTCAATAAATTCAACACCGGAGCTCGGCGGCACATCACGGCCGTCTAACAGTGCATGCACATAGACTTTTTGAAGGTCGTTTTGTTTTGCCAGCTCCAAAAGCGCATATAAGTGCGTATTATGGCTGTGTACACCGCCGTTAGATAACAAGCCGATTAAATGCAGTGCAGAATCGTGAGCCTTGCAGTTTTCAACAGCTTTTACAAAAGCTTCGTTTTGAAAGAAATCGCCGTCTTCAATGGACTTTGTGATTCTGGTTAATTCCTGATACACGACACGGCCTGCACCGATATTGGTATGCCCAACCTCACTGTTACCCATTTGCCCATCCGGCAGACCTACATCCATTCCCGATGCACCGATATAGGTCATCGGGTTGTTTTGCATAATCTCATCGAGTCTCGGCGTATTTGCAGCTGTAATGGCGTTGCCGTAGTCTGACGGATTATAGCCAAAACCGTCCATAATACATAATACAACGGGTTTTTTCATTGATTTCACCTGAACTTTAATTATTTGGAAGCTGCCGCAACAATTTTTGCAAAATCGGGTGCTTTCAACGACGCACCGCCGATTAAACCGCCGTCCACATTCACCTTCGCTACCAATTCATCTGCATTGCCGGCATTCATAGAACCGCCGTACTGAATAGTAACACTTTCTGCGACGTCCTCGCCGTATGCTTCGGCAATCGCCGCACGGACATAGCCGTTGCCCTCATCCGCCTGTTCTGCAGTAGCGGTAACACCGGTACCGATTGCCCAAACAGGTTCATAAGCAATAATTACATTCTGAAGCTGCTCTTTCGTAACATTGGTTAATGCCATTTTTGTCTGGAATTTCAAAAGGGTCTCAGTATATCCGAGTTCTCTCTGCTCCAAGGTTTCACCGACACAAATAATAGCCTTCAGACCTGCATGCAACGCCGCCAGAGAGCGAAGATTCACAGTTTGATCAGTCTCACCGAAATATGTTCTGCGTTCACTGTGCCCAATCACAACGTATTCGACGCCTGCTTCTTTGAGCATATCTGCAGAAATTTCACCGGTATATGCACCGCTGGCTTTGAAATGCACATTTTCAGCACCGATTTTAATATTAGAGCCTTTCGCAGCCTCAACTGCTGCAGGAATATCAATAAAAGGCACACAAAGGACTACATCACAATTTGCGTCAGCCACCAACGGTTTCATTTCTTCAATCAGGGATTTTGCTTCTGCAGGTGTTTTATTCATTTTCCAGTTACCCGCGATAACGGCTTTACGAACGGTTTTATTCATAATAATTACTCCTATTCATAACTTTACAGGCGAGCAAGAATACCCACCTGTAAAGCATAACAAATCAATTATTTCTTTTCGTTTAATGCTGCAATACCGGGAAGCTCTTTGCCTTCCAGGTATTCAAGAGAAGCACCGCCGCCGGTGGAAATGTGCGACATTTTATCCGCAAATCCCAGCTTCTGAATAGCCGCTGCGGAGTCGCCGCCGCCGATAATAGAAATAGCACCGCTTTCAGCAATTGCTGTAGCCACGGCAACCGTACCGGAAGCAAAATTTTCCCACTCAGAAACGCCCATCGGTCCGTTCCAGATGACAGTGCCGGCATCCTTGACTGCATCTGCAAAAATTTTCTGCGTAGCAGGACCGATGTCCAAGCCCATCCAGCCATCGGGAATTTCATCCGAGTTCACAACCATGGCCTCTGTATCGGCTTTGTATTCTTTACCGACCTTATTATCTACGGGAATCAAGAATTTAACGCCCTTTTCCTCTGCCTTTTTCATCATTTCGTCTGCAAGCTCAACCTTGTCTGCTTCCAGCAAAGAATCACCGATTTGGTGGCCGAGTGCTTTCATAAAGGTATAAGCCATACCGCCGCCGACAATCAAAGTATCGCACTTGTCAATCAAATTGGTGATAACGCCGATTTTATCAGAAACCTTTGCACCGCCGAGGATAGCAACCAACGGTCTTTTCGGATTCTCCAAAGCACCGCCGATAAACTGAATCTCTTTTTGAATCAAATAACCGCATGCCGCAGGCAGGAATTCCGCAACACCCGTGGTGGAAGAATGTGCTCTGTGCGCGGAACCGAATGCATCATTAACGTAAAGCTCAGCCAAAGCAGCAAATTTCTTAGAAAGCTCAACATCATTTTTAGTTTCACCGGGCTCAAAGCGGACATTTTCAAGCAGAAGCACTTCGCCGTCCTGCAAAGAAGCTGCAAGAGCCTGCGCACTTTCTCCGACAACGTCCTCTGCCATTTTCACCTCTTTACCGAGCAATTCGGAAAGTCTTGCAGCCACAGGTTTCATAGAAAACTCGGGGTTAACCTCCCCTTTCGGTCTGCCGAGATGCGAGCAAAGGATTACTTTTGCTTGGTGGTCGATTAAATACTGAATCGTAGGCAAAGACGCAACAATTCTTTTGTCACTTGTAATTACACCGTTTTCCATTTTCACGTTGAAATCACAGCGAACAAGAACGCGTTTGCCTTGAACATCAAGATCCTCTACAGTCATTTTGTTGAGTGCGCTCATTGAATTCATCCTTTCAAAAATGTGTTTAGGCGATACAAGCAAGATACAATATGTTTTTCACGGAAAACATGAAACAGAAGTACATTGTAACGCACTTGCACCGACTTATCTAATAAAATAACCTTGATTATTTTATAACAATATACCATTTTTTTCAAGTATCCGAACGGATAAGGCGAAAAAAAAATCAAAATTTTTTTGTTTATTATGCACAAGCAATTAAATTATATACGATTGACGAATTTCCTCGATCTTATCTGTCAGCATCTTCTTTAGGGATTCCGGTTTGCGTATGCGGATTTTTGCGCCGAACTGCATAATCCACGACAGAAGTCCTTCACCTACAGCCACTTCGGTAAACAAAATAAATCGGTCGTCGCCGAGACGAGAAATACGAACATTCTCGCCGAATCGGTCCAACACAGGCTCAATCAGTTCCTTTTTACAAACCAATTCAATCTGCTCCGGTGAGCCGGAAAACATGTTGAAGTGCTTCCTTGCATAATCTGCCGAATCGAAAAATTCACTGTACGGTGACACCTCGGAAAACGGACGAGCTTCCTCAGCCAAAACCGAAAGTTTATAAATTCTGTCCACCCGAAGCACCATGAGATTATCGTACTTCACATTATTACCGACAAGATAATAGTGATTATCAGACCAAATCATTGCATACGGACTGACTGTGTGTTCCCGCTCCTCATATTCTACCGTATTCGTATCGCCGATAATGCGTCTGCGGTAAAGCAACTTTACTTTTTTGGTCTCACAAATTGCAAAGTTCAGCACGGTAATATGGTCATAAACGGCCTCATTCACAGATTTCAACGTGTTTTCCACACGTACAAGCCGCTTTACCTCTTGTACCTGATTTTCATTTAGCAAGCTGAGAATTTTCTCCGTCAGTTCTTTGCTTTTCCTCGGCGAAATAAAGCTTGCCGCCCCAATCGCATCACAGAGAATTTGAATTTCTGTCGGTTCAAAATGTCGAGTCGCTAAAACATACCCTTTTTGGGGTTGCTTAATGTAGCGAATATCATACCCAAAGTCTTTCAGAACACCGATATCACTGTAAATGGATTTACGTTCGCAGGGAATACCGTGTTCTGAAAGATACTGTAAAATCTGCTCGGCTCCAATCGGATGCTGTGCATCGCTTTCGTCAGTAAGCTGTTTCAAAATATATAAAAGCTTCAGCTTATGGTTTGCCATGCTTTTCCCCTTATCAATTTATAGTATAAGCTGTTTGTTCAGTGCAATGACCGTGTTTTCATCAAATTTCAGCACCGCTCTGTCATATGTATATATCCCGTTTACTTCATTTTCCACATCACTGACCTGTGTATAAATTGTACCACTCAAGCCTTTTTGCACAAGCGGAATGACCTGTTTTTTCATCAGCTTTTCATATGCCGATGTTAACGCAGTTTTATCCTTGAACATTAAATATCCAAAGGCCTTTTTCGGATTCCACATATGACCGTTTTCTTTTTGCGAATACCCGCCGAATTCCGTAATTACAAATGCACGGTGATCAAGCTTTCGCATACGAATCGGCAAAATATATTTATGCATACTCTGCACATCGCCGCCGCCCTGATCATACCAGCCGCTGGCATGGTCAATCACACGAGTATTATCCATACTGCGCACACAAGCACAAATACGAAGTGCATCAAACTGCCCCCACGCCTCATTGAACGGTACCCAGCAATATAACGATACCGTATTATATAAAAGGTCAATCATTTCGGAAAGCTCACGCTCAAAATCGTCCCGCCAGCTCTTTTCGGTGCGGCTGAACACTTTATATTTATTGTCTTTTATACGCAAAATACCGATATTCGGCAAAACACCGGCATAAAAATCACCAATGTATTTGCCGCCGCTCATCATATCCTGCCAAACAATCATACCAAGCCTATCACAATGGTAATACCAACGAAGGGGTTCGATTTTAATATGCTTGCGAAGCATATTAAAGCCCAGACGCTTCATTTCGGCAATATCAAAAATCATGGCCTCATCCGTTGGCGGTGTCATACCACCGTCAGGCCAATACCCTTGATCTAAAAGACCTTTTTGGAAATACGGTTTATTATTTAAAAACAGGCGCGTAATTCCCCGACTGTCTTTGTCGACATGAAATTTACGCATGCCGAAATAGCTGGTAACCGTGTCTGTTATAACACCGTTTACTCGAATTTCCAAAGAGATGTCATACAAATTGGGCTCTTCCGGACTCCAAAGCGCGGTATTCGGCAAAGCAATTGCGGTATCTTTATCAATCGTACCCGAAAACACCGTTTTGTTTTTTAAAGATACAACTGCATCAATTTCAACATTTGCCTCTTGATTCAATTCTGTTTTTACCTGGATGAATTCCTTATCGATGTTCGGTATAAAACGTAATTTTGTTACGTAAATCTCTTCAACTGCCTCCAGCCAAACCGTTTGCCAAATGCCCGAGGTAGCAGTGTACCAAAAGCCGTGTGTATCGTTCACCTGCTTGCCGCGCTGCTGCCAGCCGCTTTCGGTCGGGTCATAAACGCACACCATCAGTTCGTTTATACCGTCTGTCAGATATTCCGTAATGTCAAAAGTAAATGCACAATATCCGCCCGTATGTGTACCGACAGACTTTCGATTGATAAAAACTTCACACTGCCAGTCAACTGCGCCGAAATGTAAAAGTATATTTTTCCCCCGCATGGAATCCGGCACAGAAAACTGTTTTCGATACCATAAACGGTCATTCGGCGAAAGCGGCTTTTCTACACCGGAGAGCAAGCTTTCCAATGCAAAAGGCACTAAAATTTCACCGTCAAATTTTTCTACCCGATTCTGAGCGGCGGGCAAAATTGCATAATCAAATTTACCGTTCAAATTCAGCCAGTTTTCACGAACTAACTGCGGACGCGGATATTCGGGCAGCGGACAGGCAGTATCTACCTTGTCATACCACACAGAGCGCATAGACATTGACATTTCCTCCCAATATAATAATACGATGTATTTTACCATAGAATCGGAAAAAAATCTATAGAAATTATCAAAAGCACCTATAGAAACTTTCCTGATTTTGTGCCATATTCCAAATAAAAGATAATATGTAAGAAACGGACAATTCTTACAAATTGTCCGTTTCCGATTACATGTTTGCATTATGATATCAATTTGTCCGGTCAGCTAATCAGTTTTTTTCTTTTTCTTATAATTCTATATACAACGGTTACCGCAACAACGGCAATTACAACCCCTGACGCTACGCCTCCTGTAATCAAATACGGCTTGTTTAATTCTCTTTTTTCACTTGACACAGCGTTTTTTAATCCATTTTGGTTGAAGCTTTCCAGGCTTTCCCACTCACAGACCATTGTAATATTTCGTTTTTCACAAAGTGCATTGATTCTGTCTAACGAGGTCTGTCGTTCACTTTTATTTATCCCGGGCTGTAACACGTTTGCATATATTACGGATAATTCAATCTCCTCAACTCGTCTTTCCATTATCGCGTCTCCGTGAACAGCAGATTTGGCTTCTTGAATGATCTGACAATACCTTTTCACATTGTCTTCAGACAAATAGCCGTCATACTGTGCAAGCAAGCCATCATATAGCCCTAATGCTTTATTGGAATTATAAAGTTCGGATGCGCAAAGATTCATATACTCTATAATATGCGGAGCCGCCGCACCAAAATATGCAGTAACATATCCGGAAACGCATTCTGCCACATCCATATCACTGCCTTCCCACATCAGACGGGAAAGTACATACGCCCGCATACAGGCAAATTCGCCGCCATTTTCTCTGGATGCCTGATGGAAAACACCGATTATATTATTATCTTCATAAAACTTCTGATTTTTCGCCTGTACGGCAAAATTAGGAAACGGCATTAATAAATGTGAAAAATTAACCACATAATCCCAAACAACAATTTTATCTGTAATTTGTGACCACTGCTCAACCTGATTCTTAAACTGCTTTGAATTTGAATTGCCACCGTCTAAATATGATGATGCCTGATCGCCCGGCATTGAGCAAAGCTTTATAACAACATTGGATTCGGCTTTAATGTTTTCGGGTGCTTTTAAAGTATGAAGATATGCTAAGGTTGAAATATATTTATCCGGGAACGCTTTTGCAAGTTTATTTAAAAACGGCAGTAATGTGCCCATTCCCGTTCCGCCTGCGGCCTCATCCGCAGCCTTGCATTTGCTACATTCACATCCGGCAAGAAACGGATTATCATTCCCGCTGAAATCCCAATATAATTGCGCCGGATTTTCCGCAATTTTTTCAGCTAAAGAATTCTTTACAATTTCAAACACTTCCGGATTGCTTAAACAGAGATATGCGTCGCGCCCTTTATATTCTATAACTCGTTTGCCGTTTTTTTCCGAAAAATACTCGGGATGCTCTTTAAAATATTCATCGGGTGACAAATAACTATAACAATTATGACACCATGTGCCCCAACCTTCATATTGCAATTGCTCAATTGTAAGTTCCGGATTTTCTGATTCAATATCAATACCGTTCAGCCTTAATTTGGCTGCCCATTTATTCTGTACGGTTTCATATGCATAGACATCCCGCCACTGAACAGCCGGTTTTTTTATTTCATTCATCTTTTCCAAATAGATAGTTTTTTGTTTTGGTATATATGTATCGTCCGGCGTTAAAAACATGCAGCCCAGTATATCTTCCATAAAAGCATAAATCCCGTTTCTTGTTCCTGCTTCCGCAGCACCGCAAATTGATATATTTTTATCATCAACAGAAATCCGATAACCATCATAAAGCCCATCTTCCACAGGACGTTCTGTATTCATAACAGCATCAATACAAAACCAGCTCTTAGCAGTATCAGCCTGACTTTCATTTACAATCGGCAGCATTGTGCCTGTCATTTTTTCTAACACATCTTGAAGTGTTGTAACTGCTTCACGCAATGTTTTAGAACATAATTCAGGAATCACTATGGCAAAATCCGTATTGCCGTTTTCGAACAAAACCGCTTTATTATCGCCGTTTTCCGATAGTGCTTTATTCTGCAGCTCTTCCTGCGAAATATTTTTAAATAAGATAGATTCCACAGAATTATCTGCTATCGCATATGAGAAGCCCCCATTCGAACATATAAGCACCAAAGCAAGTATGAATGCGAAATACCTTTTAAAATACTTCATAACCTTTACCCCTAATCATCAACATTATTTTATACTTGGACGCTCCTATTACTGACAAATCAATTATAGCATGCCAAGAAGCATTTTAAACACTTTTTTGAATACAATTCGGAGCAAGCCATATAAACCGGGCTCCGATTGGGAAAATAACCGTCTAAGTGACAATGGTATGTTTTAAATATGATGCCATCATATTGATTTTTTGCATCGGAAGAAGATAAAATCCGGACGATGTAACGTGCCGCCGAACTGTGCGGGATATTTTTTTCTCATTGCATCAGAAACATGAGATTCCTCACACTTCTCAATTAAAAATCCGGCATTAACAATAGCGTTTACAATGGTGGAAAGGGTTCGATGATAGAGCTCATAGTCATCAACGACCCATTTCACAGACCGTTTCCCTTCCACCATATAGTTGGAAATATTAGCGTATAGCCGTTCTCCCAACTCCGTGCAGGTATAACGGTCATACTTCCCGTCCCAAGCTGTTGCCATCGGGTGAGACATACTGAATACAAACCGTGCTCCATCTTTCATAAGTTGGTATACGTTTCTCATCAGTTCATCTAAATCTTCTGCATAATCAAAAGTCAAGGAACTTGTAACTATATCGAACTGCTTAGCCAGTGCAGATATATTTTCCAATGCCATCTGTTGATAAGTGATGTTTTTTGCGCAAAAATGCTCTTTAGCATATTTCAGCATCTTTTCAGAGATATCAATGCCCATCACGAATTTTGCACCCATGTCCGAATACTGCTTTGCGTGCTGTCCCATGCCGCAACCGATGTCCAACACGCTTTTACCATTTACTTCCGGAAGCATCGAAAGTAAAATAGGTGTTTCTATACAATCATTGAAATTAATTTCATTGCTCCGTATGTCTTTGAAATTCTCAAAAAAGTTTTCATTGTCGTATATATTTTGCTTTGCCATATTTTGTCTCCTTTCACTATAGTTTAGAATCTATCGTTTATTCAAATATCAATACACAGTAAAAAGCCCACCGCAATTCTCCCCAAATTATGGCTAGCTTATGTATAAGCTACATGAAAAAGACATTTTGGGAGTTGAACTTTTAGCTCGCCAAAAGTTGATAGCAACAGTGGAACGTCGTGGGGGCGTTTACAACCGAACAGGCGAGCCGATCGCGGCTTTTTGCGAAAGAAAAGGAGCGGCGCGAGTGCGCTCTGATTTTAACAAAAAAATCGGAGCAAGCGGTATAAAACTTGCTCCGACGTGGCGGAGAGCAAGGGATTCGAACCCTCGAACCGTTTTAGGCGGTTACACGATTTCCAATCGTGCTCCTTCGACCAGCTCGGACAACTCTCCAAATGTCACGATTGGTATTATAGCCGACATCCGCAAAAAAATCAAGTTATTTTTTGTAATCTGTAAAAAAAAATTTCCGAAATTTGAAAATTCTCAAAAAGGGCTCGTTTTTTTGCATGAAGTATGAACGGGCAGATGAAGAGGTCCGCCCGTTCTGTTGGTAAAAGTCAATAAAACAATCAATCTAAAACTGTATAGCCCTGCGCTTCAACCGCCCGCTTCAGAACATCATCCGTAACCTCTTTTGAAAGCGTAATCACTGCATTTTTGGCTGTATGACTTGCAAGCACCGATTCCACACCGTCAATCGCCTCTAAAGTCTTTTTGACAGTAACTTCACAGTGCGGACACATCATACCTTCAATTTTTAAAGTTTTTTCCATAGTATTTACCTCCTTGGATTTTTTTGGTTTTATTTTTTCTTTTTTTCTCGCATGATACGGCTTGAAGAAATTTAACCGCAATGCGTTAGAAACAACACAAAAGCTTGAAAGACTCATCGCCGCCGCACCGAACATTGGATTTAACGTCCAGCCGAAAATCGGAATCCAAACACCTGCCGCAAGCGGAATACCGATAACGTTATAGATAAACGCCCAAAACAGATTTTCATGAATATTCCGAAGCGTTGCACGGCTCAAACGAATTGCCGCAGGAACATCGCAAAGTGAACTCTTCATGAGTACAATATCGGCAGCATCTATCGCAATATCCGTACCTGCACCGATTGCAATGCCGATATCGGCCCGAGTCAGTGCGGGCGCATCGTTGATACCGTCCCCCACCATTGCTACACGTCCTGACTCCTGCAAAGCACGTACGACACTTTCTTTTCCGTCAGGCAGTACATCTGCAATGACTTCGTCCACACCTGCCTGCCGACCGATAGCCTGTGCTGTTTTCGCATTATCGCCCGTAAGCATAACTGTACGAATACCCATAGCTTTTAACTGCGCAATCGCGTTCGGGCTGTCCGCTTTCATTGTATCCGCAACCGCAATTACGCCCAAAAACTTTTCTGCCGTGCAGAAAAACAGAGGTGTTTTACCTGCATCAGAAAATGAATCTGCACTTGAAAGAATATATTCCGGTATAGTTGTATATGCCTTTATGAACGTTCGATTTCCCGCAAAACATTCTGTACCGTTACGCTTGGCGCGGATACCGTTCCCCGGAAGTGCTTCAAAATCCGTGATATCCTGCAATTCAGTTTTTGTTTCTTCCCCCTTTTGCACAATTGCCTTCGCGAGCGGGTGCTCACTTCGCCGTTCCACAGCACACGCAAAATCCATAAGCTCCTTTTCAGAAACGCCTGTATTCGGCAATATGTCTGTTACCACAGGTGTGCCGTTGGTTATCGTTCCTGTTTTATCCAGAACAACAATTTCGGTTTTACCAGCAGTTTCCAAAGATGCGGCGGTTTTAAACAGAATACCGTTTTTAGCACCTACACCGTTGCCGACCATAATTGCAACGGGTGTAGCCAACCCTAACGCACACGGACAACTGATAACCAAAACGGAAATTCCGCGTGCTAACGCAAAACCGAAGGATTCGCCGACCAATAACCAGACAGTTGTTGTAAGCAACGCAATCGCAATCACGATGGGGACAAACACACCGGACACTTTATCTGCCACCTTTGCAATCGGGGCTTTGGTTGCGGCAGCATCACTCACCATTTTAATAATTTGCGAAATAGCGGTATCCTCGCCGACTCGTGTTGCTGAACAACGCAAAAAACCGGACTGATTGACTGTAGCCGCCGAAACAGAATCGTTTATACATTTGTCAACGGGAATGCTTTCTCCGGTCAAGGACGCTTCATTTACAGCGCTATGCCCTTCTACTACCACACCGTCCACAGGGATGCTTTCCCCGGGACGTACAATAAACTCATCTCCCTGTTTCACCTGGGAAACAGGGACAATACGTTCCTCACCATCGGAGAGAACGGTAGCCGTTTTCGGAGAAAGGCGCATCAGCCCCTTCAGTGCATCTGTCGTTTTTCCTTTAGAACGTGCCTCCAGCATTTTTCCAACGGTAATCAATGCCAGTATCATCGCGGCAGATTCAAAATAGAGTTCATGCATATAATGCATAGCGGATTCTGCGTTGCCGTCGGTCTGTGCCGCAGTCATTGCAAACAAAGCATACGTACTGTAAACAAAAGCCGCCCCGGAACCGAGTGCAACCAACGTATCCATATTCGGTGCACGGTGCAACAGACTTTTAAATCCACTGATAAAAAACTTTTGGTTAATTACCATAACTGCAACTGTTAATAGTAGCTGAATCAGTCCGAGCGCCACATAATTTTCAGACAGAAAATCGGGAAGTGGCCATCCCCACATGGTATGACCCATGGAAAAATACATCAAAACAATTAAAAAGCCGATGGATGCAATCAATCGTCTTTTCAAAATCGGCGTCTCACGGTCTTTCAGCGCATCATTTTCCGTCTCTTCCACAGATATATCGGACTTTTGTATGTGAACATCTTTCTTCTCTGCACCGTAACCAACCGCCTCTACGGCAGAAATGATTGCCTGTGCCGAAGCCGTGCCCTCCACCCCCATAGAATTGGTGAGTAAGTTAACCGAACAGGCGGTTACACCCTCCACCTTTTCCACAGCCTTTTCGACACGTGCACTGCATGCAGCACAGCTCATGCCTGTAACGGTATATTGCTCCATAAGTCCACCTTATTTCATCAGCTTTTGCAAGGTGACCAAAAGGTCATCTAAAGTACTTTCTTTTCCTTGTTTAATATCCTCTGCGACGCAGGTTTTTATGTGCGAAGCCAACATCTCTTTGTTAAATGCATTCAAGGCGGCATTGGCCGCCGCCACCTGCATAATAATATCCGTACAGTATGCGTCTTTTTCAACCATGCCCTTAATACCGCGAATCTGCCCTTCAATTCGATTTAGGCGGTGAATCAGCTTTTTATGCTCTTCTTCCGAACGGATTTTAAATTTTTGACTTTGACAGCAAGTTTCTTTCATCTGCACACCTCTGTTCACATACCCCTATCGGGTATATTTATTATATACCCGATAGGGGTATGTGTCAAGAAAAAACAGCAAGGAAACTTCCCTGCTGTTTTTAGCATTCACCATTCGTAACGGATTTATAAATTAAACATTACCTTTAAAGCATAACTCGTTTCGTTCTCCAATGCCTCCCGATTTAAATTCGGTATGTGCGCTTCTATTGCATCCATCTTCACCTTAGCCTTTTTCAAGTATGCGGAACCGTCCGCCAGCTTTGCTTTGTATTCCGTCTCTAATTTGTCAAGCACATTTCGGAATTTTTCATCTGTACCGGGCACTACGCATTCGCGGTACAAATCCAGTATTTCGTCATTCGGACGTATCGGAAAATACTCATGCGGTGCAGTGCTGTCAAAGATACAAAAATCGAGTTGCGGTACGGTAATCATATCCAAGCTTTTCGGATCAAAGGAACAGTGATATACATACACATCGTATCCCCTCTCAGCGACCGCCGATGCAATCCGTTTTAAAAAAGTAGATTTTCCTGTACCGGCGCGCCCTTTTATGAAATAGCGTTTTGATATATTTTCTGTCAGATTCGGAATATAACAAACATTTCCATGCACTGTAGGTGCACCGAAAAATCGATTGAATTGTTTTCCTTTGCTTGTATTTTTACTGTCTGTAGCCGGCGGTAACAGACGGTTGAGTAACGCATCTGACAAGATGTTTGCCAGTTCAAAATCCATTCGGGATATATAAATTTCTTCCTGTTTGTCGTGCACGGCGTGAGCCTGTGAAAATATCTGCTGTGCAGACAAAAGCGCATTTTCCATATCACGCATGTCCGCAAAATCCGAAGCAGAAAAATAATTTCTGGCATCACTATCAAACAAAGATGTGCGCACTGCACCCGATTGGACATCCGGCAGCACCCAACCGCAGACAGAATCATCCAACGGATGGTGCAGAATTTGAATCGTTAAATTTTGTTTTTTTGCATAATCATGTACAGCTGAACAAATATGTGTAAATGCCTCTTGTGGAAAAGCGGTATAGCGCATAAGTCGCTCTGCTTTCGCGTAGAAATCATTTACATAGGAAACTCGCATCGGCGCGAGCGTTTCGGCCAAAAAATGTTCTTCGGTATACATATACCATTCATCCTTTCCAAACAAAAATCAAAATATTCTTACATTCAGTTTATGCATAAAAAGCACAATTCAATACTGGTTTTTATCTTTAAAGCAACTGTTTTCGAATCAAAATTATTTCATCAATATCTTGTTAGGGCTATTGAAATACATTCGGTTATTTGTTATAATAACTATGTTATGCGGATATGGTGGAATTGGCAGACACGCCAGATTTAGGATCTGGTGCGTAATGCGTGCAGGTTCAAGTCCTGTTATCCGCACCAAATCACCGCAAGCCATCATACTGCTTGCGGTGTCTTTTTTAGAATCTGCGAATGTATTTAAAGGAAGTACGACATGGTCAGTATTGAGTTTACACAAAATTTCGAGGTCGGACTCGGGGAAATCATAGATTCTGAATTTAATAAGTTTGCTGAAGAAAACCATGTTCAATGTGATTATTCGCCTTTTTGCTTTGTTGCACGGGACAGCAACCGAATAATCGGTGTGCTGACAGGGCACACATATTATAACGAGGTGCATATCAGCGACTTTATTATTCTGAAAGCATACCGTAAAAAGTGCATTGGCGGCAGTATGCTTTCGGCGGTAGAAGCACATTACAAAGATAAAGGCTTTGAAAATATAAATTTGAGTACGTACGCTTTTCAGGCACCTGCATTTTACGAAAAACACGGATTTCAAACAGAATTCATCAGAGAAAATGCTAAAAATCCTAAGCTCACCAAATACTTTTTTATAAAGCACCTTACCACGTCATAAGCATTTGAATGAACATATAAATAAATCTTTAACAGGGAGATTCAAATCATGAAAATTACATTAAATTCAAATCAGGAAATTGTAAAAACAATAAAAGAAGGGTTAAAGCGCACCGGTGGCTATTGTCCCTGCCGTTTAGAAAGAACGGAAGAGAATAAGTGCATGTGCGAAGAATTTAAATCGCAAATCAAAGACCCGAATTTTGAGGGTTATTGCCATTGTATGCTGTATTACAAATCAAAAGATTAACAATCACAAAAACATATTTTCGTTGTTTCCTGCCATACTACCTTTAAAGGAGTTGGTATTATGAAACAAGAAGATACAATCCGTCTGCTGCAAGAATGCAACGCAGGCATCAAAATGGGTGTCGCATCCATTGATGAAGTAATTCACCGCGTGGAAAATGAGAATTTCAGAACGTTGTTGTTCACGGAAAAGCAAACACACGAGAATCTCGGCACCGAGACATCGCAAATACTATATAACTACGGTGACAGCGGCAAAGAACCGAATCCGGTTGCCAAAACTATGAGTTGGATGAAAACCAATGTAAAAACCGCGGTTGAACCGGGTGACAGCACAATTGCCGATTTAATTACGGACGGGTGCAATATGGGGGTTAAATCTCTGCACCGCTATTTAAATCAGTATAAAGATGCAGAGCAAAATGTAAAAGATATTGCAACCCGTTTAATTCAGTCAGAACGCAACTTAACCGAAGGCGTCGCACAATACCTTTAATGATGAAAACCAACGGATTTACAAAAAAGATTGCTGTAATCGGCACAGGCTTTGTCGGCATGAGCTTTGCCTATGCTCTGCTTTGTGAGGGCGGTTGCGATGAAATGGTGTTGATTGACATCAACAAAGAAAAGGCAAACGGCGAAGCCATGGATTTAAATCACGGACTCGCGTTTGCCAAAACCAATATGCGTATTATTGCGGGGGAATACAAAGACTGCGCCGATGCGGATATTGTTGTCATTTGTGCAGGCGTTTCACAAAAGCCAGGTGAGGACCGCATTTCACTTTTGCAAAGAAACAAAGCAGTATTTAAAAGCATTATCTCCCCTATTCTCTATTCGGGATTTGACGGTATTTTTTTGGTGGCGACAAATCCTGTGGATATTATGACCCGCGTCACTTGGCAGGTATCAGGCTTTGACCATCGAAAGGTACTCGGTTCGGGCACAACCTTGGACACCGCCAGACTTCGCTATCTTTTGGGAGAATATTTCACGGTTGACCCCAAAAATGTGCATGCCTATGTAATTGGCGAACACGGTGACAGTGAAATGGTTCCGTGGTCACAGGCCATGATTGGCACAAAACCGATACGGGAAATTATTGCGCAAAAAGACGGCAAATTTGCGGCGGCGGATTTAAACGGCATAGCTGAAAACGTCACACAAGCCGCTTACAAAATTATCGAAGCGAAAAAAGCCACCTACTACGGCATTGGACTTTCGCTGGTGCGTATTGTCAAGGCCATTTTCGGCGGTGAAAACAGTATTTTAACTGTTTCCGCTATGCTGCGCGGCGAATACGGCGTAAGCGAGGTTTTTGCAGGCGTACCCTGTATTTTAGGACGCAGCGGTATTCAAGAAGTTTTAACCTTAAATTTAGAACCTGAAGAAGAAAAACAATTTCAAAACTCTTGCCAATTGCTGAATTCTGTATGGCATGATTCGTTTTACACGAATGCATCGGAAACAAAATAATCGTCAGCACCCAACAGGTAAGCTTTCTGCCTGTTGGGCGCTGATTTTTGTAATTTTATGGATTCGGGATTCTTCAATTACACGTAAAATGATATTGTAGAATTATATACCGTCCGCTCAACATTATCACACCACTATCCGAAAACTTTGTATTCTATTATCATAACATTGCTTAAAAATATCCCATAATGCAAACTCGGGTAATTTACAAAAATAAACTTGTCAAAATTACTTGCTAAAATCAAAATTCAGCTCAATTCCTGCACGGTCTTGAAACGATAGCCGTTAGCGGTGAGAAAGTCCATATCCTTTACAATTGCCGCCGCGCCCGAAACGCAACTGTACAGCGGGTCATCTGCCATAATGATCTCAATCCCCGTTTCACTTTCCAAGCGTTTTTTCATACCGTACAAAAGTGAGGTTCCGCCTGTTAAAACGATGCCGTTTTCGGAAATGTCACCGACCAATTCCGGCGGCGTAATTTCCAAAACCGATTTAATTCCACCGATAATATAACTGATTTGTTCATCAATGCAATGAAAAAGTTCTGTGGAAGTGACCTCAAACGACATAGGCATATTGTCCAGCCCGCTTTTGCCGTTTGCCATCACGGCAATCTCTTCTTTTCGCGGCACAGCACTGCCGAGACAAATCTTCAAGCGTTCTGCCGTCTGCGGTCCGACCAAAATATCCCGTTTCTTTCGCAAATATTTCTGAATCGCCTCATCAATCGATTTTCCGCCGACCTTAACGGATTTAGACACAGCAAGACTTCCCCTTGTCACCACCGAAATGTCCACGGAACCGCCGCCGAGATTCACAATAAACCGCCCTGAAAACGTGTCCTCATCCAAGCCCGCACCGATTGCAGAAGCCAGCGACTCCTCCACCAAGCAGACACGCCCCGCGCCCGCATGCATAGCGACATCTAAAAAAGTCCGCTTATCCAAATTCGTAGCACCGCTCGGCACGGTCAAAATCACATTCGGTTTGAAAATGCTGTTGCCGCAGAGCCGCTGAAAATAATAACGCAAAATGTGCTCTGCATGTGTGTAATCGGAAATAATACCGTTTTGCACAGGGCTGATTACGCGAATTGCATCATCAGTTCTGCCGTTAATGGTATATGCAGTGTTGCCGATAGCAACAGGAGTGCCTGTCTCGGTATCTACGGCAATCATTGTCGGTTCGTCAAGTACAATACCCTTGCCGCCGACATACATAATTGTAGATGTTGACCCAAAGTCAATGCCGACACACATACCAAGCACACAGCACACCTCCGCTTCCTAAAAATATCGGTTAATATTTTAGCACATACTCCAAAAAAAGTAAATCGTAAAAGAAAAAAGCGACTAGAGATTTAGATCGCTTCTTTCGGCATACAGATTCATTAAGGTTCTGTTCAGCGGCAAAAATGCAAATATCCACAACAGCCGAACACCGCAAATGCCAATCAACGAAACAAGCATCGATCCTGTGGATTTTCCGATTCCGCAAATTTGACCCGCTACAACATCCTACAAAGAACAGGTAATATAGAACGGCATACAAAAAGACAAACAGAGAACCGTCCGAACCCACTGAAAAAGAGTAGTTTTGAAAAGGAAAAGTGATAAGATTAACACTGATTATAATTCTTATTATCCAAAACATAAAACCATTCTCCACTACATGGCACACAAGGGGAGGTTTTATGTGAAAATAATATCTGCAAAAGCAGCAATAAAAGACCGTTTTAGGAAACACAAACAGCGCGTACCGAAGTACACGCAAAAAATAAGACTGTTTTTGTCTTGGGCGGGAAAATAAACGAACTAAAATAGTACCCTGCAACCCGAAAAAATGAAGTTTTATGTACGTGGTCAATGCCATAATTCTCTGTACTCAGGGTTGCTAAGGTCATGTTAGTAAAACAAGCTCATGGCTTAAACCGTCCATCGACCTTATACATGTATAATAGCAGAGACTTTTATTGCTGTCAATTCTTCATTTATTGTCTGTGTTCTTGTTTTCAGGAACATGCGGTGTTAGCGTGAAAACCGAAGAAGCAGAAAGATAAAAAAGAAAATAGCACAGCCAACCCTGTGTTATTTTACTACATATATACGTAAAAGCCCAGCTATTGCTGAGCTTTTATGACAGGCTGAAACCTCGGTAATACCGAGGTTTTTTCGGGATACATCTTTTTTGTATCCACTTGATGGCGCGCTTGACTGGATTCGAACCAGCGGCCTTTAGAGTCGGAGTCTAACGCTCTATCCAGCTGAGCTACAAGCGCATATATAAGCGATTTCGCAAAGGAAACCGCATTTTAAACATTGAAGCGAAACAGGACAATATCGCCGTCCTGCATAACGTATTCCTTACCTTCCGAGCGAATTTTTCCTTTTTCTTTGGCTGCTTGCATAGTGCCGCATTCCATCAACTCGTCAAATGCAATTACTTCGGCACGGATAAACCCACGTTCAAAATCGCTGTGAATTTTTCCCGCCGCTTGTGGTGCCTTTGTACCGTTTGTAATCGTCCATGCACGAACCTCAGGTTCGCCTGCCGTCAAATAAGAAATTAAGCCTAAAAGACTGTAAGAACGCTGAATAAGCAAATCCAAACCACCCTGCGCAATTCCCAAATCTGAAAGAAACATCTCTTTTTCTTCTTTGGAAAGCGAAGCAATTTCCGCTTCCAGCTCTGCACAAATCGGCAAAACCTCCGCACCTTCTGCCTCGGCAATTTCACACACGGTTTTATAACGCACATTTTTCTCAATAGAATCAGCAAAGTCATCTTCACTCATGTTGCAAGCATAAATAACGGGCTTGGAAGAAAGCAGAGCAACCGTTTCAAGCATTTCTTTTTCTTCATCGGTCATTTCGACCGCACGGGCATTCACACCGTTAACAAGTGATGCCCGCAGACGTTCAAAAAATTCCACCTCGGCTTGTAAGCTTTTGTCGCCTTTCATCGCCTTTTTATCACGGTCAATGCGCCTGTCCAAAATTTCCAGATCGGAAAGAATCAGTTCTAAATTTATAGTTTCAATATCGCGCTGCGGGTCAACACTGCCTTCCACGTGCACAATATCATCATTGTCAAAGCAACGCACGACATGAATAATCGCGTCCACCTCGCGAATATGAGAAAGGAATTTATTGCCAAGTCCTTCCCCTTTTGACGCGCCTTTTACAAGCCCCGCGATATCCACAAATTCAATGGTAGCGGGAGTCAGCTTTTTGGGCTGGTACATTTGCGCCAGCTTATCTAAACGGGCATCGGGAACTGCAACAACACCCACATTCGGCTCAATGGTGCAGAACGCATAATTCGCGGACTGCGCGCCTGCGTTTGTAATTGCATTAAACAAAGTGCTTTTACCGACGTTCGGCAAACCCACGATTCCCAATTTCATCTCTGTCATTCCTTCTGTTTAGTAAGCGAAAGATATTATACACGAAAGCCCTGATAATTTCAACTGCTTTTTTGTCTTTTTTACGATTCTTCAAGCACAGCTTCAGACGCCAGCGCATACGGTACACCGATAATCAGCAAAACATAAGAACCGCTGTTGCCGACAAAATACTTTTTTTCGGTATTTTCGGCGTTTGTAAAATTATAAGCCGAAGAAAATGCCGAAACCCGCGTATTTACTGCATTCATAACTGCATCGCGTTCCGGCTTTGAAGAAACGCGGAACACTGCAATTTCGCGCAATTCGGATTCGGTTGCATCCGTATATACAACCGCTTGTTCCGCCGTGTTATTCGATACGGCATAGTATTTCCCGATTTGTGCGCTGTTCAGCGACATCAAATCCGTCATACCGACCCGCTGTGCCAAATCATTGGCAAGCTGTTCGGCAGACTCCGCCTGTTCCATCCACATATCTGACTTTTCCGATACAGAGCGTGCACGGATTAAATGAATTGCAAAAACAGAAAACAGACACAGCACAGCTATAACTACAGCAATTATGCCCAAACTTCTGTGACGTCCTCTTTGTGCATTGCTTTTCATAAATATTCGTCCTCCGCGTATATCCGATTTACGCCATGGTATCGGATGATTCCTTAACTTCTTCCTGCGTTTCGGTATATTTTTTCGGAAGCTTTCCGCGCTCGGATTTAAACGTTTTCCAAAGCTTTTGCGCATATCCGCGAAATTCTAATACAACATCGCCCTCACATGCGACAAAAGTGCCGTGCTTCTTTTGAGAGCGTGTTGCCGCAATCTTAAACAGGAACATGCAAGCACCGCCAATCAGCGCACCTATCAAAATAATGACGAAAAGCGGAAGCCGACAGCTTAACCAGTCTCCCGAACGCAGAGGCAGTGTAAAGGAAATATATTTTTCTCCGCGGGCAAACATTTCGGCAAATGTCTCGCCGTTTCCGTATTTCGGCAATTCTGTCAAATAGGCCGTGTTAACAATGCCGAACACAGCTGTTAATACACCGGTTGCCGCAGAACCAATCATCAAACCCGGAATCACGGTAAGAGGGCTTCTGTAGGCATACGGCATCGCGAAAGCAACCGTCAGTTTGATATTCTCAAAAAAAGCGTTAATCGGCCCACTGACCGCAAGATTAAAGTCATCGTTATCCGGCGCGGCACCTTTTTTGGTAATTTTTTGCAGTAAAACGCACATCAGCGGAATCCAGCCGATGGTTACAAAGCATGCACCGTAGATAGTCATCAACTGTGCATTCCCGTCCGCAAAGGCGGCAATAGCAACCGCAAACGCCGACATAGAAACCGGTCCGATTAAATCAAAGCCGACCATTAACCCCATTACCAGTGCACATAAAACAACGGAAACACCCGAGAGTTGTGTAAGCGGTCCAATCAGGGCATCGCCGAGCGCACGAAACGGAATTTCAATACCGTAATGTATCAGCAAAAATGTTAGCGCCGCAGAAACCACGGGCATAATCAGAACCAAAACAATTAAATCTACTTGTTCTAAAATACCGACACCGGTCAAGCTGTCCGGTATCTTTTTGCCGGCAGCACGTTTTTTCGCAAAAGTATTATCTAATTTGCCGCCTAAAAATTCTTTGCAGTTATTCCACGCAATAAATAAGTATTTAATACAGTATGCCAAAAATACCGATAAAATTAAATACCCCATATAGCCGATATTTGCACCGCCGCCGTTTTCCAAAGGGGTTGCAAAATAAGCCTTATATGCCTCTACGCCCGAAATCGGCGTGCCTGCAAAGTGTGCAAAATAAATACTTAAAGCGAATGCAGGTGCAACGGCTGGTATTCCGGCAATCAAATAAGATAAAACCACAGCCATAACTACAAAAAAGAAATCGGTTGCCCAAAATAAAATGAACCACAAAATATTTTCGTTCTGCGGTTCTGTGGCGCCTAAAATGTGCTGCACGCCGAGCACATTTTGTACAACAAAAAAGAAACCTGCACCGAGGGCTCCGAACAGCTGCACAATAAACATAATGGACGTAGCGCGGTTTACATTTTGCCGCAGACTGCGAACTTCCCGTTTAAACATAATCATTCCCCCACGAATTGATTTTTAGATCATACCATACTTTGACACACCTTGCAACTTATTCCATAAAAATAAATATTTTATCGATTTAATACAGTACTTTTGACAATATGTAGCAGGTCCAAAGCGCCACTACAAACAGCCCCTCCGCCGGAATTGCCAATTTGGTATACGGGCATTTCCAGCCCTTGTCCACAAACAGGAAAATTGTTCTTGTCACAAACACGGTAGTTGCAAAAAACAAACCACCCGCAAGCGAATAAACAGGTGTATGCAAAGCGAAGGTCAAATACAGTAAAAATGCACCAAGGGCAAAAGAAATACCGCCGTAATACACACGAATTTCTGTTTTTCCTGCGTTGTCCACAGGCTTGACGGAAAAGCTTTCGGCATTTTTTAGAGGATTCGCAATAAATACAATTGCCATGCCGAAGAAATACCCAACCAATCCAATGACAGCAATACTTGCGGGAATGTTTTGTAAAAATAACTCTTTCATGTTTTGTACCCCTTACATAAAAATATTTGAATTGAAATTGTGCGTAAAAATCAATGCATCCTCATCAGGGTCTCGATAAAACCCTTTTCTGTGCCCGCATTTTGAAAATTCGAGCTTTTCGTACAGACGGATTGCTTTCTGATTGCTTTCCCGAACCTCTAAAGTTACAAATTCCGCATTCTCCTTTTTGGAAACAGAAAGCAAATAGGACAAGAGCAGTTCACCGATTCCCTTTTGTCTGTGGGTCGGTAAAACAGCGATATTCGTAATATAAACTTCACCCGAGACGTTGTTGGCTCCAATGTAAGCCACCGTCTTTTCTTCCGATACTGCGACAAAAAATCTGGCTGTTGGATTCTCGATTCCCTCTAATAATCCTTCCGGCGTCCACGGGTGTGCAAAACAAGTTTTTTCAATCTTTGCCACCGCCTCCACATCTGCGCCCTTCATTGTACGTGGTGGATAACAGCAGAATACGAAAGAAAAAATCTCGTCAAAATGCGAAACTATTTGCGCCGCAGTCGATTGATATACTGCCAAATTCCCCATATACGGGTCGGTGACGTTCAAAACCATAATCTTATCCGATTCGGTATACTGTCGCAAAACCGCCGCATGCGAGGCAGTCATACATATGAAATACGTGTCTTTCTCAAAATCGTATTGTGTAAGTGCATTGGCGCGGTGCGCAGAGATGTCTGCGCCTAAACTCTGTGCCGCAGCTACGGCATTGTCCGAAGGCGGCAATCCGACTGCCGCCGCCAAACCTGCACTTTTGACAGAAATAAAGCCTAAATCCCGTTCACAAAGATATTTCCGAAACAGACCTTCCGCCATCGGACTGCGGCAAGTATTGCCTGTACAAATAAAAATAATTTTTTTCATCTTTATGCCTTTTTATGCCTTTGCATCATACCATGTTTTACCGATGTTCGCATCACTTTTCAAACGCACCTTCATTCGGCAAGCATTTTCCATTTCTTCCGACACAATTTTTGCCGCCTTTTGAATTTCCGATTCCGGCGCCTCGACAATCAATTCATCGTGTACCTGCAAAATCAGCTTTGCCTGCATGTTTTCTTCCTGCAATCGGCGGTAAACACGAATCATTGCAATTTTTATTATATCTGCCGCCGTGCCCTGAATCGGCATATTTCGTGCCACACGCTCACCGAAAGCGCGCAGCATTGCGTT
Source organism: Ruminococcaceae bacterium UBA7212 (assembly GCA_002490525.1). GTDB lineage: Bacteria > Bacillota > Clostridia > Oscillospirales > Acutalibacteraceae > Fimenecus. The sequence continues at coordinate 36,352 of DKUE01000005.1, forward strand.
TGAGGATGCGAGCTCCGGTAAGTATCTGCGGCGTTCAAAAAGCGTTTTTACATATCCATCCTTTTTTGCCTGTTCCACAATCTCTTTCATGTATCTGTCTACACCTGCATAGTGATGCAGATAATCCTTGATATATCTGTCTGCCTCCGCACGCGTCACGCCGATGTCCTTACTCAAAGAAAATGCCCCGATACCATATACGATACCGAAATTCACAGCCTTTGCACGGCTGCGCATCAACGGGGTAACCATTTGTGGCGGCATTTTAAAGACCTGCGATGCCGTAACGGTATGAATATCCGTTTCCTCGTTAAACGCTTCAATCATAGCGGTATCTTCTGCGATGTCCGCTAATACACGCAGTTCAATTTGAGAGTAGTCCGCATCCACAAACAGATTTCCGTCAGCCGCCATGAAAAACTTTCGCATTTCCCGTCCCAATTCCTGCCGAACAGGAATGTTTTGCAGGTTCGGTTCTGTAGAAGAAATTCTGCCCGTTCTCGTTTCGGTTTGATTAAAACAGGAGTGAATGCGGCCATCGGCACCGATTACCTTCAGCAGGCCGTCACAATAGGTAGACTTTAACTTCGAAAGTGTACGGTATGCCAGTATATACCGAACGATTTCATAATCATCCGCCAATCCCTCTAGCACCTCGGCATTAGTTGAATACCCTGTTTTGGTCTTTTTCTTTGTCGGGATTTGTAGCTTTACAAATAAAATCTCCCCAAGCTGTTTGGGCGAATTGATATTAAATTCTTCACCCGCAAGGGAGTAAATGGAGTTTTGCAATCGGGCAATTTTACCGCTGAGCATTTCGGAAAATGCCGTAATTCCCGCTTTATCTACCAATATACCGACACATTCCATAGAAGCCAGCACCTCGGCTAAGGGGATTTCCATTTCCGTAAGCAGGGCGCTTTGCCCGTTCAATTGCAATCTCGCAGAAATTTTATCACAAAGCACTTCCAAATTTGCACAGTCGGCGGCTTTGGAATCATCCACGTCCGTCTCATTGCACACGGGACAGTATTCCTGAATCAAACGTCCAAGTGCATAATCCTTCGCAGAAGGGTTTAACAAATATGCGCCAAGCGCAATATCCATTTTAATATTTTTCGCCTGCACGCCGCACTCCATGGCATAGGCAAATACTTCTTTAGAGGAATAGACATACTTCTCTGTGCCGGGGTCTGCCAACAGTTCTAAAAAACATGCGTGTTGTGCCGCATCTGCTAAATCTGCCTTTACAACTGCACCTTCCGCCTGAAAATACACAGAATTATTTTCAAGCCGGAAAAACGCTTTCTTGTTCCGCAAAACCGCTTCTTTCGCATGCAACCCGAATGTCAGCGGCAATTTTTGACTGTGTACTTGTGAATCTGTAAGCGTGACGGCGGCTGACTCTGCGGGTAAATGCAGTTTTTCGAGAATTTTAAACATTTCCAGAGATATCAGCAATGCCGTTGCGGCGGAAACATCCGCTGCACCCTTTGCATAATGCAGAATATCTGTGTCAATCGGCACATCCAGTTTAATTGTACCAAGCTGATAACTTAAATATGCCGAATCTTTCCCCGCGGCAAGCTTTTGCCGTACACCCGGCTTGATGTCAATCGCATCTAAATTTGCATATATTTCATCGACGGAATGAAAACGTATAATCAAATCCTCCGCCGTTTTTTTTCCGATACCTGCAACACCCGGGATATTATCAGAACTGTCACCCATTAACGCTTTAATATCAATCATTTGCTTTGGCACAACACCGTATTCCGCCTGTATGCGTTCCATGTCATATACATTGGTTTCGGGTCTGCCCATTTTAGTAGAGGCGAGCAATACACAAACATTCTCACGCACCAACTGCAAGCTGTCACGGTCGCCTGTCGCAATAAAACACTGATTTTCTTTTTTCGTACCGGCGGCAAGCGTCCCGATTAAATCGTCCGCTTCAACCCCCTCTTTCATCACCAGCGAATAACCAAGAGCGGTAAGCAATTCTTTTAGAATCGGCACCTGCTCGGCGAGTTCAGGCGGCATTCCCTTCCGATTGGCTTTATAACCGTCATACATTTTGTGCCGAAAGGTCGGCGCCTTTAAATCGAATGTCACCGCAACCGCATCCGGCTTTACATCTTCTTCTAATTTTAAAAGGATATTCATAAATCCGTAAATGGCGTTCGTAAAACGACCGTCTTTTGTGGTTAAAAGCTTAATGCCGTAAAATGCACGGTTCAAAATACTGTTGCCGTCAAGTATCAATAATTTCATATGTCGCTCCAAAACTAAAAAATAAAACCATTATGCAAACCATCCGTTATCTGCATCCACAACTTTTCCGTATGTTGAAATTTTTTGTCAGCCTGCGCTGCAACGAATTTCACCACAGTCTTTCTCAAGACGTGGAACAGCATTTCAGTGTTACAAATAGAATATAGCATATTTTTCGTGAAAATGCACGAGAAATTTAAAGTTGCCGCAAAAAATAAAGTGTGTTATACTTTTTCATATTTATCAAATAAGGTGTTTTTATGAAAATCGGAAATTTGGAAATAGAAGGTTATGCGGCGCTCGCACCCATGGCGGGTGTTGCAGACAGAGCCTTCCGAGAGCTTTGCGTCGGATACGGTGCTGCCTATGTCGTTTCTGAAATGATTAGCTCCAAAGGGGTTTCCATGGGAGATAAAAAATCCAAAGCGCTTATGCAGCTTTCCGCCGCGGAACGTCCTGCAGGTGTGCAAATTTTCGGCAGTGACCCCGAGGTAATGGCAAATTCCGTAAAATCGGTTTTGGCTGTACAGCCGCAGTTTATTGATATTAACATGGGGTGTCCCGCGCCGAAAATTGCGGGCAACGGCGGCGGAGCGTCTTTAATGCGTGACCCGATACTGGCTGAAAAAATTGTAAACGCCGTTAAAAAGGTCTGCGGTGACATCCCCGTCACTGTAAAAATCCGCAGCGGGTGGGATGATATGCACATAAATGCGGGTGAAGTGGCAAAACGCGCCGAAAATGCGGGTGCATCGGCAATCACCGTACACGGCAGAACCAGACAGCAAATGTATGCGCCCCCCGTAAACCGCGACATCATCGCCGAAGTAAAAAAATCTGTTTCCATCCCCGTGATTGGAAACGGAGATATTACAGACGGTATAAGTGCCGCCGAAATGCTGGAATCTACAAACTGCGATTTTCTGATGATTGGACGCGGCGCACTCGGCCGTCCGTGGATTTTCCAACAAATCAATGCGTATCTCTCTGACGGAAGGATTCTTCCGGAGCCGCCCGTTTCAGAACGTATGCACATTATGTGCCGCCATATACAAATGATTTGTGCCTATAAAGGCGATCGTATCGGCATTCACGAGGCCAGAAAACATGCCGCATGGTATACAAAAGGTATTCATGGCGCGGCAGCATACCGCAGACAACTCGGTCAATTGGAAAGCACGGCTCAGCTGGAAGAAATTGCATACAAAATCTGTTTGGAAAATCAAATATAACCATAGCGCATGCGCTATGGTTAAGCAAACAAGCAGCAGTATTTATTTTTACTGCTGCTTGTCATATATACCCTCAATAACAGTATAGTTTCATCACATTTGCAATGAAAAAATAAAAAAACGGTTAAGATATTTTCAGCTGTAACCGCAGTTTATCGCTGATCATGGCAATAAATTCCGAATTTGTAGGCTTACCGCGCGTATTTTGAATCGTATATCCGAAATACGAACTGAGTACGTCTACATCTCCCCTGTCCCATGCGACCTCAATCGCATGGCGAATTGCGCGTTCCACTCTTGAAGAAGTCGTAGCAAAATGCTTTGCGACTGTCGGGTACAAAACCTTTGTAACCGAATTCATCATTTCCGTATCGTTAATGGAAAGAATAATCGCTTCACGCAAATACTGATACCCTTTAATGTGTGCAGGCACACCGATTTGATGCATAATATCGCTGACCAACACCTCTAAATCCGAACTGTTCATGCGCACGGCGTTTCCATATGTATCTGTTTTGTCACTCCCGTTCTGTTTCCACCCGGTCATCAACATAATACGCTCTGCCATCATACTGATGTCAAACGGCTTTAGAAAGTAATAATCGGCACCCGCCATTAACACTTCATTTTCAAAACGCTGATTATCCACACCGGAAATCACCATAATCAGCGGCTTTTTTCGGTTAGATGCAGAAATTTGCTGTAAAACCCCGAGTGCATCGGTAGACGCCATAATGGCATCCATAACCAACACATCCGGTTTTTCGCTTTCCAGCAAACGAAGAACCTCCGCGCCGTTCTTCGCCGCCAGCTTTACTTCAAAGCCATATGACTTTAACACTGCTGTACAGTGTTTACCGAAATCATTCGCCTCTTCCGTAAACAAAATTTTTAGTGTTTTCTCCATAAAAACAACCTCCAATATTTTATTTCTGCCATATTTTACCATATAAGTTATTTTTTGGCAATCCTTTTTTGTAATTTTATTATCTTTTTTCAGAAAAACACAAGAAACCTTTAGGAAAACGAGGGATATATAAACGGGTTTTCGTTTATATATCCCTCTCTGTTTAAGAAACCTTTTGCAGCAATGCGGATTCAACCTCTTTTGCATTGTTTAACATCGTTTCGGCAAAAATACCGTACCCCTGCAATGCATTGTTGACGAATACATGGGTTACCGCACCGACAAGCATGCCGTTTTGCACAATCGGACTGCCGCTCATTCCTTGAATAATGCCGCCCGTTTTTGCAATTAAAGTGCTGTCTGTTACTTCAATAATCATATTTTTACCGTTCTCATCAGAATTCGGGTAAATTTTTGTGATTTGAACATCATAATAATGCGGTCCTGTCTCGTCTACAGTTGAAAGAATTTGTGCGTACCCGGTTTTCACCTCATTTTTAGTAGCCACCGGCAAAGGCACAGCGGTTTTGTCAAAGCTTGTTAATGTTCCGTATACACCGGTTTGTTTATTATCATACAACTCGCCGATGTTCTTGTCTTGGAACACACCGCAAAGCTCACCTGTGATACCGGGACTTCCCTTATAGCATCCACTGATTTCGGTTTGCACGGCAACTCCGTTTTGAAACGGCATAATCTTGCCTGTGTCAATATCACAAATGGCATGACCCAAACCGCCGAACACACCTGTTTCGGGATTGTAAAAGGTCATTGTGCCGACACCCGCAGTGCTGTCACGTACCCATAAGCCCGCTTTTTTGATATGCTCATTTTGTGAATACGCTAATTGCAGCTGCACGGTCATTTCTTTGCCATCGCGTCGTGCACATATTTTGGCAGTATCCCCGGCATTTTTAATCGCATCTGTCAGCTGTATTGTTTTAGAAACCGGTTGGTCATTTACAGAAACAATTACATCGCCGACCTTCAGCCCTGCTTCTTTCGCAGGATTTATTGCACCGTTGTCTGTAAAAACATCATCCATACCGACAATCAAAACGCCGTCTGTAAAGATCTTCACGCCGAAAATATCGCCGCTGGGCACAACATACTGTCTTTTTTCTACCGTAACCGTAGAGGATTTCACGGGAATTGTATTCAGAACGGAAATATTTACCGTATAACTCGCGTCTCCGTTTGCTGCGTACATAGCATTGGAATTTGCTGAACGCACAGCATCCGATTTCTGCGAATTCGACAACGAGTAAATAGCAGTTCCATGCAGTTCTTCATTTTCGATTAAATGAATACTGTCCGGAAAATGCTTTTCGCCCAAAAATACAAACACAAAAATAACAGAGGCAATTCCCAGTCCCAAAAGGCTGAAAAATTTGAAAAGCTTCTTCATTTTTCACCTCCGCACGCGGTTAACACCGCCTTAATACTCTATGTCTTTTTTAAATTTTTATTTGCGGAAAAAATAAGACTTTACGGCTGTTTTCTCCGAGAATAGAATTCCCAAAACCGTAAAGTCTATTTATACTTTCTTATTTATTTTTTAAAATTGCAATGATATTGCTGACTGCTTCTTCCGAAGAGCACCCATCCGCGTGCAATGTCATGTCCGCATATTTTTGATAATACGGCAGCCGCTCGAAATAAATTTCATCAATGCTTTGTGCTTTATCTGCCGCTACCCCGCGTGTTTTGATATTATATAAGCGCTGTTTCACCGTTTGCAAAGAAACATCCAAAAAAACCACTGTGCCGTTTTTCTTTAGTTTTTGCATAGCCGCATCGCGGAATACCACACTGCCGCCTGTCGCAATCACTGCATTTTGACAATCCATAGCCAAAACCGCAGCACACTCTGCATCCAAAAAAAAATCAATTCCGTCTGTATCAATGATTTCCTGTAGCAGTCGCTTTTCGCGCTGCTGAATCAGCAGATCGGTGTCCACAAAGCCGACACCAAGCGTTTTCGCCAAAATGACACCGACAGTGCTTTTACCTGCGGCAGGCATGCCGATTAAAACAATATTATTGTGCATCAGATTGAAATTTCGTGTGCAACTCTGTATAAATCCAAATCCAAAGACTTTGACATGTTGAGCGCTTCAAAAATATCGTAATCCACAATATCGTCTTTCTGCATAGCAACAACACGATTGCCGATGCCCTGCTTCAAAAGTTCAACCGCTCGATAGCCCATTTGACTGCCGACAACTCTGTCGCGCACGGTAGGTGAACCGCCGCGCTGTACATGCCCGAGGATGGTTGCACGAGACTCGACACCGGTTTCAGACTCTATCCGCTTTGCCATCTCATCCACACCACCGATACCCTCGGCAACAACAATAATGAAATGACGCTTGCCCGCCTTCTGTGTGCGCTGCATACGCTCAATAACATCTTTTTCAAAATCAAAATTAACTTCGGGAATTAAAATGGTAGTTGCACCGCAAGCAATGCCGGCATTCAAGGCTAGATAACCCGCACGACGCCCCATAACCTCCACCACAGAGCAACGGTCATGCGATTCGGAAGTATCACGCAGACGGTCTACCATTTCCATAACTGTATTCATAGCGGTATCATACCCAACGGTATAATCACAGCAAGCAATATCGTTATCAATGGTGCCGGGGATTCCGACACAGGGTACGCCGTGCAAAGATAAATCCCGTGCACCGCGGAAAGAGCCGTCGCCACCGATAACCACGATGCCCTCCATGCCGACTTCCTTGCAAACATCCATTGCTTTCTGCATACCCGTTTCTGTTTTAAATTCGGGGCTTCTTGCGGAATAGAGAATTGTACCGCCGCGATTGATAATATTGGAAACACTGCGCAAATTCATTTCATACATATCGCCGTACATCAGACCGTTGTATCCACGGCGAATCCCCATGACGCGAAATCCGTTTTCACAACCGGAACGTACAACGGCGCGAATCGCCGCATTCATACCCGGCGCATCGCCGCCGCTTGTCAAAACACCGATGGTTTTCATATTTTTCACCTCAAAAAAATCATTCAGATTATAATGATACACAATTCTGCCGTAATGTCAAGAAAAACCAACAAATTTAACAAAAAAACAGATTCATTTTAACATTACGCCTTTTTCACCGAGTAACAGCTGCAGTTCGGTCAGCATTGGCATATTTACATCTACACCGCGTGCCGATACATATTTTTTACGCGTATCATTATAATACAAATAAACAGGTATATTGCCATCAAATATGGAAAGCAGATTTTTAACCTTTTTATCTTGCGTACTGTCCACGGAATCAATCAATAACAACAACCCCTGATGAATCACACGCGGAATTTCAATTTTTTTCGAAACGGACGCCGATTGCTCCGAACCAATCGGCTCTGTCTGTTCTGGGTTGGGGCACGGAGAAATACGGTCCGGAATCACCTTTACCTCGTCTTCGTCCCGCAAAGATACACGCCCGTCAATCAATAAAATATTCCCGGGAAGCAGCAAATGTGAAAATTGCGCGTAAATTTTCGGAAATAACAAAAGCTCTGTACTGCCGTAAACATCCTCAACCGTCACAAACGCCATTGTTGTGTCATTTTTGGTCGTTTTCTTTTTGACTCCCGTTACAATTGCCAAAAGCCTTACAGACATGCCGTCATGCAGACGGCTCATTTCATCGTTTGCCGCTTCCGTCAAATCGGAAATTCTTGTCACGCGGAGTTTTTCGGACATCGGTAAATATGCGGTCATCGGATGTCCGGAAAGATACAACCCTGTCGCGTCCTTTTCCAACTGCAAGCGTTCCGCATTGTCAAACTCGGAACAGCGTTTGTATTCCGGTGTATATACCTGTGTTTTTGCAGAGCCTATTGAAAAAATATCCAGCTGCCCATCCACATTGCGCCGCATTTCGGAATCCAGTCCCGCAACGATTTCAGGCAGATTCTGCATCATTTCACGACGGTTCAGCCCTAAGTTATCCAATGCACCGCTTTTAATTAAGCCTTCCACCGCGCGTTTATTAAATTCTTTGCCGTGCATGCGCTTGCAAAAATCATAGAAATCGCTGAAAGCGCCGTTTTCCTGCCTTTCTTTCGAAATTTCTCTTATAAATCCCCGACCGAGATTTTTAATAGCCAAAAGACCGAAACGGATGTTTTTTTTGTCCTTAGGCGAAAATGTGTGCAAGCTTTCATTCACACTCGGCGGTAAAACGCGTATACCCATTCGTGTGCAGTCTGCAATATATGCTGAAATTTTAGCGGTATCATCAATAACGCTGGTCAAAAGCGCTGCCATAAATGCGCTCGGATAATGACATTTAAGGTATGCGGTTCTGTAGGCTACAACCGCATAGGCGGCAGAGTGTGATTTATTGAATGCATACGATGCAAATGAGGTCATATCGTCAAAAATACTGTTGGCTGTTTCTTCTGAAATACCGTTCGCCACACATCCGCAACAGGCAACAGAGCCGTCCGGATTTTTCATACCGTGTATAAAATATTCCCGTTCCTCTTCCATGACCTTATGCTTCTTTTTGGACATGGCACGGCGAACAACATCCGCTCTGCCGAAAGAATATCCTGCAAGAGAGCGAAAGATTTGCATCACCTGTTCTTGATACACCATACACCCATAAGTAACATCCAGGATTTCTTTCAACTGCGGTGTTTTATACCGAATCGCTTCGGGATGATGGCGATTTGCAATATAAGCGTCAATGGAATCCATAGGACCGGGTCTGTACAAAGAAATTACCGCGATAATATCCTCTAAATTCTGCGGCTTTAAACGTGTCAGTACACTGCGCAGTCCTGCGGATTCACACTGAAACACACCGTAGGTTAAGCCCTTTGAAAACATTTTATAGGTTGCCGCATCATCCAACGGAATATTTTCAATTTCAAAATCGGGATGTGTTTGCTGAATCGTTTTTACAGTATCGCTGATTACCGTCAATGTGCGCAAACCTAAGAAATCCATCTTCAAAAGCCCGAGTTCTTCAATCGTTGTCATGGTAAACTGTGTCACAACAGATTCATCATTGCGCGCAAGCGGTACATATTCATAAACGGGACGGTCCGTAATCACGACCCCGGCCGCATGTGTGGAAGCGTGACGAGGCATACCCTCTACACATTTTGCCGTATCAATTAGCTCGCGAATTTTTTCGTTCTCATCGTACAGTTTTTTCAGTTCCGGATTTTTTTTCAGAGCCTTGTCAATGGTAATGCCGATTTCTCTCGGAATTTGTTTGGATACAGCATCTACGGTATTATAAGGAACACCCAGTGCACGGCCGACATCCCGTACTGCCGCGCGCGCCGCCATAGTACCGAAAGTAACAATTTGCGCAACATGGTCCGCGCCGTATTTTTGAATGACATAATCAATCACTTCTTCGCGGCGCTCATAACAAAAATCCACATCAATATCCGGCATACTGATACGTTCCGGATTTAAAAAGCGTTCAAAAATCAAATTGTAACGCATGGGGTCAATGCCCGTAATTCCCATACAATATGCCGCAATACTGCCCGCACCCGAGCCACGCCCGGGGCCCACAGGAATATCCTGTGATTTCGCATAAGAAATAAAGTCTGCAACAATCAGGAAATAATCCACATATCCCATTTCCCGAATCACAGACAATTCATATTCCAAACGTTCCGTATACGCCTGCGGTACCTCTTTACCGTAATTACGATAAAGACCCGCATAGCACTTTTCTCGGAAATAGTCAAAATGATTTTGCCCATTCGGCACTTCAAAATGCGGCAGCTTCGTTTTACCGAATTCAAACTCCAAATTGCACATTTGCGCAATTTTTTCCGTATTATCAACTGCTTCGGGTACAAAATCAAAAACTTCCCGCATTTCCGCTTCTGATTTTAAATAAAACTCATCCGTACTGAATTCTAAACCTGTATCCTCATCAATCGTATGGTTGGTTTGAATGCAAATCAGCACTTTTTGAATCTTTGCATCCGATTTCTGTACATAATGGACATCGTTTGTCGCCACAAGCGGAATGCCCGTTTCTTTAGACAACCGAAGCAGATCCGACAAAATTTCCTTTTGCTCTTTCATGCCGTGGTCCTGCAATTCCAAGTAGTAATTCCCCTGCCCGAACACACGGTTATACCAAAGTGCCGTTTCCTTTGCACCGTCATAATCTTTAACAGCAAGCTTTCTCGGAATCTCACCGGCAAGACAGGCAGAAAGTGCAATTAACCCCTCAGAATGTGTCTCCAGCAGCGCCTTATCCACACGCGGGCGCACATAAAAGCCCTCCACCCAAGACTTGGATACCATGTAAATCAGATTTTTATATCCGATTTCATTTTTACAAAGCAAAACCAGATGATAACGAGTGGAATCCAATCCATGCACCTTATCCGTCATCTCTCGTTCGGCAACATATACCTCACACCCGATAATCGGCTTTATTCCGTGCGATTTGGCTGTCTTGTAAAAATCAATTGCACCGAACATATTACCGTGGTCGGTGCTGGCAAGCGCAGTTTGTCCCATGGCTTTTGCGGCAACACAAAGTGAATCCAAACGGCAGGCGCCGTCTAAAAGACTGTATTCCGTATGCAGATGCAAATGCGTAAAAGCCATGGGTAAAACCTCACAAACAAATTGTTATTTTAATACATCTTTGTAAAATTCGAAGCAGTCAAAAGTACGGAAATAATCAGCGGGCGTTTCCGCGCGGCGAATCAGTTCAAAACTGCCATCGGTTTTCAAAAGGATTTCTGCAGATTTCAGTTTACCGTTATAATTATATCCCATTGCAAAGCCGTGTGCACCGGTGTCATGGATATAAATCAAATCACCCATTTGAATTTCTGGCAATATTCTGTCAATTGCAAACTTATCGTTATTCTCGCAAAGAGAGCCCGTTACGTCATATTTATGGTCACAGGGAGCGTTTTCCTTGCCCATTACCGTAATATGATGATATGCACCGTACATCGCAGGACGCATCAGGTTCACGGCACAAGCATCTACACCGATATACTCCTTATGTGTATGCTTTTGATTGATGGCTCTGGTAACCAGCGCACCGTAAGGTCCCATCATAAATCTGCCAAGCTCCGTAAACAAAGAAACATCTCCCATGCCGGCAGGTACAAGAATCTCATCATAAACCGCTTTTACACCTCTGCCGATTTCTAAAATATCGTTCGGCTCGCGGTCGGGCTGATATGGGATGCCGATGCCGCCCGACAGATTAATAAACTTGATATTTGCGCCTGTTTCCCGGTTTAAACGTACCGCAATCTCAAACAGTACTTTTGCCAAAGTCGGATAGTATTCGTTTGTCACTGTGTTACTGGCAAGGAACGCATGTATGCCGAACTCTTCAACGCCTTTTTCCTTCATGATACGGAACGCCTCAAACAACTGCTCGGTGGTCATACCGTATTTTGCATCGCCTGGGTTATCCATAATGCTGTTGGATATTTTAAAAAGTCCGCCCGGATTATAACGGCAGGAAAGCTTTTTGGGCAGCTTTCCGAGCGTTTTTTCTAATATGTCAATATGTGTAATATCATCCAAATTGATGATTGCACCCATATCATTTGCGAATTGAAATTCCGATGCGGGCGTATCATTTGAAGAAAACATCACATCGTCACCGACGGCGCCGATAGCTTTGGACAACATCAGTTCTGTAACAGACGAACAGTCACAGCCGCAGCCGTATTCCCGCAGAATGGAAATCAGAAAAGGATTCGGCGTTGCCTTAACGGCAAAGTATTCTTTAAAGCCTTTATTCCATGCAAATGCCTGCTTTAACAGCGCAGCATTTTTTCGAATCCCTGTTTCGTCATAAATATGAAACGGTGTCGGATAAACCGCTGCAATTTCCTCCAACTTTCCTTTGGTTACAAAAGGGATTTTATTCATAAACACACATCCTTTGTTAATTACAGCAAATGCTGTTCCATAATTTGCTTTAACTGCTCTGCGCCCTCACCGCTCACAGCGGAAAAAGGTAAAATACGTGCTTGCGGTACAAAAGGCAATTCTGCCGAAATATTTTTTGTGCGAGCGGCATATTCACCTTTATTAAGTTTATCGCTTTTCGTCATAACAATAACATAATTGTATTTCTTAGACTCCAAAAATTCCAGCATCATGCAGTCGTCCTTCGTCGGCGGATGCCGCATATCTATCAGCTGTACCACCAGCTTAATATTGCGATCAGAGTTAAAATAGCCTTCCATCATCTCTGCCCAGCGCTGTTTTTCCGACCTTGCAACCTTTGCATAGCCGTATCCCGGCAAATCCACCAAACGCACACCGTCCGCAGAATAAAAATTGATGGTAACGGTCTTTCCGGGCACGGAACTGACGCGCGCCAAGGATTTGCGGTTGAATAATCGGTTTAAAAGTGAAGATTTGCCGACATTGGAGCGCCCTGCAAAAGCAATTTCAGGTAAATCCGACGGCGGCAGCTGTGAAAATGTTCCGAATGCCGCTTCAAAAACGGCTTTTTGCAAATTCATACGATTTTTCCCTTTCCGTTTCTGCGACAAACCTCATTATGTAAGGAAGTCTGATTTTGTACGACAGGCAGTCCTTTAACAGTTTTTACAGCTGACGGATTGTTTGCCGTAATACCGCTTGATTGTATAACCGCTTCGGAAATCACCTGCGACACTTCATTTACAGGCACAAACTCTACATTTTCAGCAACCGTTGCATCAATTTCCGCAAGATCCGCAATATTTCCTTCGGGAATCAAAATTTTTCGGATTCCCGCTTTATAAGCCGCCATGCTTTTTTCACGCAATCCGCCGATGGGCAAAACGTGACCAAGTAAGGTAACTTCGCCTGTCATAGCAATATCGGTGCGAACAGGGCAGCCGGAAAGTGCGGATACCAATGCTGTTGTTACCGTAACACCCGCAGAGGGACCATCCTTCGGCACAGCGCCCTCCGGGAAATGAATATGAATATCCTTCGTTTTATAAAACTCCGCATCAATGCCCAAAAGCGCGGCATTTACACGAATATAACTGCATGCGGTCTTGGCGGATTCCTTCATCACGTCCCCGAGTGAACCAGTCAGTTCAAGCTTACCGGTACCCTCCATAACAACAGTCTCCACTTTTAAGAGCTCACCGCCGACGGATGTCCACGCAAGCCCGTTTACCACGCCGATTTCACCACTTGCGGACAAAACCGTCGGTTTATGTTTACGCGGGCCCAAAAGCATTTCCAAATCGGACGGTCGCACCGTTATTTTTTCTGTTTCGCCGCCTGCAATCCGCACCGCCGCTTTGCGCAAAACTTTCGCAATCGTGCGTTCCAGCTGGCGGACACCTGCCTCTTTGGTGTAGCCGTCAATTATCAAACGGACGGCATCGTCAGTGATACGGAGCTGTGCAGGACGTATACCGTTTTCCTGCATTTGTTTTTTTATTAAATGTCTTTTTGCAATTTGGAATTTTTCTTCAGCTGTATAACTGTAAAGCTCAATCACTTCCATACGGTCCAACAGTGGCCGAGGTATCTGCGACACATCGTTGGCCGTAGTAATAAATAAAACCTTGCTCAAATCGAACGGAATCTCAATATAATGGTCACGGAAGGTATTATTTTGCTCAGGGTCCAGTGCTTCCAGAAGCGCAGAGGCCGGGTCACCTTTATAATCGCTGCCCAATTTGTCAATCTCATCTAAAAGAATCAGCGGATTGCAAACACCTGTGCGCATAACCGCCGTAAGGATATTACCGGGCATAGAACCAATATATGTTTTTCTGTGCCCGCGGATTTCCGCCTCGTCATGCACGCCGCCCAAAGAAATGCGTGTGTATTTTCGGTGCATGGCTTTTGCCAAAGACTTGGCGATAGAGGTTTTACCGACACCGGGCGGTCCCGCCAAGCAAATAATTTGCCCCTTAATCTCCGGTGAAAGTATGCGGACGGCAAGCAATTCCACAATACGCTCCTTCACCTTTTCCAAGCCGTAATGCTCTCTGTCCAAAATTCTTTGCGCATGGGCAAGACGCAGATTGTCTGCGGTCTGCTTGCCCCAAGGCAGTGCGAGCACTGCATCCAAATAGCTGCGGGACACCGCACTCTCAGGACTGGAAGGTTGCATGCGGGCAAGACGGCCGCATTCCTGTAAAAGCTTTTCTTCGCTTTCTGCATCCAAATGCAGTGCTAAAATCTCAGAGCGGTATTTTTCCGCTTCTCCGACTGCCGATTCACCGTCCCCCAGTTCTTCCGCAATCGCTTTCATTTGCTCCCGCAAATAGTATTCCCGCTGGTTTTCGTCCATTTGCTGCTGAACATGGTCTTCAATTGTTTCCATTGCTTCCAGTACTTCAATTTCGCGAAGCAAAATTTCACAAAGGCGTTCCGTGCGTTTTGTCACGTTCAACTCTTCCAAAATATATTGCTTTTCTAAAAACTCCAACGGCAGATTTCCCGCAAGGTAATCGGTTAACCCGCCGATACAGTGCTGTTCAGGTATCCCGATCGCAATATCCGCAGAAAGCTTTTGATTCAGCGATGCATACTCTTCAAACAGCGTTCTGACATATCGTACAAAGGCTTCTGTATCCAACGAAGAGGATACGGCAATATCTTTTACCGAAATCGGTTTTACTTCCGATATAAAATGCGGACGCATCTGCTGTAAATTCACCAGCCGCGCGCGGTATTTGCCTTCTACGACAACACGGTAGCATGAGCCAGCGGGCAGCCTTACCAACTGCTTGATTTCACAAACAACGCCGATGTCAAAGAGACCTTCTCTACCTTTAATTTCCTCTGACATATCGGTTTGCGTGATTAAGAACAGATTCTGCCGATTCATCATGGCGCTTTTCACAGCGGAAACAGATTGCTTTCTGCCAATATCAAAATGCAAAGTCATTTCGGGAAAAACAACTAAGCCGCGCAATGCCACAGTCGGTAAAATCAAATTTTCTTTTATTGCCGGGTTCATAAATATATCAGCTCCAAACATGGGTAAATACAAAATATAAAAACGCAAGTATAAATTATATATTATTTTTCCGAATCCTGCAACTGTAAGATGAAAAAGGCAGAAAAGTTTTGAAAATCAGCAAAAAAGCTTTGAATTTCGCACGAAAGTTTGTTAATATTTTAAACAAGTTTTTGTTTTAAAGGAATTTTTCTCAGAAAAGATTGTCAATATTTTATCAATTTATTGACTTTATATATGCGGATTTGCTATAATGCAAAACAAGCGCAAAACCTAAGAATTTTTGGAGGTATATGATAATGTCCAGAGTTTACAATTTTTCCGCCGGTCCTTCCATGCTGCCCGAAGCAGTTTTGAAAAAAGCGGCTGCTGAGATGCTTGACTATGAAGGCAGCGGTCAGTCTGTAATGGAAATGAGCCACCGTTCAAAAATTTACGATTCCATTATTAAAGGTGCGGAAGCACTGCTTCGCGAATTGATGAACATTCCCGACAACTACAAGGTTCTGTTTTTACAGGGCGGCGCTTCCACACAGTTTGCGGCAATCCCGCTGAATTTTATGAACGGCAGCGGTAAGGCTGACTACGTCCTGACAGGTCAATGGGCAAAAAAGGCATATGCCGAGGCACAGAAATACGGTGAAGCTAAAGCCGTTGCTTCTTCGGCAGACAAAACCTTTTCCTATATTCCGAAGCTGAACAAAGCGGACTTCACGCCTGATGCAGATTACTTCTATATCTGCATGAACAATACCATTTACGGTACGGTTTATCACGAATTACCCGACACCGGCGATGTACCGCTGATTGCAGATATTTCCTCCTGCTTCCTGTCCGAACCGATTGATGTCAGCCGTTTCGGCATGGTGTACGGCGGTGCGCAGAAAAATGTTGCACCCGCAGGTTTAACCATTTGCATCATCCGTGAGGATTTGCTCGGCAAAGCACGTGACATCACCCCGACCATGCTGAATTATCAGGTTCATGCGGATAATGATTCTCTTTACAACACCCCTCCCTGCTACACCATTTACATCTGCAAGCTGGTGTTGGAATGGCTGAAAGAAAACGGCGGTTTGGAAGCAATGAAAGAGCGCAATGAAAAGAAAGCCAAACTGCTTTACGATTTCCTGGACAACAGCAAGATGTTCCGCGGAACCGTTGTTCCCGAAGACCGTTCTTTAATGAACGTTCCCTTTGTAACCGACAGTGATGAACTGAATGCGAAATTTGTCAAAGAAGCAGAAGCGTCAGGTCTTATCAATCTGAAGGGTCACCGCACCGTCGGCGGTATGCGCGCATCTATCTACAATGCAATGCCGTACGAGGGCGTAAAAGCGTTGGTTGATTTCATGGCAGAATTTGAAAAAGCCAATTCCTAAGGAGATAAATCATGTATAAAATTTTAACACTGAATAAGATTTCCGAAACGGGACTGAAAAATTTCCCGAACACCTACACACATTCCGGTGAAGAGACCGACCCTGATGCCATTTTGGTTCGCTCGGCGTCTATGCATGATATGGAACTGCCTGCAAACACCAAAGCCATTGCCAGAGCGGGCGCCGGAGTTAACAACATTCCGATTGACAAATGCAGCGAACAAGGCATTGTGGTATTCAATACACCCGGTGCAAATGCAAATGCGGTAAAGGAGCTTGTGCTTTGTGCCATGCTGCTTTCCTCCCGTAAAATTGTTTCCGCTATTGATTGGGAAAAAACTTTAAAAGGCAACGGCGCAGAAGTACCGAAGATGGTTGAAAAGGGCAAATCTGCTTTCGCAGGTCCCGAAATCAAGGGCAAAACCCTCGGTGTTATCGGTCTCGGTGCTATCGGCGTTCTGGTTGCAAACGCGGCTCTGTCTTTGGGTATGACCGTTTACGGATATGACCCGTTCCTGTCGGTGGATGCGGCTTGGTCTCTCTCCCGCGGGGTACATCACGCAGCATCTTTAGACGAAATTTTTGCAAACAGTGATTACATCACGCTCCATGTCCCGTCCACCCCTGATACAAAGGGCATGATTTGCAAAAAGAATATGGATATGATGAAAGACAACGTCCGCATTATGAACTTTGCGCGCGGCGATTTGGTAAACACAGCGGATATTTTGGAAGCTCTTAATAACAGCAAAGTAGCAGCCTATGCAACAGACTTTGGCTGTGACGAGCTGATTGGGGCGCCCGGCGTTCTGGTACTCCCCCACCTCGGCGCTTCTACTCCGGAATCCGAAGATAACTGTGCCGTGATGGCAGTAGATGAAATCCGTGATTATTTAGAAAACGGCAACATCACCCATTCTGTCAATCTGCCGGCGGTTTCCGTGCCGAGAACAGGCCGTTCCCGCATTACAATCATTCATAAAAATGTGCCGAATGTCATCAGCAAAATCACTGCAACTGTCGCAAACGAGAATATCAATATCGACAATATGGTGAATAAGTCCCGCGGTGAATATGCTTATACTATGTTGGATACAGACGCAGATGTTTCTGAAGAAGCAATCGCCGCCATCAGTGCTTTGGACGAAGCCGTTCGCGTTCGTGTGATTTGATTTTTCGCACATTTCGTTCACAACAGAAAAAAGCGAATTTTTGTTCTGTTTTTCCACTTATATCAAAAAGCGCCGTTCGGTTTTTACTGAACGGCGCTTCGCGCTTCTATATTTAACTTTTCGTACTTTCCGTTACAGTCGGCACAGCACTTTTCTCCTCCGATTCCGCCACAATTTCCGAATACGTTTTTTTCACTTCCACACCGTCATATAACTGCTTAAAGCGCACACAGACACGAAAATGTCTGTCACAGGTTTTGCAGTAAAATTCCGTGCGGAAAGACTGATTTGTGTGTTTCCACTTTTTCTCCTGACGCACCTTTCCGCCGCACATATCGCAAAGGCAGTAAAAAGCGCGTCTGTCCACAGCGGGATTGTTCAAATCCGTGATATAATACGGTTTAAAGGCCAGTCGTGCATAAAAATCCGTATCACATCGATAAACATATTTTTTCAGTTTTTCCGCATCAAATACACGGCGAAAACAGGCAACCGTTAAACGGCTGTCATCCAGCGCACGATGATGCGGAAACGCATCAGGATTTATACCCAATTTTTCTGCGGCCGCAGAAAGACCAAGTTGCTGACCTGAGCCTGCAACATCTGTAAAGGACTGGCAGTATTTTTGGACGTCCGCATAATTGCAAACAAAGGGCAAGATGTCCTGCCCTAAAAAATATATATGGTTTTTAATCAACGTGCGAATATCGCCGTCCCCCCAGGTCAGAAAAATATTCTCCTCTGAACCGACCCAATCCGAAAATTGCCTAATTGCAGTTTGGAAAGAAACACCGTTTGCAATATCTTCGTTTGTCAAATGCGTTAAAGTCTTCACACGGCTTTGCAGTCGTTTGCCGACCTGTGACTTGACGATGACCGAAAATGCATCCAATTCTTCCAGTGCATCATTCAGCTTAACCGCACCGATTTCAATCACTTCATTCATAAATCCGCCGAGCTTTTTACTGTATGCGGTATTCCATTCCATATCCATTACAATATACTGCATTGAAACTGCTTTTCACCCCAAAAATGATAATCCGAAAAACCGAGAATAAATCCGCCGCAGGAGAAAAACCTATACTCGGTGATGTATTGTGAAAAAATATATGCTGTGCGCAGGCGGCGCACTGGTCGGTGTCATAAATATTTTGCTTGGTGCGGGCGGCGGAATTCTTGCCGTTCCCATTTTAAAAAAAAGCGGACTGACACAAAAACAGGCGCAGGCAAACGCCGTCGCCGTTATTCTGCCGCTTACAATTATCAGTTTTATTATATATATAAAAAAGGAATATGTCAATTTTTTTGACTCTCTCTGGATTATACCCTTTTCCGTTCTCGGCGGACTGCTCGGTACTTTTATTTTCCGTAAGCTTTCTTCCGCTGTTCTGAAAAAAGCCTTCGGTGCATTTATGATTTGGGCAGGGATAAGGATGTTGTGGAAGCTATGAACTTTTTAGATATACTCGCAGTTGTGTTGTCGGCGGCGGTCAGCGCTATGGGGCTCGGCGGCGGCGGAGTTCTGATTTTGTATTTGACCTTCGTTCGGGATATCCCGCAGTTGGAAGCACAAGGCATCAATCTGCTTTTTTTTATTCCCTGCGCCATCACGGCTATCTTTGTATATGCAAAGCGGAAGGTACTGCATTTTAAAATCATTCTGCCGATGATGCTCGGTGGGCTTGCCGGTGTGGCGGCCGGCAGCTTTTTGCTTTATAAAATAGATACAAAATACATCTCTATGCTGTTCGCCTGTTTTTTAATCATTGTCGGTGGTTTTTCTTTGTTCGGGAAAACAAAAAAAGCATAAAAATCTATTGTTTGGCTTTTCGTTTTATGGTAAAATTCACACATAGGGGTGATGCATGTGAAACCGAAAGCCAAAAAAGCTTTATTTGCGATTTTGGGAATATTTTTCAGTATAGCCGTAATTGTCGGTATTGCGGTCGGATACCAATACGCTTTTAACCGACCGTCCGTACGCTTTGACCTTGCACAAAAAACGGGAGCCGTTACAAACGGTGCCTCGGGATTTCTGTACGGCTTTGCAGAGCCGGATATCCCCTGTGCGGAGATTGCCGAAAGCATCAGTATTTCTACGCTTTCTACAAAAGCATACGGTGGCATACAGCATCCCATCGGGGACGTCAATCAGGTTGCGGATACATTTTTGCGGGCGGGCGGCAAACAAATCATTGTATATACACAGGATATGTATGATACATGGTATTATCAATTGGATTCCTTAGAAAAATACCACGAACGTGTGCGCCAAACTGTCACCGAAACAACCAAGACCGACTACGCCGACAAAGTCGTATACTGTATTTATAACGAAATGGACAACGGCGAATGGTTCGGTGATTTCTCGAAATATGAAAACCGTGTCAAAACCTATGAAGCATGGAAATCTACATATGCCCTGGTGCGTTCGATTGACCCAAATGCCAAAATCGGCGGTCCGGGCTACAGACAGTACGATTCAGCGGACATTCAAGAATTTTTGGCATACTGCAAAGCGGAAAACTGCCTGCCCGACACGATGATTTGGCACGAGCTCGGCACAAATTCTCTGTACATGTTTGAAGACCATTTTGCCGATTATGACAAGCTTTGCCGTGAATTGCAAATTGAAAACATGCCTGTATGCATTTCGGAATACGGCTTGATGGAAACCAACGGGATTCCGGGCGAATCCGTTAAATGGATCAGCCGCATAGAAAATGTAAAGGCAGAGGGTTGTGTTGCCTACTGGCGGTTGGCAAATAATCTTTCGGATACCGTCAGTGACGATGTCACACCGAACAGCAACTGGTGGACTTACCATTGGTATGCGAGTATGACGGGTGAAACCGTTGCCGCTGACTCGAAGGATTTATTACAAAGCAATATGGGAAAATTCCTGACGTTTCAATCCAAAGGTTTAAAATATAAAGGGTTCACAGGACTTGCTGCAGTAGACGAGGAAAGAGAGCAGATTCAAATTCTCGTAGGCGGCAGCAATCGGGATTCGGATATTATTCTTGAAAATTTGGATGCAACAGAAGCCTTTAAAAACGCGAAATCCGTTTGGGTCACTGCAGAATATGTGGATTACAAAGGACTGAGCGGCCCGATTTATAATTCCAAAGAAGCCTTTCGGCGTTTCCTGCCCGTAGAAAACGGCACAGTAAAAATCGAACTGAACGACATTTTATATACACAGTGCTACCGACTGACCGTCACGCCGCTCGATGTGGACTATGAAAACAGAGATTCACTTTCTACAGTCCCCTACGAAAAAAATGCAAATACGGCAATGCGCCGTTATGAAGCCGAGGATGCGAAGCTGTTCGGCACAGCGACAGTCAAAGAGGATGTGCCCTACGCCGCCTCCGAGGGGAAAATGGTGTATCTGAACAGCGCAGAAGAAAGCGGTGTAGAGTTTACAATTGATATCCCCGAACACGGGTTCTATGATTTGGATTTGGTATACGGCAACGGTGCGAACGGTGTGCAATATGCCAACGACGGCACAATTACCGATAAAGGTGAGCGAACCGCAGTAGATGTGCAAATCTGCATTGATGGTGAACCGCTTCTCTCCGAGTGGTCACTCCCCTCCACCATCAAGGATGATTACACAGATTATGTGATTATTTCCGCCCACGATGAGTTTGCTCCCGGTAAGCATACAATCAGACTGACACTTGCTGAAAATACTGCTGTGCATCAAACGTTGTCCTTTGACTTTTTGGATGTTACACATCAGGATGATGTAAACCTTGAAACTTATCACGAGCACATTCTCTCTCCTGTGAAAAAATATTATGACAACGAAACGGCTTTCTTTGTGCTCTCTAATTCAAGTGGCTACACCAATTGTAGTTTTCTGTCAAGCACGCCCCCTACCGCCTTGGCACTGAACGGAACGGTTTTAGAAAATGTTCCGTTTGCGCAACGGAAAAACGGTCTTTACGAGTGCACAGTTTATCTGCGTAAGGGCATAAACCGCATCAGTGTGAACACAGAAGATGCGGAATGTGCAAGGTGTTATTGGTTTGACGACGGAGAAAATGACAATACAACCGATTATTTTGCCGACGATTTCACATTAACAGGGTCTGCAAATCTTATATCTTCCGATGAACAGAGTGGCTACCGAGCATCTGAAACCGCGCTGTTGGGCAATTGTATTTACGGAATAACTTCCGACACAGACGGTACTGCTTCTGTTCGATATACTGCACCGCAAGCGGGCTATTATAACATTCTGTTTTTCTATATGAACAATGAAGAGGGCGGTACACACGATTACAATGTAGACTTAATCGAAGAATACCTGACCCTATCGGTGAACGGTAAAAAGCAAGGGAATTATTATTTTCGCAATACTTACAGCTGGGAAAATATGAACGCCAAGTCTGTCACCGTTTATTTAGAAGCAGGTGAAAATCTGCTGACGATTTCGAATGACGGCAGCTATAAATTCAACGGGAAAACAATGACCGCACCACGCATTTCCCGCATTGTCCTATCCCCTACAGTTATAAAATGCGACTAAGTCACATGAGGAGAAAAAACATATGTCATATCAAAATCTTTTCACCCCCGGTCAAATCGGGAATGTTACAGTGAAAAACCGCGTGGTTATGCCGCCGATGATGCTCGGCTTCGGGCAATTTGACGGCACACCGACAGAAAAAATGATGGACTATTACGAGGAGCGCGCCATCGGCGGCGTCGGGTTAATTGTCACGGAAATTACCCGTGTGAACGATTTCAGCGGTGCATCCGCCTTTGCACAGCTTGCCATCAGCCACGACTATCACATTGCGCCACTCCAAAAGATGATTGACCGCGTGCACCGTCACGGTACAAAAATGTTTATTCAGCTGCACCACCCCGGTCGGCAAAATCTCGGTCTCTTAATGGGTACGGTTCCCGTTTCGGTAGCCATGCATCGTTTGCTCGGCAATACCTACGATAAGCTGTTTTACAAAGTTGCACCGCTCGGCAAAAAACTGATGGAAAAGGATTTCGTGTTGAAAACACTTTCCCCTTCACAGTGTTCCCGTGCTTATTCCGCAGAAAGTCAGAACCGCGAAATGACTGTGCAAGAAATCCGAAAAATTATTCAGCAATTCATCGACGGCGCCGTGCGTGCGCAAAAGGCAGGTGCGGACGGTGTGGAACTGCATGCAGCGCACGGTTACTTAATTCAGCAGTTTTTGAGCCCTTATACAAATCAACGAACCGATTGTTACGGCGGCAGTTTGGAAAACCGTATGCGCTTTTTGCTGGAAATTTTACACGGAATTAAAAACACCTGCGGACAGGATTTTCCTGTCATTGTTCGCCTGTCCGTAGATGAATGTTATAAAGAAATCGGACGTGCAGGTGTCGGTTATACACTCACAGAAGGTGTGGAAATGGCAAAGGCCATTGAAAAAGCAGGTGCGGACGCAATTGATGTTTCCTCAGCAGGATACGATACCTACAATTATTGGTTGGAGCCCACCTCTTTCGAACCGGGCTGGCGCAAATACATGGCAGCGGCAGTTAAAAAGGAAGTTAAGATTCCCGTACTCGCCGCAAATCTGATTCGTTCGCCTGCACAGGCAGAAAAACAGCTTACCGAAGGGATTCAGGATTTTGTTTGTCTGGGCAGACCGCTGATTGCCGACCCGCACTGGGCAGAAAAGGCGGCATCGGGACGCGAACAGGAAATTAAGCGCTGTATTTGCTGTCTCACCTGCATGGAAACCATGCAAAACAACGCCTACAAGGGTTCCCACGCGAACTGCTCTGTAAATCCGCGGCTCGGACATGAATCGGAATTGCTTTCACGCGATGGGAACGGCAGAACAGTTGTCATTGTCGGTGCAGGTCCTGCGGGACTTACCGCCGCTGAAACCCTGGGGAAACGCGGCTTTAAGCCGATTGTTTTCGAAAAAGAACTGCAGGCAGGCGGTCAGCTGCAGCTTGCCAATAAACCACCCTTGAAGGATAAAATCAACTGGTGTATTGCGGATTTGGTACATGCCGCCGAAAACAGCGGTGCAGAAATCCGTTACGGTACGGAAGCAACCGCCGAAACCATTGTAGCTACCGCCCCCTATGCCGTGATAATCGCCACAGGTGCAGTTTCCGTGAAACCGCGCTCCATTGCGGGCGTAACACTTCCCCACGTTTACACAACGACTGAAATTTTAAACGGCACAGTAAAGCTGAAAGACAAAAACGTTGCTGTAATCGGTTCAGGCATGACGGGATTGGAAACCGCCGAATTGCTTTGCACGCAGAACAACCGTGTGACTGTTGTAGAAATGGCAGACAGCATTGCACCGGGCACTTGGATGCAGCATCTCGATGACTGTATCCCGCGGTTAAAAGCCGTCGGCACAAAATTCCTCACCGGAAAAAAGCTGTGTGCAATCCGTGAAAATGAAATCGAACTGGAATCCGTGCACAACCTGCACCATACCGCACTGGAAGCGGACTGCGTTGTACTTTCTTTAGGCGTTCGCTCAGAACAGGCTTTATACACAAAAATAAAAGCGCAGTGCCCGCGCCTTTACCGAATCGGCGATGCTGAAAAACCGGGAAGAATCGCCGATGCAACCGCCGCAGGCTATCGTGTGGCAAAAGCTTTAAAATAAGATTTTCGTACATCGAAATTTCCACGTATACATTTCGTTAAAATATTAACAAAAAAGGACGGCAAAAAGCCGTTCTTTTTTTGCTTTTTCCCAAAAATTCACAACTTATGTTTTTGCTATTGAATCCGAAAACTATATATTGTATAATTTCAATTAATTTGGAATAGATTCGGCTTTTACAAATTGCCTATTTTTAACTTTTGGGAGGAAGACGTATGAAAGTCCAATTCACCGAAACCGCACTGCGTGACGCCAATCAGTCTTTGATTGCAACTCGTCTGCCCTATGCACGTTTTGAAGATGTTCTCGAAACGATGAACAAGGCGGGTTATTACTCGCTGGAATGCTGGGGCGGTGCTACTTTTGACTCCTGCCTTCGTTATTTGAACGAAGACCCTTGGGAAAGATTGCGCAAAATCCGTGCAAAATGCCCCGACACCAAACTGCAGATGCTGCTCCGCGGGCAAAATTTGCTGGGCTACAAGCATTATCCTGATGATGTTGTCAGGATGTTTGTAAAAAAATCCGTGGAAAACGGTATTGATATTATTCGTATTTTCGATGCGCTCAATGACGTGCGCAATATTCAGGTTGCCGTGGATGAAACACTGAAAAACGGCGCCATTGCATCCGGTGCAATCAGCTATACGAAGAGCCCGATTCACAATCTCGATGCTTATGTTAAGCTTGCAAAGGATATGGAAAATATGGGCTGTCAGACCATCTGCATTAAAGATATGGCAGGCATTATGGGTCCGCAGGAAGCTTATGACACCGTAAAAGCTCTCAAAGAAAATGTGAAGGTGCCGATTATTCTGCACACTCACTCCACTACGGGGCTCGGCATGCTTACCCTGCAAAAAGCAGTTGAGGCAGGCTGTGATATTATTGATACCGCGATTTCCTCGTTCTCGGGCGGTACCTCGCAGGCGCCGACCGAAACGATGGCATATGCGCTCAAGCAACAAGGCTATGAAGTCGATTTAGATATGGATATACTCAAAGAAATCAATGACTTCTTTAAACCGATTAAAGATGAATTCTTAAAAGACGGAAAACTCAATCCCGTCGTGCTGTCTACTGATACGGACGCACTGAATTATCAGGTTCCCGGCGGTATGCTTTCGAACCTGGTTGCACAGCTGACCGCACAGAATAAAATGGACAAATTCCCCGAGGTGCTTGCAGAAACCCCGAGAGTCCGCAAAGACCTCGGTTATCCGCCCCTTGTTACCCCCATGAGCCAAATGGTCGGTGTACAGGCGACAGCAAATGTTTTAGCCGGTGAGCGTTATAAGAATGTTTCCAAAGAGGTTAAAGCTTACATTCGTGGTGAATACGGCAAAGCGCCCGGCGAAATAGACAAGAACTTACAAAAGAAGGTGCTCGGCGACACAGAACCCATCACCTGCCGTTTTGCGGACACCTTGGAACCCGGCTTTGAAAAAGCAAAACAGGAAATCGGCGATAAAGCAAAGAGTGATGAAGATGTACTTTCCTATATCGCTTTCCCGCCACAGGCAGAGGCGTTCTTTGATAAGCGCGAGGAATTGAAGAAAAACACCTTCTCTTACGCAATTAAACGTGTGGATTAAGGGGTGAATTGTTATGTTAAACACACTACTCACCTTAGCAGAAAGAAAATATATTTCCTTTGGTGAAGCGCTGAACATTTCTATTACCGGCATTGTTGTGGTTATGCTGGTGCTTGCGTTTCTTGCGGTGTTGGTCTTACTGCTCTCCAAAAGTATTCGAGCAGTGGAAGGTGCTGCCAAAAAGAAAAGCAGTGCAAAAGCTGTATCGGCAAACGCTGAAGAAAAGACCTCTGCACCGTCTAAACCGGCGGGCACAGCTCTTCCCGAAAGCGCAAGCGCGGGCGATTTAAATCTTTATAATGTGGACGAAAAAACCGCAGCAGTCATTATGGCAATTGTCAGTAACGAAAGCGGTATTCCGCTGAACCGTTTGCTGTTCAAATCCATTAAAGCTATTGAAAATAAGGGGTAATCGAAATGAAATATATTGTCACCTTAAACGGAATGGACTACGAAGTAGAAGTTGATGAACTGAAAGAGGCTATTGTCACCAATACGGCACCTACGGCAGCTCCCGTTACTGCAACGCCTGTTGCACCTGCTACACCTGCAGCGGCTCCCGCTGCACCTGCTGCACCCGCTGCCGTATCCGGCAGCGGAACACCTGTGAAATCCCCCATGCCCGGTACAATTTTGAGTGTAAATGTCTCCGAGGGCAAAACGGTCGCAGAAGGCGATGTTTTGTTTATTTTGGAAGCTATGAAAATGGAAAACGAGATCGTCGCGCCCACCGGCGGTACAGTCAATAAGATTGTCATTTCCAAGGGCAGTTCGGTTGCAACCGACGAAGTTCTCGCCTTTATCGGTTAAGGGGGCTTGAGAAACAATGTCTGTTGTTAACGCTTTGGTGGAAATTTTTCAGAAATCCGGATTTATGTCGCTCTCGTGGCAAAACTGGGTTATGATTTTAGTTTCCTTCGGACTTTTGTATTTGGCGATTGTCAAAAAATTTGAACCTTTGCTGTTATTGCCGATAGCATTCGGCATGTTGCTTGTAAACATCTATCCCGATATTATGGCCGACCCGCTGATGATGTCTTCCTATGAGGGCACGGTGGACCCGAACGCGCATTGGTATGATGCCGGTGTCTTGCGATTGATATATGCAGGCGTAAAATCCAGCATATTCCCCTGTCTAATTTTCCTTGCCGTCGGTGCAATGACGGATTTCGGACCGTTGCTTGCCAATCCCGTAAGTCTTTTGCTCGGTGCGGCGGCACAGTTGGGTATTTATGTTGCTTTCCTGATTGCCATCGCTACAAAATTCCTTACATTTATTCCCAACTTTGAGCCTTTTGATGCTTTGGAAGCCGCCGCAATCGCCATCATCGGCGGTGCAGACGGTCCGACAGCCATTTGGCTGACTTCCAAGTTGGCGCCCCAGCTTCTGGGACCGATTGCAGTTGCCGCTTATTCTTACATGGCGCTGATTCCGTTGATACAGCCGCCTATTATGAAATTGCTGACCACCAAAAAAGAGCGCGAAATCAAAATGGACCAGCTCCGTACCGTCAGCAAAGCTGAAAAAATCATTTTCCCGATTGTGGTTACCGTGCTCTGTGTTTTGATTTTACCATCGGTCGCTCCCCTGCTTGGCATGCTAATGCTTGGCAACTTATTCCGTGAAAGCGGTGTTACCGACCGTTTGAGCGATACCGCACAAAACGCACTTTGCAATATTGTTACCATCCTTTTGGGGGTAACCGTTGGTGCAACCGCGGAAGGCAAAACCTTCTTGGATTTCAAAACAATTGCTATTATTATTATCGGCTTGCTTGCATTTGCCTTCTCCACTGCGGGCGGTGTATTGTTTGCAAAGCTGTTGAACGTTATTACAAAAGGAAAAATCAATCCGTTAATCGGTTCGGCAGGTGTTTCTGCTGTTCCGATGGCGGCGCGTGTTTCGCAGGTAGAAGGCAGAAAATACAATCCCTCCAACTTCCTTTTGATGCACGCCATGGGTCCGAATGTTGCGGGCGTTATCGGTTCGGCTGTTGCTGCCGGTTTCCTGTTAATGACCTTTGGGAACTAAATAACTCTAAAAGAACCGTATCGGTATTTTCACCGATGCGGTTCTTATCTTATTGGCTCTTTTATTTCGGACAACAGCGATTCGCCTTCACCTCTCTTACAGCTACATCCCAGTGTTCTTTGCTAAAAGCACAAAGCAGATTTTTTCTGTTCTGTGCTTTTATTTTTTTGAATCGGAAAATTGCAAATTTACAGTTTATACACAAATGCATTTAAAATAAAACTGTGGGAAGGAGGTGAGTATGGATGGACTTTCTAAAAAACTTTGGAGCACTTGTAAACACAAAGAGAACGGCGTTGGGTTACACGCAGGAAATGCTGGCGGAAAAGGCAGATACATGCTTACGGCATGTAGCGAACGTTGAAGCAGGCAATTGCGATTTACGTCTTTCTTTGGTACTGCGTCTGGCTGCTTGCTTAGATATTGATTTAAACGAGCTGAAGCAGTACGCCTCGTGCGACCAAAACGGGAACTATACAAAAGATTTGCTGAAATAAGCGATAGCGTTTGAATTCCCAAAAAGCACCACGGCGGAATTTTCCGCCGTGGTGTGCTTTCTAAAATATTCATCCGGAAACGTATTCGAAACCGATAAGGCCACTTTACTATCGCTTTCGTGTGCTTTCCTATTTATTTTCTTCTTATACAAAGAATTTTCCTGTCTGAACATTAAATTTCAGTTTATAATCCGTATTATTTTCAGTATATTCTGCTTCCATAATATCCTTTTCCACAAACTCAGCACGGTGAATTTTTATATCCTTTTGTGCAAATGTTTCATTTAAAACCTTAAGCTGGGCATGGTTATATTCATCAATATTATCAGAAATAAACAACAGATTTCCGAAAACAGAATTAATTTTTGCAAGCAGTTTTCTTTGCTCAAAATTCGTTTTAACATTCTTATCACGCAGAAGGAATACATCAGGGTCATTCATCCACGCTCTGCCGTTAAGATGACGTCTGAATATTGTGTTGCAAACGGCGTGAGTGGTAGAAACCTCTTCGCGTATAGCATGCTTTCGCGGCTTCCAATCAAGCGAAATATCTGAGCCTATACGGCAATAATCCACCTTACCGAAAGCAGGCATTAACGGAACACCGCAGCCCAAAATCAGTTTATCCCCGCAGCATTCACGAAGTAAGTCCATTGCATCGCACATGATTTCACCGCGTGATTTGTTGTGCATAGGCAGAACACAGGCACCATAAAGAAAATCAAGCTTTACCAAATCATAGCCCCAGTCATTCAATACAACATCAAACACCTTTTTCAGATATGCACGAACATCGTGATTGTAAATATCCAGTGAGTAAAATCCGCCCCAATTGTGCCCTGTTTTGTAGGGCTTACCGTTTTTGTCCTTAATAAACCAATCTTTATGTGCCTTATAAAGCTTTGATGATTTTGTTCCTGCGAACGGAGCAAGCCATAAACCTGCAAGCATTTTGTTTTTATGTATACTGTCCGCTATGTTTTTCATACCGTTGGGGAATTTCTTTTCGTCTGTATCAAGCCAATCACCGATTGCATTCTGATAGCCATCATCAATCTGAAAGCAGTCAATTTTTGTATCGAGCCTTGAAATGCTGTTTAAATCACGCAATACAACCTTTTCATTTATGTTTCCGTAGTAGTTATACCATGTTGTATAACCTGTTCTTCGCTTATTTTCACGGCACTTCACACCCAACTGCTCAAAATACAAATCAAAGGCTTTATCGTATTCATCGCTTATCACTGCAAAAGACAGCAGCTCCGTTTTATTACTATACGTCACACCCTCTAAATCCTTACGGATAAATACACAATTCTTTTCTGTATCAAAGGTTATAATTGTATATCCGCATCTTTCATTTAATGAACCGAAAATGTCAACCGTATTTCCGTTTCTTACATAAGCATACGACCAGCCATAGAATATACCGCTTTTTCTTGGAAATTTATGAAAAAGGTTATCACCGGATTTGCTGAAGCCGATATATTGCAACGGTGATTTGGTAATCAAAAATTCTGTAAGCTTTGACAGCTCCTGCATCTGTCCATCAGGCGCATATTCATAGCTGTCCGTCCAGCTCTGATAGCCGTTGACATAAATTCTATCATCCGCTTTAAATCGGTATGGATATTCAACGGTGAATTCTGTTATCTTGATTTCTGTTTTTGGGATAATGCTTATATTCAATTTGCTGTCAGCATTCTCAATATTCAGTGTAAAATGCTCTGTATAAGCAGAATTCGCTGCGAACTGCCTTCCGTCTGCCTCGTATTTTAGCTTAAAGGATATATCCATAAATCTTCTCTCCCTCATAATTATTGACTATAGTTATACAGTTTTCGCTTTCTACTCTCTGATTGGTTATATTTTTTGAATAGTATAGTAATTTACGCCTGTCAATCTGCTGATTTGTCGAATAGACAAGCCTTCTTGCTTAAAAATGTCGATAAAATCATCTCTGCTTTTTAAATCAAGCCGTTGAAATTCGGAAACTGTTTTACATTTTGAATATTTTTCAATAATTCGCTTTGCCTGTTCATCGGTTACGCGAACTTTCGGGGTATCGCAGATTTCAAGACACTTGTCTGCGTTGATTTCATGGTTATATCGTTCAAACTCCTGCTTAGATAGCATACTGTAAGCAAAAGTTGTATTAACTAATCCTAATTCATGCTGATAATCACGATAACTACTGTACTTATAGTCCTCAATCTCTTTACAAATACCTGCTTTTACAGGGTTTTGATGAATATAGCGAATGACAGTTAAAAAATAGCTGTCATCTTCAACGGGTTCACTCTTAAATCGGTCTTGGAACAAGTGACCCACTCGCTGATACTTTACATTGTACCAGTATACATAGCGTCCACCGATTCTTTTAAAAACTTGCTCCAGAGATTCGTTTTCGGGTTTTATAAGCAAATGGATATGATTACCCATAAGGCAGTAAGCGAATAGTTTATATCCGCTTACCTCCTTACACTCTCGCAATATTTGAATGAATTTTTCAAAATCCCCTTCATCTTCAAATATCCGCTGTTGATTGATTCCTCGAAGCATTACATGATATATTCCGCTTTCACTTTTCTTACGCGCTTGTCTTGGCATTTCTCATCACCAAAATGAATATATCATATTGCTAAGTTTTGTCAATCATAGAACCGTCCCCTGATTATTTCCTGATTGTTTGCCCAGTCAGCTTATATAAGATGAATAATCCCGAACATTATCATTACCATATGAAAACTTATAATTTTCATATTCATCTGGCATAATATCATCACCATATGTATAAAACTCCAGCGTATTGATAAAACCATTTTCTATAAAAAGTATAATTCCTATAGGGGACTCAAGGTGTTCACAATATAAAAAGACATCTCCAATATAACAATTTTTCATTTTTATTGTCGCATCATTAGAAACTTTGTATTCAACAAAACATCCTACATCGTTTTTCTCCACACTTTTAATTGAGCTATGCAAATATTGTAATCTTAGATTTTTCAATTCATCGGTTTCGCCAAACAATATATACTCCATAGACTCATTAATAATTTCATTTAATGTTTTCATGATTATCTCCTTATAAATCCTGTACCAAGACGCACCACGCCATCAATCACTCGGCCTCTTACAGTCACACTAATATTTTTTACTTTGACCACTATTTCAAATTGTCCTGTGATCCCTTTTGCTTGTACTTGCTTAAAAACTGCATTATAAATCGTCAAAATCAGGGGACGGTTCTGTGATTTAGTTTGCTTTCGTCAATTAGAGAACCGTCCCCTGATTGCGGTACGCTCTGTTTGTGTTACCTAAAACGGTCTTTTATTGCTGCTTTTGCAGATATTATTCTTCACATAAACCGTCCACTAATTGGCTGATTGCCGCTATAAAAGCCGAATCTCTGTGTCATTAATTATTATTGTATAATCATTCTCATTTAAATTTGAAATGTAAGCAATATAATCCACGACATTATCCATCGGTCTATTTACTCCAACCTTCAAATACGTAGTTTCGTATGCATCGGTAATACGAAAATTTTCTCTGTCATCTGCAATCCCAAAGACGTAAACGTAATAGTCATTTGTTTGACGACAATGATAAATGTAAAAACTCAATTTGTTCCAGGAACCTCTATATATTACATTTTGCATCAGCCCCCCTTGAACGCCATATCCATCGCCTTTTTTGGCTAAAAATTTCAGGGAAATATCAGAATTTGAATCTCTATATACAACTGCACATGAGTTGCCCCCATCTAATTGACAGATTATATCCCCTTGAGAACAATATTGAAAGGCCTTATCTGCGGTGGAAAACTTGCAGAAATAATTTTCTATCGGATAGACCATGGATAATATCACTGTTATCCCTGCCGTAAATATACAAAACAAGATACTGATATTTGATCGTTGTAATTTCAAAATCTTTTTTAAAGTAAAAAAAAGACAAATAAAAACAATACAAAATAGCATGGTTCTTAAAAGAAAATACATCAATACCAAACGCTCCTATCATACTGGATATCTTTGTGGAACTTCCCAAGGATTTGCAGATGTTTGTGGTACATTAAAATTAGCTGCAACATCATAAAGTGACATACACATGAATAAAGATAATCCATTTAAACTTGTAGTGGTTGTTACGGTGCTAGAAACATTCTCGTCCGAAAATCAGGGGATGGTTCTGTGATTTAGTTTGCTTTCGTCAATCAGAGAACCGTCCCCTGATTGTTGTGGTCCCCCGATTGTTTGTCCTCTGCACTAAATGAAAATTGCAAGTTTCCATCCTCAGACCATTGAGCTTTTACAATAGACTGTTT
The DNA here is from genome assembly GCA_002490525.1 of Ruminococcaceae bacterium UBA7212. Lineage (GTDB taxonomy): Bacteria > Bacillota > Clostridia > Oscillospirales > Acutalibacteraceae > Fimenecus. Next base: position 69,390 of record DKUE01000005.1, read on the forward strand.
ATTTGTTGTATTGATATATAGTTGATAGTTATTGATTTCTTTGATATAAACAGTTGTAGAGTGAACATCTCCCAAACTCGAAAATTGGAATACATTGTTATCTGAATCTGAAATACTATCACAATCAAATATCCCAAAAATTGTTATAAAATAATCATCTGTATTTCTTACTCTATAAATTTTCACACTACATCCATCGTCTAAAAAAGAATATATCTCCTCTATTTTCTTTATAACTTTGACAACATATTTATCATATTCTTTCAAAATGACTGCGGACTTAAAGTTGTTCTGGCGCATAGAATTCCGGTACGAAATGTAGGCTGACTCTTGTCCGTATTCAACAAAATCTATATCTCCAAGATACATGTAATTAAAAACTTCCTGTGGTGTATCAAACCCATGAAATTGTTCAATTGGATAGCAAACCGAACAATAAAATATTGCAATAACTATACCAAAGGAAATTATCCGTTTCATAATTTTATGTGATTGTCTTTTGGTACCAATGAGTGTAATTACTAAAACCAATCCACATACAATATATCTAATAATATAAAACATCTTTCTTATCTCCTTAGAAGTTTAACAATAACCACTTCATGCCGGTTGTCGTTGTGGTGAATAATAGTCTGATGATTCTGTTTCCGAATATGGCAAAGTAGAAAAAGCAAATACTGAATAAATCCACGCTATACTTACATTGCAATAAGTATAGTCTGTTGTATCTATCTGCTTATCTTCCGTCCATGAAATTTTTGTTGTTGATGTCTCAATACCAACTTGCATTCTTGTGAGGTCTATTTTAAAACCCCAAGTTGAGTTGATATCATTAGACCCGAAATCAGTCTTTGAAATACCAATATTATCTAATCCTAAGCTTATATCCACTACACTATTTTTAGAACGAAATTTCAGACCAGCTGAAGAGGTTATTTTTGCATCCAGTCTTGATTTTTTATATGCTGTAACAGGCTTTGAGGAAGTATTAGTTCTTTTAGATTGTGTGGCTACTCTTACACCACCGGTTGCTGAAAAAGGCGCAAGATTCGAGATATCTGCCGCTGGATTAGAATCAACTATACAAACAGCCGTAGATTCGACTCCAAACGTTCTATCCACCCAATTTGTAAACCGATTCCATTTATCTGAAATCCATTGTTTTACATCTGCCCATTTATTGCCGTTTGAGTCTAATCTATTCACAGGGTTATTCCCGCAATACGCAAACATATTTTTATCCAGTAACCCTTGTCCGGTTTGTGCAACTGCATCCGCATTCAAAAACCTGCACAATTCAGGGGAATAATAACGGGAATTCAAATAATAGAAGTCCGTCTCGTTATCGGAAAAATCAGGGAACGGTTCTGTGATTTAGTTTGCTTTCGTCAATCAGAGAACCGTCCCCTGATTGTTTATTGCCCTGATTGTTTATTGCACCCTGATTGTTGCAGACCCCTGCCTGTCATTGCATTAACTTAATCGCACATAGTACCGTCCCCTGTGTTTTTTTCAGTACCGTCTCCTGTCTTCCCTACGAAATCTCATAAAGCGTATTGAATTCTAATTCATCATCATTAATCAGACTTATAAAATCTTTCCAATGTACATAACTTTCTTTAAAACTGTCACCTTGTAAATCGACAACTAAAAATATTTTCCTTTTCGGGGACACCAAACGTATTTTGTTTAAAACACAAATTAACTGATTTTTCAACGCGGACTCTTCAAAAATAATTCTATACCTTGAATCCTCAATTGATAGGTTAAAAAATTCATGTTTATAATCACCTGCTAATCGTGTTAATGGTTCAATTTGATACCAAATTCCATCCATCTTTTGCAAATGTGTATATTTATCCGAATAGATTATATCTTTATCAATATTTCTATCAAAGATAGATATATTAGCGTTATCAATTTTTAGATTAACAATTCTTTTAGAATCAAGGCACAACACATTAATATCTGCAACTACCATTTTACGCACCTTCTGTGAGAATATCAATCATATTTAGTCCAGTATCTTGAAATCCACGACCTTTTGCTCCCTGATATGCGATGTTACCAGCTTTATCAAGTAAAATATCAGGATTTTTTCCAACCTGATAGTTTGGTCTAACCTTACTCAAAATAGATGGTTTAATTTCACGATGAAAGGTACCAGGTGACAGTGAGTTATCCATTTCAAATTTTACTGGATCAATTTTACGAGCTTGACTCTTAACACACGCATTATGTAGCACAGGGGACGGTTCTGTGATTTAGTTTGCTTTCGTCAATCATAGAACCGTCCCCTGATTGTTGGAGAACCGTCCCCTGATTGTTCCTGATTGTTCCACAGTACCGTCCCCAGTGCTATTCTGTTTCTGTCTTTGAAAAGTGTATATTCGGGAAAAAAGAAGAATTTGAATGTTGATACAATTCCATTTGCTTTTCAAAAATAGTTTTATTTAATGGAATAAATTCAAAATCACTATCTACTGCTCCGGTTTCGCCAACGAATAAATCAAAATCCTCCCCAAAGTTCATAAGCGATTGAATAATAGAATTGATATTGTGCATTCGCTCAATAAAAGGGATATTGTTTGCTTTTCCGTTGTAATAACAATCATCGGTTAAAAACAACATCTCACAAGTGTCGTACATATGATTATCCGCAATGCTAAATACAATAGAATCATGTTCATAGTTGTCTAAAAAAGGAGTCGCATCCTGAATTTGAAAAAACACTTCTAATCCTTCTTTATTTACTACCTCATATACATATCTAATCATATCTTTTTTTGGAATTTTTTTATTTTTTATAATTCCTATACAAAATTTACTCATAACAACACCTCAATCAATTAGATGCCAATTCATATCAAATGTATACTCTACTCGCCCGCCCATTTCGGGATAAACATATATGTGTATGTGTGGTAGCACACCCTTATGAGCTCTCCCTTGAAAATCTATTCTCATACTTTGCCGTCCCAAAGAATTAAACTGAGTATAAGAATAGACATTTCCATTATTATCTAATTTGGTATAAGACCCATTAATATTCACATTATTATTCGGACTTCCCATACCGACCGTATGCTCTATTTTTTGAATTAGCACAAGGGACGGTTCTGTGTGTTAGGTTA
>DKUE01000005.1:72838-73110 GCA_002490525.1 Ruminococcaceae bacterium UBA7212
TTTTTCGCTGAATTTTGTCAGCACGGAGAACCGTCCCCTGTGTTTCATAGTTGTTAAAATCCATAATAAACCTCTCCACACTCCGTGCATACTTGCTCACCATATAAATCATGCAAACCGCCAACAACACAAGAAGCACCGCCTGGAATTAAATAATCATCAGCAACGCCTATGCCTGTAAAATCATCCAACACTAATACTGCAACAACCACTGCTCCAATAAAAACACTTATCGCTGCACCGTCTGTTAGCACAGGGGACGGTTCTGTGTG
>DKUE01000005.1:73463-73868 GCA_002490525.1 Ruminococcaceae bacterium UBA7212
ACAGAGAACCGTCCCCTGTGTTTCTTTAATGCCTTTTTTGTGTAATATATGCTCCAATAAATATTGAAATTAAAAATATACCGCCACATACCAATGTTACAATAAGACTCATGTGGTACAAAAAAGTATCTGGTTTATATTCCTTGATAATTCTATTTATGATTAAAACAATCATTTCGACTATTGCTGTACATAGAACCACTTTCCAAGGGGCTTTTTCTTTTCTGTATTTTATTAAAGCGAAAATTCCTAAAGAAATCGCTAATAATAATAAACCAATAAATGTTGATAGATTTAAAGAATTAATGAAATGAAACAATACTACACCCTCCTTTTAATATCCAATCCATGATGTTTTCCAATAATCTTCTCCAACCGATAATGTAGCACAGGGGACGGTTCTGT
>DKUE01000005.1:74209-74789 GCA_002490525.1 Ruminococcaceae bacterium UBA7212
ACAGAGAACCGTCCCCTGTGTTTCAGATAAACCTCTGCTCTGTGCTTTAAGATTGTGACAGTTCAGTCAATCATAGAACCGTCCCCTGATTTTCCTTTAAAAAGCATTAGGATGATTTTTAGGTAAACATAAATCACATAGCCAATCCTTGTTCACGATAGCTCCGTTTGACAGTTCAGAAATGCTATTATCAAGTCGTTTGTCTGTTGCCCAAGTATGACACTTTACACATTGTCCACAATTAGAATTATTAGATAAATCAATTATTTCTTGAGAGACCACTTGTAAACTATCATCGGTTTTCACCAATGTATCAATATATTCATCTATTTTTTCCTGTTTAGCTAAATCTTTTGGATCTGCTTCAATTAAGAAATTGACTTTATAAATATACTTTTTCATAATTAACTCCACCCATTTTTAATTTTAAAATCGAAAATTCTCCCTGCACTATCTTGGAAATAGTGTAGCGAAACTCGTTCACCATTGATATATCCATTTTGATATACTTTTTTCCAGCCCGAGCCATATAGCACAGGGGACGGTTCTGTGTGTTAGGTTAATTGGCAAGTGGCGGGCG
>DKUE01000014.1:0-8699 GCA_002490525.1 Ruminococcaceae bacterium UBA7212
TATATTTGCTTATAATGAAATTCATTTTTATATATAATATAGTATGCTGCACAAGTATTTGTACCTTATACAATGACGAACTAATAACAAACATAAAAACTTTTTTAAAAGTTTTATATTGACAAAATTACAAGTTTGTACTATAATGCTAATAGACCAAAGGAGTTGATGCTATGGCTACTAGAGAAAAAAGCAATTTGTATCCTAATGCTAACTGGAACGATTGTTTTGAATTCGCAAAAACGATTTCAAGTTTTAATTTAAAGGCGGTTTCTTATGCTGAAGTTGCAAAAAAATATGGCATATCAAATTTAGGGACTAAATCTTTTACATCAAAAATCAGTTCATCAAAACAGTTCGGATTAATAACCACTAGTAGTGGTTCTATTCAAATTACTGAACTTGCTAAGAAGTTGCTTTTTCCAACTGGTGACATTGAAAAATTAAAAATGGAGTCATTTAGATTACCACCATTGTATGACAAATTAATAAAAGAATATGATGGAAAGGCATTACCGAAACAGGAGTTATTTGAAAACATTTTAATGTCAGAACATAAAATTGCTAAGAATGTTAAAGCGCATGCCGCACGCTGTTTTTTTGAAAGCGCTAATCAGTTGGAATTAATTAAAGGCGGTATACTATATTATTCGGATTCTCTAGGAGATGTATCAAACGATGAAACTACTGCCGAAAAAGAGAATAAAAAAGTAACTTACGAAGGTGAATTTTTAAACGATTCGGTAAAAAGCAATTCAACAATTTTGTCAGAGCATAAAAATATAACTAACAATAGTTTAGTTAATGTTAATGATTTATCAGATTATATAACGCAAAATATACCTGTCAGTTCTGGGAAAATTGCACAAATTGTCATTCCAATTGATGCTGATGAAGATGACTTATTGCTTATTAAGGATATGTTTGATATACTTTTAAAAAGAAAATTCAAAATAGATATATAATAAAAACAGACCACCATAAGCGGTCTGCCTTTTGACATGTGCTGCAACACATGTGCCTCAACGATAATCACCGGAGGCTATTTCCTTTTTATTTTAGCATATATTGTTGAGCTTTTCAAGAGGAAACTTTTGAAAGGAGGCCTTCATTATGGTTGATATAGAGTATAAAGTTATATACACACCATATATTACTGTAAAGGGAAGACGTATTTATGCATCACAATACGGCAAAAAAGTTTTCCGCTTTTCAGTACCTATAATTAAGGATTGATTATAGAATAGGATTAGGATAGGATAGGATGTATACCGGTGTACACCCTATCCTATTTGTTTATCCCTAACTACAACCCTCGGTCGGCGGTTCGAGTCCGCCCAGTAGCTCCAAAAAGAGGTTATCGCAAAAACGATAACCTCTTTTTTATAAGTTGTTGCTGTAATTTACGAAAAGCCAAAACCGTATAGAATACAAGTAAACAGTCCTCAGCCAAAGAAGATTGAGGACTGTTTGCTGTTTAACAGAATTTTATCTGGACTGTTTCCATTTTATGTGGTATATGTTGTGTTGCTAAGCGACAGAAAGGGGAAAATATTATGGAGAACACTTTAAAGAAAAGCGGCGCAAGAGTATATCTTGACAAAAACGATATGATAATTCAAAAAGTCACATATGTCTATGAGAACGGAACAGAAAGTAAACCGTTATCCAAATTCGTTCATCTCGGTATGTTTACGGATTCCATTCTGTTCGGAGATGAATGTGATATTAGATTTTTTGTTTATCTAAATTCACTCAAACTTTATGATACTGATGTGGATACCCTTGAATTTATCAACAACTCGCACCGCACTATTAACATATCCTGCTTTGGTCAGCAACTAACGCTTAATATCGGGGAAACAGGAAAACTCACCAATACAGAAAATAAAAAGTAATGCATAGTTGTGAAAGCAAAATCTTTATATGATTTCTCAAAATACGAATATTGGTATTTTTAATAATTAAATCTCACTTACAAAACAGCCGTGTTTCTCTTAACTGAAGAAGCACGGCTGTTTGAAAAAAGAATGGCGGAGTTTTCTATTTGTATTTTGCTCTTGTAAAAGAATTATTAGTAATTGCTATCAAGGCCTGTAATATTTATTTTTTTAATTTTTTCAAACTCCATTCAAAATACTGCGGTATATTGAAAAACAGAAAACTGTTTTCAGAAACAGCGACTAAAAATTCCTCTATTGAGAAAGGTCTATAACCCAAGGAATTTTCAAAATTGTAATATCTCTCCAGCTGATGGTTTTTCATTGCCTTTAAGAATTTCGCTGTATCCGGATTGACTTTATTTAATTCGTTAAGATACTCTAACGATTTCTTAAAATCACCAAGCTTATAATACAAAATAGACATCGGCAAAAGAAGCATCGTACTTCTGTCTTCCCTGTATTTGTTAAATAATTTTGTTGCAGACCTTTTATCCTCAAGAAAAGCATAAATATGCATCAATCGATACCGTATTCCAATATTATCGTTTTCACATAGTCTGATTAAGTCTTCGCCCTCCGCTACCGCAGAACGGAACATGGAGTTATTGACCAGTATATCAAAATAATATGCCCGAAGCTGCATATACGGTCGCGTTTCGTGAAAGCCCCAAAACGCACCTATATATTTTTCTTCGAACCAACCCGCCTGTTCCATCGTTTCATTCGCCTTGGCAATAAGCTTTTTATATTTGCTGATTAGTATTTCAATATTACCGGCCGATAGTTCTATGACTCTCGCTTCAACATCCCAGTTATCAGGCTCAAGCGAGAGTGCTTTTTTCGCATATTCCAATGCTTGTCTTTTTGACGATGCATTATCCGACAATTCAAGATAATCATATGCATCTTCCGCATTTTCTTCGGTCATTTCCTCATCCCGTACATAATTAGAAAGAAAGCCCTTTGATTCCATAAATTCATCAAATGCCTTGTCCAGCGCCTCCTCACAGTCTATATTTTTGCCTTTAACAAAATTGTCAAATTCCTTAAAAAAATCATTTTTATGCATAGTTGCCTCCGTAATTTATATAGTTTTATAAGCCAATGTGTTTTGTAATCAAAAATTCAAATTTATTGTCTACTATTATATTTTATCAAACCAAGTGCGGTATAGCAAGATACAATAATCTAACGCAGGAAATTCAAATGCATTGTAAATTTTTAAGATTGATGATTCAATCTTAAGTGACTCCTCCAATATTACATTAAAAGTATGAATTTGTGTGAGAATAAATTGGGTATTGTACGGGCTTGTTTTCATTGTTGCAGTAATGAACAGCAATGAAAAATAGTGAAAAAATAGTGTAAAATTAGTGGCGTTTTCGTGCCGGTTGTGGTACAATATAAGCAGTAAAAAACAAGGAAATGGTACTTTGATTAAGGTTACTTTAACAAATGATATTTTAAAGAAAATTTCTGCAATTGACGAAAACCGTTTTTCACTGAAAACAATCGAATTATCTCAAGTAACGAAAAACAGATTAAGAAAAAATTCTAAAAAAAAGAGCTCATACGCTTCAAATAAACTTGAGGGTAACCCTTTAACCGAAGCACAGGCAAACGAGGCAATAGAATCGGATAATCACAAGCATTTTTTAAAGCCCGAACAAGAAGTGCGGAATTATTTTCTTGCGCTGGTTTTTTTGGAAGAAAAGTTGAAAAACAAAGAACCCTTTTCAAAAAAGCTGTTGCTTGAAGTTCAGGAAATAGTTGAAAAAGGTGCATCAAAAGAAAAGATTGGTCTCCGAGGCGAAATGCCCCCGGTGGTATTATTTGCAGTATATGATTCGGAAAGCGGTGCACCCGAGTATATACCGCCCGAATACACCGATATTCCTGCGCTTCTCTCGGAGCTGATAGAATATGTAAATACAACCGATGATCACCCGCTTATTATAGCGGCGGTTGTGCATTATCAGTTGGTTACCATTCATCCGTTTGAGGACGGAAACGGTCGGACTGCAAGACTGATGTCGGGATATATTCTTGATTATTATGGTTACGGTTTTAACAGCATTGGTTCATTGGAAGAATATTTTGCTTATGATCCGGACGAATATTATGCCTCTCTTCAAATGGGATTGCCTGCTTTGTATTATTCAGGAAGAGAGAATCCGCCGCACCCTGAAATTTGGATTCATTATTTCTTGCGTATGGTGGAGTTATACTCAAATAAAGTATGTGAACTGTCAAAGTCGTCTGCTGACGATGCATTAGACGGAAGCTGGTCATATTTAAATGCAAAAGAAAAAGATTTGTTGAGATATCTTTTGAATAACCGTATGTTTGAATTCACCCCAATTGAAGTCAGCAAAAAACTTGGTGTTACAAACAAAACCGTTATTAATCGTTGCGTAAAACTCACAACGAACGGTTTCCTGATTCCGAACATTGTAAGGGAGAGAGTACGGTCATATTCTTTAAGTGAATTCACCAAAAAGAACGAAAAGAAGATTTTAGAAAAATCGAATTGAAATAGAGGCTGCGGATTATGGATATAAACATTGCAAATGCAGTGGGCGGATATTTTGAAACCCTGTATGATGTTAATGTAAAGCTGATTAAGTTGTGCGGGATAGATGTATTTAGCCCTTATGGGAACGATGAAATAATGGTTTTAGACATCATTCAAGATGTTTACAGGCTATTTCCTTATAAATTTGATAAAGTTAAAAATGTTTTAATGCTGGACAATAATGACGGTTTGCTTGAATTTAAAGAAACTTTTGTCTTCTTAGAAAAAGATTTTTCAGACATCTTGGAAACTAACAATAAGTTCTTGGATTCTATTAGAAAAATTAGAAATAAATATGAACACAAAATGCACGCAGTTAAAATTATCGGACAAGGCGGTGGATCTGTTACGCTTTTCGATTTTGACTTTGTTATTGGGGGAGAACATATAACCTTATATGCAGGAAGCTTTATTAGATTATTAACTCAATTAAATTCAGTATATTCAAAAATACAGAGAGATGTTGATTCTTTTGCACAAGAAAATGGTAAATCAGATTATTTTTATTACACGAGATTGTCTAGGTTTAATTTTAACGATTTTGCGAAAATTTACGAGGACAACAATTTGCGATTGATTGGTAAAATGATGCATACATTTTAATATCATAAGGACTGCTGTTTTCCCTATATGCGTTCTGTCAACCAAGCTGCCCATAATCGGGTCGTTGACCGCGTCCCAAACACGGGTGACAAGGAAAATTGCCGAAACCTTTTCGGGACTGATATACATAACATCTGTGAAAAACATCGGGAGCGCCATGGAAGTTAATGTAATAAAAATACAGTGACCGAATGCCGCGAGCGTAAGCCCTGTTGTGTTTTTTCAATAGAATTTCTTTTCTTTTGTCATTGTGCATTTCCTTTCTGCCTATTTACAAATCCGTCGAAAACAGCGTCAATGCAGGCATTGGTGGTTTCCTCGTGATTTTCTGTATGTATTGCTTGGTCGAAAATCCCTAACAGTATAATTCTGAAATACTGTTTATCAATGTTTCTTATGCTGCCTTCTTTTACACATTCCTCATAAAGTGCAAAGGTCAAATCCCAATTGTCACGAAATTGCGCATTGATTCTTGCATAAATCTCAGGATGCAGTTCAATCAGTTTATCAAGCTTTATCGAATCAAAACGAATCACTTCGGGATAAACACAGACAATCCGCCTAAGCTTTTCAACATTCGGTAAATCTTGTTTAAGTATTTTTTGGTGCTGTCTGCGAATATCCTCGAACACATAATCCACAACAGCTCTTAACAGCGCCTCTTTGCTGTCAAAATACTTGTATATCGTTTTTTTGCTTATCCCTGCGTTCGATGCAATATCGGACAGTGTGAATTTTACGCCGTATTCTTGTACCAAATCAACGGCAGTTTGTATGATTTTTTCTTTCATTCCGTTCTCCGATTAGAAATACTTCTGTATCAGTTCGTCGGTAATCCCGTGCGATGCAATGATATCTCTGTAAAATTCGGCGCTTCTACGAACAGTCCTCGTTTGCGTTTCATAATCATTTTCAACCAGACCGAAACGCTCGTGCTCGCCGTCCATCCATTCAAAATTGTCAATAAAAGTCCAGTAATAGTAACGCTGAACATCTGCCTTTGCCGAAAGCAGTTCTTTTAAATGGTCATAAATAAACTTTATGCGCTTGGTATCATTCCTGTCGGGAATACCGTTTTCGGTAATGTATATCGGTGTGTCAAATTTTTGGTAATATTTTTCCGCGACCATCCGAATACCCTCGGGGTAAATCTCCCACCCCATATCGTTGTATTCGGAATTTTTAATGGGTCTTTCATCAAAAACCCTTACAGCACTGCGGGCATAATAGTTAATGCCGATAAAATCATAATATTTGCCTCGCACAAAATCCTTTTTATGGATAATCGGAAAAATGGCTTTTCCGGTCATGGAACAGGTGTCAAGACCGCCTTGGAACATTCTTTCCATCAGCTTCGCGCCGATAATGTCAACGGGATTTTTAGACCTTTCCGGTTCAAAAACCCGAACGTGGCTGGCATAACCGACCTTAGTGTTCTCAAAGCCCATTTCTTTTCGGACTGTATGTATGGTGTTATACATGGCGATATGGGCTTTTGCCAAATTCGTCATCACAATAACCGCATCTTTTACCGACTTTTTACCGGGCGGAAATTCACCGAAATAATATGCGCTGGTCGCGTAAACATTCGGTTCGTTTATGGTAACGTATTCATCCACAAGATGTCCCAATCTTCTCACAATGCGCGCGCAAAAGCTGTTGAGAATTTCAGGCGATTTTTTGTTGAGAAACCCGCCGAGATTTTCAAACCACATAGGATTGTTGAAATGGTGCAGTGTTAAAAGAACGCTTATTCCTTTTTCGCGAAGATACGAAATCTCGTCGATATAATGCTGTACGGCTTCTTCGCAAAGCTCGCCTTGAACAGGCTCAAGACGGCTCCATTCAATGCTCATTCTGTAAGCCTTGATATTTAATGATGCCATCAAATCAATGTCTTCACGATATCTGTTGTAATGGTCGTTGGCGCGTGCAGGATTTGTACCGTCCTTAATGCCGCCTTTCCTGTACCAATCGTTCCAGTTGCTGTTTGTTTCACCGCCCTCAATTTGCGTTGAGGCTGTTGCAGTGCCTAAAACAAAATCCTTCGGAAGTTGAATGCTTTCCATACCTCTTCTCCTTGAGTACCAAATTTATTTTTTTGGTTTCCTGTATTTGCAATATATCATAAAATATATAGATTTATAAGTAAAATTTTATTCAATTAATCAAGTTTTAAAACACATTCGCTCGATACAAGAGTGAGAATTCTGCAGCAAAAGTGCTGTGCACCATTCGGGTATTCCTCCGATTTTTATGTGATAACATCACGGAAAGCAGTAAGGCAAATTGATATAATAAGTCTGTAAGCTGATAAAAGGAATTCGATGTATGGATTATGTCATTACATTTTTTGAGGGAATGAGGAATATAAGGACGATGTTGTATTCCTAATGATAAATCTTACCGATGGACAGAAAGATACCGAAAGCAGCATTAAAAAATTTGTTTCTGATAACGGCTACAGTTTTCCGGTGTATTACGACAACCGAATATGACGCCTTCCATACCTACGGCATTCGTTCTATTCCTCAAACCGTATTTATCAATGCTGAAGGTTCGCTTTATAATACACGAGTCGGTGCCATGAGCGAAGTTGTTTTGGAAAACTATATTAAACAAATGATAGGAGAAGAAAAATGAAAATCAAATTAAATCCCGATACGGAAATTGTCAACACAATAAAAGAAGGACTGAAAAAGACAGGTGGCTACTGTCCTTGCCGCAGAGAAAAAACGGATGATACCAAGTGTATGTGTAAGGAGTTCAAAGAGCAGATTGCCGATCCGAATTTTGAAGGCTTTTGCCATTGTATGCTCTACTACAAGGAAAAGTAATATTAACACTGAATGTTGCAATAAAATTTAACAGACTTATTTTATAATCGGAGGAATGAGGATGGTATCTAAACGATATGCAACCGTAGATAAAACAATTTGCGTTGCCTGCGGTGCTTGTGAGAAAGCTTGTCCGTTAGGGGCAATAAAAGTATATAAAGGATGTTTTGCAAAGGTTGCACAGGAAAAATGCGTAGGATGCGGCAAGTGCGAAAAGGTCTGCCCGGCAAACAGCATTACAATAGAAAGCAGGGTGAACATATGAAATCAAAGAAAAAGCATTGGTACGATTACTTATGGATATGGTCAATCGTATATTTCGCACTCGGATTTTTCAATATTCTTTTTGCCTGGCTCGGCATGATTGACTTTCTTCTGCCTATTATTCTCGCAGTGTTTGGGGGCAACAAGTTTTTCTGCAACCATCTTTGCGGCAGAGGGCAATTATACTGTAAACTGGGCGGAGATTTCAAATGCTCCCGAAATAAACCCACCCCGAAATGGATGGCATCAAAATGGTTTCGATACGGTTTTCTGATATTTTTTCTTACTATGTTCGGGAATATGGTGTTTCAGACCTATCTTGTGGCAAGCGGTGCAGAAAATTTGCGCGAAGCAATCAAGTTGTTTTGGACGTTCCGTGTTCCGTGGGGATGGACATATTCCGGAAGCATATTCCCGGATTGGGTGGCACAGTTCAGTTTCGGGTTTTACAGCCTGATGCTTACATCGCTTTTAATC
>DKUE01000014.1:9020-59450 GCA_002490525.1 Ruminococcaceae bacterium UBA7212
GCTTTCTGCCCGATGGGAACGATGACACAAGCAATCTGCAAAGTAAGGAACAGAAAAAAACAGTAAGTGATAACATCACAGAACTCCGATTAAAAATTGGTTATAATAAAGGCACAATAAAACAAAGGAGGACATAAAAATGTCTGTAATTAAAATCAGTAAAGAAAATTTCGCAAGCGAAGTTTTGAATTCAAATAAACCTGTATTGCTTGATTTCTATGCCGATTGGTGCGGTCCCTGCCGTATGACAGGACCGATTGTATCGGAAATCGCAGCGGAACGAAGCGATGTCAAGGTCGGTAAAATCAATGTTGACGAACAACCGGAGCTTGCGGCGCAGTTTCAGGTAATGAGCATCCCTATGCTCGCTGTAATCAAAAACGGAAAGCTTGAAAATCAGATTGTGGGCTACAGACCGAAAGAGCAGATTGAAGCGATGCTGTAAGGAGAAAAAATGGGACTGTTTAATTTTTTCCGCAACACCGCTGACATCAACACCGGTGTTGCGGAATACGAAACAACTGACGGCGCTGTACTGCTTGATGTGAGAACGGCAGAGGAATACCGTGACGGTCACATTGACGGAAGTGTTAATTTACCTCTTGATAGAATTTCTTCCATTGAGGACGCTGTCCAAGACAAAAACACACCGCTTTATGTGCATTGTTACAGCGGCAGCAGAAGCGGTCAGGCTGTAGCCTATCTTAAACGAATGGGCTACACAAACGCAAAAAATATCGGAGGCATCAGCAGCTACCGTGGAAAGGTGGTAAAATAAATGAAGGTTGTAATTATAGGCGGTGTTGCAGGCGGCGCTACTGCGGCGGCGAGAATACGCAGGCTTTCGGAACAAGCGGAAATCGTTGTTTTTGAGCGTTCGGGATTTATCTCCTATGCCAACTGCGGTCTGCCGTACTACATCGGCGGCACCATTGAAGATGAAAATGAGCTGACCTTGCAGACTCCCGAAAGCTTTTGGGAACGGTTCAGAGTTAAAATGCATGTACATCATGAGGTTACGGCAATTCATCCTGAAAGCAAAACCGTCACCGTAAAAAATCTTGAAAACGGCAAAGTCTTTACCGAGAGCTACGACAAGCTACTTCTCTCTCCCGGCGCAAAGCCGATAAAGCCCGGCTTTGACGGCATTGACAGCGATAAGATATTCACCCTCCGCACCGTTGAGGATACATTGAAAATTAAAAAATATACTGACGAGCAAAATCCCAAATCGGCTGTTGTCGTTGGCGGCGGGTTTATCGGTATCGAGGCTGCGGAAAATCTGCGTGAACTCGGAATAGATGTAACTCTCGTGGAGGCCGCTGAACAGCTTATGGCCCCCTTTGACAGTGATATGGCATCTTTTATTCATGCTGAAGTCCGCAGGAATGGTATATCCCTTATGCTTTCTCATTTTGTAGAAGGCTTTGAGGATACCGATTGCGGCATAGATGTCAAACTTAAGGATGCTCCGACACTTCATGCGGATATGGTGGTAATGGCAATCGGCGTCACTCCCGAAACCACGCTTGCAAAGGATGCAGGACTTGAAACAGGAATAAAGAACAGTATTGTGGTCAATGATAAAATGGAAACCTCTGTTGCTGATATTTATGCCGTCGGAGATGCGGTGCAGATAAAGAATTTTGTAACCGATACAGACACGCTCGTTTCACTCGCCGGACCTGCAAACAAACAAGGCAGAATTGCCGCTGACAATATTTGCGGCGGTGACAGCCATTACACAGGCGGTCAAGGCAGCTCGGTTATTAAGATATTTGATATGACAGCCGCCACTACCGGTATCAACGAAAAAACAGCAAAATCCATGGGTATTGCTGCGGATAAGGTTATTCTTTCCCCCATGAGTCATGCAGGGTATTATCCCGGCGGCAAGCTGATGACCATGAAAGTGCTGTTTGAAAAAGACAGCTACCGTATCTTAGGTGCTCAAATCGTCGGTTTTGAGGGAGTCGATAAACGGATAGATGTGCTTGCAACCGCTATCCGTGCCGGTATGAAAGCATATGAGCTTACCGGGCTTGACCTTGCCTATGCTCCACCGTATTCCTCTGCAAAGGATCCTGTGAACATGGCAGGCTATATGATTGAAAATATTAAAAACGGCGTTGTAAAGCAATGGTATTATGAGGAAGATGAAACACTTCCCCGTGACGGCAGTGTCACGCTTCTTGATACACGTACACCAATGGAATACAGCATGGGTCATGCGAAGGGATTTATCAATATTCCCGTTGATGAACTGCGTGAACGTATAAGTGAGCTTGACAAGAGCAAGCCTGTCTACATCATGTGTCAAAGCGGCTTGAGAAGCTATATTGCAAGCAGAATTTTAATGGGCAACGGTTTTGATGCCTATAACTTTGCAGGTGGTTTCCGCTTCTATGATGCAGTCCGTAATGATAAAGCATTAAATAAAAAATCCACTCCCTGCGGAATGGATAACTGAAAGGAAAAAGAAATGAAGTATATTTGCGAAGTTTGCGGATATGTCTACGACGAAGAAGCAGGCGATCCCGATAACGGTATCGCCCCAGGCACAAAGTGGGAAGATCTTCCGGAAGATTATGAATGTCCCTTGTGCGGCGTCGGCAAAGACCAGTTCAGCAAAGAATAATTAAAAAAGCGTTGAGAATTTCTTTTGAAAAACTCAGCGCTTTTTTATCAATCTAAAATCTTTGCAAGTCCGTCTTTGTCTATGATTTTAATCGTTCCGCGAGAGAGTGCGATAAAACCCTCGTTCACAAAATACTTTAGCATTCGTGTTACCACTTCACGGGGATTACCCAAATGATTGCCAATGGTTTCGTGCGTGATTTTAAGCGTGTCGGTGCATTCAATATTGGCTTCATTCAAAAGGAAATCTGCTAGTCTTTTATCGAAGCTTTTCCACATTACTTGGTCTATCAACCACATTACATCCGAAAATCGGCTTGCCATAACCTCATTTGTGTAATTGGCAAGCGGTGCGGAAATATCCATAATACTCTTATAAACTTCTGATGGGATTACCAAAACCTCCGTGTTTTTTTCTGCGGTAATGGTTATATCAAATTGAATGCTGTTCATAATGCAGGATGCAGAGAACAGGCAAATATCTCGCTCAAAAAGGCGGTACATCGTAATCTCTCTGCCGTCATCGGATACGGTAAAAGCTCGAAGCTGACCGGACAGCACAAGGATAAGTCCCGTGCAATCATGAGAGCCGTTATGCAGGAATTCACCTTTGCTGAATTTACGAACAAAAGCCGATTTTGTAAGTATATCTTGCTGTGATTTCGTCAGCTTATCAAATACGGGCAAATATGTTAAGTAATTCATAAACCGAGTCTCCTTTTATAAAATTAGTATAATATGATTTCGGGCATATGTCAATGACATTATTGACATATGCCCGAAATGACATTATAATAGATGTCGAGGTGATAAAATGCCAAGACCGACAAAATGCCGACGGGTGTGTTCTTTTCCCGAGGTTATTGAATTTTCTCCGGTAGGAAAAATAAGCGGTGAACCAATTGTTTTGACGGTTGATGAGTTTGAAACAATACGGCTGATTGACAAAGAAGACTTAAGTCAAGAGGAATGCGGAACACAACTCGGCGTAGGCAGAACAACCGTACAGAAAATATATGAAACTGCAAGAAAAAAGATAGCAAACGCACTTGTACTTGGGAACACTCTTAAAATTGAAGGCGGCGACTTTCATCTTTGCAGCGGCAGTGCGGATTTTTGTTACAAAAATAATTGTATCAAACGGCAAATTCAAAAGAAATACAAAACAGAAAAAGGAGCAAATACCATGAGAATTGCAGTAACTTACGAAAAAGGAAACATCTTTCAACACTTCGGTCACACCGAGCAGTTCAAATTGTATGATATTGAAGACGGCAAGGTTATTAAATCAGAGCTTATAGACACCAACGGCTCGGGACACGGTACACTTGTAAGCTTGCTCTCCGCTGTAAAAGCAGATGTCCTCATTTGCGGCGGTATCGGCGGCGGTGCCCAAACGGCACTGGCAGAAAGCAGAATAAAGCTTTACGGAGGCGTCAGCGGTAATGCCGATGAAGCGGTAAATGCTTTTATTGCCGGAGATCTTGCTTTCAATCCCGACGTACATTGTAATCACCACGACCGTGAGCACGGCGGAGAAGCCCATACCTGCGGCGAACACGGCTGCGGTCACGGACATTGCGGAAATCACTGATGTAAAATATTTATTTCGCACATCGGTAAAGGTGACATTAAATAAAAAGAAATCATATCCTTATCTACAACCCTCGGTCGGCGGTTCGAGTCCGCCCAGTAGCTCCAACGTAACGCTGGACTCAATTCATTTTGAGTTCAGCGTTATTTTTATGTTTGCTCTCGACCATAAACATCATCTTCTTCATAACCTCTTTACAAAAAAGGAACGACAATTTTCGGCAGAAGATTGTCGTTCCTTTTTGTTTTATGCTCTTTTCTTTTTTCGCTTATGGCTGCTCTCTCAAACTGTCATTTCCAATAAAAACAGCGAGAGAAAAAGATTGATAAACCGTCGTTTGCACACTCAAACGGCTACACAGACGTGATACCGAAAGCAGAAGATATCACGAAAAAATCATGGATTTGCTTTTTCTTGAAATGCTTGAAACCGATAGTTTTACACATACCGATTCTGTTCCGCACGCCCTGATCGGGCTGTCTAGAAAAACAGCGTTTGAAACACGGACTGATACACAGGCAGAAAAAACGGAAGCCCTGCTGAATCTTTACACGTCCGAATTTTATACTGAAGTGAAAAAAGCCTTTGAGATGGGATGCCGCATCGGAGCGCGGTTCGTTTTAGAAATATCTACTTAAGCTCTTGTTCCAGCTGTGCATATTCCGGGACATCAAAAAATTGGATGACCGTAATATCCAACCCATCGCAAATTTTTTTGATCGTTACAATGCCGGGATTTTTGCTTTCTCCGTTTAAAATGCTCTTTATAGTAGATTGCGAAACGCCCGCTGAATAGCTTAACGCATTCGGTGTCATTCCTCTTTCCTTGCACAACTGATAAATACGGTTTACAACAAATTCATAAATACCTGCCTCTTTTTTGATTGCATCAGAATGTCAGCTTTCTGAATTTACCCGGTGAAATACCTTCACTTTCCGTAAAAAAGCAAATGAAATTCGATTCACTGTTAAAGCCCGTCTCATAAGCAATGGACGCCACTGTCATTTCCGTTGTTTGCAGCAGTTCTTTTGCACGGTTCAGACGTGTAATTAAAACATAATCATACGGTGAAAAACCTGTCTGCTGTTTAAATACCTTTGAAAAATGCGAAGTACTCATGTGCACGGTATCCGCAAGCCTTTGCACCGTAGGCTTTTCATTTAAATGCGCCAATATAAACACTTTTACCTTCTGGATGGCATCGTCATAATTGATGACACCGTTACTTTTTGTGCCTTTGGGCGCCAACAGCTCCGTAAACAGCTTGTAAATATCCAATGACAGACTCAATTCGGAGGACGGTGTGGAGAAGCATATTTCCGATTTGTTCGGCATATCGGTTTCTGTCATTTTCACAGGAGCCACCCACTTTCAAAGCGTGCCGTTTCAGCGTGTTTTTGTGCGTTTATTTTACCATAATCCGCAAAGCATGCAAGTGCACAGCGGGAATGATTCCGTGTTCTCCGAAGCGCTCAAAAACTTTGATTTTGTAAGTATTTCGTGAGGTTATTATACAATCAATTCGGCACCGCGTCAAGAATCCCGCAGTGCCGAATTTCGGAAGTATGCAAAAGCGGTTACGCACATTTGCCTTACAGTAAAAAGCGTTTTCTATTGCCGTTCGAGCGCAGTCTCAGACCAGACAGTCGATTATGCTTTGCCGAACCGCAAGATAACCCGAAACATTCGGATGCAGTCCGTCAAATGTATAGTCCGTGCGGAGATTGCCGTTTTCGTCAGCAAGCAAATCGGTTACATCCAGGAAACGCACGCCTTCCTCTGCCGCCATTGCGGAAATTTTTTCATTAAGCGATTTTACAGTTGCGCTGTCGCGTCCGCCCAGTTGGAAGTTCTCATATAACGACTCGCGCTCTCCCGCCGTAGGATAGACCGCCTGTAAAACTATATTGGTCTCAGGCGATTTTTCTTGAATCAGCTTTATCATTTGACGAATATTATCGGTAATCTGCTCGTGCGGAACACCTGCGCTAAGGTCATTGACGCCCATGAGCATTACCACATTGCGAGGTTTAAGGGCAATTACGCATTTTCATGTTCTAACTCCCTTTTCATATGGTTTAATTGCATCATACCATATGAAAATAAAAAAATAAATTACATATTTTTATGTAATTTATAGGTATTTTATTTGATTTTTGCAAATTTGTATTTTATAATAGAATAAATATGAAAATCAGGGGGAATTCCAATGGAAATTGCCGATGCCTACAACAAATTGGAAAATTTAGATGAAGAAGAACAAATCGGCTTTGCCTATTTTCAGAAAACGGGATTATTTTTAGAATATTGGAACCTTTCTTACTTGAAAACGCTGGAAAACCCCTATGACTTTGACGCCTTACTGACACAGGCGGCAAAGGATTACAAACAAAAGATAAAAAAACGTCTGGGAAAACAATTTTCCGATGTTTTGGCAGAACAGCTTTTTATTGAGGACAGCACCAATACGGAAATTCAGCATCTGCCGCGGTATATTGATATTTTTGCGCACCGACATGACTTTTTTGAAATTGTCTGTACGGTAAAGGGGAAGTGCCTGCATACAGTCGAAGGAAAAAGCATGTATATGCAGGCAGGCGACATCACGGTCATTCCGCCGAATGTCCGACACTATCTGCGCGGTGAACCGAATTGCGTAACCTTTACCGTAAAAACGAGAAAATCCACCTTTGACAGTGTGTTTTCTGTTTTAATGCGCAGCGGCACAACGCTTTCCGCCTATTTTGCACAAACCCTGTATTCCAAGCATTACCGCAGCTCTCTGACCTTTCACTGCGGGCAGGACGCTTTTTTGCCGGAATTGCTTTTGTATATGTACGCCCAGCAAAACGAGAAAAAACCGCATTACAATTATGTACTGGACGGGCTGTTGGCAACGTTTTTCCCGTATTTGGTGCAGAATTATGAAAGTACGATTGAATTCTCAGAAGGCGATAACGCACAAAATGAGCGAATGATTGAAATTGAAAGCTATATACGGCAGAATTACCAAACAGCAACTTTGGCGGAAACCGCACGTCGGTTTTATTTAAGTCCCGCATATTTAAGCACAACCGTCAAAAAGCAAACCGGGTACACATTTTCAGCCATCTTGCGCAGAATTCGTATGGAAAATGCGGCAGAGCTCTTGCAAAACACAGATTTAAAGGTCGAGCAAATCTGTGAAAATGTCGGCTACAACGATACCACCCAGTTTATTAAAAGCTTTAAAAAGTATTACGGCACAACACCTCTGCGTTTTCGAAACGCCTTTGAAGCAGAGCGCTGATCTAAAAACGAATTGTCCCTTCAGGTCATATATAAGCTAAAAATCGGCAAGAAATCGCCGTTTTAGACGAGTGCAAATTCATGCCGTCCGGCTAAAACAGAAACGGAGTTGAAGCAGAATGTATTCCAGCCCCCTTCCGAAAAATATCACAGAAAAAATTGCAGACAAACCATGTGTTTCCGACACCGTCGGCGAATCAGATTCTACGGTTTTGATTTTCAAGGACTGTGTTTTAAAGATTGAACCAACGAATGAGAATGCCGACCGTGAGTATGCCGCATTGCAGTGGCTGCAGACCCGCCTGTCTGTTCCGAAAATACTTGCCTTTGCACAGGAGAACGGACGAAACCTTTTATTGATGTCCAAATTAAACGGCACAATGGCATGTGACGCCCTTGCGAAAAACATACCCTACACCGTCCAAGCGCTCGCCGACGGCTTAAAAACACTATGGCATATGGATATATCGGATTGTCCGCTGTACAGCACGTTAGATATCAGATTGCGGCAGGCAAAGCAGAATATTGAAAACGGTTCGGTAGACACCGAAGATTTTGAGCCGCAAACACTCAGCTCTAACGGCTTTTCGGATATACATGCACTTTATGCGTATTTGGTACAAAACCAACCTGCGGCAGATTTAGTTTTCACACACGGCGACTACTGTCTGCCCAATATTTTTATCGAGGACGGAAAAGCAGTCGGTTTTTTGGATTTGGGCAAAGCAGGCATTGCCGACCGTTGGCAGGATATAGCGCTTTGCGTGCGTTCCCTGGAGCACAATATTTGTCATTTTTGCGGTCTGCCGAAATCGGAGTTTTTGCGTGCGAAAGAATTGCTGTACACAAAGCTCGGGATTACGGAAGACCCCGAAAAGCTGAAATACTATATTCTTTTGGATGAACTGTTTTAACGGAACAAATCTGCCGATGGGTAAATTTATAAAAAACATAACCGGCTGATACGAAAGATTTGCGTATCAGCCGGTTTTCGTATTCTGTTTTTTTCAGTCATCAAACTCGCGCAAGTGCCCTTCGCACAAAAGTGACGGATACCCCTGCTGGCGCAGCACCTCATACACAGCAACAGCAACCGTATTGGACAAATTCAAGCTGCGTGCGCGCGCATCGTTCAACATAGGCAGACGCGCACAGAATTCCGGATTTTCATGCAGAAGCCATTCAGGCAGACCCTTCGTCTCCTTGCCGAAAAACAGATAAACATTTTCCGGATATTGCAAATCCGAATGGATATGCTTGCCCTTTGTGGTAAAGAAGAAAAAGTTGTCCTCCTGCGGCGTTTTTTCAAGAAATTCCGCCAAAGAATCATAATATGTAATATCCAGCAGATGCCAATAATCCAAACCTGCGCGCTTCAACTTACGGTCATCCACTTTAAAACCCATCGGTCCGACCAAATGCAGACGCGCGCCTGTTGCCGCACATGTGCGCGCAATATTCCCCGTGTTCTGCGGAATTTCAGGCTCCACTAATACAATATTGATTTGCATACCGCACACTTCCTTTTATCTGCACTATTGTACGCGATTTTCGAAAAAAAGTAAAGTATCCCCTGAAAAATACAGATACCCGCCGGCTTTCTAATCATGTTGTCCGACTCGTTCTTGACAGTTTTTACCGCTTTTGATAATATTAGTATATAGCATTTTTTGATTTCTTTGGGGGAACATATTTTGCAAAAACTGCAATCCTTTTTGGCGTCCGGTGTACAGGTCGTTTTTTCTTTGCTCTGGGCGGTTGTCGCCTTGCTGATTGTTACGAATATCGCAAAAAATTATGTAAATGTCGTAGATTTTTCTATAGTCCGAATTCTTGTATTTTTCCTTTTGCTCTCGGCAATTTCCCTCAGTATATACTTTTTGGCACAACTGCCGAAGCTGAAAAGCATACTGCAAAAACATCCGATTTGCATGATGAGCATGTGTATGCTCGCCGTACTGGGCGCACAGCTGTTCTTAGTATATATGACCTATACACCTGTCGGCTGGGATGTCGGCAGTATCATCAGCATTGCCGGAAACCTACATCCGGAGAATACGGAATATTATGACGAATATTTAACTTGGTATCCGAACAATATCTTAATAACAGCTGTTTTTAAAATTTTCTGCCGTATCATGCAGACTATCGGTATGAATCCGTGGTTGGCATCTGTATGTTTAAGTGTTTTGGCGGTTGATGCAGGGATTGTTTTCAGCTGTCTGACCGCGAAAAAGGTGTTCGGTCTGAAAACATTTTACTTAACACTTTGGCTCTCTTTGCTGACCGCCGCTTTTCACCCGACGATTACCATCCCCTACTCCGACACCTTGGCATTTCCGTTTACGGCGGCTTTCCTGTTTTCTGTGGTTGCGGCCGCCTCTGCAAAACGTCCCGCATGGCGCTGTGTATTTTGTACAGCCGCAGGTCTTTTGTTTATGCTTGGGTATTATATAAAGCCCACCGTAGCAATTGCAGGTATTGCTTTGGCGGTCTGGCTCTTTCTGTGTATCCGCAAGCCGTCTAAAAAAGGTGTTTTGCGCACCTGCGGCTGTGCCGCTTTGGCAATCGTCGGTCTGGCAGTCGGCTGGGGCGTCAATCAGCTTGCCAAGCCTTTGGCATACACACAAATTCCGACTGCTGAACGGCAAGAGGCTTTAGAAGTACCCATGACGCACTTTTTCATGATGGGCTTAAATGAACGTCAGGAACCGAAATACTACGGGTTCTTTCGGGAAGATGTTCTGAACACACTGGAAATTGAGGGTATAGATGAAAAAACCGCCTTTCACAAAGAAGTCATCCGCGAGCGCATGTCACAGTTCGGTATCGGCGGGCTTCTGCAGCACTGGGGCAATAAGCTTGTTTGGGTCACAACCGACGGCACCTTCTACTATGGCGGCGAAGGTATCCATCATGCAGGCACTCCGATGGCAGAAGAGGGACTCAGAAACATTTTACAGCAATGGAATTATACCGAAACTGCGGTTTATCAGAATTATCTCGGCAACGCCATGCAAGCAGTTTGGCTGGGGATTGCCGTTGGCATGTTCCTGCAAATTCTTGCCGTTCGTAACCGAAAAACACGTTTGCAAACCGCGGTGCTCTTTATTGCACAGCTGACACTGATTGGACTGCTGTTATTCTTAATGCTTTTCGAAGCGCGTTCCAGATATTTATTCCTGTATCTGCCCTATTGCTGCACACTGGCTGCCAACGGGTACGCCTCTTTTATCAGCCGTATTGCAAACCGCAAACATACATTACATCAGAAAGGATAGGTGTTACGTAATGGACAAGCCGATTTTGTATATTGTTATTCCCTGCTATAATGAAGAGGCCGTTTTGCCCGTAACCAATACGCTGTTTCTCGGAAAGGTAAACGAGTTGATTGCGGCAGGGGAAATTGCGGAAGAAAGCCGTATTTTATTTGTAGATGACGGTAGCCGCGACAAAACATGGGATATCATTGCACAGCTGCACGGGCAGGATGTGCATTTTGAAGGGCTGAAGCTCAGCCGCAACCGCGGACATCAAAATGCTTTGCTCGCAGGGCTGATGACCGCGAAGACATACGCAGATATAACCATATCCATTGATTGCGACGGGCAGGATGATATTGACGCCATGAACGGCATGCTGCACGAATACAAAGACGGTGCGGATATTGTATACGGCGTGCGTGCAAACGGGATACCGATACATTTTTCAAGCGTTTTACAGCGGAAAGCTTTTATAAAATCCTTTCCCTGTTCGGTGCGGAGGTCGTGTTTAATCACGCCGATTACCGCCTTATGAGCCGCCGTGCACTGGAAGGGCTTTCCGAATTCCGCGAGGTCAATCTGTTTTTGCGCGGGCTGATTCCGTTGGTTGGTTTTAAAAGCTCCAGCGTATATTACGACCGCAAAGAGCGTATCGCAGGCGAAAGCCACTATCCGCTTTCCAAAATGCTGTCCCTGGCATTTAACGGCATTACCAGTCTGTCGGTACGTCCGCTGAAAATGATTACGGGGCTTGGCTTTTTTATTTCCGTCATCAGTTTTTTGGCTGTAGTTGTCACCGTTATTATCAAGCTGATCGGCTTCACCGTGCAAGGCTGGACCAGTCTTTTGTGCGCTGTATTTTTACTCGGCGGCATACAGATTTTCTGTCTCGGCGTCATCGGCGAATATATCGGAAAAATGTATGCGGAAACCAAGGCCCGCCCGCGGTATATTATTGAGAAAGATACCTTGCAAAATCAGGACAAAACAGCAAAATAAGCGGTAGGACAAATGATGCACCGCCGTCCGTGATTGGATTTTTTGCTGTCAATTTACAAAACCCTATTCCAAAAGCAAAAGCCCGCTCTGTACAAGCTTGTACAGAGCGGGCAGTTATTTTATCGGTATTTTACATACGTCAGCTTTCGCCGTCCGGCTCCAGAACGGAATATCCGCCGTCCCTGCGCTGATAAACCACATTGATTTTCTCAGACTCGGCATTACGGAACATGTAAAAGGTATGTCCGAGCATGTTCATCTGCAAAATCGCCTCTTCCGTGGTCTGCGGCTTCAAAGCAACGGTTTTTGTGCGGACAATGTCGAAATCCTGTTCCTCCGCATCGGTCGGTGTGTTAAAAACCTCATCAAAGGAAACCTCGCGGAGTCTGCGTTCCAATTTGGTTTTGTTTTTCCGAATCTGGCGAATCAGCGAATCCACGCAGGCGTCCAGTGCATCCTCCAAATCCTGTGCACGCTCCTGTGCACGGAACAAAAACCCGCCCTTTTGCAGAGTGATTTCTACAATTTTAACATTTTTCTCCACCGTGGCGGTAATTTTTGCCGCCGCGTCTGCGCCGAAAAATTTTTCGACCTTTTGCAGTTTCATTTCGGCATGCGCTTTAAAGGACTCTCTGGGTGTGCATTTTCTGCCAACGATGGTAATGTTCATACATACATCTCCTTGCATTTTATATATGCAAAAGCATCTCTGCTCTTGTTTACAATTACAGTTTACCATATTTTGTTTAAAAAATAAAGATGATTTTTAAAATTTTTATTAATTTTGTATATCACCTTATTCCTAAAACGGATTCCTGCATCTGCAAGCAAAAAAACAAGACAACGGCAGGCTTTGCCGTTGTCTTGTTTTTATACATGAACTTGTCAGGACCACATTACTGTACCGAGCATTGCAAAGAAAAGAAAACCAAGCTAAATCAAAAACGGAAACAACATTACTAAAAGAAAAATCAGCCAAAGCAAAACGGCAACCCCAATACTGACTGCAATTGAAATCACCGACATATTTAAGCACTGTTTTGCGGCGACCGGTTTTTTGTCTTTGTCCAGGCAGTACAGAATAATACCGGCAATCGGCACGAAAAAGCACAACACCTTAAGAAGTGTCTCGGCTTCTTCATACGAAACCGGCGGGAAATACGGTGCAGGTGCATACCCATACGGCGGCATCTGCTGTTCCGCACCCTGCGGCGGCATCTGCGCCGCTGTCAGCAAGGGCGCACCGCAATGCGGACAAAATTCTTCTGCCTCAGATGCGATGGGCACACCGCAATAACTGCAAAACATAACAATTGCCATTCGGTACAAAAATAGGCAAAAACAGTTGTTTGTGCGCTGTACCGTTCCTTTCTTTATATGCTTCGAAACAAATTAATACATAGTTGACCCTATCATCGCAAATACAACACCGTAGAACAGTACAACGACCACCGTATTCACAATGATACTGATGACAGAAGCCTTTAAGCACTGCTTTGCGTAAACGGGCTTTTCATCCTTCTTTACGAAATACAGAATGATACCGACAATCGGAATAAACCAGCATACAAACCGAAGCCCCAAGGATGCGGGTTCCTGCGAAACAGGCGGCATGCCGTAAGGCGGCTGGGGTGCACCGTAAGACGGCTGTGCAGGATACGGCTGCTGTGCATAAGGCTGTGCCGGTTCGATAGGTGCATTTGCCTCTACGGGCGTATTGCAGTTCGGGCAAAACTGCATGCCGTCATTCAGTTCCTGCCCACAATTTTTACAAAACATAGTGAATATCCCCCTAATTCAGTTTATAAAGCAAAAACCGCCGTTTGACTGCAAGGCTTTTACTTTGAAATTATCTTACCATAGCCCCCCTGAAAAATCAATCCTATGTCCGAAAATTTATTTGCAAATGTGCAAATACGGACAGTATCTTAGATTGACTGCGTTCGGTTGGCATGGTACAATGTTTATAAATCCCCAATGAAGTTATACGCAGACAGGAGAAGTGTTATGGAGTATAAGATTCACAGAAATCTGCACACGGATTTCAGCGTTTTTGAGGAAAACAAGCTGATGGAGAGAAGCTATTTTATTCCGTTCTCATCCGCAGAAGCGATCGCAAAAACCGATTATAAAAATGAACGGTATCAATCGGACAGAGTGACGGTACTCAGCGGCGAATGGGATTTTGCCTACTTTGAAAAACTGAGCAGCATTCCCGAGTTACTGGACACCGACAGCATACACTTTGATAAAATCACGGTGCCCTGTACATGGCAAAGAACGGGATACGACCAAATCGCCTATATTAACACACGGTATCCGTTCCCCAAAAAGCCCCCGCACATCCCAGCGGACGTTGCCGTCGGCGTATACCGAAAAATCGTTACCGTTCAAAATGCGAACCGTCGCCGCACGCTTTCCTTTTTGGGCGTTGCAGGCGCACTGGCGATATATGTAAACGGTTCATATGTCGGGTACAGTGAAGGCTCGCACAATACCGCCGAGTTTGACATTACCGCGTTGTTAAAAGACGGTGAAAACGAAATCGTTTCGGTGGTTTACAAATGGAGCAACGGCACCTATCTCGAATGTCAGGATATGTTCCGTGAAAACGGCATTTTCCGTGATGTTCTGCTGACCGAATTCGAAAGCAGTTACATAAACGATTTCCGTCTGCGTGCTTCGAAAAACAGCGACGGCACCTATGATTTGCACATTGCTGTTGAAGGACAATTTGAAGCCGATACAACAATCGAAATCCAATCCGCGGAAGCACAGCCCGTCATTTCCGCCTCACTCCTGCCCGAGCGGGAAATCCGCCTGCAAAACCTTGCGGTGGACGAATGGACCGCCGAAACACCGAACCTCTATGAATGCATCATTGTTCTGTATAAGGATGCGAAAGAGGTTGAGGCAATCCGCACCTATTACGGATTTAAAACGGTTGAAATTCAGGGAGAGGTATTTCGGTTTAACGGCAAGGCAATTAAATTCAAGGGTGTAAATCATCACGATACACACATGACCAAAGGCTATGCGATGTCCCTTGCGGATATGGAACTGGATGTACAGCTGATGAAGGCATATAACTGCAATGCCGTGCGTACCTCGCATTACCCGCCTGACCCTGCGTTTTTAACCATGTGCGATATGTACGGGCTTTACGTCATTGACGAAGCCGATATTGAAACCCACGGATTTTACGCCGTTCCGCACAGCACCTACAATCCCAACCGACTGAGCAACGATACCCGCTGGGCGCCGCATTATTTGGACCGCGTCAAGCGGATGTACGGCAGGGACAAAAACCATCCGAGCATTACCATGTGGAGTCTCGGCAACGAGTCCGGCGGCTACAAATGCCAGGATGTTTGTTATGACTACCTAAAAAAAGAAAATCCCGAAATTCCCGTACATTATGAAGGTGCAAACCGCAGCAAGCGCTGGGCATACGATGTAGTTTCACACATGTATGCAAGACCGGGTTTAATGCGCAAGGTGCTTGCGGGCACGGCAGGTGATAAATATAAAGGCAAGCCTTTCTTCCAGTGTGAATACGCCCATGCCATGGGCAACGGTCCCGGCGGATTAGAGGAGTACATGCAGTTGTTTTATGCCTCCGACCAATTTATGGGCGGCTGTATTTGGGAATGGGCGGACCACAGTGTTTACGATGCCAATGCAAAATATAAATGGACTTACGGCGGCGACCATAACGAACCGATTCATGACGGCAATTTCTGCGTGGACGGGTTATTCTTCCCCGACCGCAAGCCATCGAGCGGTGCGTTGGAAATGAAAGCCTGCTACCGCCCGATTCGGGCAAAGCATCTCGAAGGAAACCGTTTTGCACTTTGGAACACGAGAAGCTTTGCAGACAGTGCAGATATACAAATTGATTACACCGTAACAGAGGACGGCGTACAAACTGATACAGGCCGTATTGCGGAAGTGATTCCCGCCGAGGGCGAAAGGGAAATTTCCATTTCCGCCGCTTCGATAAAGCAAACGAAAAAGGATGTCTTTGTAAACTTTATATATACAGACAAACAAAGCGGCACAGAAATTGCCGCCGAACAGGTAATTGTGTCGCAGGCAGTGCTTCCGACGGCAGACAACGCCGCAAAATCGGCAGATATTCAAGCGGTACAGGGTGAAATCCGCGTCCAATTCAAAAACGGCAATGCACGGTTTGACCGAAAAAAAGGGCTGGTCAGCTATCAAAAAGACGGTACGGAATATCTGCATCAAAGCCCCCTAGACCAAGCAAGCGGGTTTGTGCCGCATATATACAGAGGTATGCTGGACAATGATCGAAATACCGTTGTTTTCTGGCAGATTCTCGGGCTGGATTCCGCATCGGCAAAGCTGAGCGCCTGCAAAATAAAAACGGAGGGCGGACGTACCTTTATCCGCACAACGTACAATTTTGTCACCAGAGGCATTTTTATACTGGCACGCGCGCATGTCGATTATTTCTTTGACGCAAACGGCAAAATGACCGTCCGTGCGGTGCTTCGAAAGGTATGTCCGCTGACGGCACAGCTGCCGCGGTTCGGTGTACATGCGGAACTGCCGAAAGATTTTGAAGCCGTAAAATATTACGGAAGAGGTCCTGCGGAAAATTATTCGGATTTCTGCGAGCACGCGCCCATCGGCGTTTATAAAACCTCTGTTTCAAATATGGCGCATAAATACATTAAGCCGCAGGATTCGGGCAACCGCGGCGATGTGCGTTACAGCCTGCTCGCTAATGCAAAGGGCAGCGCCCTAAAATTTACGGCGTTGAAAAATCCCATGTGCTTCAATGCAAATCATTTTACACTGGAACAGCTCAAGCGCGCTTCACACATCGAAGACTTGCCGGATACGAACACCACTTTTGCAACAATCGACGGCTTTGTGCGCGGTACAGGCTCCGGCAGCTGCGGTCCGATGCCGTCCAAGGCGCATTTGATTGCATTCGGCTATAGCAAACCCCTTCGTTTCGCCTTTACGGCGGAACCGACAAAAGACAAATAACCGTACTATAAAACGCAAATGGCTTTTTGCACGAAAGGGTGAACTGTAAAATGTATACCGAAACAGAGAAAAAAATTAATTCTGTCAGGCGCTCGTCCAATGTTTTGGAAGCGGGGCTGTATGCCTTGCTGTATAAGCCCTATTTCGGCTTGCAGACACAGAACAATATCCGCTACAGCACGGCCGGCAAGCGCTCATATCTTGATGTCATTCGGGAGAAAAACACAAACGGAGAAAAACGTCCCCTTCTTATTTACATTCACGGCGGCGGCTGGGTGTCGGGCTTGCGGCAGACACGGCGGTTTTATTGCAAATACTGGGCAAAGCAGGGCTTCGTGTGTGCCAATATCGACTACGACTATGCCAACGACGCAAAGCACCCCGAACATATTCATCAGATTTTCAAGGGCATTGAATATGTACTTGCACATGCGGAAATGTGGGGTATTGATACAAAACAGGTCGTTGTTGCCGGGGAGTCGGCAGGCGGCTATTTTGCCTCGTTGGTCGGCGCAGTTGCCACACACAAAGAACTGTATGACCTGTTACAGATTCCCTTTTCGTATAAAGAAACCTTTCAGGTACGCGCCTGTATTCTGATGAGCGGTATTTTTGATCCCGCCCGTTCGCTGGACACCCATTTTCAGGGGATGGATTTGTTTACCGAAGCATTTTGCGGTCTACCGTCCGAGACCCTGAGAGGAGAAAAAGGTTCGGCAATGCGGCAGTTTTTGGCGCCGTCTTATTACGCGGATGCGCAATTTCCGCCATCGTTCATTATCGGCTCCGAAAAGGATTTACTCCTGCCGGAATCTGTCGATTTACACAAGGAATTGGATGCGGCGGGCGTGCGGAATACGCTGTTTGTCTGCGGCGGCTTAAACAGTATGCATGCAGGTTCGTTGGCATGTCACTTAGGTACGGGTAAAACCGCGGTGCAGGCGGCGCAGAATTTTGTAAACACTGTTTTGCAGAACACGCCTGTACCTGAAACAAGCACACGGTAAAAACCTTAAATCAATAGAAAAAGGATTGCCACTTTTTTGAGTGGGCAGTCCTTTTTTCTTTCGTATTTCCGTTCGGTTGTTCCCTGTATTTTTTGTGCTAAGTGACGGCGGAAGCAAACCGATGCAATACATTGCTACATTCTTTAATACCTTTTTGCAAGCAATATATTTTTGTATTAATATCTTGTCTGGAAATATATTTTTCTGCATATGTATTGTTGACTTGCTTGGAAAATTATGGTAATGTTATAATGTTCGATAAGATTCAGCATAAAACCCGCATTTTTTACCTCAAGCGACGAAAAGAAACACTATGGAAAAAGAAAGCGAATTCAGAATTTTAATTTGTGATGACGAAGCATATTATTTACGTGACCTTTCCGAAAAACTCAAAGGATACCTGCAAGACCGCAAAATAGACGCAGAAATTACTGCCTCTCTGCACGCAGATGCAGTTGCGCGGCAAAAAATGCCGTATGATATTGCATTTCTGGATATTCAAATGCGTCCGCTGGACGGAATTACCCTTGCAAGGACTTTACGGCAATATAACGAACGGATTATCATTTTCTTTGTAACGGCTTTTCCCGAATATCAGGACGATGTCATGGATTTTCAGGCGTTTCGTTTTTTTGAAAAGCCAATCCGCTCGGAACGCCTGTATACAGGGCTGGACAAAGCCCTGCAATATCGGGATTCTCTTTTTGTGGACGTATACGTCAAAACGGACAGCTATGTCAAAAAACTGCACATGGACGATATTCTTGTGGTCAAAACCGAGGGCAGAGAAATCTGCGTAGTGACAGGACAGGAAACTTATACGCTGTGGGACACACTGGAAGAATGGGAAACAAAGCTGAACGCCCCGTATTTTTACAGAGTACACAAAAGCTTTTTAGTCAATCTGCATCATGTCCGCCAATACAGCTACAAAGAAATTATGATGTCCAACGGCGAATATGTCCCCATCCCCTCCCGAAAACAATCAGCTTTTCATCGGGTATGGTTCGACTATTTAAAAGGGAGATGAGCAAATGTCCCGTATGTTGGCGATAACAACCGCAGTTCTTTTTGAAGTACCGGCCGCATATATGTTCTTTGCACAGCAGGGAAATTTAAAGCGAAAAAGACAGACGAGCTTTGCCATCGGCACCGCACTGTTTTTAAGCAGTCCGGTAATTTACAGCTTGTTCCCCACCGTCGCATGCTTAAATGGATTGTATTTTATCATCATAAACTTTCTGTTCGCGGTTTCGGTGTTTGACATTCGCCGGGACCGCGCGCTGTTCGGTGCCGCCGTGCTGGGGCTTCTGTCGGCAGCACTGGATTTTGCCGTTTTGTCCGTCTTTTCCTATTTCACTGCAAGAGGCGATATACAAACACCCCTGCATGCGGATAACACCGTATGCTGTATTGTTTTGACGCTAATCCGTAAACTGTTGTATTTTTTGTGCAGCTTACTTTTGGCACGGTGGATACAGCGTGAAAAAACTCGGCGCCGCATTTCGAAAATATACTGTATTTATCCGTTTGCCGCAATCGGCGTTCTGTTGCTGATGCGGCATCTTTATATATCGGCGGAAATTCCGAACGACGGGTTACTCTTTTTTCCGTTCATCTGTGTATTTTTATTGCTGTCCGTAATGCTGCTGTTTACCGCTTATCGGTCTGCGGCTGAAAAAGAAAATACCGTCCGCGCTCTGCAAAATCAGGCAGATAAAAACGAAACAGAAAAACAGTATTACAGTGTTATGGAAAAACAAAATGAAAATTTGCGCATGTATGCACACGATACAAAAAAGCATCTGAATGTCATCCGCGCACTGAATAAAGACCCCCAAATTGACGCATATCTCAGCCAAATGACGGACTGTCTGCGGGAATACAGGCAAATCAGCGGAAGCGGCAACCGCATACTGGACATCCTTTGCAGTAAATATGCTGCGGAATGTGAAAGCAGGCATATCGGTCTGCATTTGGATTTTCGCTCGGCAAGCTTTACATACGTTGCAGATTTTGATTTGGTAACCGTTTTCGGCAATCTGCTGGATAACGCAGTGGAAGCGGCGGCAAATTCCCAAAGAAAAGAAATTTTTGTACGGACATCACAGAAAAACAATTGTGATATTTGCATTGTGGAAAACAGCTGTGACACGCCGCCGAAGGCACACGGCCGTGAACTGAAAACCACCAAGTTCGGTCGGGAGCCGCACGGACTCGGCTTGAAAAACATGACGAAGGCTTTGCAAAAATACGGCGGGGATTACGATTGGAATTACGACACAGCGTACAAACAGTTTTGCATCACGGTCATGTTTCCCGCACCGCAGGAGCCGCAAGGCTGACAAAAGAAAAACGGAGCAGAGCGTATTCCCAACGAATTCAAAAGAGGTAAACCCTTCCAAACCGAGTACCGCCCTCGTACTGTGCGGATTCGAATCCTTTTGCATAACAAAAAAATCGCGGACAGTCTGAAGGCTGTCCGCGATTTTGGCAGCGGTAAAAGGATTCGAACCTCTACATACGGAGTCAGAGTCCGCTGTGCTACCATTACACAATACCGCTATTTGAATTTTGCAAGAGGTATTATACAATGTGCGCCGTCGGTTGTCAAGCCTTTTTTCGGAGAAAAACAGGAATCCCCGGAAAAGTCTTTCGGAACTACGGCGTCTCTTTATGAATTGCCGAAATCCCACGGAGACAGCACAAGAATAGATTGCGCATCAGGGGAAAATATGATAAACTGAATATATCTATTATACAGAAGGTGAGCATATGGAACACACCCCGTATTCTGCCATGCACACGCCCATGCTGACGGAGTTATATGAATTTTCTTTGGCAGACGGCTATTTTTCAAACGGCATGGAAAATACCGTCGCGTGCTTTGACTTGTTTTTCCGCCGTGTTCCCGACAACGGCGGGTTCGCTGTCATGGCAGGGCTGGAGCAGGTAATCGCACATCTAAAGAACCTGCACTTTACCGAAAATGATTTGGAATTTCTGCGCACACAGGGGTTGTCCGAAGCATTTCTGCGCTATCTGCGGGATTTCCGATTCGCCTGCGATGTATGGGCTATTCCCGAAGGCACGCCGATTTTCCCGAATGAACCGATTGTAAAGGTACGCGGTCCGATTGTGCAGGCGCAGATGATTGAAACCATGCTTTTGCTATGCATTAACAACCAAAGCCTGATTGCCACCAAGGCAAACCGTTTGGTACGCGCCGCCCGCGGTACAGCTGTGGCGGAATTCGGCACGCGGCGCGCCCACGGCTTTGACGAGGCGGTATTCGGCGCACGCGCGGCATATATCGGCGGCTGTGTTTCCACCTCGGGCGTTATTCCCGCAAGGGATTTTCATATTCCGACCGTGCAAACCATGATTCACAGCTGGGTGCAGATGTTTGATTCCGAATATGAGGCTTTCTGCGCTTACGCGCGCCGATATCCCAACCGCTGCAGTTTTGTGGTGGACACCTACGATACACTCCGTTCCGGTGTACCGAATGCCGTTCGCGCGTTTAACGATGTACTTCTGCCTTTGGGACAAAGACCGCACAGTGTACGCATTGATTCAGGCGATATTACTTACCTTTCCAAACGCGTACGCAAAATGCTGGATGAAGCGGGCTTCCCCGACTGTGAAATTTTGGCGTCCAACGCCTTAGATGAGCACTTAATCAGCGACATGGTTTCACAGGGAGCAAAGGTGGACTGCTTCTTGGTCGGGGAACGGTTGATTACTTCCGCTTCCGCACCGCTGTTCGGCGGCGTATATAAGCTTTGCGCAGTGGAAAAGGATGGGCGCATTATTCCGAAGATCAACCTTTCCGAGAATGTACGCAAGATTACAATCCCCTCTTCCAAGCTTGTGTACCGTCTGTTTGATATGGATTCGGGCAAAGCTATTGCCGATGTACTGACAACCGACAGTGAGGAAATCGACGATTCCAAGCCCTATGAGCTGTTCGACCCCGACTTCACTTGGAAGCGCAAGGAAATTGAAAACTTTGTCGCACGTCCGCTGCTTGTAAAAATCTTTGACCGAGGCACATGTGTGTACGATTCCCCTGCCCTTCCCGAAATCCGCGATTACTGCGCAGAACAAGTCGACACATTGTGGGACGAGGTCAAGCGGTTTGAAAATCCGCATAAATATTATGTGGATTTATCCGAAAAGCTTTGGGAAATCCGCAAGCTTTTGATTGAGGAATATAAAGGAGTACGCAAATGAATATTTGGCACGACATCAGCCCGGAGCGCATCACCCGTGCCTCTTTTGACGCGGTCATTGAAATCAGCAAGGGCAGTAAGATGAAATATGAGCTGGACAAAGAAACCGGGCTTTTGTGTTTGGACCGCGTTCTGCATACCTCTACGCACTACCCTGCAAACTACGGCTTTATTCCGCGCACATATGCACTCGATAATGACCCGCTGGATGTGCTGGTCCTCTGTTCCGAAAAAATTGAACCGATGGCACTGGTCAAATGCTATCCCATCGGCGTGATTACCATGCTGGACAACGGCGCACCCGATGACAAAATCATTGCCATCCCTAAAGGTGACCCCACCTATAACGGATATTCGGACATTTCACAGCTGCCGAAGCATGTTTTTGACGAAATGACACATTTTTTCACGGTTTACAAAATGCTTGAAAACAAAAAGACAGTCATCGACGAAGCAAAGGGCGTTCTTTCGGCGCTGGAAATTATTGAAGATTCGATTGAGCGAT
The DNA here is from genome assembly GCA_002490525.1 of Ruminococcaceae bacterium UBA7212. Taxonomy (GTDB): domain Bacteria; phylum Bacillota; class Clostridia; order Oscillospirales; family Acutalibacteraceae; genus Fimenecus. The sequence continues at coordinate 31,572 of DKUE01000014.1, forward strand.
ACAATTCTACTTTCTCAGGCAAATGAGATAACAAAAACAGAAAAGAGATAGGATTATGAATAACAAGGCAGTGAAAGTGTTTTTATCGGTCACCTTGGCGCTGGTTGTGGTGTTCGGCGCGGTGGCTGTCGGTATGACTGTGAAAAACGGTCGTTCCGTCATAGAAGTCAACGCTCCTGCACCGTTTGCAGAGCGATTCGGCAAACGGGATAAAACAGAAGAACCTTCGGCATCCGCCGATGTACCCGCATCTACCGAAACGCCCGCCGCACCGCAGCAGAAAACTTCCCTTCGGATGCTGTCCGTCGGCGATAATTTGATTCATGACGGCATTTACGAGCAGGCAAAAAAGCGTTCGAAGAACGGCGGCTATGATTTTTCATTCTGCTATGCACGTGTCAAAGACACCGTGGCGGCGGCGGACATTGCCACCATCAATCAGGAAACCATCGTAGCAAAAAGCTATCAGCCGTCGGGGTATCCGCTGTTTAACTCCCCGCAGGAACTGGGAACAGCCGTAAAAGACACAGGCTTCGATGTGGTGGCGCTCGCCAACAATCACATGCTCGACAAAACCGCTAAGGGGCTTACGGAAGCGATTGACTTTTGGGACGCCGCGGACGGCATCACCCGTACAGGCGCCTACAAAGACAAAGCAGATTTGGACCGTGTAGAATACATTGAAAAAGACGGCATAAAAATCGGGCTGGTCGGTATTACCCAATATTTAAACGGACTGTCGCTCCCGAAGGACAGTCCTCTGCAAATTATTTTGACCGGCGATGAAGCAACTATAGAGCGCAAAATCAAGGCGGCGAAGGCGGAATGTGACGCCGTGCTTGTCAATGTGCATTGGGGCACAGAATACACCACTACACCCTCGCAAGACCAAAAAAATCTTGCAAAAAAAATGGCTGCATGGGGCGCGAATGTCATTATCGGACATCACCCGCACGTTTTACAGCCTATAGAATGGATTAACAACACAGACGGTACACGCACACTGGTCACCTATTCGCTCGGCAATTTCATTTCCCAGCAAAACACTGCCGCGCGCGTGATTGGCGGGATGCTCCACTACACTCTCACCAAAGAAACCGATGGCAAAATCACCGTTTCCGATGTTTTGTTTGAGCCGACAGTTACCCATTATGTGGCCGGCAGCCACGATGTACAGATTTATCCGCTGTCCCAGTACAGCGATGCACTTGCCAAAAAGCAGGCAAGCCGCATTAAGCAGTCTGATTTCAGTGTGGCATATATTGAAAATTTCGTAAAAGACGTGATTCCCGCAGAATTTTTGAAAGGCTGAGAATAATACTATGTTTCCGGACAAAAAACTGCAATTACCGAATTGACTGTTGCCGGTCAAATGAACCCGGGACCTTGGATAAAGCACTCCCAAAATGTCGCCGAAGCGGCGGAAATCATCGCGAAGCACTGCGGGTTAAACTGCGACAAGGCGTTTGTATGCGGTCTGCTGCACGACATCGGCAGACGGAACGGTGTAACGGCAGTACGGCATATTATTGACGGTTACGATTATGCGATTGCGCAGGGATGGGACGAAATTGCAAGGGTTTGTTTAACGCACTCTTTCCCCGTAAAGGACATAGAAGCGGATATCGGCAAGAAAGATATCACCGCCGCACAATATGCCTTTATTGAAAATTTCCTGCATACCGTTCAGTATGATGATTACGACAAATTGATTATCCTTTGCGATGCGCTTGCCGATGCAAACGGCTTTTGTATTTTAGAAAAAAGATTTGTAGATACCACAAGACGGTACGGCATCTTTCCGTTTTCCGTTGACCGTTGGAATCGTACTTATCAATACAAAGCCTATTTTGAACAGATAATCGGAAAATCTATCTACACACTGCTGCCAGACATTGAAAAATGTATATATGATTAACTGCTTACCAAGGACAAGTTGAAATCCGTTTTTTGTCTGCAGTACTTTTGAAAAATACTTTTTTTCTTTATAAAATCAAACCTCTCTGCCCATAATAGAGCAGAGAGGTTTTTTCTTCCCGCGTTTCCTCTTTTTACATAGCCGGACGGCGCAAATTCGAATCCGGTTTTGCAGGATATATTTTCCCTGTTCAGAAAAAATAGCCGTTTTAGGCGAGTTCAAATGCGCGCTGTCCGGCCAAGTCATAAAGGCGAGGGAAACAACATGCAATACAACAAGGTCGAAATCTGCGGTGTAAATACTGCGAAATTAAAGGTACTGAAAGAAGCAGAAAAAATCGAGCTTTTAAAACAGATGCAGACAGGCGACAAAACGGCGCGGGATAAGCTGGTTAACGGCAATCTGCGCTTGGTGCTGTCAGTCATTCAGCGATTTACCAACCGCGGTGAAAATCTGGATGACCTGTTTCAGGTCGGCACAATCGGATTGATGAAAGCGATTGACAATTTTGATATTTCCCAAAACGTCCGATTTTCGACCTATGCCGTCCCGATGATTATCGGCGAAGTGCGCCGATACTTACGCGACAACAATACCCTGCGCGTCAGCCGTTCCATGCGCGACACCGCATATCATGCTATGCAGGCGAAGGAACACCTGCAAAATAAGCTCAACCGCGACCCGACCATTGAAGAAATCGCCGCACAATTGGAGTTGCCCGTCAGTGACGTTGTTATCGCATTAGAGGCGATTGTGGAGCCTGTCTCTTTGTATGAGCCTGTCTACTCCGACGGCGGCGATACGATTTATGTAATGGACCAGGTCGGCGGCTCGGAAAGCGACAGCGACTGGATTGATGAAATCGTAATTAAAGAAACCATCCGCGGACTTTCGCCCCGTGAAAAGCGTATCCTTTCTCTGCGGTTTATGCAGGGGAAAACCCAAACCGAGGTTGCTGAAGAAATCGGCATTTCGCAAGCGCAGGTATCCCGTCTGGAAAAATGTGCGTTGCACAAGATTAAAGGACAGGAAAAATGAAAAACAGGACAGCCCGTTTGCTGTCCCGCACAAATCAAATTTCCGTTACGCCGTGTGAAATGCTGTGCCTGCGGCGCAGAACCAACCGTAAGGGGCGGCGTTCCCAATGGTCCGCGGACCCCATAGGCGCAATTCACGAATCGCCCGCCGTTCTGTTTCCGTCCGCAAGGGCGTGCACCAAAAAAGCCGATTCCGCCGATTTTTCATCCGCCACCTGCACATGCACTGTGTTGCATATCCTTTCCTGCACCTGCGCCTCACACAAACGATATTCCGCTAACAAGACCTTTTCCTCATCGGTCAATTCCCGCATATTCATTTTTAACCCACCTTATGTTAATTTCTAACAACCCGCGCACTGCTCGTATTCGTGATTTATTATAACATCATTTTGTCGAAAAGGCAAGGAAAACCACGTAAAGGCATTTTGCCGCACTATGGAGTTTGAAGAAAAACTCTCCCGATATGCAGCAACTTCCGTTCACTGTCGGAATCAACGTTGCGGTCCTGCGGTTCTCATCGGCAAACATACTCCAATTCCGTAATACCGTTATAGATTTGTGTGTGCACCAATTTCAGCGGGATTTCTTTTTCCAGATTCCCAAACAGCCGAATGCCCGACCCCAAAACCGTCGGTATCACGGAAATATGATATATGTCAATCAGTCCGTTTTGCATTAAGGGATAAATGATATCGGCTCCGCCGCAGATCCAGATTTCGTTGCCCGACATCTGTTTTAAACGCCTAACGACTGCACACGGACTTTCTCGGACAAACTTTATATTGTCTGTAGAGCGCATCGGTCTGTGTGTAATGACATAGCTTGTTAAATCTTTATAAACCCAGTCATGCAAAGACAGCTCTTCGGCTACCTGTCGGTATGTATTCCAGCCCATAACAACCGTATCTACATTTTTGATGAAATCAGAATACGTGTCTATATTCTCTGCATCGCTGCCGTGCCCATGCAGCCAATCCACCTTTCCTCTTTTATCGGCAATATAACCGTCCAGACTCATTGCAATATACAAAACAACTTTTCTCATATTCCTTCTGCTCCGATTTTTAATACTAAAAATATTTCATATTACGCGCCGCATATATAAAAGCGGATACGGATTGCCCTGTTCATCAAAGTCTGTACGCTTATACACCTGAAAACCCATGTGTATATAAAACGCTTTTGCAAGCGGATTTTGCGCATTTACAGTCAATTCAGAAATCGCATATTTCTCTATACCGTACTCCAACAGCTGTCTGCCTATGCCTTTCCCCCGTTTTTCGGGCGTAACAAACAGCATCTCAAGCCTTTGCCCGTCAATCCCCATAAATGCTACGGATTGTCCGTCTGCATCTTCTGCAGCTATCAAATGCGCCGCAGAATGAAGTGCCTGCGGCACTGTTTTCTATTTCCTCTGCTGACAAAAAGAAATGTGTCGCCCGCACAGCGTTTTCCCATATGTTCAACAGTTCCTGCTCCAAAGACGGCATCAGCACGCTCAACTCTTTTATCTGCATACATGCACCTCCGAAAATTCAGCAATTTATTGTACCATATGCCTTGCAGAAAACACAAGAAATCCGCTTGACAAACTGAAAAAAATCGCATATAATATGGAACAAATAAAAATATCGCCTACAAAAGACTGTGAAGGAAATAAGACAGGCAGGCTGCTTTCAGAGAGCTGTCGCGTGGTGCAAGACAGTACAAAATGCTTGTGTATAACTCATTCCGGAGTTGCCCGATTGAAATCATAGGTCGGGACGGCCGACCCCGTTATTCGGTCAGACCTTGTTAGAGGTCACAAGAGGGCGGCGTTCGTTTTTGAATGTCCGCTGAATTAGGGTGGTACCGCGTGGATTTTTCCTCGCCCCTATTTTGCTGAAACCGGCAAAATGCGGGCGATTTTTTATTGAAGTTTTCTAAAAAAGGAGAAAATGACGATGAAAACAAATAAGTACTTTCCGTTTACGCCCGTGAACATTCCCGACCGCACATGGCCGTCCAAAACGATTGAAAAAGCGCCCGTATGGTGCTCCGTCGATTTGCGTGACGGCAATCAGGCACTGATTGACCCGATGAATTTGGAAGAAAAACTTGAAATGTTCCAAACACTTTTGGACATCGGCGTAAAAGAAATCGAAGTTGGGTTCCCGTCCGCTTCGGAAACCGAATACGAAATTCTGCGCACTTTGATTGAGGGCGGATATATTCCCGATGATGTTACCGTGCAGGTCTTGGTACAGAGCCGCGAGCATCTGATTAAAAAGACGTTCGAAGCAGTCAGGGGCGCAAAGAATGTCATTATTCATTTCTACAATTCTACTTCAACCTTACAGCGTAAGGTCGTATTCAAAAAGGATATGGACGGTATTACGGATATTGCCGTCACAGGTGCCAGACTCATCAAAAAACTGTCTGACGAGCTGATGGAGACTTCAGACATTCATATCCGTTATGAATACTCTCCCGAAAGCTACACAGGCACAGAACCGGATTTTGCCGTGGAGATTTGTGAAAAGGTTCTGGAAGAACTCGGTGCAACGCCGGAAAATCCCGTCATTCTGAATCTGCCGTCTACCGTAGAGGGAAGCACCCCGAACGGTTATGCCGACCAAATCGAATATTTCTGCCGTCACTTGAAATCCCGTGAGAGCGCGATTATCAGTCTGCACCCCCACAACGACCGCGGCACGGCGGTTGCGGCGGCGGAGCTGGGACTGCTTGCAGGTGCGGACAGAATTGAGGGAACTCTGTTCGGCAACGGCGAGCGCACGGGCAATGTGGATATTGTCACACTTGCCTTAAATATGTACACACAAAACGTGGACAGCAAGCTGGATTTCTCGAACATCAACAAAATCAAAGATGTGTATGAGCGCAATACCAAAATGAAGGTCAGTCCGCGCCATCCGTATGCGGGTGAATTGGTCTTTACTGCATTTTCAGGCTCGCATCAGGACGCAATTAACAAAGGCAAGGCGTATATGGAAGAAACCCATTCCGACCGTTGGGAAGTCCCGTATCTTCCCATTGATCCTGCCGATGTCGGGCGCGAATACGAGCCGATTATCCGCATCAACAGTCAGTCGGGCAAGGGCGGCGCGGCATTCGTCATGCAGGAATTCGGCTTTAAAATGCCCAAAGCTATGCATCCCGAATTCGGCGCCGTGGTGCAGGCGGCTTGTGAAAAGAAGGGCAAAGAGCTCAAAAGTCAAGAGGTATTCGACCTCTTTATTGAGGAGTACCGCAATGTATGCGGTCCTTACAAGCTGTTAAACCACAAATTCAGCGAGGAAAAAGAAGAAAACGAAGAGCTCACGAAGGTACACTTCACGGGCGAAATCAAATACAAGGACAATGCACCCGTTCGCATTGAGGGCACGGGCAACGGTCCGATCGGCGCGTTCTGCCAGGCGATGAATACCATAGGCTTACAGGATTATCCGTTCATTGATTACAGTGAGCACGCCATAGCGGCGGGCAGTGATTCCAAAGCGGTCAGCTACATTCACATCAAAGACCCTGCGGGCAAGGATGTATTCGGCATCGGCATCTCGCACAATATCAACTATGCATCCTTAAAAGGTATTTTGTGCGCAATTAACCGCTGTCAGCCCGACTGCGAACGTGCAGAGCAACCCCCGATTTTCACAAAATAAGGGGGTGCGCGGATGAATATCCAATGGGATGCCGAAAAGTATGCGCAGGATTTTTCTTTTGTTTCCATACACGGCACAGACTTAATTGGTATGTTGGATACAGAAACAGTGCACACGGTTTTGGATTTGGGATGCGGCGGCGGTACGCTGACCAAACAGCTTTCCGAAACAGGCTTTTCCGTGCTCGGTATGGACGCGTCCGAAGCACAGCTGACACTTGCAAAAAAACATATCCAATATTCATTTTTGCAGAGGCGATGCAACAGACTTTTCGTTGTCGATACCTGTAAATGCAGTATTTTCCAATGCAGTTCTGCACTGGGTTCCCCGTGAAAAGCACCCGCAGCTGCTAAGTTGCGTATATCGCGCATTACTGCCAAACGGACAGTTCGTTTTTGCGTGCGGCGGATACGGCAATGCAGACAAAATTCACAATGCGTTGCGACAGGCATTTGCAGGGCGGTATTTAGAATACCCGTTTTCGTTTTATTTCCCGACCATTGGCGAATACACACCGTTGTTAGAACAAGCAGGGTTTAAAGTGGTTTCGGCAGAGTTGTTTGACCGTCCAACGCCCTTAAAAGGTGAAAATGGGCTAGAAGGCTGGATTCGGATGTTCCTAAAAGAACCGTTTCAGTCTCTTTCCAAGATGCTGACCGATGAAATAATTGCCGAAACGGCTGAAAATCTGCGTCCGATACTGTATCAAAACGGTGTGTGGATTGCCGATTATGTGCGGCTGCGGTGTAAGGCGGTTAAAACTCCGTAAAAAGGGGACAGTCCCCTTTTTACGGATTGGAGGGAAAATATGCCACGTTACGTACGAAAATTATCAGAAAGCAACACCTATCATATTGTTCTAAAAGGCATTAACGCACAAGACATTTTCTTAGATGCGCAGGACTGCCTGAATTTTTTGGAAATTCTGAAAAAAGCTTCCGCTGCATACAGTGCTTCTATTTACGCTTATTGTCTGATGTGCAATCACGTACATTTACTCGTGCGTTTTTCAGAAAATAATATGGCGCAAATGTTTAAATCCTTTGGAGCATCCTTTGTGTTTCGATACAATATGAAATACAATCGGGTCGGCGGACTGTTTAACGGGCGGTATTACAGCAAAGCGGTTGAAGATGATTCCTATTTGCTGACGGTTTTAAAATACATACATTACAATCCCGTGAAAGCCGGACTGTGCAAAAATCCGGCGGATTGGGAATGGTCCAGTTATCGGGAATATCTTTCGAACACAGCACAATTTGCCGATACGAATTTTATTAAACAAATGATTACTAAAAAACAGTTTTTAGAATTACACCAACGTGCGCCGCAAGATGTTTTTGATTGTTTAACGATTGACCAAAGCGTATGGAAAGTCAGCGATCAAGAATTAAAAAACATTTTAAATGAGCTTTGGGAATCGTACAGCACGGATGCACTCGCAATACAATTAAAACACGCGAAAATCCCCGCATACCGAATCTCTAAATTACTTGGCATCCCACGAGACGCAGTATACAGAATTCCGTAAAAAGGGGACTGTCCCCTTTTTACGGGCTATATATGTAAAAAATTTGTACAAAGGAGCATTTCCGATGAGAGAACATAAAATTGTGGTTTTAAAAGGTGACGGCATCGGTCCTGAAATCGTAGATGAGGCGTTGAAGGTACTGGACGCAGCAGGTGAAAAGTTCGGCTTTCAAATGCAGTATGACGAGCGTTTGATGGGCGGCGCGGCGATTGACGCGACAGGCGTCCCGCTTCCCAAAGAAACGGTCACTGCCTGCAAGGCGGCAGATTGCGTATTCTTAGGCGCGGTCGGCGGTCCAAAGTGGGACACGCAACCGGGGGCTAACCGTCCCGAAGCGGGGCTTTTGGGCATTCGCGGGGCACTGGGACTGTATGCAAATCTGCGCCCCGCCACGATTTTCGAGCCGCTTAAAAGCGCATCCCCTATCAAAGACAGCATCATCGGCGACAGCCTTGATATTATGGTGGTGCGCGAGTTAACAGGCGGCATTTACTTCGGCGAACGCGGTACATCTACAGAAAACGGCGTGGAAGTCGCGTATGACACCGAAAAATATTCTGTTCCCGAAATTCAGCGCATCGCGCGCACAGCATTTGAAATGGCGATGAAACGTAATAAAAAGCTGACAAGCGTGGACAAGGCAAATGTTTTGGACTCCTCCAGACTGTGGAGAAAAACTGTAATCGAAATGTCCAAGGAATACCCCGAAGTCGAGCTTTCGCATATGTATGTGGATAACTGCGCCATGCAGTTGGTACGCAATCCAAAGCAGTTTGACGTGATTGTCACCTCAAATATTTTCGGAGATATTCTCTCGGATGAAGCTTCGATGATTTCCGGCTCTATCGGCATGCTTGCTTCCGCCTCACTCGCCGAAGGCAAATTCGGTCTTTACGAGCCGATTCACGGCTCCGCCCCCGATATTGCCGGACAGGGTATTGCGAACCCCTTGGCAACCATTCTTTCGGCGGCGATGATGCTTCGCTATTCCTTGGATGAGCCCGAAGCAGCGAATGCCATTGAGGCGGCAGTCAACAAAGCGCTGAAAGCGGCACGCACCCCCGATATTTTCGAAGATGGGTTTAAAAAGGTCTCCACTTCGGAAATGGGCGATATTGTCGCGGCAAACCTGTAAAGCAAAAACCATAGAATCACAAAAAAACCATCTCGGTGGAATTCACCGAGATGGTTTTTTGCATATCCTGTTCCGTTAATATTTTTTCGAAGCTATATCTTGACACCCCATTGAAATCTACTGAAACCTGTGAAACGCGTCATCGGTCGTTCCCTACTTGTCGTTCTTCGTCTCACGGCGCAGAATGACAGACTTTTTTCAAATCCGTAGGGGCGATTCACGAATCGCCGCCGAAAACATTTCCTGTATTTGCTCGGTATATTCGCCTGCATAATGTTGCAAATATATTTGTGGACCATCTTCACTTGGTATCTGCACTTCCGGTGGACACAGCTTATAAACCGCACAAAAGCCAGGCAGTGTACAACCGAGACCCATGCGCACATAAATTTTCTTGTCATTTTGAATGCCATTGCAATTCTCAAATACAGCTTCGGTAACCGCTTCAGCATAATCGCATAATCAATCTGCACCTGAAATGTAGCAATATCGTTTTAAGCAGTTATAATGACAAATTGCATGTTTTCAAAAGACCATCGGTCAAAAATACCGAATATAGATAGAAACAGTACAAAAGCAATGGTACACCACCAGACTTTAGTAGTTTCTCCTCTGAATTAAATTTCAGCCGCAGCTGATACTGTAATCATAGAGGATTTTTCTAGAGAACGGAACAACACCGTTTCTGTTTTGTGTCGATTTGTGCGGTATGAGAGACAAGACTGCCAAAAAAATTACGGGGGCGCAATACACGCCCCCGCCTCTCACTTATACTATCCGATTAACTTTGTGCTATGTGAGATTCTTCGCTTCGCTCAGAATGACACACAACGGACATTCTGCCGAATTCACATACTTTCCGGTGCAGAAATCTTGAATGCGTTCAGAAGATTGACCATCACACTGCGCACGGCAAGGCAGAGATGCAAGCGTGCCTGCATAAGCACTTCATCTTCCACGGCAATTTTGCACGCATTATAATATTTGTGGAACAGCGTGGCAAGGTTGGTGGCATACCGTGTGATTTTGGCAGGGTCGTAGTTGTTTGCCGCCAAAATAATTTCATCGGTCAATGCGGCGAGGTGGCGAATCAGTTCGTGTTCCTCAGGCGCGGTCAACCGCTCAAATTCTGCCTTGGTGCAGGCACGCGGCGTAATGCCGTCCGCCTGTAATTTTTTGAGAATACTGCAAATGCGCGCATTGGCATATTGACAGTAATACACAGGATTCTGCGCATCCTCACTGACCGCAAGTCCCAAATCAAAGTCGATGGTGGAACCGGGCTCGCGTACATTGAAGAAAAACCGTGCGGAATCAATCGGCACTTCATCCAAAAGGTCTACGAGCGTCACGGCGTTGCCTGTCCGCTTGGAAACCTTGACGGGCTTGCCGTCTTGCATCAGGTTAACCAATTGCATCAGCACAATGTCCAGACGGTCGCCGTCCAAACCGATGGCGTCCAGTGCACCCTTCATACGGGCAACATGCCCGTGGTGGTCCGCCCCCCAAACGTCGATTGCCTTTTTGAAGCCGCGCGTCTCCAATTTATTTCTGTGGTAGGCAATATCCGCCGCAAAATAGGTCGGATTGCCGTTTTGGCGGATAAGCACATCGTCTTTTAACTCTAATTTATCAATTTGCTCCTGCGTTTTGCCCTGCGCCAACAGCTTTGCGGTCTGCACCTCAATATTTTTATACCAAAGTGCGCCGTCCTTTTCATAGGTTTTGCCGTTGGCGGTCAAAATGTCAATAACCTCCCGGATTGCGCCCTTATGCAGTTCGCTTTCATGAAACCAAACGTCATACTGAATGCGATATTTGCCGAGCGCCTCTTCGAGACCCGCAATGTTTTTCGGCAATGCGAATTCTACCAAAGCCGCACGCCGCTCCGCTTCGGATTTTTCTAAATAGCTGTCGCCGTATTCTGCGGCAAACTCCTTGGCCCGCTCCGAAATATCTGCACCGTGATAGCTGTCCTCGGGCAGCTCGACTGCATTTTCGCCTTTAAAAATCTGCTGATAGCGAATATCCAAAGAAAGACCGAATTTGTCGATTTGGTTACCCGCATCATTGATATAAAACTCACGCGTTACCTCGTAGCCCGCCATTTCGAGCACCGCCGCAAGACAGTCGCCGAGTGCGCCGCCGCGCGCGTTGCCGATGTGCATCGGTCCTGTAGGATTCGCCGAAACAAATTCCACATTAATTTTTTCGCCCTTGCCGTAATCGCTTTTGCCGTAATCCGCGCCCTTTTCGAGGACATCCGCCAAAATATCGGCATAAAACGTATCGTTCAAACGGAAATTGATAAATCCCGCACCCGCAACGGAACATTCCGAAAAATAACTGCCGCCGAGGTCGATATATTTTTGAATGATTTGTGCAATTTTAATCGGCGCGGTGTGAAATACCTTTGCGCCTACAAACGCCGCATTGACAGAATAGTCGCCGTTGGCTCTGTCCTGCGGAATTTCCACATTGAAGGGCGGCATTGCCGCTTCAGGCAGTTCGCCTGCGGCAGTGGCTTTGCCGATGGCTTCCAGCACCAGCGTATGCAGTGCATTTTCAGTTTCTTTTACAAGCTTAGACATTCTGTATTTTCTCCTTGCCTTTATTTCGGTGAGACAGTCAGCGTCATGCGGTTGTCAATCGGCGCTTGGCTTTGAAAATCGGTGGAATAACTGAACCGAAGCCGGCCGCCGTCGGCATGCAAAGCATTTTCCACACTTTTGGTGTACAGCCCCATGGTCAACGTGCCGTAAGGCGTACCGTATACAAAGCTGCCGCGCCGCCCTGCCTCAAACAGCATTTCACTGCTGAAATTACCGTGCCGCGTGACGGACACGGTGTCTTCCCCCGTCACGCGTACCGCGGTATCACAGCGGTTTGCATCTTCATCGTATTCTGTGTAGGTGAGCAAAAAACCGTCTTCGGTTTGCGAAAGCGCACCGACAACATCCATTTCTATCGTTTCGCTTTGCCCATCCATTGTCTGCTGATTGCAGATATGAATGAGCACATCCGTTTTTTTTGCCATGTATCTTACTTCTCCTGTGCAAGTTTCAAAAGCCGGTCCAAAAGCGTCGGATACGGTACGCCGCTTTGCTCCATCAGCTTCGGGTACATACTGATAGACGTAAAACCGGGCAAAGTGTTGATTTCGTTAAACAGTACGCGTCCCGTCTGTTTTTCCAAAAAGAAATCCACACGGGCAAGCCCTTTGCAGCCCATAGCGGTGAATATGCTTAATGCCGCCCTGCGCACTGCTTCCTGTGCTTCGGCAGAAATTTTTGCGGGAATTTGCAGTTCGCTCTCGCCGTCAATGTATTTTGCCTCGTATGTATAAACCTCTTCGCTCGGCACAATACCGCCGACCATCGATGCCATCGGTTCGCTGTTGCCAAGCACGGCGCACTCCACCTCCAGCGCATCGATTGCCTCTTCCAAAACGACCTTACTGTCTTCACGGAAAGCAATCTCCATCGCCCGGTCAAATTCCGCTTTGCTTTTCACCTTGGAAATGCCGACGGAAGACCCCGCATTTGCAGGTTTGACAAACAGCGGCAGACCGAGCTTTTCTATTGCGTGACGTTTAAAATCAGACAGATTATTCATATAGTTATCCCGCGTAATACTGCACCACTTTGCCTGCGCAATATTTACGGAATCCGCTACAAGATTGGTGACAGCTTTATCCATACACATCGCGCTCGAGCAAGTGCCGCACCCAACATACGGAATCCCTGCAATTTCCAAAAGCCCCTGCACCGTGCCGTCCTCGCCGTTTTTGCCGTGCAGAACAGGGAATGCCGCATCGATATGAATAAATTCCGTTCCCGCTTCGCGGAACACTAAAATCCCATGGTCACTTCTATCGGGAGAAAGTATGGCCTTCACCAACATCTCAGGTTGTTTCGCCCATCGGTCCGACTCCAAAATACTTGCTTGCAGAACGGACGGGTCGCCCTCATACAAAAACCATTCGCCCTGCTTTGTAATGCCAAGCATATATACATTGTAACTGCCGCGCGGTATGTTCGCAATCACAGACGCCGCCGATACACAGGAAACGTCATGCTCACTCGACACACCGCCGAATAAAACCAGTATGTTTTTCATTGGATTTCCACCCCGTGTTTCCGAAAATTCTGACGCAGACCGTCAAAACATACATATACAGATGAATTATACTATATACGCGTTTTTTTCGCAATCACAAATCCGAAAAAATTTTAATGACAAACGAAAGCTTTTGTGTTATACTTAAAAGGATTACGGACAGGGAGGCAACCCCAATGACGCAAAACGACGCAATTTCTAAAATTTATGCCGGTATCGGTGAAGCACTGTCGGAAAACGGATTTTCCGCACGCAAACCCGAAGCGGCGGAAAAAGACGCGCTGCCCCTTTTCACCAAGGGCGACAGCACATATATGGAGTTCACAGGTGAAAAAGGCACTGTACGTTTGGATTTTTCGGACACGCAGGCGGCTTTGCTGTACGAAGATGACGCAGAAAAATTGCAAAATCTTTCCGTAAACTACTTTGACCCGGAAAGCTTTGAGGACCGTGACATCAAATCTCTGTGCAACGAGCTTTCAGACAGCATCCGTCAAAAATACAGCACTAAAAAAGGCGGCAAGACCAAAAGCAACAAAATGCCGGCGCCGGTTTCTCGCTCTGCGGCGAAAAACGGCACACAAAGCTACGACGGCAACACACTTGCGAATCGGCTGACTTCCACCATGTATCCCGATTTAAAAGAAGCTTACCGCGCCAATTACGAAAAGTACGGCGAATTTTTGGCAGAAGAATTTTTCGTGCATTACGGTACGGCACGCATCATCGGCACCATCAAAATGCGTGAAAAACAGAGCCTGACGAAGCTTTTCAAAATTTTGAACGATATTTACGAAAACGGCTCCAACGACACACAGAGCCTGATTGCCGTTACCATTTTGGGCGAGATGAACAACGACCCGCAAATGTGTGAAACGGCGGCGGAGTATATGTGTGATGACATGTGCGAAACTGTACTGCTGGTCAATAAATATCTTGCATCCGGGAAAGGCAAGCGTGCCAAAGAAAAGCTGAAAAATCCCCCTGCCTACAAACCAAAAAAAGAAAAGAAACCCGGTATGATGGCACAAATGATGGCAGGCGGGCAGGGCGGTATGCCGCCGATGTAATCGGCAGACAACCCTAAAAAAACGATACAGAATCCCTCGGACAGATTTTTCCTCTGTCCGAGTTTTTCTTTTGCAAATTTTCAAAACGGCTTGACAAATCTGCGTATACTGTATATACTGTTTATATACAGTATGCAAAGGGGGGGATGCAAAATGCATATTTTTATTGACAACAAAAGCGGCGTACCGATTTATGACCAGATTTATACGCAAATTAAAAATCATATTATCAGCGGTGAATTGCAGGCGGATACCGCTTTGCCGTCGATACGCTGTCTTGCAAAAGATTTACGTATCAGCGTAATTACGACAAAACGTGCCTATGATGAACTTGAAAAAGAAGGCTTCATTTACACGGTGGCGGCAAAAGGTTGTTTTGTCGCACCGAAAAATGTGGAATGGTTGCGGGAAGAAAGCTTAAAAAAGATCGAGGCACATATACAGGAAATTGCACGGCTTGCCGCTTCGTGCGGTCTCTCGAGACAGGAAATTGCAGATATGGTGTCTGTTTATATGGAGGAATTGTAATGGATGCTTTAGAAATTCAAAATTTGTCAAGAAAGCAGGGCACTTTTCAACTGGGACCTATACAGCTTCGTCTGCCGGGCGGCTGTATTATGGGTTTGGTCGGTGAAAACGGCGCGGGAAAAACAACGTTGCTGCGTTTAATTTTACAAATGCGTAAAAAAGACAGCGGCACAGTCACCGTCTTTGGACGGGACACAGATGCCGCACTGTGCAGTATGAAAGAGGACATCGGCGCGGTTCTGGACGAGGTCGGTTTTCCCGAATGTCTGACCGCTGTTCAAGTCGGAAAAATTCTCAAAAATGTCTATTCTAATTGGGACAACAGTATTTTTGCCGCTCTGCTTCAGAAGCTGTCTGTGCCCGCAGATAAACCGTTTCAGACATTTTCCCGCGGCATGAAAATGAAACTGGGCATCGCGGCGGCGCTGTCACATCACCCGAAGCTGTTGCTGTTAGACGAAGCTACCAACGGCCTTGACCCCGTGGTTCGCGAAGAGATTTTGGATATTCTGCGGGAATTTACAATGCGTGACGACCACGCAGTGCTGATTTCCTCACATATCGTCAGTGACTTGGAAAAAATTTGTGACTACGTTGCCTTTTTGCACCAAGGCCAATTACTTCTATGCGAAGAAAAAGACCGTTTGCAGGAGATTTACGGGATGCTGCAATGTGACGCCGCACAGCTTTCGAAAATGGACAGCGACGCGATTCTCGGCAAACGTATCTCGCCTTACGGTGCAGAGGCGGTCGTGCGTAAAAGTGCTGTTCCCGCGAATTTGCCGCTCGGCGCAGTGAATTTGGAAGAACTGTTTTTGTTTATGATTCGAGGTGAAAATGCATGAAAGGTTTGTTTTTATCGGATTTATATATGGCAAAAAAGTATTGCCGTTCCTATTTTTTGATTATGCTGGTATTTATCGCCGTTTCGTTTTGGGGTAATAACAATACATTTTTGATTATATATCCCATCGTTTTGGCGGGAATGATGCCCATCACCCTACTCAGCTACAGCGAACGCTGTAAATGGAATGTGTACTGCGAAACATTGCCGCTGACCCGCAGACAAACGGTTGCGGAAAAGTATTTGCTGACTAGTCTCCTGCTGTTCGGCGTATTCCTGCTGATTGCGGCGGTGCAGGGTGCACGGTTATCGGCGAATGGCAGCTTTGACATAGGGGAATACGGCGCATTCCTTTCCCCGCTGCTTACAGTAGGACTGCTGAGTCCGAGTATCACATTGCCCTGCATGTTTAAATACGGCGTGGAAAAGGGCAGAATCGCCTATTATGTCGTGGTGGGCTTTGTCTGCGCTGTGACGGCAGCAGGCACATTCCTTTCGGATGAGCCGAATCAGGAGGTATCGATACCGCTGCACACGGCTTTTCTGCTTCCCCTGTTCGGCACCGCCGTATTCGTTGTTTCCTATTTCATTTCCGCTAAAGTATATGAAAAACGGGAAATTGATTAACCGACGCGTACGAACCCAATGCGCCGAAACCTGGCCCTTTCGGTGCGCAGCAGTCAGAAACGCGCGGATTTTTGACTGAACAACACGAGAAAAGCCCGACAAAGCGCAAAATGCGCCTTGTCGGGCTTTTCACTTCAATTTTCTAAAAAAGCAACACAGGTCTTTTACGCATCCTGCTTTTTGCGTTTTACAACCGCGCCTGCCGTAACTGCGGCGGCAACGACCGCGGCGGCGATTGTGCCAACGGCGATATATTTGCCTGCGGTTGCGGGAATTTTTTCATCGGTAGGCGGTGCCTCTGTCAAAGCCGTCTCCAGAGATGCACTGTCACCGAAGGTGAAGTCTATAGAAGCGTCCTTGGAATCGGTCGCCGCCGTATTCTTGAAAGCGAATTCTGCTTTGCCTGCCGCGCCGTCCTTCACTTTAAAAGTGACAGTTGCCAGCGTTGCCGCATCGGTCTGCGAAGCCGCCCAAACCATAAATAAACGAATCTCGCCTGCCGTATCTTTGTTGACATTGGTCATATCGCCTGCGCCGTACACCACATCCGTCAATTCCAGTTTTTCGGCATCATAGACCAGTGTTGATTCCAGCGTTGCAAGGTCGGTCCCTGCAGGAACCGAAAGAGTCAGTGTTAAAACGCCGTTATCCTTCTCTAAGGCCGTCTTCACTTCTGCCGAAACAGCATCGGCGGCAAATGTGGGAATACACAATGTGCACAGTAAAAGCATGCTTATGAGAACCGAAAGAACTTTTTTCATTGTTAAACATCCCTTCAAATCGGAATTTATATTGTTATTCTATCACAAAAATCCTGCGTATGTCAATTCATTTTGTAAAGAATGAAAAAAGCGGACCGACATGTGCCGAAAATACCCGCATTGGAAATTTTGTATATTATTTCTAAAAAAGCTTGATTTTATTGACTTTATTGGAAAAAAGCGATAAAATATGAAAATAAAGTATGGTTCAAAAGCGATTTTTCGGCGGCTGTATACACGTCCTGCTGAAATCAGCGGAACAGAATCGGAGGAAGAAAAAGGTGAAAAAATCATTGAAGGTATTTTTAATTGTTTTAGCGGTTTTGATTGCTGTGCTCGGCGGAGTTTATCTGCTGATTTCACACGATTTTAAGGATGATGTGGTCGAAGTGGCGGCAATCAGCACAGAGGACACCGCACGCAATCCGTATATTGTGCCCACAGGCGAAACCATGATTTCCGCGCATCGTTCCGGCGGCGGTATCGCACCTGAAAATACCATGATGGCGTTTAAAAACTGCGTAGAAAACGGCAGTTTCGCCATTGACATTTTTGAATTTGATTTACACATCACCAAAGACGAACAGCTGATTTTACTGCATGACGGCAACTTTGACCGCACCAGTAATTCGGCAGAGGCGTTCGGCAAAGAGGAAGTTTTGCCGAGTGAAAAGACCTATGAAGAGTTGCGTGTGCTCAATCTCGGCGAGAATTTCACAACAGATGCAGGTGAAACGCCGTTTAAGGGTCTGCGCGGCACAGATATTCCCGAAGATTTAAAGGTCGTCCGCTTACAGGATATTTTTGATTATCTTGCACCGTACGGCGACTACAGCTTCATTATTGAAATCAAAGACGGCGACGAGCTCGGCAGAAAAGCGGCCGATACTCTGTATTCCATCTTAAAAGAGTATAACATGCTTTCCCGTGTGGTGGTCGGCACATTCAACGGTGAAATCAGCGAATATATGGACGAACAGTATCCGGATATGCTGCGTTCGGCAGGCATTAAAGAGGTTGCCGGATTCTATTTTGACAGTCTGTTCAACAGAGAGCGTGCTGACGGTTATTACAAATTCAAGGCACTCCAAATTCCCGATGACGATTACATTTTCAACCTCGGCACCTCGCGTCTGGTCAATTACGCCCACAAGCACAACATTGCTGTGCAGTATTGGACAATTAACGACCCCGAAGATGTTAAGCATCTGGCGTCGATTGGCGCGGATGCAATTATGAGCGACAATCCCGATATGGCATACGAGGTTTTGCGCGGGGACAAAGCGTAAATCCAAAACGATAGGTTCCGTCAGGGGGGAGCTGTGGAAACATCCGCATTTGGTGTACACTTAGTAAAATTCCGCGCAGAAAAAGGATTATCACAGGCACAATTGGGACAGTTGCTCGGCGTTTCAAAAACAGAAATTAGCCTTTGGGAACGCGGTACAGCCGTCCCCGCACTCTCTATACAGAAAACTATTTTTAAAACATTCGGTATATATTCGACATCTGACGGAAAAAGCGGCGTGGTTAAACCGTGTCGGCACATGCTGACGATTGAAGCATATGAAAAAGAATTCAAAGAGGAATCCCCGAACGGTGGTTCCTCTTTTGGTTTGTAAATGCGCATATTCAAAATTTATATAATTTTTAAAATTGCCAAAAAATCCACCGTTTTCATATGTTTGAATCCGCAAGAACTGTGCAAACTAAAAACACAAATCTTGAAGGAGGAAAAAGCAATGAATACACCTATGAATTCTGCAATGAAAGCCGTCGGTTTAAGTTTGGCGGTCGGTTCTGCCGTAGCAATGGTCGGCTCTGCCGTAAAGGGCACTTCGACAAAACGCAAAGCCAAAAAGATGGCAAAGAAAGCCGCAAACACCGTCACAAATTTCATGGATAACATGCAATATATGATGAAATAAAGGCAAGGTTGACTTTCTGACGCTTTTTGTTCCCGCAGTGCAGCGCCCTGCGGGATTTTAGGTATTTTTGGTTTACTTGGTGAGTTTTATGAAGAAAATATGTATTTTAGCGCTCTGCTTGTGTTTAACCGCAGGACTTTGCGCCTGCGGCACAGACAATACAGACAACCATCCGGATATTACAAATACACCCTCCGCTTCTGCGCCTCTACCGAGCATGGACGAACCCGCCTCGGATGACGTATCTGCTGCGCCCCTACCTGTGGCGGCGGAAAACCCTGTTTTGCAGGACGGCAAAACCTATACGGGTCTGCCCGCATTGCCGCTGCAGGATTTTTCAGTTCCCGACCCTGAAAACACAAAGGGCCTTTCTACGGAAAAGCATGGCTACAGCTACGGCGTCGCCAAAGACGGACAGCCGCACGCAACCTCTGCAGCCAATCAAAAGTATTTTGAGGAACACGGTTACCAAGCATTTTGTCTCGATACGAAGTCCACGGAAAAGGTATTGTATTTGACCTTTGACTGCGGCTATGAAAACGGGTACACCGCAAAAATTTTAGATACCTTAAAAGAAAAAGACGTGCCTGCCGCGTTTTTCTGTACACTGCCGCAGGTCAAGGATTACCCCGACCTGATTGCACGCATGATTGCAGAGGGGCACATTGTCGGCAATCATTCTGTGAAGCATCCGTCGTTCCCAACACTGACACGGATACGCATGGCGGAAGAATTACAGGGAATGGACAACTACCTGCGCACCAATTTCGGATACAGCGAACCATTTTTCCGTTTCCCGATGGGTGAATACTCCGACTGTGCACTGGATTTAATCGGTGCACTCGGATATCGCAGTGTTTTTTGGTCGGTTGCTTATGCCGACTGGGATTTAGATAAGCAGAAGGGCGCGGACTATGCCTTTAACACCGTAACCGCGCGCCTGCATCCGGGCGCTGTGATTCTTTTGCACTCCGTCTCCCCCGATAACGCCGAATCCCTCGGACGTATTATCGATTGGGCACGCGGAGAGGGCTACACCTTCAAATCCCTGCGAGATTTCCCGAATGGACAGTAAAATGTATTCCAATAAAACGGCTGATGCAAGTAATTCTTGCATCAGCCGTTTTATTGGGCACTTCTCATATTTACGTACGTGCTCCGCTAAATCCCAAGCACCTCGGCAATTTACACCTGCCGAACATCCCTGCCCGCACGTAAATTTGTCCAACGGTCAATATAGTCCGAAGAATTTATTTTCCCTGCATAACCCTTTTTAAGCGCGGTCTTGCTGTCAGCGTCAACACGGTACACAGTACGATTTTGGCGGCATCGCCCGCGAGAAACGGCAAAACGGTAAGCGTCAGCGCCTTTTCGAAGGACGAACCGGAAAACACCGTAAACCATGCCGTACCGCTTGCATAGCAAACCGCTGCGGACAGCACCAAGGTGCCAACCAAAAACAGAGCACGCAGTGCAATAGGCTTCTCTGCCAGTTTTTTGTCATACCCCTTCATCATGGCAGAAACGATAAGTACCATAATCGGGTAAGCCAGCAAATACCCGCCAGTGGGTCCTGCCAACCGTGCCGCACCCGACTGAAAGCCCGCAAACACAGGCACGCCGACTGTACCGAGCAACAAATAAACAACCTGGGACAGCACCGCAGGGCGCATCGGCAACAAAAGACCCGTTAAAAATACTGCAATCCAAGAACAGGATATCGGCACGGGGCCTATCGGAATCGAAATTTGTGAAAGCACCGCCGTAATTGCGGCAAACATGCCGCACAAAACGATCTCACGCACACTTTGCTTTATACGGAGATTGGATTTTACAGATTCCCGTGGCATAAGAGCGCCTCAAAGAATCACGCCGAACGTACCGGCAGGCGCCATAACCGCGTTGGATTCGTCCGTGTCAATATGCATGGCAAGTGCGTAGTTGGGGCTGACACGCACAACGGTATCGCCGAACACAAGCGAACGCTCTGCCGATTTGATTTCGACCGACACAACCTGTTTGTCGGAAAGGCCGTATTTTTCTGCATCCTCGGGGGTCATATGTATATGGCGTTTCGCAACGATTACACCCTCTTGCAGCTCGACTTCGCCTTTCGGTCCAACCAATTTGCAGGCGCCGCTGCCCGCAATATCTCCCGACTCCCGCACAGGTGCGGAAACACCGATGGAACGCGCATCAGAAGCGGAAATTTCCACTTGGTCCGCAGGGCGCTCCGGTCCCAAAATGGAAACAGCGGGAAAACTGCCTTTCGGTCCGATAACCTGTACACGTTCCTCACAGGCAAACTGCCCGGGCTGGGACAAATCCTTTTTCTTTGTAAGCGTATATCCTGCACCGAATAAGGTTTCTAAGGTTTCCTTGGTCACGTGTACGTGACGCGCCGAGGTTTCGACCAAAACTGTTTTTTCCATATGTATTTTCTCCCTTGAATATGTATTTGCGGCATTCGGCAAAACCTTATACCGCGAGTTGACAACTGTAAATATGATTTTTGCGAAATAGATTTATTTTTTCGTAAGGCAAGGCGCAAAGGCGATGCTGTATGCATATACTGTGAGCCGCCTGCAACGCCGCATTGCGGAAAAAGAAACTATTTCGCCGCCAATTCCGCACGCGCCGCTTTGATATTCTCCACAAAACGTTTACCCGTTTCGGTGATTTTCTTATAGTCGCCCGTTTTCGCACCTGCTGTAAGCGACGAACCCGCGCCGACAGCAACCGCACCTGCTTTAATCCACTCACCGACATTGTCGGCATCTACGCCGCCTGTCGGCATCATTTTCGCATACGGAATCGGACCTTTGATATCTTTGATGATCTTCGGTCCGAACAGATCGGCGGGGAATACCTTCAGAATATCCGCGCCGTTTTCCATGGCAAGCAACCCTTCGCGCACACTCATAATGCCGGGCATCATCGGCACTCTGTAACGATTGCACAGGTGCAGCGTGTCCAAATCCAGTGCAGGGCTGACAATATACTCCGCACCTGAAAGCATCGCAATACGTGCAGTGGTCGCGTCCAGCACCGTACCCGCGCCGAGAATGATTTCTTCGGGGCTGTAGCGCTTTGCCAGTTCCTCAATTACCTTGTCCGCATGCGGCACGGTAAAAGTCAGCTCAATCGCCGCTACACCGCCTTCAATGCAGGCATCTGTAATGCGAATGGCCTTGTCCACGGATTCCGCACGCACCACGGCAACAATGCCGCAGTCCTGAATACGGGTAATGATTTTTTCCTTGTCCATATCATTCACTCCAAAAAATTATAATCCTAATCCTATTAACGCTCCCTCTTTGAGGGAGCTGTCGCCGCAGGCGACTGAGAGAGTTCTTCCTCTTTAATACGAAGTTTAACTTCTCGGTCAATAGAAGAACACCCCTCATAGAAGTTTTCATCAATTTCTAAATTCGTAAATCTCAGAATTTTTAAACGATATACATTTAGCTTTTCGGTGCGTCTCATATCGTAGCATTTCTGTTGCGCAGTGAAATGTCCGCCGCCATCCAATTCTATCACCAAAGCGGCATGATAACAATAAAAATCCACAATAAAGTCATCAATTACTTTTTGCCGATGAAAACGGATGGGATAATCCTTCAAAAAATAATACCAAAGTTTCCGTTCCCACGGCGTAGCGTTTTTCCGCAATTCTTTTGCATAAGGGAATAAATCTTTGTTGTACGGCAATGACATATTTCTCCCTCAGTCACGGCTTTGCCGTGACAGCTCCCTCAAAGAGGGAGCGTTATTGGGTATTTAAAAAGGATTTTAACGCTGCACTCTCGCCCCTGCGCCGCCGACAATATTTTCGACTTCTTTAAGCGACGCCATAGAGGTGTCGCCGGGGGTCGTCATGGCAAGTGCACCGTGTGCCACACCGTAATTGACCGCCTTTTGCGGGTCGCCCGTGGTCATTAAACCGTAAATCAGTCCGGACGCAAAGCTGTCACCGCCGCCGACGCGGTCCAAAATTTCAAGCCCCGGCAGAGACAGCCCGTTATAAACCTTGCCGTCCGCATAGCAGATTGCCGACCAATCGTTGACCGTTGCGGTTTTTACCGTACGCAAGGTTGTCGCAATCACCTTGAAATTCGGGTACACCTTAACAACCTCACCGAGCATTTTGTAATAGCCTTCGATATTGAGGGATTTTAGGTTGGCATCGTTGCCCTCTACTTCAAAGCCGAGACAGGCGGTAAAGTCCTCTTCGTTACCAATCATTACATCGATATATTTCGCAATTTCACGGTTAACCGCCTGCGCCTTTTCTTTGCCGCCGATATCTTTCCAAAGGGAGGGACGGTAATTCAGGTCATAGGAAACCACTGTGCCGTATTTTTTTGCCGTTTTTACGGCTTCAATCACCACGTCTGCTGTTGTATCGGACAGTGCGGCGAAAATGCCGCCCGTGTGCAGCCACCGCACGCCCAGCGTGCCGAAAATATATTCCCAGTTGATATCGCCCGCCTTCAGCTGTGACGCCGCCGTATTGCCGCGGTCAGATACACCGACCGCACCGCGGATGCCGTAGCCGCGTTCGGTAAAATTCAAGCCGTTGCGGACGGTTCTGCCAATGCCGTCATAGGGTCTCCACTGGATAAACGAAGTATCCACACCGCCCTGCAGCATAAAGTCTTCCACCAGTCTGCCGACTTCATTGTCCGCAAGTGCGGTGACCGCCGCTGTTTTCATGCCGAAGCAACGGCGCAGTCCGCGCGCGACATTGTATTCTCCGCCGCCTTCCCACGCACGGAACGAACGCGCGGTTTTAATGCGCCCTTCGCCCGGATCAAGACGCAGCATAATTTCGCCCAAAGAAATCATATCATAGGCATATGTGCCCTGTTCTTTTAACTTCAAATCCATCTTGCCTTCTCCTTTTACACGCCTGAATACGCGTTGAATCCACCGTCTACAATCACCGTTGTTCCTGTTACAAAGCTCGAATATGCCTCATCGCACAGGAAAAGCAGTGCGCCGTCCAATTCCTCGGTTTCGCCGAAGCGTTTCATCGGGGTTGCGGCAAGAATTTTACCGGTACGCGCTGTCGGCGTGCCGTCGTCGTTCCAAAGCAGCGTTTTATTCTGATTGGTGGAGAAAAACCCGGGAGCTATGGCATTGACGCGGATACCCACCTCAGCAAAATGCACCGCCATAAATTCCGTGAAATTTTTCACCGCCGCTTTCGCCGCCGAATATGCAGGAATTTTGGTCAGCGGACGGTAAGCGTTCATGGAGGATACCATAACGATGCAGGCATTTTCCTTTTCCGCCATATCGCGGGCAAATACCTGCGTCGGAATCAACGTACCCAAAAAATTCAAATCGAATACAAATGAAATGCCCTGCGGGTCAAGGTCGAAAAAGGTCTTTACATTTTCATCCTTTTCGATAAGGTCAATTTTTTCCAGGGTTTCTTTCGTGGTCGTGCCTTTCGGATTGTTGCCGCCTGCACCGTTCAAAAGGATGTCGCATGTGCCGAAGGCCTCATTAACCGTTTTACGCGCCTGCTCCATGCTTTCGGTATTCAGCACATCGCACCCGACCGCAATCGCCTCGCCGCCCGCCGCTTTGATTTCGTCCGCAACGCCCTGCGCCGCGTTCTCATTCAAATCCAGAACCGCTACCTTCACACCCTGCTTGGCGAGCGTTTTCGCAAAAGCGCCGCATATAACTCCGCCGCCGCCTGTCACAACCGCAACTCTGCCGTTTAAATTTTCGTGTACCATATTGCAAAAGTCCTTTCTGTTTCAAAAAAATATATCAACTTACATTCCAATGCAGGCATCATCTCCTGCGGAATCCATTATTTGGATTTTTCCACGGCTTCCCACAAACCGTTAAGATATGCCGCACCCAACGCACGGTCAAAAAGCCCATACCCGGGACGCGCAACCTCGCCCCAAATCATTCTGCCGTGGTCAGGACGGATATAACCGTCAAAACCGACGTCCTGAAGCGCTTTGACGATTTCGTACATATCAAGAGACCCCGCCGCACTTTCATGCGCCGTTTCGTTGAAATGTCTGTCCTCTACTTTAATATTGCGCAAATGCGCGAAATAAATACGGTCGCCGACTTCGCGAATCATGACAGGCAAATCGTTTTGCAAATTTGCACCGAGCGAACCCGTGCAGAAGGTCAGACCGTTATATTTGCTCGGCACGGCGGCGAGCAGTTTTTTGAGCGCGTTAAGATTCGTTATAATACGGGGAAGTCCGAAAATTCCCCATGGCGGATCATCGGGATGAATCGCCATTTTCACGTCGCATTCCTCGCAGACCGGCATAATCTGTTCCAAGAAATAAATCAGATTGTTCCAAAGGTCGTCTTCTGTTACATTTTTGTATTTCTCGAACAACTCCTTAATTTCGGGCATACGCTCCGTTTCCCAGCCGGGCATCGCATAGCCGTTGGAATTGTCGTCAATCTCTTTAAACATCTGCTCGGGACTTTTCCCCTCAATCTGCTGTCCGTCATAGGAAAGACAGGTTGCGCCGTCACACATCACACTTGCAAGGTCTGTACGCGTCCAGTCAAACACGGGCATAAAGTTGTAGCAAATCACTTTAACACCCGCTTTGGCAAGATTGCGGATGCAAATTTTATAGTTTTCAATATATTTGTCGCGCGTGGGCAGTCCGATTTTAATATCCTCATGCACATTCACGCTTTCAATACATTCCATAGTAAGCCCTGCCGCTTCAATCTCCGCCTTCATGCGGAGAATATCCTCCATCGGCCAAACCTCACCCGCAGGCAGATAATGCAATGCAGGAACAACCCCCGTCACACCGGGAATCTGCCGAATCTGTTTGAGTGTTACGGTATCTTTTTCTGCACCGAACCAGCGAAATGTCATTTGCATAGGTCTCATCACCTTTTTCATGCTTTTTAGAAAAAAAATCGAAAAATCAATATTTCCCCATTTTTGCTTATTTTATCACTGCAGGGAAAAATTATCAATACGAAATATCGGAAAAATCAGAATTTATAAATTCGGGTAAGTCTGGGTCGCTGGACCGGCAAAAAATGTAAAAATCTGCACAAAACAGACGCCCGAATCCCCTGTATTCTTAGCCTTCTCCCCTCTTGCAACACAAGCATAAATTGTATATAATATTTTAATTAAAATATGTTAGGACGACCGATATGGAAAAGATTTTGGTTTTGGATTTCGGCGGGCAGTACAATCAGCTGATTGCACGCCGCGTGCGCGACAACAACGTGTATGCCGAAATTCTCCCCTATACCACGCCGCTTAACGAAATCAAATCGCGGCAGTACAAGGGCATTATTTTTACAGGCGGACCGAATTCCGTGTTCGATACGGCATCGCCGCATTACCGAAAAGAAATTTTAGAGTTGGGCATTCCCGTGCTCGGCATTTGCTACGGCTGTCAGCTTGTCGCATGGATGCGCGGCGGAAAAGTGGCAACCGCACCCGTATCGGAATACGGCAAAATTGAGGTAACCGTCAATACCAAAAGCCCGTTGTTTAAAGGTATTCCCGAAAAAAGCGTGATGTGGATGAGCCACACCGATTATATTGCGGAAGCGCCCGAAGGCTTCCGAATTGTCGGTACGACCGACGACTGCCCCTGCGCCGCTATGGAAAATCGGGAAGAAAATCTCTATGCCGTACAGTTCCATCCCGAAGTGACTCATTCGCAGTTCGGCAAACAGGTGCTACACAATTTTCTGTATGTCATCTGCCGCTGCACAGGCGACTGGGTGATGGACGATTTTATTGAAAACACCGTACAATCTTTGTGCAAAAGAATCGGAAACAAAAAAGTGATTCTCGGTCTTTCGGGCGGCGTGGATTCCTCTGTTGCGGCAGGACTGCTTTCACGCGCGGTCGGCAAACAGCTGACCTGTGTGTTCGTTGACCAAGGCCTGATGCGAAAGGATGAAGGCGATTTTGTCGAAAAGACCTTCACCACACTGTTTGATATGACTTTTGTCCGTGTCAACTGTCAGGATACCTTTTTGGAAAAGCTCAAGGGTGTGACCGACCCCGAAGAAAAGCGCAAAATTATCGGCACGGAATTTTACAACGTATTCTGGAACGAAATCCGCAAAGAAGCGGATAAGGGCTTCTTCGCGCAGGGCACGATTTATCCCGACTGCATTGAATCGGGCAAAGGCGACGCAGATGTCATCAAAACACATCATAACCGTGTCAAAATGCCCGACGATATTGAATTTGAAGGCATAATTGAACCGCTTTGCGATTTATTTAAGGACGAGGTCCGCGCCGTCGGTGAAAAGCTGGGTATTCCAAAGGAACTGGTTTGGCGTCAGCCGTTTCCCGGACCGGGTCTGGGGGTACGCATCATCGGCGAGATAACGGCCGAAAAGGTGCGCATTTTGCAGGAAGCGGATGCAATTTTCCGAGAGGAAATGGCTAAAACAGGCTATGCATCACAGTTAAGCCAATTCTTCGCCGTGCTTCCGAACGTAAAAACCGTCGGCGTGATGGGCGACCACAGGACCTACGACCACCTCATTGCTCTGCGCGCCGTCACCACCGACAACTTTATGACCGCAGATTGGGCGCAAATCCCCTATGATTTACTCGCAAAGGTTTCCAACCGCATTACCAACGAAGTCGATCACGTCAACCGCGTCGTGTATGATATCACTTCCAAGCCCCCAGGCACGGTAGAGTGGGAATGAGTTTTTGAAA
>DKUE01000031.1:0-6089 GCA_002490525.1 Ruminococcaceae bacterium UBA7212
TGTGTTTGCAAGGGCAGGTTTTTTGTTTTTGTTTTGTATTTGTATTTTGGGAGTGAGCGATTTTGCTGCACACAAGAGCCAGCGGCGTGTTAATGGCGCTTTCTTCTCTGCCGTCGTGCTACGGCATCGGTGTCATGGGAGAAGAAACCAAACGCTTTATTTTAAAAATCAAAGAAATGGGCTTTTCCTATTGGCAGGTTCTGCCGCTGAATCCGCCTGACAGCTACGGCTCGCCGTATGCTTCGGAGGCAGCATTCGCTGTATCGCCCTTATATATCGACCCCGATGCGCTTTTTAAAATGGGATTGGTTTCCGAGGAAACCTTGACGCGCAATGTTTATTACGGGTCGCCGTATACCGCGGATTATGAATTTGCGCGTGCGGCACGCACAAGACTTTTGAAAGAGGCATTTTCCAATATTTCTTTGGATTTGCGAAAAGAAATCCGCGTGTTTTGCGAGGAAAACCGATGGTGTAAACCGTATGCACTGTATGCCGCCGCAAAGGAACATTTTCACGGCTTGCCGTGGTACGAATGGGACGAAAAATTCGCCCGATTTGAATCCGCATACGAGCACGCAGACGAATTGCAGGAGACGGTGGAATATTATCAGTTTGAACAGTACATTGCTTACACACAGTGGCATGCAGTCAAACAGTTTGCCAATGAGCACGGTGTAAAAATCCTCGGCGATATGCCGATTTATGTTTCGTTTGACAGTGCGGATGTCTGGAGTAACCGCAGTTTGTTTGAAATTGACGACCGCACCTTTATCCGCAAACGTGTTTCAGGTGTGCCGCCCGATTATTTTTCAGAAGACGGACAGCTTTGGGGCAATCCTCTGTATGACTGGACAGCAATGGAAAAGGATGGGTACCGATGGTGGTGCGACCGTATTCACACGGCGCTGAAATTGTACGACACCGTGCGCATTGACCATTTTCGCGCGTTCGCGTCTTATTGGGCAGTCCCTGCCGAAAGTGAAACTGCCAAAAACGGCGTTTGGGAAAAAGGTCCGGGGAAGAAGCTCTTCAACGCAGTTGCCGAAGCCTTCGGGGAAGTCCCGATTGTTGCAGAAGACCTCGGTACATTCGGCGAGGACGTGATACAGCTTTTGGAAGATACCGAATTTCCCGGGATGCGCGTTATTCAGTTCGGCTTTGACCCCAACGGTGACAGCACGCATCTCCCGCATAATTATCCGCAAAACTGTGTGGCATATGTCGGCACACATGACAATACCACCCTGCTCGCATGGCTTTGGGAAGCAAGTGAACGCGACCGCCGTTTCGCCCTGGACTACTGCGGCTTTGCGGGCGACAACTGGGGTGAAGGCGGTTTTCACAGTCCTTCCTGCCGCAAAATCATTGAAACCGTTTGGCGCAGTTCCGCAAAACTCGCGATTATCGCGTACCAAGACCTTTGCGGCTTCGGCTCGGATGCACGCATGAACGTCCCCGGGCGGGCGTTCGGCAACTGGCAGTTCCGCACAACGGAAGAAATGCTTGTAAATGTAGATGTGCCGTATTATCAAAAAATCAACGCTTTATTTAAGAGATAAAAGGAGTCTTTAAAATGAAAAAAGTACCGCATAGATTATATTTGACCGAAGATCAAATGCCGAAGCAATGGTATAACCTCCGTGCGGATATGAAAGAGTTGCCCGACCCGATGCGCAATCCTGCCACAGGCAAGCCCGTCACCGAAGAGGAACTATATCCTATATTCTGTAAGACGCTTGCACATCAGGAGCTGGATGATACCACGCGATATATCGACATTCCCGAAGAAATTCAGGAAATGTATAAAATTTACCGACCGTCGCCGTTGATTCGCGCATATAATTTGGAAAAGGCGCTCGGCACACCTGCAAAAATTTATTATAAATTCGAGGGAAACAACACATCGGGGAGCCACAAGCTGAATTCTGCGATTGCACAGGCGTATTATGCCAAAGAGCAGGGACTGTCTTCCCTTACCACAGAAACGGGTGCAGGACAATGGGGGACAGCGCTTGCGGAAGCGTGTGCATATTTTCATTTGCCGCTGACAGTGTATATGGTGAAGTGCTCTTATGAGCAAAAGCCGTTCCGTCAGGCAATCATCCGCACTTTTGATGCAAATGTGATTCCAAGTCCTTCAACCACCACCGAAGCCGGACGCAAAATTCTTGCCGCCGACCCCGGCAATACAGGCTCTCTCGGCACGGCAATTTCAGAGGCGGTTGAAACAGCGGTTACGACAGAAGGCTGCCGCTATGTATTGGGTTCCGTGCTCAATCAGGTGCTTCTGCATCAGTCTGTTATCGGCTTGGAAAGCAAAACCGCAATGGAAATGCTCGACGAATATCCGGACATCGTCATCGGCTGTGCGGGCGGCGGTTCAAATCTCGGCGGACTTATAGCACCGTTTATGCAGGATAAGCTGCTCGGAAAAGCAAATCCGCGCATTGTAGCGGTAGAGCCCGCCTCCTGTCCGTCTTTAACACGCGGCAAATATGCCTACGACTACTGTGATACGGGCAAAATTACCCCGATGGCAAAAATGTATACCTTAGGGTGTGAGTTCAAGCCCTCGCCCAATCACTCGGGCGGTCTTCGCTATCACGGGATGTCGCCGATTCTCTCAAAGCTCTATCACGACGGGCTCATGGAGGCCGTCAGTGTAGAGCAGACGAAGGTTTTTGAGGCGGCAACCATGTTTTCAAAGGTTGAAACGATTCTTCCCGCTCCCGAAAGCGCACACGCCATCCGTGCCGCAATTGACGAAGCGCTGAAGTGCAAAGAAACCGGCGAAGAAAAAACCATCCTGTTCGGGCTTACGGGCACAGGCTATTTTGACATGGCTGCATATACTGCGTATATAAACGGTGAGATGCGGGATTACATCCCGACCGATGCGGATTTGCAGTACGGCTTTGACAAATTGCCGAAGATTCCGGGTGTGCAGGAATAACGCATACAAAAAACGCGCCTGCAGTCAGGCTGTTGAAAACGCCCCCGCGGATATACCGCGGGGGCGTAGTTGTGTTTTGAAATGTTTTTCAGGGCTGGAACGAGCGTTTTATTCCGTTTGTCCCTTAATCTGGGTCTGCAAGGCGAGAATCGCATTTTGCACTTCCTCGGTTAAAGCGGCAACGTCTTTACCGTCCGTTTGAATCGCTTCGCCGAAGGTAACGGAAATCGGAAATTTCTTCATGCGTTTCCAGTCGAAGAAACGCATGATTTTGCGATTGCGCGGAAACACCTCATAGGCGCCGTTGACATAGGCAGGGATAATCGGTACGCCGGCGTCAATCGCAAGCACTGCCGCGCCGCTTTTTATTTCACGGAAAATACCGTCGGCGCTGCGCGTGCCCTCCGGGTGAATCACAACACCCCAGTTTTCGTGCAGTCTTTTTTTCAGACTGTCCATAGTTTTCATGTTGATGCCGCTGCGGTCCACGGGCACCATACCCGCCGATTTAATCAGTTTGCGGCTGAACGGGTCGTTGCGAAAGAGTTCCTTTTTTGCCATACAGCAGAGCGTTTTGAAACGTTCTTTGGAAAAGGCGGAAGAAATATACAAATAGTCAATTTTGGAAACATGGTTGGCGCAGATAATAAAGCCCGTATCTGTCGGAATGTGTTCCTTGCCGTGTACAGAGAGCTTATACACAAAGCGCGCTGCGTTGCGGAAGAAGGCGTATGTGTAATAATCGCTGTTCGTTTTTTTCTGCGGATAGTCTACATTTTCTTGCCCGATGGCTTTTTGCTGTGTTGCTTTATTTTGCAGGGTGCTGACCACATCATTTACGGTCATGTCGTCAAAATAAAACCGTTCAATGTTGATCTTGTAAAGGTCTTCCAGTTCCAGTGCCAGATTGATAGAACTCAAAGAATCCACGGAAAGTTCAGCAAAAATTTTTGTTTCAGGGGTGATGGATTTGGGCGTAGTATTGGCAATTTTTGCCACCACACCAATTACCTGCGTCAGCATATCTTCTGCGGAGGATGTGGGGGGTAATGTCTGCTCGCCTTCAATGCGCTCGCGCAGTGCCTGCTGTTTTAACAGGTAACGCTTCGGCTTTTGCAGTGAGGTGCGCGGGATTTCCGAAACAAAATGTGTGGTGCTGACGCGCATATTCTGAATCAGCTTTGCGCCTTTTTCGCGTATTTCGGCTTTGATGGCATCTTTGTCCGCTTGCGTAATGCCCTCGGGCACCACAAATGCGTGAATTTCATCGTAATCGGTGCTTTCATGCGGCACGCCGCATATCACGAATTCTTTTACGCCGCGCAAATCACTGTATTTTTCTTCCACATCATCGGGTGTGACCTTTTTGCCGCTGGCAAGCACAATATTTTCCTTGGAACGTCCTGTAATGCGGATGTTGCCGCGCGCATCCTGTTCACCGAGGTCGCCTGTCATGAAATACCCGTCTTCGGTGAAGGCCGCCGCGGTTGCCGCCTCGTCTCTGAAATAGCCCTTCATCATATACGGCGATTTAATCAGGATTTCGCCCGCATCGCTGAATTTGACGGAAACAGGCGGATAGGGCTTTCCGCAGGAATCGGTCTGCAAATCCTCGGGAACATTGCCTATGGTCGGAATATTCGTTTCAGACGCACCGTAGGTGATGATGATATTAAAACCCGTGCCGTAATAAAATTCAGCCACGTCTTTATTTAAAGGCGCACCTGCGGAGCACAGGAATTCAAGACCGCCGCCGAAGCCTGCGTGGATACTTTTGAAAAGCTTTTTGCCCAAAAGACTGCCGTTTTTACGGCGCAGACGCAAGCAAACGGGGAAAAATATTTTAAACATTGCCGCCGTAATGGGGCTTTTTTTAATTTTACGCATAATCTGCGTCATGAACAGCTCGTACACCTTCGGTACGGCGGGGAGCACAGTCGGGTGATATTCTGCGAACGCGCCCAAAACCGCATCGGCGCTGATAGATTCAATGTAATGCACATCCGCACCGATAAGCGCTGGACCGAGTACCAGGCATACGACGCCGTAAATATGGCTGTTCGGAATAATGGCAAGAAAACGCCCCTCGCTTGTCAGACCCTGCACATCCAGCGTCATGCGGGTGGTGTTGATCAAATTGTCGTGATTGTGCATAATGCCTGCCGCTTTGCGGGTTGTACCTGAGGAAAAAATGATACAGGCGATTTCCTCATTCGGGTCGGGCGTTGCGGGCAGCTCTGCCGAAACCGTTTCGGGGAAGCCCGGAAATACGGTGCAGTCCAATACGTTGAATACAGGGAAGGCATACGGCGGACGGTCCGCGAATTTTTCTGCTGTTTTCGGAGAGAAGAATGCCGCGCGCACATCGGACTGTTGAATAAAATCATGCAGTTCCGCCGCCGTCAAAGAGGCGTCCAGCAATGCCGCCGTACAGTGCAGCTTGCAAACGGCAAAAAAGGCAATTGTCCATTCGGGACAGCCCTCTGAAACAAAGGCGATGCGGTCGCCCGGTTTCACGCCTGCCGCGGTTAATCTTTTGCTGTACAGCTCCGCCGTTTCAAAGACCTCGCCGTAGGTGTAGACGCGCCTTTCCCCATTGTGCATGGTAATAGACATGGCGCGTTTGTTCGGATGGGAGATATTTTGTTTATAAACAGATTCGTAAATGTTCATCAGACACTCCGAAGGATAATATTTTTGATTGTGTGTACAATACTGCATTGTATCATAAACACAAAGAGGTGTCAACAAATCGACAGATTTTACAACATTTGCACAAGTGAGATTGTCTGTTTAGCGGTGCAAATTCTATTCTGTGTCAAACAGTTCGTTCGGTGTAATATGAAAGGTTTTGCAGATAGCAATAATTTCTATGTCTGTAATAAACCGTTGTCCCGATTCCATACGCTGTACGGCGTTTTTATCTACATCTATGCCGATAAGCTGTAATTTTTCTGCCAATATACGCTGGCTCATATAGGGCTTTTGTGCTTTTCGGATTTCCGCAAGCTTTATGCCGCAGGCGTTGTTTCTGCCGTTTTGAGCTTTATTCTTAAACATAAAATACCTCTTTTGACATTTAGTGCTTGTCAACAAGAATATTTTATGCTATAATCCCCTGTATATTGACATT
>DKUE01000031.1:6385-49876 GCA_002490525.1 Ruminococcaceae bacterium UBA7212
AATGTCAATATACAGGGGATTATAAAATGTCCGATGCGAAAGGGTTTCGGCATATTGTGTTCGATTGCAGAGACGCTGCAATACCGTCCCGATATAGAGTTTAGACACCGGCTTACCGAATATGAATCACTTCACCTGAGGTGATAATTTTTTCGCCCTCGGCGCAGCTGACCAAAAGCCCGCCGTTTTCCGCAAAATCAAGCGCGCGCGCGTCAAATTCGCTGTCAGGGGTAATGACACGCACCATTTGCCCCAATGTTGCCGAGCAAGCCTTTAAGCGTTCAATGGCGTCTCGGCTGTCTTCTGTAAGCGCACAGCTTCGCAAAATGTATCTGTCCATATTGTGTACAAGCTCTATGCAAAGCTCATTGCGGTCAACTTCATCGGTACAGTAGTCGCTGACGGCGCCCGCAATGCAGTCTACATCATCGGGAAAATCGCCGCGCTGTACATTGACGCCGACACCGACCGTGACATATTTCGGACGGTTGCCGACATTGACGGCTTCGCACAGAATACCGCAGAGCTTTCTGCCTTCATACAGTACATCGTTCGGCCACTTAATTGCGGTTTCCAACCCGAACATGTTATAGAGCGTATCGCGTACGGCGAGCCCTGCCAATGCGGGCAGCAGTTCGAAATTTTTTTCCTGCCCCGTCAGTTCATATACCGCAGTCAGATACAAACCTGTACCGGCGGGGGAGGCAAAGCTGCGCCCAAGCCGACCTTTACCTGCCGTCTGACAGTCGGCGACCACCAGTGCGCCGCCGCCCTTGTTTTCATTACAAAGCTTTTTAGCGACATTGTTGGTGGAGTCGATTTCAGGGAAAAAATATACACGGCGCTTCATTCTGTATTGGCGAATCTGGTAAATGAGGTTCTTTTCATTTAAATCACGCACCATATCGGCACATCCTCTCATATATGTTGATTATTTTTCCGCATAGTAGTACAATAACAAAGAAAAAGATAATATAATTATTCTATCATATTCCAAAACCGCAATCAAGTGAAGGGAAACGGATTTATGCGATTACAAACAGAAAACTTAACGAAAAGCTTTGGTGAAAAGCGGGTGCTGAAGGGCGTATCCTTTTCGGTGGAAAGCGGACGCGCACTCGGTCTTTTGGGGCGGAACGGCGCGGGTGCGGCAGGCTTTACACAGCTGGTTTTACTGCTGGGCAGTGCGTTTGTATTTTATGGTGTAAACAAAAGCTATTGGGCGGGCAATACGGTAGTGGAAAGTATTTTTGCCATGCCGCTTTCCATGCTTTTATATACGGTTTTATTTTTCGTACTGGGCTATTTGCTGTATTCTTTCCTGTACGGTGCACTTGCATCTCTGGCGAGCCGTTTAGAGGATATTAATACGTTAGTGATGCCCGTAACATTTTTGATGATTGCTTCCTTCATGATTACCGTGTTTTCCATGATGAACAATGTGGACAACGGGGTGATGAAAGCAGCGTCGTTTATTCCGTTCACATCGCCGATGGCGATGTTTACCCGCATTGCGTTAGGGCATGTGGAGCCCTATGAAATTGTAATTTCGGTAGTGATTTTGTTGGTTTCTACTGTCTTAACCGGGTACTTGGCGGCGGCGATTTATAAGATCGGTGTGCTGATGTACGGCAAACCGCCGAAACCGCAGGAGCTGGTTCGCGCACTGCGCGGAAACCGTGCAAAGTAGGGACACTGTTTTTCTGATAGATGAACGGTTAAGAAGCGTGCAATTTCGGAAAACACACAATATCACTTTAAAGCGGCAAATTATTTTCGGAAAAATACTTGACATTCGTTCGGTACGGTGCTAATATACTTTCATTGAAAATCGTAGCAGACGAAAGGGCATGACCATGTCTGAAAAAATGTTTACAGCTGCATATTTTTACTTTTACTTTACCTGCTTTTTGGGTAGGGTTAGTTGAATTTCGCTGTAAACTTGTAGTTGCTTTAAGATTTTTCGGATTTTAAAACTACGCCGCAGTGAAATTCACTGCGGCGTTTTTATTTGGAGGCGTATTCACTATGGTTGTTATTTTAAAAGACAATGCAGAACAAAAAAAGGTAAAAACGCTCACGGACTGGCTTGAAAATCAAGGTCTGTCCGTCCATACCGTTACGGGCGCGTACCAAACCATTTTGGGGCTTATAGGCGATACCAGTAAGGTGGATACCGACCTTATCGAGGGGTTGGATATTGTTGCGAAGGTCAAGCGCATTTCGGAGCCTTATAAAAATGCTAACCGCAAATTCCACCCCGATGACACGGTGATTGACGTCGGCGGCGTGAAAATCGGCGGCGGCATTTTCCAATTTTTTGCAGGTCCCTGCTCGGTGGAAAGCCGCGAACAGATTATTTCTATTGCGCGCGATGTAAAAGCGGCAGGGGCGAATATCCTGCGCGGCGGCGCATTTAAGCCTAGAACCTCTCCCTATGCGTTTCAGGGCATGCGCACAGAAGGACTGGAGCTCTTGTTAGAGGCGAAAAAAGAGACGGGCATGCCGATTGTTACGGAAATTATGGACGCGTCGCATATTCCGCTGTTCGAAAATGTGGATATTATTCAGGTCGGTGCGCGCAACATGCAAAACTTTGAACTTTTGAAGGAACTCGGTAAAACGAACAAGCCGATTTTCCTGAAACGCGGGCTTTGCTCTACGTATCAGGAATGGCTGATGAGCGCGGAATATATTATGGCGGAAGGAAATCAAAATGTTATCCTTTGCGAGCGCGGCATCCGCACCTTTGAAACCGCCACGCGGAATACGCTTGATTTGACTGCTGTGCCGATGCTCAAGGAGAAAACACATTTGCCCGTGATTATTGACCCGAGTCATGCAGCGGGCATTGCCCGTATGGTCAAGCCCATGTCCTTCGCGGCGGCAGCGTGCGGTGCGGACGGTTTGATGATTGAAGTCCACAACGACCCTGCGCATGCGCTGTGCGACGGTCCGCAGGCACTGCGTCCCGAAGAATTTGCAGAAGTTACCGCGGGCGTGCAAAAGATTCTGAAGGCTATAAAGGAATGAGACTATGAAAATCGGAATTATCGGCTTGGGGCTTATCGGCGGCTCGCTTGCCAAAGCATTGAAGTACAACACGGAACACACCGTGCTCGGTTGGAACCGCAGTGGGGATACACTTTTAAAAGCGAAACTGCTCGGCGCGATTGACGGCGAGCTGACAGAAGAAGAAATTCTGCAGTGCGATATGCTGATTTGTGCATTGTATCCGCAACTGACCGTGGATTTTGTGCAGAAATACGCGCCTGTACTCAAAAAGGGTGCGATTGTTTTAGATTGCTGCGGTGTTAAGCGTGTCATTTGTCATGCACTGTGGGAAACCGCGGCGCAATACGGTTTTAAATTCTACGGCGGGCATCCAATGGCGGGGTTGCACTACTCGGGCTTTTCTTATTCGGATGTATCGATGTTTCAAAATGCGTCTATGGTGCTTGTACCGCCCAAAGATGCGGAAATTCAGGATTTGGCGGATTTAAAGGCATTGTTTACATCTATCGGCTTTACCAATATGCAAATCACCACCCCGGAAGAGCACGACCGCATTATTGCCTATACCTCACAACTGGCGCATGTGGTTTCCAATGCGTATGTCAAAAGCCCCGAGGCACAGGTACACAGCGGGTTTTCTGCGGGCAGTTATAAAGACCTGACCCGTGTTGCCAAATTGAATGCAGGCATGTGGACAGAGTTGTTTTTTGACAATGCCGATAATCTGATTGCGGAAATTGACGGCATCATCGCCAATTTACAGCAGTACAGTGACGCGCTGAAAAATCACGATACAGAAGCAATGTATACACTTTTGAAGGCGGGCAGTGACCGCAAGGAACAGATTGACGGCTTGTATAAAGCATAAAGCGGGAGAAAGCTATGAAAACAGTTTCCGTGCACACAGGCACAAAGTATGACATTACCGTCAAAAACGGTGTTTTAGATGAAACAGGCGCATATTTGCGTGCGTTGACAGAGGCGAGAACCGCTGTAATCATTACAGATGATATCGTAGACAGGCTGTACGCCGAACGTGCGGAGAAATCCTTGCAGGCGGCGGACTTTCAGACGCTGAAATTTGTATTCCCGAACGGCGAACGCTCGAAAAATATACACACCTATACGGCGATATTGGAGTTCTTGGCGCAGAACCGCGTGACGCGTACGGACTGCATTGTTGCGCTCGGCGGCGGTGTGGTCGGCGATATGGCAGGCTTTGCGGCGGCGACCTATCAGCGCGGCATCGATTTTATCCAAGTGCCGACTACACTCCTTGCGTGCGTGGATTCCTCTGTCGGCGGCAAAACGGCGATTGATTTGACAGCAGGCAAGAACTTAGCGGGTGCGTTTTATCAGCCGCGCGCGGTGCTGTGCGACCCTGAAACGCTTTCCACACTTTCTGACCGTCTGTTTTCCGACGGTATGGCGGAAGTGATTAAGTACGGCGTGATTTTTGACCGCGCGTTCTTTGATTTTCTCTGTGAAAACGAAGCGAAAGAAAATTTGGAAACCGTTATAGAAACCTGTGTACAGCTGAAACGGAATGTTGTAGAGCAGGATGAAAAAGACAGGGGACTTCGCGGGCTCTTAAACTTTGGGCACACCTTAGGGCACGCCGTAGAAGGGTGCAGTGACTTCTCGGTTTCTCACGGCAGTGCGGTTGCAATCGGTATGGTACTTGCCGCACGCGGGGCGTATCTTACAGGCAGGACTCAAGCAGACTGCACAGAACCGCTCTTGAAAATTTTACGGAAATATGATTTGCCGACCGCAACAGAATATTCCGCAGAACAGTTGTTGGCGCGCGCTTTGTCCGACAAAAAGCGGGACGGCGGTTCAATTACGCTGGTGATTCCGAAGAATTTAGGGGAATGTGTACTGCAGAAAGTCAGCACGGACGCTCTCTTGCCCTTTATTGAGAAAGGACTCGGACAATGTATGTGAAAATTACGCCGTCTGCACTTTCGGGTACGGTTTCTGCGATTTCCTCAAAATCCGATGCGCACCGCATTTTGATTGCAGCGGCGCTCGCACACGCGCCGACCGAGGTGCGTTGCAATGTGCTGTCTGCGGACATTCGCGCCACGGCGGACTGCCTTTGTGCCTTAGGCGCAAGGATTGTATTTGAAGACGGAAAAATCTTGGTAAAACCGATACAGACACAGAAAACTTTTGCTTCGCTCGACTGTAACGAGAGCGGCTCGACCCTGCGCTTTTTACTGCCTTTGGTTTCTGCCCTCGGCATAAACGGTGAATTCACAGGGCACGGCCGATTGCCTGAACGCCCTGTAACCGAGTTGCGGCAGACAATGGAAGCGCACGGCGTGACCTTTTCCCCGCACGGTGTATTCCCCATACACACAAGCGGTTGTCTGCAAGCGGGCAAATATGTTTTAAAGGGCAATGTCAGCTCACAGTATGTGACAGGGCTTTTGTTCGCTCTGCCGATTTTAGACGGGGACAGTGAAATTGAACTGCTGCCGCCTGTAGAATCAAAAGCATATATTCAAATGACCCTTTCGACCCTGCGACGTTTCGGTATCCTTGTTGAGCAGTCGGAAAATAGGTTCTGTATAAAAGGCAAGCAAGCCTACCGTTCGCCGAAAACTATCACGGTAGACGGTGACTGGTCGAACGCGGCATTTTTCCTCACGGCGGGCGCACTTAAAGCACCTGTCACAGTCACGGGACTTTTCGCCGATTCCATACAGGGTGACAAAGCGGTATGTGATGTGCTTTCCCATATGGGTGCAAAGGTCGTGTGGCAGAAAAATGCCGTTACGGTTTTGCCTGCCCCCTTACACGGTGTGACGGTGGATGCGTCCGATATTCCCGACCTTGTGCCGATTCTTTCCGTTGCGGCGGCGTATGCAGACGGCGTGACCGATTTCATCCACGTGGGACGGTTGCGCATCAAGGAGTGTGATCGATTGGCGGCAATTTCCGAAATGCTCGGCGCACTCGGCGTGCGAACCGAAGAAGCCGCCGACAGCCTACGCGTTTACGGCGGAACGGTGCAGGATGGAACGGTGCAGGGCTTTAATGACCACCGAATGGTGATGTCCGCGTCAGTCGCCGCATCGGCGGCGCAAAACACAGTGACCGTTCACGGTGCAGAGGCAATCAGAAAATCCTATCCGCACTTTTTTGAAGATTTTAAATATTTGGGAGGGAAAGCAGATGTCCTCGATTCTTAACGGTAAGCATATTCAAGTGTCCGTGTTTGGACAGTCGCATTCCGCCGCCATCGGCGCGGTGATTGACGGACTGCCCGCAGGATTTCAGTTGGACGAAGCGGAAATCTCTGCGTTTATGGCACGGCGCGCGCCCGGAAAAGCAAAATTCGCCACCAGCCGAAAAGAGGCGGATACACCGGTCGTTTTGTCGGGGCTCCTGGATGGCGTTACCTGCGGCGCACCTATCGGCGTGATGATTCAAAATACCAATACGCGTTCCGGCGATTACAGTAATTTGCACACAACGCCCCGTCCGTCTCATTCCGATTATGCGGCGGCAGTGCGCTACGGCGGCTTTAACGACATCGCGGGCGGCGGTCATTTTTCAGGGCGGCTGACCGCACCCCTTTGCTACGCGGGCGCAATTTGCCTGCAAATTCTCAAGCAAAAGGGGATTGAAATCCGCGCACACATTTACTCGATTGGCGACGTACTCGACACGCCGTTTGACCCTGTGCACATTCAAAACGACAATATTGCAGAGAAAGCATTTCCCGTGCTTTCCGATGGGCAGGGAGAAAAGATGCAGGCGGTCATTGAGTCGGCGCGTTTGGATGCAGACTCTGTCGGCGGCGTGGTGGAATGTGCCGTCACAGGTGTAAAAGCGGGCTTCGGTGACCCGATGTTTGACGGTGTGGAAAATCAGCTGGCGCGCAATCTTTTTGCGATACCCGCGCTAAAGGGATTGGAATTCGGCAGCGGCTTTGCGGGCGCAAAAAAGCGCGGCAGTGAAAACAACGACCCTTTCACGGTGGATGCAGACGGCAATATTGTCACAAAGAAAAATGACCATGGCGGAATTTTGGGCGGTATTACTTCCGGTATGCCGATTGTCTTCCGCGCGGCATTCAAGCCGACACCCTCTATCGGTAAGGTACAGCAAAGCGTAAGTACAGAGAAAAAGACGGTCGAAGAACTGCAAATCACAGGGCGGCACGACCCGTGTATCGTGCCGCGCGCCGTACCCGTGGTAGAGGCGGTTACGGCCATTACAATTTTAGATTTGCTGGGTGGGAAATAAAGATGGAAGAATTAGATTTAAACGAATTGCGGAACGAAATCAACGAAATTGACGCGCAG
This sequence comes from Ruminococcaceae bacterium UBA7212, assembly GCA_002490525.1. Taxonomy (GTDB): domain Bacteria; phylum Bacillota; class Clostridia; order Oscillospirales; family Acutalibacteraceae; genus Fimenecus. The sequence continues at coordinate 13,720 of DKUE01000031.1, forward strand.
TTGGTTCCCCTGTTCTTAAAACGTATGGGCATTTCTTTAAAGGTCGCACAGTATAAGCAGGCGAATCACAAGCCCGTACTTGACCGTGCCCGAGAGCGGGAGCTTTTGAAGTGCGTTGGCGGGATGGCACAGGATGCCGATTTGGGACTGTATACACGCCTGTTATATTCGGACATCATGGGACTTTCACGTTCTTATCAGCGGAAGTATTTGGAAAACGGTATGTCCGCTTTTGTGCAAAAGGTGCAGACTGCCATACAGTCGCCGAAGCAGTCGGATTTGCCTGAGGGGGCTGTCGTTGCGTGCCAAGGGGTGGACGGGGCTTATTCCGCGCTTGCGTGCGCACGGCTGTTCAAACGTCCCGATATTCTGTTTTTTGACGCGTGGGAAGGCGTGTTTTCCGCCGTACAGCAGGGACTTTGCCAATACGGAATTCTGCCGATTGAAAACAGTACAGCGGGGTCTGTAAACCATGTATACGACCTCATGCATCAATACAAATTTCACATTGTCAAAAGCGTGCGCTTAAAAGTAGAGCATGCCTTGCTTGCGAAAAAGGGCGTACAGCTTTCACAAATCAAAGAAATTTTTTCTCACGAGCAGGCAATCAACCAGTGCAGTCGGTTTTTAAACGGACTTTCAGGTGTCAAGGTCACGGTGTGCGCCAACACTGCCGCCGCGGCAAAGCGTGTAGCAGAAAGCGACCGCTGTGATATTGCCGCGATTTCTTCCAAAGATTGCATGGAACTGTACGGGCTTGCCTGCCTTTCAGAAAACATACAGAATTCCGACAGTAATTACACGCGGTTTATCTGTATCGGGAAAGATTTGGAAATCTTTCCCGGCGCGAATAAAACCAGTCTGATGCTCACTCTGCCGCACAGGCCCGGCGCACTTTATGATGTATTGTCGCGTTTTTATGCACTGGACATCAATTTATTAAAGCTGGAAAGCCGTCCGCGCCCGAACAGCGATTTTGAGTTTCGGTTTTATTTCGATGTAGAGGCGTCGGTATATGCGGAGAATTTTTTGCGTATGCTCACAGAACTCGAGGCTTCTACAGAGCAATTCTGCTATTTAGGCAGTTATACCGAGATTTTGTAAGGAATTGCCGTTTTCTGTCATTTTGTTATTTTTATGTTGTTTTTGTTTACAAAACGTTCAATAAATAGCTATTTTCCGGAAATATTTTATCCTTATACTAAAGGCATCAAATCAAGAGAGACACTTGATTTGGTCGAACAGAATTACCCCCTTCTGTTTGAAGAACTTTTTCATTTCTCCCCCTTCTTTTTCAACAAAAGAGAAAAACCGTCTGAGCTCCCCCTCAGGCGGTTTTTTCTTGCTTATTTTCGGTTCGTTTTTTATTTTGTTCCCGTAGAGCCGAAACCGCCTGTGCCGCGTTCGGTCTCGTCTAAGTTTTCTGTCTCTTCTACGGGCATAACGGAAACGGGCATTACCACAAGCTGTGCAATGCGTTCACCGGGTTGTATGGTATATGGTTCTTGCACCTGATTAATCACGCCGACCTTGATTTCACCGCGGTAATCGCTGTCTATGACACCGACGGAATTGAGCAACCCGATACCGTGCTTAATCGACAGCCCGCTGCGTGCAAATATAAATGCGCCGTACTGTGCGCTCGGCAGTGCAATGGCGAGTCCGGTGGGAATCAACGCGGTTTCCCCGCCGCGAAGCGTTAAAGGTTCATCGATGCATGCGCAAAGGTCCAAGCCCGCACTGCCCTCGGTGGCGCGGTGCGGAATGACCGCGTTCTTATGTACTTTTTTGATTTTTAAGGTTTCCATTATTCAACACCTCTGTAAAATAGTCCTCGGGTATATTCGCCGACAGGCGCAACTCCCGTCGTGTATGCACGCAGAACCGCGGCGCACTCTTCCTTTGTTTCGGTTGTGAAATCATACAAATGAAAATCCACATTGCGGATTTCCGAAAGCCTGTCCCCCATGTAAGTCGGACGCGAATTGAATACTTCAGAGAATCCGTTTTCGCAAAGCACGGGAAAGAAAATTCCCTTACGGTCGGTCAGTCCGCTTTTGCGCCCGCACTCTTTGCAGGATTTCCCGTTTTTCACAGGGCAGTTCCGCGTGAGCATCAGCGGGGTCCTGCCGTATACGCATACGCCGCGCGGCAAACTGCCGCCCAAAGCTGCGATTTGCGAAACAGTTAATTCGTTGGAAAGTGTTGCCTCTGCTGCACCGATTTCCGCAAGCTCCTCAAGCGCCAATGTATTGAATATGTTGAGAAACGCTCCGCCGATAATTTCCACATTGGCACGTTTTGCGAGGGCAACGGCGTCCAGTGTATCACACATCGCATAAGCGGCACCGCTTATTTTCAGCATCTCTGAAATTTTTTCTTCCGCACCGAATAGCCCGCGCGGCAGATATACGCCTGCGCGACAGTGTTCCAATACTGCGCGCGGTGTGCCGAGCGGTAAAAATATGCGGTCCGCCGATACGTTGTCAGGCACCTGCGCCGCACTGCGGAAGCGGAGATACCGTTTCACAGCACCCGCTGTATGTGCAGAAAAATCCAACGGTATATTTACGGTGTGCTTTGGCTTTGCCGTACATATTTGTGCTTCCAGTTTTTCCAGCACACTGCGCCGCAATGCATTTAAGACGGACAGAGGCAGACTGACATTTTCGGAAAGCGTACAGGCGATATGCCGTGCGTAAAAAACCGTGCCGCCGCACTTTTGCAGCTGTGTGTGCGCCTTTTCTTCGGTCAGCGGTACGTTTTTTGCCGCTTCACAGAGCACTTCCTGCGTTGCCGAAGCACGGTATGCACCGCACACTGCCTGCAAGGTCGGCACTTCGCCGACTTTTGCACATAAGGTGAAATCCACAGGGCGTACGGCGCGTTCTTTTTCATACAGCGCGGCGTATTTTTTGAAAAGTGCATTGGTTGCTGCCGTCACGTTTTCCTTTTCGCGTGTGCCGAACATTTCTTTGCCGAGCGAATTTGTGAAATACCCATCCGTAAAGCCCGAACGGGAAAACAGTGCACCGAGTTCCGTCTTTTGCTGTGCGGTATATGTATCCGACAACGCCGATTTGCAGGCGGTTACCGCCGCCGCAACATATTCGGGGCGTTTCATTCTGCCTTCGATTTTAAAGGAATCTATACCGAGTACGGCGAGCGTTTCCATGTTTTCCAACAGCGATAAATCCTTTAGACTCAAATCGTGCCCTGTCCCGCCCTCGGCGGCAAACTGCAAACGGCAGGGTTGGGCGCAAAGCCCGCGGTTGCCGCTGCGAGAGCCCAGCATCGCGCTTAAAAGGCACTGCCCCGACACACACATGCATAAAGCGCCGTGTACAAACACTTCCAACTCCAACGGTTTTTCCTGACAAAGAGACGCGATTTCCGATTCGGACAGCTCTCGCGGCAGTACCGCACGGGAGAACCCACGGGAACGCAACAGCTCTAATCCCGCCCGTGTGCCGATAGACATTTGCGTAGACGCGTGCTTTTCCATATCGGGGCACATTTGCCGTACCAGGCGCAGTGCACCCAAATCCTGCAAAATCAGCGCATCTGCCGACGCTTCGCAGACGTGTTCCACGGTCTGACGCAAATCGGTAAGCTGACTGTCAGTAACCAGAGTATTCAGCGTAATGTGAAACCGCACGCCGTGCAGACGGCAAAACGCGGCGGCGCGCTCCAGCGCGTCACCGTCAAAATTGGCAGCATTTCTGCGGGCATTAAAATCGCCCGCACCGAAATATACAGCGTCTGCACCGCTACGTACGGCGGCAAGCAATGCATCCTCACCGCCGCAGGGGGCTAAAATTTCAGGCTTTGTCATTGGTTGTCGCTTTGCGGTGCAAATAAATTCATTTGATTGGATTTTGCTTTGGCCTCTGTGCGTACACGGTCCAGCTCGCGCTTATAAAAATCGCGCTCCGTCTGTGCTTCGGATGCATCTTTCAGGTAATCCTTAATCTGTGCACGGTAGCCCTCGGCGGTCTGTTCCGATTTTCTCGCTTTGTCGGCAAATTCAATCGCCACAAGCACTGCCGCCTGATTGGTGGACATAAACGGATTTGCCCCTTGCAGTTCTTTCATTTTGCTGTCGATTTCCGTCGCGATTTCATTGGTATACTCTACGGTTTCATCCGTGATGAGTGAATAATTTACACCCGCGATGGTCACCTTGACTCTGTTTCTTTCCATATCCAACACCTAAAATCCATAGATTTGTCTGTTTTTTCTATTATACTTGAAAATGCGAAAAACTGCAACCTTTTGTATGGGAGATATAAACAAACGAGATGAAAAAACAGTCTGTCATTCCGAGCCGTAGGCGAAGCATCTTCCGAGGCACGTAAATTGGATTACGCCGTAGATTCTGCGGCGGAAGCAAATTTTTCGAATTCCGGCACTCTTTTGTCTGCTTTGCAGACCTTTCCCCCGTCAGAAGCCCACGCCTTACAAGGATTGCCTGCTGCCGTCGGGCTGTGTGCGGTTTTTGCGAGCGAACGCAGTTCGCCCTACCGGCTTTAATCCAGTATAAATTCCATATACTGCCGCTGTTTCTGCATGCCGATTTTTTCATAGAATCGAATCGCATCTTCGTTGCAAGCCCAAACATTCAAATCCAAGTTATAGCAATGCAGTTCGCGCGCCTGTTCCACGGCACGCGCCATTAAAGCGCGTCCGATGCCGCCCTTTTGTGCGGATTTATCCACGCACAAATCGTCTACATACAGTGTGCGGTACGGCCTTTGTGTGAAAAACGGGTCGTTTTTTTCTTCTAAAATGCACATCACATACCCGTTGACGCAGTCGTTTTCATCCACGGAAACAAAAATATATTCGTTGTCCTTTTGAAATTTTTCAATAAGGGCGGGGATATCGTATTTGGGACTTTCTCCCGCAAAAATATCGGGACGCCCTTTGTGATGCAGTTTGACGATATCCTCTAAAAGCGCGTGTACCCGCGGCGCGTCCTTTGACTGTGCTTTGCGAATCATTGTTTTTTCTCCTTGTGTATAGGGTTAACCGACAAATCCAGCCCCGAAAATCGGGTTCGAATTTGTCGGTTAACCCTGAAACCTGCGGGACGGCAAATACCGCCCCGCAGGTTTTACGATTGTGTGCTTAATCCTTCAAAACTTCCTTATACAGCTTAATATACGCATTGGCAGATTTGCCCCAGCTGTTGTCGCATTCCATCGCACGTTTCATCAAGATTTTCCAACCGTCGGGCTGTCTGTAGCCCTCGAGTGCACGGCGAATGGTATACAGCATATCGTGCGCGTTGTAGCTTGCAAAGGTAAAGCCGTTGCCTTTGCCGTCGCCGCTGTCCTGAATACTGTCCCGAAGTCCGCCCGTTTCGCGAATAATCGGAATTGAGCCGTAGCGAAGTGCAATCATCTGTGAAAGACCGCAGGGCTCGCTCTTGGAAGGCATTAAGAACAAATCCGTGCCTGCATAGATTTTGCGGGAGAGAGACGGCACAAAACCGAGCTTTAACGCGAATTTGTCAGGATGCTTTGCCGCCATTGCCTTGAAGAATTCTTCATACTGCCACTCGCCTGAGCCGAGCACGACCATCTGAATATCCTCGGTCGAGAGCAGTTCGTCGAGCACTGCTTTCACAAGGTCAAGCCCTTTATGCCCGACCAAGCGCGTGACCATACCCATCAGCGGAACGTCTGCACGCTGCGGCAAGCCCATCAGCTCCTGCAAGGCGCGCTTATTTTCCGCTTTTGCGGAGAAATCCGACGCCGAGTAGTGCTCAAAGATGTCAGGGTCGGTTTCAGGGTCGTAGCTGACGGTGTCGATCCCGTTGAGAATGCCCGACAGCTTGAAACTGCGCTCGCGGAGAATCGTATCCAAGCCGTGGGAATACCACGGGTCGAGGATTTCGTTGGCGTAAGAAGGGCTGACGGTTGTGACACGGTTGGCGGTTTCAATCGCACCTTTCATAAAGTTCACATCGCCGTCATACTCAATAAGCCCTGTGTCCTGCGGACGAAGCCCCAAAACCTCACTGATTAACTCTTTACCGTATGTGCCCTGATATTGGATATTGTGAATGGTGAAAATGGTTTTGATATTTTCATACCCCTCACGCGTGGCATACATAGTGCTGTAATACAGCGGAGTGAGTGCAGACTGCCAGTCGTTGCAGTGAATTATGTCAGGCTTAAAGTCAATGTGCGGAAGCATTTCCAGCACCGCGCGGGAGAAAAACGCAAACCGTTCCGCATCATCGTAATAGCCGTAAATGCCGTCACGCTTGAAATAATACTGATTGTCGAGCAGATAGTAAATAACGCCGTTTGCTTTGGCTTCGAAAATGCCGCAGTACTGTCTGCGCCATGCCACGGGGACGGAAATGCTTGTGAGGAAGGTCATGGTATCCTTCAATTCCTGCCGAATGCCGTCATACATCGGCATCACCACACGGCAGCCGATTAAACGTTTACGCAGTGCCTGCGGCAAGGACCCTGCCACATCGGCAAGTCCGCCCGATGCCATGAAGGGCAGTGCCTCACTGGAGACATATAAAACTTTCATATATTTTTTCCTTTCAGTAGAGAACGCTTTACGCGCCCGCGGGCAACTGAAGACAGCCGCCCCTACGGATAATCTTTTACCTTGCGGGAGAATCGCTTAAATCACAATGCCTTTGCCGACGAATACGGGGTAATTTTCCGCGCCGGAAAGCGTTTTGTTCGGTGTAATCGCGACACTTTTATCGGTAATGGTATAGTTCAGCGTAGACCCCGTTGCAACAAAACTGCCCTGCATGAGAATCGAATTTTTGACAACTGCGCCTTTTTCTACACGCACACCACGGAACAGAATGGAATTTTCCACTTCGCCGTCAATAATACAGCCGTCGGCAATCAGCGAATTTTTCACAGTTGAGCCTAAGCCGTAAATGGCGGGCATATCATCGCGGACTTTTGTGTAAACCGGACGGTCTGCATCAAACAGCTGCGCACAGTTTTGCGGGTCGAGCAAATCCATGCTGGCCTTGAAATAGCTGGCAAGAGAATCAATAGTCCGTGTAAAGCCTTTTGCTGCAAAGCCGAAAATGCGCAGTTTTTCGGTATTGCCCTGAATGATGTCTCGTTCGAAGGACTCATGGTTAAGGCTGACTGCCTCATTGATTAAACGCTGTAAGAGTGAGCGCTTCATTAAAATCATGTTCAGGGAATAATCCACTTCGCCCGTGAGATTGGGGGAGAGTGCCACCTGTGTGATGCGCCCGTCCGCCAGCATTTGCAATTCCATGATATTGTCAAGCTTCGGCAGAACACCATGCTGATAAACAATCGAAATATCTGCATTGTTGTCCGCATGGAAATCCATCAGCTCGTCAATGTCAATGTTCATGACTGCGTTGCAGTCGGAAAGCAGAACATATTCTTCTGTAGACCGTGAAATAAAGCCCATTACACCGCGCAGCATTTCCACACGGTTGGTATAGTCGCCCATGTTGCTGACTGATGAAAACGGCGGCAGGATAAACATGCCCTCTGTTTTGCGGGAAAGGTCCCACGGTTTTCCGGTGCCTAAATGGTCCATCAAAGACTGATAATTGCTTTTGGTAATGACGCCGACCTTTTCAATGCCGCTGTTTACCATATTGGAAAGTGCAAAGTCAATCAGGCGGTAACGCCCTGCGAACGGCACGGAGCCCATGGTGCGCAGCCCCGTAATTTCACTTAAGCACTCGTCATATTTGTTGGAATAAATAATGCCTAAAATATTGTTGCCGGTCATTATTCTGCCCCCTTTACGTCTGTGTCCACCATGGCTTTGGGTGCAACATGCGCACCTTTGCCGACAGTGACGCCTGCGCCGACCACGGCTACGCCCCAGTCATCCAAATTTGCCATATCCTCAGGGCGTTCGCCGACCACGGCATTTGCGTCGACGACCGCGTTTTCGGCGACAATCGCATACTGCACAACCGCGCCCGATTTAATGACCGTGCCCGGCATGACAATGGAATCGCGCACAACCGCGCCTTCTTCCACCGTTACATTGTGGAACAGAATGGAGAAATCCAGTTCGCCGAACACCTGTGAACCTTCCCCAATCATGGAATTCTGTACGGTGGCACTGCCCGCGATGTAATGCGGCGGGGCGGTCGGTGTTTTGGAGTAAATTTTCCATGTCGGGTCGGACAAATCTAAATCCACCTTCGGGTTTAAAAGGTCGAGATTCGCTTCCCACAGGCTGTCGATTGTGCCGACGTCCTTCCAATAGCCGTCAAACAAATAGGCGTACATTTTTTCGCCGGCGTTGTGCATGGCGGGAATGACATCGTGACCGAAGTCGTTGGACGAATTCGGATTTGCCTCATCGTCAATCAGATACTGCCGCAGCTTACTCCAAGTGAATATGTATACACCCATGGATGCCTTATTGCTGCGCGGATTTTTCGGCTTTTCCTCAAATTCCGTGATTTTGTTATCCTCGTCCGTCAGCATTAAGCCGAAACGGGGTGCTTCCTCCCACGGGACCTCAAGCATGGCGATAGTGCAGGCGGCATCCTTTTCCTTGTGGTAATCCAGCATTTTGGAATAATCCATTTTGTAAATGTGGTCGCCGGAAAGAACCGCCACATATTCGGGATTGTAACGGTCAATAAACGTGATATTTTGATAAATCGCGTTTGCTGTGCCCTTATACCATTCCGAGCCCTTGATTTGCTGATACGGTGAGAGCACATGCACACCGCCGTTGGCGCGGTCCAAATCCCACGGCTGACCGTTACCGATGTAATCGTTCAGCTCCAGGGGTTGATACTGCGTCAGCACACCGACCGTAGAAATGCCCGAGTTCACACAGTTAGAAAGCGGGAAGTCGATGATTCTGTATTTGCCGCCGTACGGAACGGCAGGCTTTGCAATGTTCTTGGTAAGAATACCTAAGCGGGAGCCCTGACCGCCCGCAAGCAGCATTGCAATACACTCCATTTTGCGTGCCATAAAGTGAATCCTCCTTCAAGGAAAATATTTTACATGGATTAAATAAGTTTACCTGGTTTTCTTTAAATAAATCGTCGAAAGCGGCGGCAAGTCCAAAGTAATGCTTTGTTCAAAGCCGTGCATGTTGATTGCCTCTGCTTTGATTTTTTCATGGTCGCCGCGCCCCTCACCGCCGAATTTTTTATCATCGGAATTGAAGAACACCTTATAATTGCCTTTTTTCGGTACACCGATTCGGTATTCTGTCCGCTCAACATTGGTGAAGTTGCAAACCGCAATTACTTCTTTACCGTTTTCGTCTATGCGACGGAAAGCGATAACGGAGTTGTCTTTGTCATCTGAGGATATCCAGGAGAAGCCTTCCCACGAGTCGTCCACTTCCCAAAACGGTTTGGTCTTTTTATACAGAAGGTTGATTTCGCGGAAATAGGTTTGCAGTGCACGGTGTGCGGGATAATCCAGTAACAGCCAGTCCAGTCCCTGCGCGAAATTCCATTCGATAAACTGCCCGAATTCCTGCCCCATAAACATCAGCTTTTTGCCGGGGTGCGCCATCATATAACCGACAAACGCACGTACGCCCGCGAATTTTTCCTCATAAGTGCCGGGCATTTTGTCAATCAGAGATTTTTTACCGTGCACGACCTCGTCATGGGAAATCGGCAATACAAAGTTTTCGGAGAACGCATAGAACAGAGAAAAGGTAATGCAGTCGTGGTTATATTTTCGAAAGAAACCATCTAAGCTGAAATACCGAAGGATATCATTCATCCAACCCATATTCCATTTGAAATTAAAGCCTAAGCCTCCCATAAATACAGGACGTGACACCATCGGCCAGGAAGTGCTTTCCTCGGCAATCATCAGCGCATGCGGGTGCTCGCGGAAGACGCTCTCATTCAGCTTTTGCAAAAACTCAACTGCTTCCAGATTTTCGCGTCCGCCGTTTTTATTGGGAATCCACTGCCCGTCATCGCGGTCATAATCGAGATACAGCATCGATGCCACCGCGTCAATCCGCAACCCATCGATGTGATATTCACGCAGCCAGAAATCTGCACTGGACATCAAAAAGGAGCGAACTTCCGGTCGCGCGTAATCAAATACACGTGTGCCCCAAGAATAATGCTCACCTTTTCTCGGGTCGGTATATTCATACAGCGGCGCACCGTCAAATTCGTAAAGACCGTTGGCATCCTTCGGAAAATGTGCAGGTACCCAATCAAGAATGACGCCTAAGCCTGCGTTGTGGCAGGTGTCTATCAGATATTTTAAATCTGCGGGTGTGCCGTAGCGTGAGGTTGCGGCAAAATAGCCTGTTACCTGATAGCCCCATGAGCCGTCAAACGGGTATTCCGTTAACGGCATAAATTCAATGTGCGTGTAGCCCATATTTTTGACGTAGGGCACCAATTCGTCGGCAAGTGCGCGGTAGGAATAGAAGTTACCGTCCTCGTATTGCTTCCACGAACCTGCATGCATTTCGTAGATGTTGACGGGGGACTTGTAAATATTCTTTTTTTCTCTTGCCGCGAGCCATGTGCTGTCGGTCCATTCGTAGCAGTCTGCGACCTCATAGTATTTGGTTGCCGTACCGGGACGGGTTTCCATGTGCACGCCGTAGGGGTCACTTTTCATAAACGATTTACCCGACTGCGATACAATATTATATTTGTAAGTGTCATACTGCTTGATGTTCGGAAGGGTCAGTTCCCAAACACCGCCGCTCTGCGGTACGGGCTGCATGGGCGCGGCAAGTGTGTCCCAATCGTTAAAATCCCCGACCACGCTGACAGAAACGGCTCTCGGCGCCCAAACACGGAAGCACACTCCGTCCGCCGTTTTGTGTGCACCGAAATAGTCGTAGGCGCGCGCATTACTGCCTTCGTGGAACAGATACAGCGGCACATCATGCGGGTTTTCCGCTGTTTTTGCTTTTTTCGGCATAAAAATTCACATAGCCTTTCCGGCAACAAAGAATTTATAAATCATCACAGTATAGCCTTGCTGTTGCCGTACAAGGCATAATGCAGATATCTTCTTTTACCTTATATGGTATTTTAGCAAACCCTTTTTTATTTTTCAAGTGCTTTTTGACGATTTTATCAAAATTTTAAACAAACTTGCAATAAGCGTTTGTGCAGTTTGTTACAAAATTCGCGCGCGAATTGTGCAAAATCCAAAGTCACTGCCTATTTTTTCGGACAAAGTCGGCGAATTGCAGGCGGTTTTGTCTAATAAAACAAAACCCGCAGGATACTGAAAAGTATCCTGCGGGCGGGAGACGACGGTATTATACAATTACAGCTGTACCTGCGGCGGTGACCATCAGCATATTGCCCTGCCCCAGTACCTCGTAGTCAATGTCAATTCCAATGACGGCGTTTGCACCCATCTGTTCAGCGCGCTGTGCCATTTCCCGAAGGGCAGACTCGCGAGCTTCAATCAATTCATCCTCATAAGAATTGGAACGTCCGCCGAAAAAGTTGGTTAAGCCTGCTGCTAAGTCCTTTACGAAGTTGACGCCTGCGACGACCTCGCCGCAAACCAGTCCCAAATAATTTTTAACGGGATAGCCCTCTACCTGCGGTGTGGTTGTTAAAATCATATACATTCTCCTTTTTCTTTAATATCTTTGGCAAACAGAGCGTTGTACTCTGTATCCGCCTGTTTTTTGATTTCAGATGCGATAAAGCCCAGTACCATGCAAAGCACGGCACGGCGCAGCTTTTCACCTGCCTGCGGATTCGGCACGCGATAGTTGACCAGACGGCTGTCTATAATCGAGGCAATGACCTCGCGGTCGGTGGAATGCATGCGGTCTGCCTCAAATATCACCGAGCACAGTAAACTGAACAATTCGCGGTCGGGAATAATGTCGTCGCTGCGGTCGTCCACACGGCCGTTTATGTATGCCATCAGCGCAATAATTTTTTCAAGCTGCATGGAATGACGAAGCATGTTGATAATCACAATGCGCACAATCTGTGTTTCGCCGTACCGCTTGCCGGTCGGATTTTCCACCCAGCCGCGCTTTACCCAATTTTGAATGGTTGACCCCTCTAAACCTGTCAGTTCACGCAGTTGACTTAAGGTCAAGCCTTTTGTTACCGCCAAAACAGGCGATAAAACCGCAAACGCGTTTTGCTGTAGCCCTTCTGTCCACGGCAATGCGGTTCCGGGTACATTTTTTAACATGGTTTTCTCTCCTTCTTTCATTGTGCATTGATTGTACCACGGGTTCAAAAGAACTGCAACAGCGGTTTCGGACGGAAAACGGCAGATTTTTGCCGATTTTCGCCGATTTTTAATCGCATGGATATTTTTTCATAGGCACAATTCGTTTTTTGGAATTTTTTGGCGATTGTATAGAAAACGTATCTTGTACCGTGTAAGATTTTTCGCGTGCGGCTTAGCGGCGATAGAATGATGCATTTCTCACAATCGCGGTGTGCAAATTTCACAGAAAGCGGTATATACGGGCGACAGACTGTCGGCAAGCCAATCAGTGAAATCGGTTTCTGTGGCGCAGGGCTGTGTACAGGTTCGGCGGGGAAATACCGCCAAAACCGTATTTTGTGTATTTGTCCGTGAGAGCAAAAGCTGTCCGCCGTGCAGTTTGGCAGTTTCAGCGGCATACCAAAGTCCGCCGCCCGTGCGGGCGCTTCCGCGCTGAAAAGCGCGAATCGGGAAGTCACCCGCGCAGGAGACGGCAAGCTGTACATATTGTTCTGTTTGCGAAGTGCCGATAAAAATATACCGTCCTTTTGCATACTGTACTGCGTTGGTCAGCAGGTTAAGTGCCGTCCACAGTACGGCGCGCGGACGGCAGACGGCAAAAACAGTTTGCGCATCCGTACAGTAAATGCGTTTGTTTTGTATATCGCACAAAAGGTCGCAGGCAAATGCAAGGTCCTCGCACAGTGCCGTCAAATCGACGGTCGCAGTCGGTTCGCCGGGATGCGGCGGCTGCGCATTTCGAAATCGGCGCAGCAGTGAAAGAGCCTCGCGGGTGAGCATGCCGATTTGCGGTTGTGCGGCGTGCATCCGCAAATCGTCAAAATAATCCTGTAACGCACCGCGCAGACCTTCGTCCTGCGGATTTTCGGAAAAAGCCGTCTGCATATTTTGCAGGCGGTGCAAAAAATCCTGCTCCATAGGTTCTCCTTTCGGCGGATAGATTCTGCTTTTATTATGGATAGAAAATCCCGAAATGTGCATAGAAAAAACGAAAAAATACAATACTATTGACTGTATTATCCTTTGGCGGGGTGCCTAGAGAGATTATTTTAGGCAGTCTGACAAACTTTTCACAACATGGTAGGTTTTCACAAGAAAGTTCTTGCAAAATTCGCAGATTCGTTATACAATGAGTATCGCAAAAAAATAAATTATTATTTTTGGAGGTAATCCCAATGGCAGTTAAAGTTGCAATCAATGGTTTCGGCCGTATCGGCCGTCTCGCATTCAGACAGATGTTCGGCGCAGAAGGCTATGATGTCGTCGCAATCAACGACCTTACCAAGCCCTCCATGCTGGCACATCTTCTGAAGTATGACACCGCACAGGGCGGTTACTGCGGCAAAATCGGCGAAGGCGCACACACGGTTTCCGCGGACGATGAAGCAGGCACCATCACTGTAGACGGCAAAACCCTGAAAATTTATGCAGTTGCAAACGCAGCTGAGCTTCCCTGGGGCGAAATCGGCGTAGACGTTGTGCTTGAGTGCACAGGCTTCTACTGCTCCAAAGACAAGGCACAGGCACACATCACCGCAGGGGCTAAGAAAGTTGTTATTTCCGCGCCCGCAGGCAACGACCTTAAGACCATCGTTTACAGCGTAAACGAAAAAACCCTGACTGCGGATGACCAAATTATTTCTGCTGCATCCTGCACCACCAACTGCTTGGCGCCCATGGCGAAAGCCCTGAACGACTATGCACCGATCCAGAGCGGTATCATGAGCACCATTCACGCTTACACCGGCGACCAGATGATTCTGGACGGTCCACACAGAAAAGGCGACCTTCGCCGTGCACGTGCAGGCGCTGCAAACATCGTTCCCAACTCCACCGGTGCTGCAAAAGCAATCGGTTTGGTTATCCCCGAGCTCAACGGCAAACTCATCGGTTCTGCACAGCGCGTGCCCGTTCCGACCGGTTCTACCACCATCCTGACCGCAGTTGTCAAGGGTGCGGATGTGACTGTTGACGGCATCAACGCGGCGATGAAAGCGGCGGCTTCCGAGAGCTTCGGCTACAACGAAGACCCGATTGTTTCTTCCGATGTTATCGGCATGCGTTTCGGTTCTTTGTTCGATGCAACCCAAACCATGGTTTCCAAGATTGCGGACGACCTCTATGAGGTACAGGTTGTTTCTTGGTATGACAACGAGAACTCCTACACCAGCCAGATGGTCCGCACCATCAAATACTTCGCAGAGCTTGCGTAAGTAAAAGCAAATGTCAGCAGAGGTACGGCGAAAGCCGTGCCTCTGTTTTTTTGTACTTTATTTCGGCGTTTTGATATTTCGTCGGGAATTTTGATATATTTTTTCTAAAATCGGCTGTACAATCCAAAATAGAAAATTTTATTTCGGGAGGTTTATTATGGTCAGCCGTACAAAATATTTGTTAGATGATAAAACCGTCACACGCTTGTTTGCACATGCGGGCATTACGGGAATTACAAGCATTGCGCCGCTCGGTGCAGGTGAGTATAATGCCGTTTATGCGGTAAAAGCCGATAAGGACTATGTTTTAAAGGTCGCGCCTGCCGCCGATACGCCGATTCTGACTTATGAAAAAGAGATGATGCAAAGCGAGGTATACTGGTATTCGCTGCTGCGGACGCAAACCGATATCCGTGTGCCCGAGGTATATTTTGCGGATTCTTCCGAAACCTTGATTCCGACTGCGTATTTTATTATGGAAAAACTCAAAGGCACGCAAATGGATAAATTTCAAATGACTGCCGATGAAAAAACAGAATGTAACCGTAAGGTGGCGCAAATGGTTGCACAGCTGCACAAAATTCAGAATACCGAATTCGGATACATACAAAACGGATTGCACGGAGATTGGTATGCTGCGCTCAAAGGCATGATAGAAAATTTGATTCGCGATGCTGTGCATGTCGGCAAGAAGTCCCCGAAAGGCGAAAAACTGCTTGTCTATGCCCAAAAGTATGAAAGCATCTTGAAAGAGGTGCCCTGCACCATGGTGAATTATGACGCATGGATGCCGAATATGCTGTGTCGCCGATTGGATAACGGAGAAATTGAGATTGCGTGGATTGACCCCGAACGCAGTTTTTGGGGTGACAGGATGTTTGATTTTATTTGTCTGGAATTTCCGAAGCCGCTTTCGAAAAAAACGCTGTCCGTTTGCGCTTATAACGAGGTGAGCAGTCAGCCGATTCTGTGCAGCCGTGAAGAATGCATCCGTTTTGCGTTTGCCGAGGGGGTTATGGCGCTGATTCAAGAGGTCGAAAAATACTATCGCTATACGCCGCATCATTTCGGCTGGTGGCGGAATGTACTCAGCGCCGCAATACTGTATAAACAAGCGTTCCGAACCTTGGGGAACCCGCAATGACGCCGAAGAAGCAAACGGCACTTTCCATGAAAGACACGCCGCTTCCGAAGCTGATTGCCGGCTATGCGGTGACCACCTTTTGCGCACTGCTGTTTGACGCGCTGTATAACCTTGTAGATACGCTGTTTGTCGGGCACGGTGTCGGGGATAATGCGATGGGCGGCGTATCCGTTGTATTACCGTTTATGCTGTTTCAGGGCGCGGTTGCGCAAATGATTGGCGGCGGTGCGGCGTCAATTGTCTCCCGCAGGTTGGGAAAGTCGGATTATAAGGGTGCGGGGAATGTCACGGCAAATGCGATGTTCCTGTTTTACACGGTTTCTGCCGCTGTTTCTGTTATCGGTCTGCTGTTCCGTGTGCCGTTGTTGCGGTTCTTTGGCGTAACCGAGGAGATTCTGCCGTATGCGAAATCTTATTTTACAGTCATTTTGCTCGGCAATGTGTTTTCCACGGGCTTTTCCTCGCTTATCCGTGCAGAGGGTAAAATGCGCTATGCGCTGTGTATTTGGCTTATACCAACGGCGGTCAATGTGCTTTTGGACTATGTGTTTATATATGTCTTCCGCCTCGGCGTCACGGGGGCGGCGCTTGCAACAGTGTGTTGCTGGATTTCCAGCTTCCTGATGAGTGTATTCTTTTTCAGAAAGCGTTCGGTGCAGAGCTTTCATGCGGTACGGCTGAGCCGAAAAATGATGGGAGAAATTCTGACTATCGGCGTGCCGACTCTGCTGCAGATGTCGGGTATGTCGGTACTGATATTGCTGATGAACCGTGCCTTGGCGGACGGTATCGGTACGCTCGGTGTAAACGCATTTGCCTATATATCTAAAATCATTGCGTTTGCACTTGTACCGTTTCAGGCGCTTGTACAGGCGTCCGCACCGATTCTCGGCTTCAATTTCGGCGCAAAAAACAGCCGCCGCGTAAACGGCACACTGTGGCTGGTATTGCTTTACAGTGAAATTTATGCCGTTTTGGGTATGGTATTTACGGTTCTGTTTGCGGAGCAAATGATGCACTTTTTTACCGACAATGTGCAGATTTCGGCATTCGGGGCGCAGGGACTGCGCATACTTTGCGGAAGTCTGCCGTTTGTGCCCATTGTGCTGATTGCAGGCACCTATTTTCAGGCAATCGGCGAAAAGCTTCGGGCGGTGTTTTCCCCGTGTGTCCTGCTTGTATTTGCGGTGGCTTTCATCGCCATTTTGCCGAAGCGAAATGCAGAAACGGGCATTTGGCTTGCGGTTTTGCTTGCCTGCGTGCTTTCCGCCGCGGCAAATGCGGTCGCATGGAAAACATACAAACGGCATATGTACTGACCGTAGGGGTGATTTACAAAACATCCCTTGTTAAGAGAACTCGTATAGAGGGGAGAAAAACGGGCCGCGGGCTCGGGCTGTCCCTGCGGGATTGGGGCTTTGATGAGCCGAAATCATCATAAATCACACTTGGTACTTGACAAGAGTATATCGCAGTGCTATAATATATATCGAAGTGCGATATATAGCAGTGCGAAGTGAGGCGGCGAGATGGACAGTCATATTCAAAAAGTATATGTGCCGATGACAGAAACAGGATTTTATATTTTGCTGTGCCTGCGGGAGGAAGCACACGGCTACAGTATTGTCAAAAAAACGGAACAATTGACAAACGGCGAAATCAAAATCAGCCCGGGGACTCTGTACGGCAGTCTGTCTAAAATGGAAAAGGACGGTTTGATTCGGTTTGTGCGGGAAGAGGAGAAACGTAAAATTTATTGTATTACCGCGCTCGGCACACAGGTTCTGGACTTGGAAATGAAGCGCATTGCGCGTTTATATCAAAGTATGGAGGCGGCAAAATAATATGGGCGACACAAAAATACAACTCAAATTTTTTTCGGTTCCCGAATGGCAGAAAGAAGAAACCTATCTTCGCGAGCAGCACAAAAACGGTTGGGAATTTGTTCGGGTCGGCGGACTCGGCGTATATCATTTTCAAAGGTGTGTTCCGCAGGATGTGATTTATCAGTTAGACTACAATACAGACAGCACTAAGCAAAAAAGCGAATATATTCAAATGTTTCGTGACTGCGGCTGGGAGTATCTGCAGAATTATGCGGGTTACAGCTATTTCCGCAAGTCGGCTTCCGAAATGGGAGAAACCGAGGAGGGCATTTTCTGTGACGACGCTTCTCGGCTGGATATGATGAAGCGTGTTTTTGTCGGGCGGATGACGCCGCTTTTGGTGATTTTCTTTTGTACGATTTTGCCGCAGCTTTTCATACAGAGCCATAATCAAATTCCGGAAAGCCGTGGCTTTTTTGTGCTTTATTGCGTTCTGTTTGTGATTTATTTAATCGCATTTATACAGTTCGGCGTGCGTTTTTGGGAATTTTATAAGTCTGCGCACAAGTAATAAGAGGTGCTTCAGTTGATGTATGATTTTGCAAATGCCGCATTTCCGTGGATTTTAATCGGATTGTTTGTAGCGATAAGCTGTTCGTGTATGGGCGTTCGGCAAAAAAAGAAATAACTGCAAGGGAGGAGAAGGCTTTTGAGAATTCGAAAAATGGAAGTGCGGGATATTCCCGCCGTAGAGCGGATTTGTCTTGCCACGGCGGACGCGCGTCTGCGAAAGACTGCGGCGGCACGGGAAAATACGCTTTTGCTTTATAATCGGTATTATACGCGCGCGTGTCCTGCCGATTGCTTTGTGGCAGTGAACGAAGCAGACGAAGCAGTCGGCTACATTCTTGGCGCGCCGAATTATAGAGCCTATTGCGAAGGCTTTCGGAAACATGAATGTAAAGAAATCCGAAAGCTCGGCTTCTTGCGAGGTGTGCGCGCCTACTTTGAACCGAAACTTCAAAAAAATATGCGAAGCGGTATCCCGCACATCTGCACATTGATTTACTGCCCGAGGTGCAGGGGCAGGGAATGGGAACGGCACTGATGGACGCGCTGAAAGCGAATTTACGCGCACAAAACGTGCAGGGCGTTTTTCTCTGTGTCGGCAATGACAATAAAAAAGCCCTGCGGTTTTACAAAAAGCAGGACTTTCAGGTGTTGAATATTATCGGCGGTGCGGTTTTGATGGGATGTACGCTGTAATTTTTCGAAGGATAAGCTGTGATGTCTTTCGAAAATTTTTCTGCAATCTGTCACACACTGAAAAATTCTCCATACAATGGTAGTAAAGTTTCATACTTTATCAGAAGCATTGCAGATGCTTACATTCAGGAGGAATTTGTATGTCAGAGAACAAAGCCTGCTGTCAGAACGACAAGGGCGGACTTCCGAGAATTCGCGAGGCGGTCTGCATCGACACCAACCGTGTGTATGATTCCTGTGCAGACAAGGACTGCCTTGCCGACCTGCGCGTATATTTCCCGCCGCAGTGTCAGGAAACCATTGAGCATGCGACCGGTGTACGCTGCCGCGGCACGGAGATTCTCAATGTGTTTATGGATGTGGAAAAGGTACCGTTTAACCGCGGCTGTTATTCGGTCGACATTACATTCTTTTTCAAGGTTACCGTTGAAGTATTCACGGGCGCGTGCAATCCGCCCGAAACCCTTTGCGGATTTTCAACGTTTTCAAAGAAATGCATTTTGTACGGCAGTGACGGAAACGTGCGCGTGTACTCATCCGAATACCGTGCGGACAGCGACGACAATCAGTTGATTCCGACCAATACGAATCCGCGCGCGAAAATCCAGGTGGCAGACCCCATTTGCCTGGATGCCAAGCTGTGCCGTCCGTGTGACTGCTGCTGCGGTCTGAATGACGGCTGTATGCAGATTCCGCATTGCGTGCGCCGTGCGTTCCGCGAGGAATTCCCTGAGGATTACGGACATTCGCATCATGCGGAAAAGGTTGTAGCGGTTACCATCGGTATTTTCACGATTATTCAGCTGGAACGTGACGTGCAAATGCTGATTCCTGCCTATGATTTCTGTATCCCGCAGAAAGAGTGCAGCTGCGACACAGATGACCCGTGCGAGGCATTCCGCAAGATTCAGTTCCCCGTGGATTCGTTCTTCCCGCCGAATGACGGCAGCGGCAGCTGCTGCAACAGTGCAGGTCCGTTTTGCGCCTGCGGTTGCCAGGACTGAATACCGAAAGCAAAGTAAAATAAAACAAGGCACGCTGACCAAGGGGTTCAGCGTGCTTTTCTGTTTTTATGAATCCCGTAGGGCGGCGTGCAAACGGCATTAAGTATCAGGCTGTGTATGTTTCTGATTATATATAAACATCGCAACTGCCATGAAAACAATCAATACATAGCCGATAAAACTCCATGTGTCAGGCGTTTGCCCAAATACAAAAAAGCCGAGAAGAGAAGAAAAAATAATCTGTGTATAATCGTAGACAGAAATTTCGCGCGCAGGGGCATAGATATAGGCAGCGGTAATGGTAAACTGGCCGCCTGTTGCCGACAGCCCGGCCAACAGCAAATACAGCAGTTGGACCGCGGTCATTGGGTGATAGTTAAAAATCAAGTATGGCAGTGTTACAAGACAAGAGAAGGCTGAAAAGAAAAAGACAATAAACGGTCCCTTAACGCCGAGCTGTCCGAGCTTGCGTACCATCGTGTAGGCGATTCCCGCGCCCAGGCCGCCGAGTAGTCCGATGAGTGCAGGAAAAAGAGACGTATTGTGAAACGAAGGCTTAATGACGAACAGACTGCCGATGAACGCACCGAGCACAATCGCCGTGCGCACAGGCGTGATTTTTTCTTTCAGCACCGCCCAACTGCATAAAATGGCAAAAAAGGGGGACATTTTGTTGAGAATCGAAGCATCCGCCAGCACCAGACGGTCCACCGCGTAAAAATTGCATAGGATGCCGAGTGTTCCAAAGAGTGCACGCAGAAAAAGGCAGATGCGCGATTCGCGGTTCAGCTTCGGCAATGTATGCTCCCGCAGAAGTATGACGGCGGCAAAAACCATAGCTACAATATTTCTGAAAAAGCTTTTTTGTACGGACGGTATATCGCCCGCCAGCCGCACAAACATACTCATCAATGCAAAGCAAAGCGCGGACAGAATGATTAAAATAATTCCTTTGTATTTCTTTTGCATGCGCTTCATCACCTAAGGCAAAATTCTATCACACATTCGTAGAAGATACAAGGAAAAAGCGGCAAAAAGTATTATGCCGTTGCTTTTGCTGACAGCAGAAACACAATCGGTTTCTGCGGCACAGAGGATAGATGTTTTTTATCTATTGCAAACCGAACGGCACAGCCGACCGTTTGCCGATAATACGGCAGGACATAAAACAGCGGAAAAATCAGCAGACATGCTGCCTGCCAAAGCAAAAAACGCAGTTTCAGGTTGGCGCTTGCAAAGCTGTACGTTTTTGCAAGAAGTTTAGCAGTGCGCAGTGTTTCTACCGTACTGTATTCGGGGTTTTCCGCCAGCAATCCATCGCAGAAGGTGAACCGCTGTACAGCGGCAAGGCCGAAATATACGCAAAGCGGAAGCATACAAAGCAGTGCCGCCAATGCCATATACAAAGAAGTAATCGGTAAATCCGCGGTGCGCAGTGCGTAATACAACCCGCCGCAACCCGCTGCAAACGGCACAAGATACAGCAGAAAACAGCCGACACCCAATAGCCTGCGCAGCCAAAACAAAAAGCCGATTTTTAAAATATGTTGGATGCTCGGCAGTTTAAAAAAATCAGCGGAGGTCTGCGCCGTGCGGGTATTTTTGTAGAACCACCGTTTTTCTGAAAAATCCGTTAACGCATAAAGCAAAAGGGCAAACAGGATGGCAAGCGAAAACAGAAGGAAGCAGAGTATTTTCAAATATACATTTTCCCAAATGCGCGTAAATTCCGACAAAATTGTCATGCTGTACGCACTTACAAGCAGTACCGCCGTAAAAAACAGTTTTAAAAATACGGTAAACAGGCTGACAAAAAGAGCTGTTTTGCGGGAATCCAACAGGACCTTCTGTGCATCGATTTTGGCCGTAGTAAGTGTCATGAAAGGACCTCCAAACAGGATATTTTGGTATTATTATTCCCAAAAACTGATAAAAAATTGCAAAATTTACACCGGATTCCGAAAAAATACATTGACACTGTGTCGGCTTTCTGCATATAATAGCAACAGAATACTCTTTGTGCAGAGGGGATTTACAAATGAAAACAGAAAGGAGAACGCCCTTTTGAAATTTTCGGGCAGGAATCGAAAATAGCGCCGGGTCTGTCTTTGCACTGGTTGCCGCATGCGGCGAATCCATGACAGATGACGAGGAAGAAGTTATCGAAAGTTTCGGCGGATGCTTCTTGCCCCATACGTGCGGGGGACATTAGGCTTTTTGCCAAAAGCAGGCAGTGATGTGTGTGTACAGCGCAAAAAGCAAGGCACAAATTTATTTTGTAAAGGAAACAAGTAAATATGTGTGGAATTGTTGGATACATCGGGGAAAGCAGTGCATCTCCGATGCTGTTGGACGGTTTAAAAAAGCTGGAGTACCGAGGGTATGATTCGGCAGGACTCGCCGTATATCAAAACGGCGGTGTAAAGGTTGTAAAAACCAAAGGCAGAATTGCCGATTTGGAGCAAAAGCTTGCGTCCTCGGCGGCCCTGACGGGTACAGTCGGTATCGGGCACACCCGCTGGGCCACGCACGGCGCACCAACGGATGCAAATGCGCATCCGCATACGGGCGGCGGCGGTCGCGTGACGCTTGTGCACAACGGTATTATTGAGAATTATATTGAATTAAAATCTATGCTGGAGACGGCGGGCTGCTGTTTTGTATCCGAAACAGATACGGAAGTGCTTGCACATCTGTTCGACTATTATTATAAGGGCGATTTGCTGACGGCTATGCGGAAGGTCATGCGCACCGTGCGCGGTTCCTATGCTGTTGCGGTACTGGCGGCAGACAAACCCGACCGCATCATCGCCGCCAAAAAAGACAGTCCCTTAATTGTCGGCAGGGGCGATGGTGAACATTTTCTGGCGTCGGATATTCCTGCTGTTTTGAAATATACGCGGGAATGTTATCTTTTAGAGGACGGCGAAATCGCTCTTTTACAAAGAAATGCAGTTGCATTTTTCGATAAGGACGGCACGCCGCTGCATAAGGAGATATACCGTGTCACATGGGATGCACAGGCGGCGGAAAAAGGCGGATATGCGCATTTTATGAAGAAGGAAATTGCCGAACAGCCGAAAGCAGTGCGAGATACGCTTTCTCCGCGGATTGCGGACGGCAAAATCATAATTCCCGAGTTGCATTTGACTGAAGAAGAGATTCGCGCCATCGGTAAAATACACATTGTTGCGTGCGGCAGTGCGTGGCATGTGGGTATGGCGGCGAAATATATTTTTGAGTCGGCGGCGGGGATTTCCTGTGAAACCGATCTTGCGAGTGAATTTCGTTACCGCAACCCGATTATACGCGCGGGAGATATATGCCTTGTCATCAGCCAATCGGGTGAAACGGCGGATACTTTGGCGGCGTTGCGCGAGGCAAAACGCAAAGGTGCGCACACGGTTTCTGTTGTCAATGTGGTGGCGAGCACCATTGCACGTGAAAGCGACGATGTGATTTACACAATGGCAGGTCCCGAAATCGCGGTAGCGACCACCAAAGCCTTCTCTGCACAGCTTGCTGTGATTTATCTTTTGGCATTGCATTTTGCGAAGGCAGTCGGCAGACTTTCCGATGAAGCGGAAAGCGGGCTGTGCACACAGCTATTGCAATTGCCGGATGCAATTGCGTCTCTGTTGATGCTGGAGAAAGATTTGGCGGCGCTAGCCAAACAATTTGCGGCGGCAAAAAATGTATTTTTTATCGGCAGAGGGTTGGATTATGCTATCTCGTTGGAAGGGTCGCTGAAATTAAAGGAAATTTCTTATATTCATTCCGAAGCCTATGCGGCAGGGGAGTTAAAGCATGGGACGATTTCTCTGATTGAACCGGGCACCCCCGTTATAGCGGTAGCAACCGATGAAAGTCTGTTCGAGAAAACACTCGGCAATATCAAAGAGGTCCGCGCCCGCGGTGCGAACGTTGTCGCGCTTGTATCGGGGGAACACAAAGAGGTACAGGAGTTTGCGGATTTTGTCATACATGTGCCGCAGGCGAACACTATGCTGATGCCTTCCTTAAATGTTATTCCTTTGCAGCTTTTTGCCTATTATATGGCGCTGGAGCGCGGCTGTGATGTGGATAAACCCCGCAACCTCGCTAAATCCGTGACGGTGGAGTAGGCAGGAAAGCTTTGGCGGAAGTGAGTTTTGCACACTTTGCGGGGGGGGCGTGCACTCTGTGCAGAAGGGTGTTGTACAGCATAAAAAAGCACGGCGGGAGTTTACTCCCGCCGTGCGCATTTTAATACTTGGAAAGGTATCTGTCGACTTCCCAGCCGGTTACATAGATATGGTATTTATCCCATTCCCTTTCTTTGCCCTCAAGATATTTTTCATAGACATGTGCCCCGAGTGCATCTTTGAGAAAGTCGGCATCGTTCTTGAATTCTACGAGTGCCTCTTCCAAAGAGCCGGGCAGACTTTCAATGCCTGCCGCCGCACGCTCTTCGTCGGTCATTTCATACAGATTTTCCGTGATGCCTGTAGGCGGCGTCATTTTCCTTTTAATGCCGTCTAAGCCTGCCGCAAGGCAAAGCGCCATTTCAAGATACGGATTGCAGGACGGGTCGGGAGAGCGAAGCTCTACGCGGGTGCCCATACCGCGTGCCGCGGGTACGCGCACCAAAACGGAACGGTTTGAGGTGGACCATGACAGATAGACGGGGGCTTCATAGCCCGGAACAAGACGTTTATAGGAGTTTACAAGCGGATTGGCGATTGCCGTAATGCCTTTTACGTGCGCCAAAACACCGGCGATAAACTGCATAGCCGTTTCGCTGAGTCCCAATTCCGCATTGGGGTCATAAAATGCATTTTTACCGTCCTTCATTAAGGACATGTTGGTGTGCATGCCCGAACCGTTGATACCGAAGACAGGCTTCGGCATAAAGGTTGCGTGCAATCCGTGGCGGCGTGCATAGGTTTTTACAACATGCTTAAAGGTGACAACATTGTCCGCAGTCTTCAAAACCTCATCAAAGCGGAAATCAATTTCGTGCTGACCTTCGGCAACCTCGTGATGAGAGGCTTCGATTTCAAAGCCCATTTTCTCCAGCGCCAAGCAAATATCTCGGCGGCACTGCTCACCCTGGTCGGACGGTCCCATATCGAAATAGCCCGCAACATCGGCAGTCTTTGTGGTGGGGTTTCCGTCTTCGTCCAGCTGGAACAGGAAAAATTCACATTCCGGACCGACGTTGAAGGTATATCCCATCTCCGCTGCCTCTTGCATCACCTTTTTCAGCACGTTTCTCGGGTCACCCAAGAACGGTGTGTCGCCGTCGGCACAATATACATCGCAAATCAGGCGCGCCGTTCTGTCCTTCCACGGCAAAATGACAAAAGAATCATAATCGGGACGCAGGTACATATCGGATTCATTGATACGGACAAAGCCTTCGATAGAAGACCCGTCAAACATACATTCATTATCCAAGGCCTTTTTCAGCTGACTCCTTGTAATGGCAACGTTTTTCATTTGCCCGAAAATATCCGTAAACTGTAAACGGATAAACTGTACGTCGTTTTCTTCTGCGATACGCAAAATATCTGCTTTTGTGTAGCCCATCGTTTTTACTCCCTTCAAAATCAAAAAAGGGCAACGAAGCCTTTCGACAGACCTCGTTGCCTTTCGTTATGCTCCTATTATAACAGAGAAAATGAAAATGTCAACGAAAAAATAAAGTTTTTTGTTTTTTTGGAAACCGTATGTAAATATCCCGCAATTTGGCGCGTGCATTTTTTCGAAAGCTTTGGTACAATGGCGTTGTCTCGGCACGGAAGCGTCCGCTTTCCTGCGTGCCGGACAAGGAGGTATAAAATATGCAAAAACAATTCAAAAAATTCTGCGCCGCGGTGCTGTGTCTGTTTTTACTTTGTGTATGTGCCGTACCGAGCTTTGCGGCGAACGAAAGCAGCCGCGCGGGTACGGTACGTATTACAAGCGGACGGCTGAATGTTCGCAGTGCACCGAATACATCGTCTGCGGTAATCGCCTCGCTTTATAAAGACGAAACAGTGACGCTTTTGCAAAAAAACGGTGATTTTTGGAAAATCGAATACGCAAACGGTGCTTACGGCTATGCTTCGGCGCAATATGTTAAAGAGGTTCCGGGCAGCTTTGCGGCGCGTGTCAAAACGGCAGGCGGCAATTTGAACGTCCGCACAGGCGCCGGCACGAACCATGGGATTCAGACCGTGCTGCCGAACGGCAAAAACGTGGTTGTGCTGTCACAAAACAGCGGCTGGGCAAAAATTCTGTACAACGGCAAAAGCACAGGTTATGTAAGCACGTCTTATCTCACCAAGCTTTCCGGCAGTACATCCGGCGGTTATACGGCAGTGAAGCTGTCCGTTCCGAGCTTTAAACAGACGGATGCACGCTGGGCGCATGTAAAAATCGGTACATCGGGCGATACCATCGGTTCGTCAGGCTGTACCACAACCGCACTTGCCATGACGGAAAGCTACCGTACGGGAACAACGCTTACCCCTGCGGCAATGGCGTCCCGTCTGACTTATGCGCCCGCAGGCTGGCTGTATTGGCCGTCAAACTATGTGATTTCTACGGATAACTCAAATTATTTGCAGACGGTTTACAATCTGCTGAAATCGGGAAAGCCCGTCATCCTCGGTATGAAAAAATCCAACGGTGCACAGCACTGGGTCGTTGTTACGGGCTTTACGGGCGGTGCGCTCACAGCGGCGAATTTCACGGTAAATGACCCCGGCTCCAATTCCCGCACACAGCTGTCCGATTTTGTTTCGGCATATCCGAATTTTTATAAAATGGTATATTATCGGTAAAATACACAGCTGGATGCACAGGGACGCGATTTGTCGCGTCCCTGTGTTTTATGTTTTATTTTGTAACTGATGCAGAATAGCCTGCAATTTTAAATATGCCTCGTCCGCATTTTCTGTAGAAAGCACGGCGTTTTCCATGGGACATATGCCGTCGCCTGTACGGTTTTGGATGTATGGTACTTTCGTTTTGAACCCGTACTCAATTTCGGCACGCTCCAAAACTTCTGCGGCAGGAATACTGATAACATCGGCATATATCGCCTTTGCGCCGCCTTTTTCCAGCAGAAATGCCGCTGCCTTGCCGATGACCTTGTCCGCAAGAACCGCACCGTGCAGAATGCCTGATTCCAGCCAATGCATCAGCGGACGGATGCCGCGTTCTGTGGCAGTATACAGTTGCCCGCCTTGCTGTGCAACACAGGTATAGCCTTTTGTGTGTAAGACGGATTTACAGTTTTCCAAATCTTGGTACATAACGAATCACCTTTGCTTTGCGCAGAGCGGCAAGTAAAACCGGTACGGTGCAAAGCTGCAAAATAATCCCCGGTATGCCTGCGGCGACCGCGGAACCAAGCACCGCGGCAGCAGAGGGCATGCCGGCAATTTCCAAATGTAAAATGTGCAGGGCAAACACCAGACACAAAAAATAGACCGCTCTGCCTGCTAGCTGTGCCAGGGGCAGACTTAAGAACACAGGCAGTCGGTATTTCTGTGCAAACAGAGATGAGAACAAGCCGTATGCGCCCAGTTCCAAAATCATAAAAAACAGCCGCGGTATCGCGGGCATACCCGTCAGCAAAAAGCTTACCGTCGGCGAGAGCATTCCGCAAAGCATGGCGGCAGAGGGATTCAGTAAATATCCGCCCAAAAGCACAGGCAGATGCATCGGTAAAAATGCATTGCCCAGTGTGTTCCCGCCAATCAGATGAAAGATTTGCGGAAAAAGAACGGAAAGCGCACAGACAAGCGCCGCTGTTGCAACTGTGCGTGCAGAAAAGACGGAGGGGTTGGATTTTTTGCGGCTCACGAGTTTATTCTCCCTTGAAAAATGCATCGGCTTCCTTCAATTTCTCACGAATCGGAAGCTGCTGCGGGCATTTTGCTTCGCATTTACCGCAGGAAACGCACTTCTGCGCCGCACCCTTGATTTTTTTGTATTGTTTTTTCGCACCGTTTTTATCTGCCACACTTTTATTGTAGCAAGCGAAAATTTCAGGAATCTCCACACCCGCAGGGCAGGGCATACAGTAATCACAGTGTGTACAGGAAACGCGTGCGGCGGTGTCGAAAATCTGCTTTGCTTTCGGATAGCAGGCTTTTTGCGACTCGCTTAATTTGCCGATACGGCTCTCTTGTGCATATTGCAGGTTTTCACGCACCTGCTGTGCGTTGCTCATACCGCTGAGCAAAAGACTGACCTCGGGTCTGTCCCAAATGAAGTCGAGCGCCGCCTGTACGGGCGGTACACCCGCGGGGAGCGCGGCTTTCAGATTATCGGTCGGCAGGGCGAGCTTGCCCCCGAGCAACGGCTCCATCACGATTACCCCGAGTCCTTTTTTCGCGGCGGCCTCCAAACCCTTTGTGCCCGCCTGATAGTCGGTATTGACGTAATTATACTGAATCTGGCAGAAATCCCAGTAGTCATACCCGTTTAAAATGGTCATAAAGGCTTCAAAATTATCATGAAATGAAAAACCGATGTAACGGATTTTGCCCGCGTCGCGCGCCTTTTCCATTTTAGAAAGCAAATCAAACTTCAGCGCGGAGTTTTTCCAGGATTTCAAATCTGCCGCATGCAGAAGATACATGTCGATATGGTCGGTCTGCAAGCGTTTTAACTGTGTATCTAAAATTTTATCAAATTCAAAGCCGAATTTGAACCCGCCGAACGGTGACTTTGTGGCAAGCAGAACCTTGTCCCGATAGCCGTCCTGCAAGGCTTTCCCGACAAAGCCTTCACTTTTGCCGTTATGGTAGAAAAACGCTGTATCTATGTAGTTAATGCCTTGGTCGATGCCTTCGCGGACAATTTTCATTGCCTCGGGCTCATCAATGCTGTGCAGAAGATTTTGCTGTGTCGGCAGACGCATACAGCCAAATCCCAGGGCGGAAACTTTTTCTCCGGTTTTGCCGAAATCACGGTATTGCATAATATTCGCTCCTATTCTATATTGAGAATGTCCCGTACGACTGCGCCTGCGAGAATGAGTCCTGCGGCGGACGGGGTAAAGGATATACTGCCCGGCAAATGCCGGCCGCGGCTTTCAGGGAGGGCGCCGTCTGCGGGTTTACGCGGAAGCTCTTTGGAATAGACAACCTTCAGATGCGGAATACCGCGTTTGCGCAATTCCGTGCGCATCACGCGCGCCAGCGGGCAGACTGAGGTTTTGTAAATGTCGGCAATTTCAAAGTATTCAGGATGCAGCTTATTGCCTGCACCCATCGATGAAATTAACGGTATGTTGGCTTCTTGACAGCGGACCGCCAATTCAATTTTACCCGCAACCGTATCAATTGCATCCACTACATAGGTGTACTGTGAAAAGTCAAAGGTGTCCGCATTGTCAGGCGTAAAAAAGGTTTTGTATGTGCGCACCTGTACGGACGGGTCGATATCTGCAATGCGTTCGCGCATGACCTCGACCTTGTCGCGTCCAACGGTGGAGCGCAGAGCAAGAATCTGACGGTTCAGATTGCTGATGCTGACGGTATCGCTGTCAATCAAATCCAATGCGCCCACACCGCACCGTGCCAATGCTTCGCAAGCGTAGCCGCCAACGCCGCCGATGCCGAATACTGCAATGCGTGCCTGTCGAAGAAGCTCTATATTTTCGTCCCCTAACAACAGCCGCGTGCGGGAATCCATTGTGTCCGTAAAACCACCGCCCTTTTTTCTGCGTTATGTATGATTTTTTTAGAAATGTGCAATTTATTTTGTGAGATGTGAGGTTCTTCGCTTCGCCCGGAATGCCAACCTCAATGGCAACACATTAACCGCAATCGCGTACATCACGCATGCGGAACTAAGCTTTTGCAAGAGAATCCTTTGTTTTTTTATATTATATAAAACACGGACGGATTTTGCAATCCTGCGCAGAAAATATTCTCACCCTCTTTGTGAAAGCTATAACAAACAGAGCGCGGTATTTTGTGAATTATTCATAAATATAGACGGTAAATCTTATTTATTTTTTCACTTGCGCATGTCTGCGAATACATGATAAAATAAAACGAACTTTTAACAGAAAAAGGAGATTTGTCTAATGGGAAAGTTAAACAACATTGATAAGGCTGCCGCAGGCAAAGGCAGTGCAATCAACACGCTGTGGCAGTTTGTCAAATTTATTGTCGTCAGCCTCGGTGCGTTTGTGATTCAGACCTTTTTGCCGTTGCTTTTGAAGCTGCCGATGTCCGAAGAGTTTTTGTACAGAGAATTTTCATTTTGGGTCTTTAAATCCACTGCCGAAGTCGGTTTGGGTATCTTCATTGCCGCAAATTTGAGTAATATCATTGCGCAAATTGTTTCGTTCTTTATCAACAGAGACAAGACCTTCAACTCGGATGCAAACGTTGCGGTCACGTTGCCGATTTACATCGTATTTACCATTGCTTTAATTTGCTTCTCTGCATGGCTGTCTCCCACACTGATTACTTTCTTTGCAGACAAGGTCGGCGAAAATGCTGCAATTTCAATTTCCGGTGCTTGCTGCGGTGCGATTCAGTTCTTCCTGTATTTCCCCGTGGATAAACTGCTTTTCCGCAAAAAGAAAGAAGAAAAAGCAGAAGAGAAATAAGAATATCTGCTGTTTACATAAGTACAACCGGCAAACACCTGCTTCCGTTATAAGGACGCAGGTGTTTTTTCTTTGTTATTCTGCGCGAAGCGAAGAAGCTCCCGCGGGACAAGGCGAATGCGATTCACGCGTAGGAACGGAATTTTTATCCGGCCGCAGATGCCGAGCGCGAAATATGTTCTGAAAAAGCCACCGCAGAGGCTGTAAACTCCTCTGCGGTGGCTGTGCACTCTGTAAGCCTTTATTTCTTAATTTGCAGTGTTGCAATATCGGTTAAGGACATTTTGTCGCTCGGCACGATAAACGTACTTTGCATCAGCGCCTTTGCCGCATCTAAAGAGGTAAGGCACGAGGTGCCGCTTTCTACGGCGATTCTGCGCAGTTTAAAGCCGTCGCGGTCGGGAATTCTGCCGTGTGTCGGGGTGTTGATAATCAGAGACACATCCCCCGCGTTCATCATATCGAGTATGTTCGGACTTTCTCCCGAAAGCTTGTTGACGGGCTTCGCGTCAATACCCGCCGCTTGAAGGGCTTTGCGCGTGCCGGGCGTGGCGTAGAATTTGAACTCGGAATCCTTGAATTCCTTGAGCATTTCACAAATTTCCGCTTTATCTTTATCACGGACGGTGATAATGATTTTGCCGTCCTTGGGAAGACTTACACCGCCGCCGTCAAACGCTTTTAAGAGCGCTTCGTTGTAATCCTGCGAAATGCCGAGCACTTCACCTGTGGACTTCATTTCAGGCCCCAACGAGGTGTCTGCACCGATAATCTTTTCGAAGGAGAACACGGGCAACTTAATTGCATAATAGCCGCTGTTTTTGTAAAGCCCTGTGCCGTAGCCCATATCCTGAATTTTTTCACCGAGCATGGCGCGGGTGGCAAGCGCAATCGCGGGGATGCCCGTCACCTTGCTGATGTAAGGCACAGTGCGCGAGGAACGGGGATTTACTTCGATGATGTAGACTTCCTCATGCAGAACGATAAACTGAATATTCATCATACCGATGACGTGCAGGGCGGATGCCAAACGTTTTGTGTAGTCTACAATTGTTTTCTGTACTTTTTCGGAAAGCGTCACTGCCGGGTAGACGGAAATGGAATCACCCGAGTGAATGCCTGCGCGGTCAACGTGCTCCATAATGCCGGGAATCAAAATATCTCTGCCGTCGCAAATTGCATCGACCTCGACCTCTTGCCCCATCAAATATTTATCGACAAGCACGGGATGCTCCGAAAGGTCGGGGATGGTGCGGGTAATGATATCCATGAACTCAAGGATATCATCATCATTGGCGGCAATCTGCATGCCCTGCCCGCCCAATACATAGCTCGGACGCACCAAAACGGGATACCCAAGGCTGTGTGCCGCCGCAAGCGCCTCAGTCGCGGTAAACACCGTCTGCCCCTTCGGGCGCGCAATATCGCAGTATTCGAGAATCTCGTCAAAGCGTTCTCTGTCCTCTGCCGCGTCTACGTGGTCGGCATCCGTGCCGAGAATGGTGACGCCGAGGTCATTGAGCGTTTTCGTCAGCTTAATTGCAGTTTGCCCGCCGAATTGGACAATTGCGCCGTCGGGCTGTTCCATTTCGACAATATTGGTCACATATTCGGGTGTCAGCGGCTCGAAATACAGCTTGTCGGAGATATCAAAGTCCGTGGAAACCGTTTCGGGGTTGTTGTTGACGATAATTGCCTCACAGCCTGCTTTCTTAAGTGCCCAAACCGAGTGTACCGAGCAATAGTCGAATTCGATACCCTGCCCGATGCGGATGGGACCGGAACCGAGCACCATAATTTTCTTTTTGGTTTTAGTCGTATCGACTTCGTTTTCTACGCAGTAATCTGAATAATAGTAGGGGGTCTGCGCCGCAAATTCTGCCGCGCAAGTATCCACGATGGAGAAACTCGGCTGAATTTTCCACATTTTGCGAAGATTTTTAATTGCCGCTTCTGTTACGCCGACGTTTTTCGCAATCACATCGTCTGTAAACCCGAGACGCTTTGCTTCTAACAGCGTGTCACGGTCACAGCAGCCTGTCGCGAGCAATTTTTCCATATCGACAATAACTTTGATTTTTTGTAAGAACCAAATGTCGATTTTTGTGATGTCGTGGATGCTTTCCAGCGGCATTTCATTGTAAATTGCCGCGGCAACTGCATAAATACGTGTATTGTCAATATTTTTGAGCAGTTCCGCCAATTCCTCGTTTGATTTTGCAATCAAATCGTCATACAACAGACTCTTGCGGTTTTCTTCGAGAGAATGCATGGCTTTTTGCAAAGCGGCCTCAAACGAACGCGCGACCGCCATCACTTCGCCCGTGGCCTTCATCTGCGTACCGAGGGTGCGCTTTGCAGTAACGAATTTGTCGAACGGCCATTTCGGGAATTTGACGACACAGTAGTCGAGCGCAGGCTCAAAGGATGCAAAGGTTTTGCCTGTTACGGCGTTCGGGATTTCATCCAGTCCCAAACCTAATGCGATTTTTGCCGCCACACGCGCAATCGGGTAGCCTGTTGCCTTAGACGCGAGCGCCGAGGAACGCGAAACACGGGGATTCACCTCGATGACTGCATATTGGAACGAATCGGGATGCAGTGCAAACTGCACGTTACAGCCGCCCTCAATGCCTAACTCCGTAATAATATTGAGCGCCGAGGAGCGCAGCATCTGATAGTCCTTGTCCATCAAGGTTTGACTGGGCGCAACAACAATAGAGTCGCCTGTATGTACGCCCACGGGGTCAAGGTTTTCCATATTGCAGACCGTGATGCAGTTTCCTTTCGAGTCGCGCATCACTTCATATTCGATTTCTTTCCAGCCCGCAATACACTTTTCAATCAAAACCTCTGTTACGCGGGAAAGGCGCAGACCGTTGGCACAGATTTCGCGCAGCTCCTGCTCATCGTCGGCAATGCCGCCGCCTGTACCACCCAGTGTGTAAGCGGGACGCACGATTACAGGATAACCGATGCGGTTCGAGAAATCTACTGCGGATTCCACATCGTGCACAACGAGCGATTCAATGCACGGCTCGCCGATTTTTTCCATGGTGTCCTTGAATTCCTGTCGGTCCTCTGCCTTTTTAATCGCGCTTGCGTTAATGCCGATGAGACGCACGCCGTTGGCTTTCAAAACGCCCAATTCGTCTAACTCCATGGCGAGGTTCAAGCCTGTCTGCCCGCCCAAGGTCGGGAGAATGGAATCGGGCTTTTCTTTTTCAATAATTTTGGTTAAAGTGGGAATGGTCAACGGCTCGATATAAACCTTATCAGCAATGTCGCCGTCGGTCATAATGGTTGCAGGGTTAGAGTTGACGAGCACAACCTCAATGCCTTCCTCTTTTAAGGAACGGCACGCCTGTGTGCCCGCATAGTCAAATTCAGCCGCCTGCCCGATAATAATCGGACCTGAACCGATAACCATGACCTTTTTGATGCTTGTATCAATCATCGTATCTGCCCTCCGCTGCCATTTTTAAGAATCTGTCAAATAAGAAGGATGTGTCCCGCGGGCCGGAATTTGCCTCGGGGTGGAACTGTACCGTGAAAATCGGCTTGCCGTGATAGACAATGCCCTCTACGGTTTTATCGTTAACGTTAATGCAGTTGATTTCCGCATTCTGCGGCAGGCCCTTGCCGTTTACCATATAGCCGTGGTTCTGCGAGGAAAGATAGGTCCTGTCCTCGTGCAAAAACTTCACAGGATGGTTTGCACCGCGGTGCCCGTATTTCATGCGCTCGGTTTCGCCGCCGTTTGCCAATGCCATCAGCTGATGCCCGAGGCATATCGCGAAAGTCGGGATACCGTAGTCATACAGCTTTTTAATTTCTTTGATGATGCTCACACAGTCCGCAGGGTCGCCGGGGCCGTTGGACAGCATAATGCCGTCGGGCGCGGATTTTATAATTTCCTCTG
Organism: Ruminococcaceae bacterium UBA7212; assembly: GCA_002490525.1. Taxonomy (GTDB): domain Bacteria; phylum Bacillota; class Clostridia; order Oscillospirales; family Acutalibacteraceae; genus Fimenecus. The sequence goes on from DKUE01000031.1 coordinate 47,922, forward strand.
CCGCAGTCCATGCGGGGTACTGTGTCACCACACAGCCGCGCGCAACCAAGCTGTTTGCAATGTTGCGCTTTGTGCCGAAGTCGAAAAGCGCGATTTTTGCACCGCTGTTTTCCGCACCTAAAACGCTCTTTTCTTTTAAAGTGACGCTTTCCACAAGCTTGTCCTGCCGAAAGCCGCGAATGACCTCCATCAAACGGTCCTTGTCGGAAATATCCGCCGTAACAACACCGCGCATGGTGCCGCTTTCACGCAGCTTCTTGACGACCGCGCGCGTATCAATCCCTGAAAGGCAGGGAATATGGTGCGCACGAAGCAGACTGTCAATCGTTTGGGTGTTACGGAAGTTAGACGGTGTATCGCACAGCTCGTGGACAATGAATGCACAGGGCTGTAATTTATCGCTTTCAAAGTCTTCTAAGCTTACGCCGTAGTTGCCAATCATCGGGTAGGTCATGACAATGCCCTGCCCCGCATAAGAAGGATCGGTCAAAATTTCCACATACCCTGTCATAGAGGTGTTAAACACAACCTCGCAGGGCGTCTCGGAAAATTCTCCGTGCGCGGTTCCTTCGTAAATCGAACCGTCCTCTAACATTAAATACGCTTTCAAATCGTCGCACCGACCTTTCAAATACACACTGTTATTCAACTAAAAATTGTACCATACTCTATGCCTGATTTCAACCGAAACCGCATTGAAATATTTGCCGAAATTAAAAGAAAAGCGGCGGAAATTTCCGTCGCTTTTAAACAGGATTAAAAGGGCAAATATCCCATAGAGGAATTGGTGACCAAAACGGCAACATACCCGATATAAATGCAAATCATCAATGCGCCCTGCCAACGGCTGAGCTTCTTGAAAATCAACGTTGGAATGATGGCAATGCAAATAATCAAAAGGCAAATCGGCATATCTAAGAACGCCGATTGCTTGCCGACGGGCAGTGTACCGCCCGAAAGGAAGCCGCAAATCGGCAGAATCAGGGTTAAGTCAATAATGTTTGCGCCGATGATGTTACCAATGGACAAATCAGACTGCTTTTTCGCAATGGCGGTGATTGTGGTGACCAATTCGGGGAGAGATGTGCCGACAGCAATAATGGTTACACCGATAATTGCTTCGGAGACACCCAGACCCTTGGCAATTACCGTGCCGTCATCGACCAGCAAATCAGCGCCGACAACAATGCCTGCCGCGCCGATCAGGAATTTAATAATGTTGATGACAACATCCTTGCCTGTGACCTTCGGACCGCGGTCCTCTTCTGTTACGCCGAGTGAACGCTTTCCCGAAATGATGTTTTCCGCCATAAACACGGCAAAAATTACAATCATAGTGATGCTCTGCCAAAGATTCAGCTGTAAGGAATAGGAAAAAGCAAACAGTGCCGCCACAGCAAGAATCATCAAAGAACCTTTGAAGGCGACCTCTTTACGTTTGACAGCAGCGGGAATACACAAGACGGAAATACTCATAATGAGACCGACATTCGCCGTAACCGAACCGACGGCGTTGCCGATTGCCATATCATTCTGTCCCTTTGTCGCAGCAATTGCGGAAACAAGCAATTCGGGAAGGGTCGTTGCAAAACTGACAACCGTTGCGCCGATGATGAATTTCGGAATGCCTGTTGCCTCGGCAATCCATGTTGCGGCATCGACAAAAATATCTCCGCCTTTGACAATGAGCACCAAGCCGATAAGGAACATAATCACAACATAAATCATGTTGTCGGGTGCCAGCCCCAAAAGACCGGCAAGTGAAGCAGAAATCTCCATTCTTTGGTCACGCCTTTGCATAAAAACTTTATTAAAATCCGAAACACCGTTTTTACACGGCAAAATTTTTTCCATTTTACCATATGTATACAGGTAAAGTCAACGGATATTCAACATTTTTTACGAGCATTTTTTGCGCTGTTTTTGCAAAATCTGTCATTCTGAGCGAAGCGAAG
>DKUE01000032.1 GCA_002490525.1 Ruminococcaceae bacterium UBA7212
GCCGAGGCGGGCTGACCCCCGCCAAAGCATAAAACCCTTTTGACAGTGTGTTTTCCTAATAGGAGTTAATCATACGATTGATGAATACCTTGAAAAGGTAGAGAAAGTAATTGCGCAAGGTCCTTTTACCGATACTTGGGAAAGCCTGTCCGCGTTCGAAATGCCCGAATGGTATCAAAAAGGACGGTTTGGGCTGTTCATCCATTGGGGCGCATACTCCGTACCCGCAACCGAAAGTGAATGGTATCCGCGGCAGATGTATTTAAAAGGCACCAAAAGCTGGTTTCACCGTATAAAAACCTACGGAAAGGACAGCGATTACAGACAGGTTGTCGAGCAGTTTAATCCAACGGAATTTGATGCGGACGAATGGCTGGACGTATTTCAAAAAAGCGGGGCAAAGTACATTATGCCTGTGGCGGAACACCATGACGGTGTGAAAATGTATAAATCCGAGTTGAATCGCTGGAATACGGTGGATCTGCAGACAAAGCGGGATTTTATGCAGGAATTGCATGAAGCCTGTGACCGACACGGCATAGGTTTTCTGTGTTCCAACCACCGCGCCGAACATTTTTGGTTTTTAAACGGTGCACGAAAGTATTGCCCCGACTCGGAAATTGTGAAAGGGGAATATGCCGATTTATACGGACCTGCGGCGCTACATACATCGGGGAATCCCTATGATAACGAAAAATGTCCGCCGACGGAAAGCTGGTGCCGAGATTGGTTGGCGTCTGCCTGTGAAATGATAGACAGAAATCAGCCTCTGGCGGTTTATTTCGACTGGTGGATTAACAAGCCGCAGTTTAAACCTTACTTAAAAAAGTTCCTGGCATATTATTACAACCGCGGTGCAGAGTGGGGGAAAGAAGTCGCGGTATTTTACAAAGTCGGTGCGGTCATGCAGGGATGTGCTGTTTTTGACGTGGAGCGCGGACAGATAGACGGTATGAGCCCCGTACTTTGGCAAAATGATACCGCTATCGCCAAAAACAGTTGGGGCTATACCGAAGGAAACCGGTTTAAAACACCTTATGAGGTGCTGACCAATCTGATTGATGTTATCTCGAAAAACGGCTGTTATATGCTGAATGTCGGACCGAAATCGAACGGTGAAATTTGCGCGGAAGAGAAAGGCGTACTTTTAGAAATCGGTAAGTGGCTGCACAAAAACGGTGAAGCAATTTATGATGCAAAGCCCTATACCGTATACGGCGAGGGGAAAAAGCAAAAGTCGGGCGGTTTTAAAGAGAACTTGAAATACAGCAAAAAGGATTTTCGGTTTACTTATAAAAACGGCGCAATTTATGTATTTGTTATGAGCAATAAGCCGTGTAAAGAATATAAAGTGCGCTCTCTGCGTGCCGCGAGCGAAGGCGGAATCCGCTATCAGATTCAAAATGTTGCGCTATTGGGCAGCGACACAACTGTACAGTGGCGGCAGGATGAAAAGGCTTTTTATTTCTCTGTAGACCCCTCTGTGGATTGTTCTGTTCCGCTGTGTATTAAGCTTACAGTGGATTAAATTGTTTTTTGTTTGTAGGCTTTATTATTATTCCATATTATGTAAATCAGGCGCTGAAAAATTCAGCGCCTGATTTTTTCAGAATTATAGAGGGGGACAGCCTCGTGTTACATCAAAGCGAAGCCCTGTGAAATGCGTTATTGGTCGTTCTCTGCTTGTCATTCTGAGCCGTTAGGCGAAGAACCACAAGCAGAATATGCTTTGTGTTGTGTGAGATTCTTCGGGTTTGTCTCAGAATGACAAGTTTGTGCCAAGTGTGTAGGATGGGGAACTGACGATTCGCAAAATTTTTGACAAGCTCAACGGCGAACCGTAAACCTGCCGGCTGAAATCAGCAAAAGATACCTATATATCATATACAAAAAAACACCCGAAACAGAAAGCAAGGCTTCTGTTTCGGGTGAGAATGTTTACATACTTATGTCAGAAATCGGGGAAGAGGACTTATTTCTCTTCTTCGTCCTTTTTCTTCTTTAAAGTGATTGCCGCAACGCCTGCTGCCATGGAGAGCATTGCGAGTGCCGCAACACCGCCGACAACTGTGCCGCTGGTCTTCGGAATCGAAGGTGCGTTCGGGTCGGTTGTTACGCTTTCGCCAAGTTTCGGAATAACTTCTGTCTCTTTCTCACCGCAAACAGAGCAAACTCTTTCTTTCAAGCCTTCTTCGGTTTCGGTTGCTTCTTTTACAACTGTCCATTCACCGAAAGCATGACCTTTTGCAGGGATAACTTCTTCGACTTCTTCTTCGCAGCGATTGCAGATGCCGTGTTTGAGACCGTCTTCGGTGCAGGTAGCCTCTTTATCAATGGTCCACTCTGTTACATCATGACCGAGTGCGGGAATTGCTTCAACCACTTCTGCGCCGCAAACCGTGCAAACACCTTTTTGCTCGCCTTCCTCAGTGCAGGTCGGCATTTTGGTGATTTCAGCGTCTTCACCAAGGGTGTGACCCTTTGCGGGGATAACTTCTGTTGCAAGAACTTCGCCGCAAACGGTGCACTTCTGAACTTTTTTGCCGTCTTCAGTGCAGGTCGCATCTGTTTCAACTTCCCATTCGCCGGGTGTGTGTGCCGCTTTTGCAATTGCACGGGTTTCTTCGTGACCGCAAGCAGAGCAAACTCTCTTTTCGAGACCTTCTTCTTTGCAGGTAGCCGGTGTTACCACTGTCCACTCGCCGAAGCTGTGACCTGTAGCCGCAATGGTTTCCACGCGAACAGTCTCACCGCAGACAGAGCAAATCACTGCCTGTTCACCCGCTTCTGTGCAGGTCGGTGCTTTAGTGATGTTCGTTGTGGTAGAGCCATGGTTGCAACCGACTGTGACAGTCTTTGTAGATTTTGCAACAACGGCATCAAGCACATCAGCACCATCGCGGTCAGCCAAAGTAGCTTCAGTTAAAGTCAGTGTGAAGCTTGAACCCGGTTTCAACACTTTGAATTTTGCGGTGTAAATTGTGCCGCTGTTAGAAGCATTCAGGGCAGAGAAAGAAACTTTGCCGCTGAATTCGCCGATTTCGGTCATTTCAAATATGCCTTTTCTTGCCTGACCGGAAACATATTGAAATGCGGAAGAGTCATAGGTTAAATCGAACATTAATGTACCGATACCCAATGCGGAATCGTTTTTGAGATCGATGCTGACGGTAATCTCATCACCGACATTTGCTTTTGCAGCGCTGGATTCCATGGTAACAGCAGCGTCACTGGAAGCCGCAAATGCAGTGACTGCGCACATACTCAGTGCCAGAACCAACGCCATGAGAATACTGATTGTTTTCTTCATGATTTTACCTTCCTTTTTGTTTTTGCTATTACAACCCTTTCCGTGCGCCGACCGCCGCCGACTGCCCGACCGCAAGTAGCTCCCGAAGCCGCATCGCCCCTCAAAAGTGCATGAACGATTTCGCTTGCCGTACTCTCGGAACGGTTTGTAGAATAGACAGAATATAGTGCCACCCCATGCCGAAAGGCATAGTACATGACTTTCTTTTATTATAAATACAGAAGACGGTTTTGTCAACGGTATTTTACGGAAAAACCGCCGATTTTTGGGGCAATTTACGCGATTTTTAAGCACTTTTTTACATTTGACATAGGAACTGTTGATTAGTCTTTCGCGGTGCGCTTACAGCACACGGACACCCGAGGCGGCTTGGAGAATCCAGCGTGCGTCTACAGCGGTGATTTTACCGTCACCGTTGACGTCAGCGACCTTCTTTTGTTCCTCGGAAAGCGGGCGCGTACCCGACGTCGCCTGTAAAGTCCAGCGCGCGTCCACAGCCGTGATTTTACCGTCTGCGTTCATATCACCCGCCGCAATCGCGGGCGCATTCGGGTCTTTTACGGTCAGCACATAAATGCTGAAATGGTCGGTTGTAAAGACCATATAGCCGTCTTGATATACCGCCTGCATATCGGTGTATGTGCCGTCTGCCTCTTGACGATAGACCTTACATTTCGAGCCATCCATCGTGGCAGGCACGGGGATTTTAACCGTAACAGGCGCGGCGGGTTGGACGGGGGTGTCGTTGTTGGTCAGCGAAATGTCAAAAGTAACGGAAGTCTCTGTTATATCTAGTTTTTGGACAACCAGAGTTGTACCATCGTCCGGCAAATTATCCCGCGGGAAAATAACCGTGATGTTTTGTTCTGTATCTCTTACCGCGTCTAGTGCGATAAAGGGGAGTTCCCATCCTTTCGCATACGTTTCCGCATAGGAATCGCTGAAACCATAAATAGTTAAAGCCGTGCAGCCATCGAAAGCCTTGTATCTAATACTCGTCACGCTGTCGGGAATGGTAATGCTTGTCAAAGCGGTGCAACCGGCAAAGGTCCACTCTCCGATATTCGTCACACTGTGGGGAATCGTGACGTTAACCAAGGATGTACAGTCGCGGAAAGCGTAGCTTCCAATGCTCGTCACACCATCGCCGATGATGACATCAGCCAAAGAGGTACAACCATCGAAAGCATAGTCTCCGATGCTTGTCACGCTGTCGGGAATGGTGATGCTTGTCAAAGAGGTGCAACAGTAGAAAGAGTAGTTTCCGATCTCTGTTACAGAATCTCCCAAAACAACGCTTTGAAGACGACTTTGGCTGCCTTTAAGTGCACCCACCGCACAATTACTGTTTACGGTAGCCTCTGTTAAAGAGGTACAATAGTCGAAAACATTGCCCCCTATGCTCGTCAAACCATTGCCAATAATGACGTTAGCCAAGGAAGTACAGTTAAAGAAAGCCGCGTCTCCAATACTCGTCACGCTGTCAGGAATAGCGACATTGGTCAAAGAGGTACACATATAGAAAGCATCGTCTCCAATGCGCGTCACACTGTCGGGAATGGTGATGCCTTCCAAAGAGGTGCACCAGTAGAAAGCATTGTCCCCAATGCTCGTCACGCTGTCGGAAATTGTGACGTTGGTCAAGGAGGTGCAGTGGTTGAAAGAGTCTACGCCAATCTCTGTTACAGAATCTCCTAAAACAACGCTTTGAAGACTTTTGCTTCCTTTAAATGCCCCCACCGCGCAATTACTATTTATGGAAGCTTCTGTCAAAGCGGTGCAACCGTAAAAAGCATCGCTGCCAAGATACTCTACACCATTGCCGATGGTAACATTAGCCAAGGAAGTACAATTATAGAAAGCATCCCAGCCAATGCTCGTTACGCTGTCGGGAATGGCAACGCTTGTGAGAGAGGTACAATTATAGAAAGCATCCCAGCCAATGCTCGTCACACCATCGCCGATGATGACATCAGCCAAAGAGGTACAACCATAGAAAGCAGCACCTCCGATATTCGCCACGTTGTCGGGAATGGTGATGTTTGTCAAAGCGGTACAGTTGTAAAAAGCAAGTTCTCCGATACTCGTCACGCTGTCGGGAATGGTGATGTTTATCAAAGCGGTACAGTTGTAAAAAGCACTGTCGCCAATAGTTGTCACGCTGTCGGGAATTGTATAAATCATTTCTGCTTTCCCCACAGGATATCCTAATAGAACCGTTTTATCTTTATTAAACAAAATGCCGCTTTCGGAAGCGTAAAAAGGATTATCCTCTACAACCATGATATTAGTTAATGCTTTCAAATTATAGAAAGATACTGAATCAAGATCTGCTACGCTATTTCCGACCGTGAGCGTTTGCAGCGAAGATTGCCTACTAAGGAGATTGGAAGCCGTGGTGACATTGTTGCCCAAAACAATTGTTTCGAATGATTTATTTTTTAATTCATTTGCAGCACAGTCACTATCAATATAAACTTCTTTAAGGCTATCGCAGTATTCAAAAACGTCCATTCCAAAATTTGTAACACTATTTGGGATCGAGACGCTTGTCAAAGCGGTGCAGTTGTAAAAAGCAAAGGATCCAATACTCGTCACATTATCGGGAATGGCAACGCTTGTGAGAGAAGTGCAATTATTGAACGCGCGCGAGCCAATACTTGTCACACTGTCGGGAATGATGATGCTTGTCAAAGCGGTGCAACGAAAAAAAGCCGACTCTCCGATACGTGTCACACCATTGCCGATAATGACGTTAGCCAAGGAGGTACAGCCATTGAAAGCATAGTTACCAATGCTCGTAACACTGTCGGGAATGGTGATGCTTATCAAAGTGGTGCAGTTGCGGAAAGCCGCGCCTCCAATACTCGTTACGCTGTTGGGAATCTCGACATTGGTCAAAGAGGTACAATTTTCGAAAGAGTTTTCTCCAATCTCTGTTACAGAATCTCCCAAAACAACGCTTTGAATACTTTTGCTTTCCGAAAACACCCCCACCGCGCAATTACTGTTTACGGCAGCCTCTGTTAAGGATGTACAGCCGTCGAAAACGCTACAACTGATGAGTGTCACACCATCGCCAATAGTGACATTCATCAATGATGTACAGTTGCGGAAAGCATCGTATTCAATACTCGTTACGCTGTCTGGAATGGTCACGCTTGTCAAAGCAGTACAATAATAGAAAGCCGCGGCTTCGATGCTCGTCACGCTGTCAGGAATTTTGACGCTTTCAAAAGATTTGCAACTACTGAAAGCTCGTTCTCCGATGCTCGTCACAGTGTACCCATCCAGTTGTTCAGGGATTTCCAATTCGGTTACTGAGCCTATATAGCTATATATTTTACAGGTTTTCTCTTCTTCTGACAAAACATTATAATAAAAGCCTCCACTTTCTCCGCTTCCTGCGGCAAATACGGTCAATCCGCCCAAGGGCACAGCCGTCAGCACTAAGAGCAGTGCTAACAGAAAGGATATACTCTTTTTGCATAGGGTCTTTGCTTTTTTCTTTTCCATTTCTTTACCTCCGATAAAATAAAAAATGCGCAGCCGAAGCTACGCACGAAAAACACATAGCTCCGATTGTCGCCAAACAAAACTCACTTTCGCCATAAAGATAGCATGTGAAAAGAGCATGTATTTTTACCGAAGATAAAAATACATGTTATCGATATGGCGAACATATACAGTTTTGTTTGGCAGGTTTAGTATAGCATTCCCGAAAACATTCGTCAACTGTAAATCTGCAGTTCCCGAGTAGTTTCGGGGGATGAACGGAAGAACATATGTGGTCACCCGAGCAACCCAGTCATTCTGAGCGAAGCGAAGAATCTCACACGGCACAGCGTGAATTGGGTTCTCGCGTAGTGGCGGACTTCCACGTCCGCCGTAGGTTTATGCAAAATCCGACCGTGCTCGGGCGGGCGTGGATTTTCTCCGAAAACAGGCACCCTTTTGTCTGCTTCGCAGACATTTCCCCTATTAGGGGAATAACCCGCCCCTACGGGTGATGCGTCACCGTTTAATTATTCGGATTTTTCGGGCGATTCGTGAATCGCTCTACAATTTGTGCACATCTGTGGGAAGTTTGTAAATTCGGAGTCGCCTGCGTACGCGTCATCCACAATACACCCTCAAAAACATTTTAGCGGATTTTCCGCTAAAAGTCAATAGCGCATATTCCGCTAAAACTATAATAATAGGGCATACTAAAAGCGATGGCGGTGATTTTGTGCTTTATCGGCGGATTCGTGATTTGCGGGAAGACAGCGACCTGACACAGCGCGAGATGGGAGAAATTTTAATGTGCAGTCAGCGGGTCTACAGCAATTATGAGCGCGGGGAGTTGGATATTCCGACAGAAATTTTGATTCGGCTTGCGGACTTTTACGGCGTTTCCGTAGACTATATTTTGAATCGAACGGACAAACGCGAGCTGTGAAGGGATAGCTTTCCAAAAAAATCTATGTATTCAGAGGAGTAAGGGTATGTGCACAGCAATAACATTTCAAGGGGAATCCTTTTATTTCGGGCGCACACTGGATGTTACATGCGGCTATCGGGAAACCGTTGCCGTAACGCCACGCAATTTTGCATTTGATTTCCGATTTGAGAAAACGCTTCAATCGCACTTTGCCGTCATCGGTATGGCAACCGTTGCAGAAGGGCTGCCGCTGTATTATGACGCGATGAACGAAAAAGGTCTGTGCATGGCGGGACTGCGATTTCCGCTGTATGCGGATTATCAAACGCACGATGCAAAAAAGAATAACATTGCACCGTTTGAACTGATACCTTGGATTTTAGGACAGTGTGATACGGTTGCGGCGGCGCGGACACGGCTTGAAAACACCTGTCTTGTTAAAGAGGAGTTCAGCGCACAGCTGACGTCTGAGCCTCTGCATTGGATAATTGCCGACGAAACAGCGTGTATGGTTCTGGAAGTCGAAAAAGACGGTATGCATCTGTATGATAATCCTGTCGGTGTTCTGACCAACAGCCCGACCTTTCCCATGCAGATGTCACGGCTGGCGGATTTTATGCAGCTGTCTCGCGAAGAACCGCGTAATAACCTGCTGCCACATGCGGATTTGCAGACATACAGCCGCGGCATGGGTGCAATAGGTCTTCCGGGAGATTGGTCTTCCGCTTCCCGATTTGTGCGTGCGGCTTTTGTGCGGGGGAACGCTTTGCCGTTCGGCACGGAAGAAAAGGATGTCGGGCAATTTTTTCACATCTTAGACACTGTCGGACAGATTTACGGCTGTGTACGCGTCGGTTCGGAAGGATTTGAACAAACGGTATACACGTCTTGCTGTAATGCGTCCGAGGGTATTTATTATTACACGCTGTACGGAAACCGTTCAGTGACAGGTGTGGATATGCATACAACCGATTTGAACGGCAATACGCTGTATCTTTTCCCGTTGAAAACACAAGAGCGAATTTATATGCAGAAGGAAAGCAACTAAAAACACGAACAGCGCAAACGCGGCTATTTTGCCCGTTTACGCTGTTTTTTTTGCAGAATGTTTAATTCTCGGAAATTTGTGTTCGGCTCTGTTCCTGTTTTCGCATTAAGCGGAATTCTTTTGTGACCAAAATGCCCGACAGTATTGCGGCAACCAAGTCCGCGGTAGGACCTGCATACATCACGCCGTCAATCCCGAAGAAAATCGGCAGAATGATAAGCAACGGCAAAAGGAAGATAACCTGTCTTGTCAGAGAGAGCAGGATACCTTTTGCGGCTTTGCCGATAGAGGTAAAGAAATTTGAAGAAATCGGCTGAATTGCATCGAGAAACAAGAACAGCAGGAAAATATGGAAATACCGTTCGGCAAAGGCAAAGTATTCCTCTGAACCGCTGCCGAATAAGCCGATAATTTGCCGCGGGAATAAGTGGAAACAAGCGGAAAAAAATACGGCAATGCCTGTGCCGAATCCCAAAGACAGGCGCAGGGTCTTGCGTACACGGTCATATTTTTCGGCGCCGTAGTTATATCCGACAATCGGCTGTAAGCCTTGCGAAATACCGATTATGAACGAAAAGAAAATCATGGTGACCTTTGCAATAATGCCCGAACATGCCAGCGGAATTTCACTGCCGTAAACCGAAAGCGCACCGTAATGTGTCATGGTGTTGTTCATCACAATCTGTACGACCATCATAGCGATTTGGTTAAAACAGTGGGAGGCACCCAAAGAGGCAATTCGCCCGCAGGCTTTGGGCTGCAAAAGAAAATCCTGTTTTTGTAAATGAATACTTTTAAATCGGAAAAAGTACGTAATGACCAAAAACGCCGATACAACTTGTCCAAGCACGGTGGCGAGCGCCGCGCCTGCCATGCCCATATTGAAAACGAAAATGAACAGCGGGTCGAGGACGGTGTTGAGAACGGCACCTGTCAGTGTGCAGATCATGGAATACCGCGGACTGCCGTCGGCACGAATGAGGGAACTGCCGCCCGTGGTCAGAATTAAGAAAGGAAACCCGAACGCGGTGATTTTTGTGTATGTCAATGCATAATCCAGTACTTCCGCTGTTGCGCCGAACAGCCGCATGAGCGGATTCAAAAAGAGCAAAACAAACACACTGATGAGCACACCGATTAAAAGGAGCATGACGGAAGCATTGCCGACTGCACGTGCAGCTTCTTTTTCCCGTTTTGCGCCGAGGTGCAGGCTGAAATTTGCCGCACCACCCACGCCGAAGAGGAGCGCCGCTGCCGTGCAAAGCGTAGAAAGCGGGAACGCCACATTGGTTGCTGCATTGCCAAGCATGCCGACGCTGTGTCCGATAAAGAACTGGTCAACAATGTTGTAAAGCGCGCCGACCAGCATGGAAATGACGCTCGGAATTGCATATGCACGTAAAAGCTTACCGATTTTTTCCGTTCCTAAAGGATTCTGATTCATGATGCCTCCGCTAAAAAAGACCGCGCGGTATATCCGTTGCAGTCTTAAAGTGATGGGCTTGCGCCCGTATATAACCGTAATTATTAACTGATTAAACAGTATACACGTGAATCGCACGAAAATCAATTTGCAAAATGCCAAAATCTTTTGCAGTTTTCGACATGATTTTTGCGCTGTTTTCTGATTCGGAAAACAAGTATCGGCGGTACGGGACACGCTGACCGCTGATATTGCATTATTTTTGAAAATCAATTACGATGATTTTGCTGTCTTTTCTTTATAGTTTATTTTTACGAAGGCTTTGCTTTGTTTGAGACAAATGTCCTTTTGTGTGGAAGACAAGGAGCGAAATATACGCAGTAAATCTGCTTCTTGATGGCTGACAGTCTGATTCGGATGGCAAAAAATTTACCAGCACATACGAATTGAGAGATCCAACTAAAGCGGCAGAAGCATTAAAAGGTTCGGTCCAAGTCATTTCGGCAAGATATACTGGTGGAAGCAGTGCAGGTACTTATTATACGACAAAGGATTATTATAATATGGATTGGACACATGAATAAGATTTGAACAAATAAAGAGGTAAGAATCATGTTAAAGAATAACGACAAAAAGATATATTGTATGTCTGCAAAACTTATTCCTGTGTATTTATCAATCATCAGAGATTTGTATGATAACAGTATTGTTGCGTACAAAATGGATAAAGAACAAAGTATTAAATTGGTTCTCGATACGATTAAAGCTGCAAAGAGGAAAGAAAAAATCACTGCAGAGTTGCAGCTCCACAGTGATCAAGGCTTTCAATATACATCCCATGCATATTACAAGCTAACACAATCATACGGCATAACGCCGTCAATGTCAAGGCGTGGCAATCCATATGACAACGCTTTAGCCGAAAATTTCTTTTCAATACTCAAAACTGAATGTATTCACAGAGTAAAACTTTCCGGATATGATGAGGCTCGCCTCATCATATCCGAATACATAAACTTCTACAACAATTACCGTATTCAAACTAAAACAAAACTGACTCCGCTTGAAAAACGAAATCAGTTTGTTGCTTAAAATTTAATTTTCTACTTCAAGTAGGCTCTTTTTGTACTGTCTGCACAACTTGGGGCAGTTCACGTTTCCGGGGGGGATTTGTATTTCTATATTATTGTTTTATGCGATTTTCATTTGCGAAGAGTTACTTCAACTGAAATTCCACCGTTTTTTCTTCGCCGGCGGCAAACTGCACAGTCTGAGATTCGCCTGTGACAGCGCAGGAGACGGTCAAGGCTTGGTCGATTTCCGATAAAACGGTGACCGATGCGGTCCCCGTTTCGGTATTCCACGAAAGGCTTTGCACAACTGCGCGGGCGCGGGTACGAAGGCCTGCGATTTTGCCGTTTTCGAATCCGCTTTCGGGAAGTGCGGGTAAAATCTCTATTTTACCTGTATTCGAATACAAAAGACTTTCGTGCACAATGCCGAGATACCCGATGGCAAAATCCGTGCAGTAACAGCTGTGACGGTCATAATCGTGATTGGTCATCAGGGAATCATAGTGTATTTTATGATTCATTAAGGTTTTCAGTGCCCGTGTGACGCTTGCGCTGTCCTTTAACCGCGCGGCAATCAGCGCACGGTGCACCAACGCGTGGCTTGCCTCGTTTTCACTGGTGCGGTTGTCAATCGCCTGTATACACGCATCGCGAAGTGCGGAATTTTCCTGTGTTTCATCCAGCGGCCACACGCCGTACAGGTGGCTCAAATGCCGATGCTCGTTATTTTCCGCAAATTGATTGCAAGCCCATTCCTTCAGTGCGCCCGTTTCATCATACAGATACGGCGGCAGTTTCCGAAGCATTTCTTTCCATACAGCGGTACCGGCTTCGGGAGCGGCTTTAGACTGTATCTCTAAAAGCATTTGCAGATTGCTTCTGCAAGCCGCAATGTCAATCGCCGTATTTGCGGCAGACGGACTCGGATAATTAGACGGATTGTTTTCGGGGGAGTAGCTCGGCAGAATGCAGTAGGTCTCACCGTCTGAAAGTGCGGTTTTGCCTGCTTCATAATGTATGTTGCCGTCTTTGTCGGTATAGTATTCGGGCGTGAGCAGTTGCGCCCAGTAATTGGCGGATTTTGTGAGCAGGGGAAGCAGTATATCTTTGGAGAGGGTCAGACTGCCGCGCTGTTTGATTGCCGCGATTTGCGCGTCGGTCAGGTCTTCTGCCGTTACGGAAAGCACGGAACGCAGTGCTTCAAGGTCAAATTCCTCGCTTAACGGAATTTCTAAATCACCGTAGCTTAAATAGGCTTCATACAGCGGCAAAAGCATCCACGAAGTCCCTGCATTCCAGTAGCGGAACGGATACGGATAGCAGGTTTCGGTAATGACTGCTTTGTCACCGTCCGTGTTGACAGGTGCTTGCAGGGCATCTGTAAAGCCATGCGTGGCAAGCGCGTTTTCTTCCCAGTCGGGTGCTTGACGCAGCAGAAAATAGACATAGCCTGTTACGGAATCCGGCATATTGCTTGTGCTTAAGGAAGAAGTCTGCAAATTTACGTTGGCATCCATCGTGTATTTACTGCCCCAGCCCGCGTTCCATTCGCCTGCCCACATGCCGTACAGTCTGCCGGTAGATGCGCCTGAACAGCAAAGGTAAGCGTAACGCCCCGAATAATATGCGCGCTGTAACAAATCACTGTGCAGTCTGTTCTTGCTGCGTTGGGACAAGAGGAGCTGTTCGTTGGATTTTTCGCTTTCGCCGTCGCCGAGCGTCAGCGAAACGGCGTTAAACTGCGGTGTATGCAGTGCCGTGTGCGCCGAAAGTGCGGCATTGTAATCAAACTGCCCGTTCCTTGTATATTTTTCGGCGACAGCTTTGGCTTTTGCGTGCAACTCTTTGGTAAGCGCATAGTCGTTTTGCGCTTGGAACTCGGCGAGTGCGCCCATATTGTCCGTACGGCCGGAGACCGTAATCAAATAGACTGCGTCACTGTTTTCAATTTGAATCTGCGGGTTGTCTGTGCTGACATACTGTGCATCCGACACGCTGTTGCCCGCTGTGCGCACCGCCGTACCGCCTTCGTGTATCACATATGTATATGTTGCGTAGCCGCCGTTTCGAAGTTCGCTGTTTTCGTAATCGGGGTAGTGTGCCACGAGTGCCAATGCATCGGCATTTTCGGTTGCAAGCTTTTTATATTGCAAATCGACTTCGTTGCCCTTACCGTAATTGGCGAGAGCGGAAAGATTATCGTAGGAAAGCGTTAAATTCACCTTACTGCCACTGTCGGACGCGCCGATTTTCGTTACGGTTACGCCGTCTGCGCGCGACGTAAAGGTCAGACGCTCCCAAGTGCCGTTTTTGTCGGTATAACGAACTCCGACTTCGGCAGTTTCATAGTTGGTATACCGCACATAATCCTTTGTGAACGCCTTGTTCTGTGCAATACGCAGTGCGCCGCCGGGATGATAGGTGTAGACATCGTCATAGCTTGCGTTGTCTACAATATCCTCACCCTGAACAATTGCCTGCTTTACCGTTTCCAATTCATCGGCGGTGTCAGGGCAGGTGCGTGCATTTTTATTCGGGAGAATAAAATGCATATTCTGAAAAATCAGCGAATCACTGTACGGTGCGCCCGAGGTGATAACCCCTTGCAGCCCGTTGCCTGAAACCATGCCCTCGCGCCAGGCACTTGTCCTGTTTTTCTTTTCGGAAAGTGTCTTGTAGGTGGTGGCATAGGAAATTTTGTTCGTTTGGTCAAACAGCATTTGCACGGTGCTTTTGCTTACACCGCACCCGCTCAGGGCGCTGAGCAGACACGCACAAAGCAAAAAACAAATGCCTTTTTTCAGTTTGTTCACGCAAATCACCCTTTTGGTTTATGTATATCTATATTTTAACAGATGTTCATCTGTAAAACCCGACATTTTCCTTGACAAAATGTCGGGTTTTTCGTAAAATATATAGTTAGACAGAAAGGGGAAAAGCGGATGATTTCTTTTGTTTGGCATGGTCTGCGGTTTTCCGTTGCGGAAATCGGCGGCGGTGTACTGCACGGCGAAATTGCGTCGCATGCACATTCCAAAAACAGCTACGAACTGCATTATATTACGGCGGGGTGCGGGACGTTGGAAACGGATACGGCGGTTTATAATTTGAAGGCGGGTGATTTTTTTGTAACGGGACCGCAGTTATTGCACGCACAGCGGTCCGACCCGCATACGCCGATGGAAGATGTTTTTATTTATCTGCAAAAAGAGGCTGTGCTGAAGCGCGAGGCGATAGGGGATACCTTCTGCGAAACGAGCTTTTGGTTTTGTCGGGATTTTGCACCCGAAATTCCGTGTATGATTTTAGCGGAATACCGTGGGAAAGCCTTGGATTACGAAACAGCCGTGAGCGGGCTTTTATCGAAATTGCTAACGGATATTGTACGGCAATATGTACCGAAATCTTATACATATACTGATACGCCGTCCGAAAATCTCAATGACCGCCGTTTTTGGCTGATTGAGAACGCGTTCTTGGATGAAAAGTATCTTACACTGCGCGCTCTTTCCGAAAAAATCGGACTGTGTGAGCGTCAAACCGAACGTCTGTTGCAAAAATATTACGGCAAGACCTTTCGGGAAATGAAACGGGAAAAATAAATCCAATAAAATGATTCCCCCGCAGAAACAAACATCTGTTTTTGCGGGGGAAAGTGCTTAGAAAGCCATTTCCATATCCATATGGGGTATTCTGCCGTCGGGGTATTCTTCGCCGTATTCTTTGAATCCGAATTTATTGTAAAACGGAATCGCATAGCACTGTGCGCTGACATACGCACGGACAGCGCCGAGCGACTTTGCCTTTTCGAGCAGAGATTCTACAATTCTTGCGCCCAAATGCTGCCCGCGGTGGCTTTTTAATACCGCGATGCGCCCGAGCTTTGCGGTGCCGTCGGGCAACAGAATGAATCTGCCTGTAGCAACGGGGGTTTCGTCCTCAAACAGCACCAAATGCGGACACGCTCTGTCATATTCGTCAAATTCTTCTGCAAGCGTGTAGCCCTGTTCTTTTACGAACACGGTTTCCCGCACCTGCCGTGACGGCGTAAAGTCTTCTCCGCTTTCATACCAAACTGTGTGTATCATACTGAGGTACCGTCCTCCACAGCCTGCATTATAAAGCGGAATGAAATTCGGTCTTTAAATGTAAAGCGATATTGCTCTAATGCGTCAGGACCGCAGGCATTGGAACCTGCCCCGCGCATAAATCCGTCAATGGATAGGAACGTAGTGTTCTGCGCATGTAAATCCTCGCGGTGTTTTGCTTCGCAAAGCAAGCTTTGCGTGTAGTCGTGCACGCTGAAGCTGAATTTCGGTGCACCGAAAATCTGAACGCCGATGCCGTTTTCATCCGTCAAAGTTAAGCGCTTTGTACCGCCGTGATTGCCGTTGTCTTGCGGTTTAATATAGTTTTCATGCATGCCTGCAACAGTGCTGCGGTACAGCCCGACAGGCGACTGTGCATTAAAATCGCACATGTTTTCTTTTTCACCGCGCCCATAGTATTCTACATTTGAAAATGTTTTCGGCAATTCAATTGTTACACCGAAACGCGGCAAATCCTTATCGCTGAACAGCTTTTTGTCAAGTGCGGCTTCGACTTTCAACGTGCCGTCCGCATAGACCGCATAGGTCAGTTCACAGATATACCATGTGCAAAGGCCCAGAGCCATTTTGTAGCGGCACTTGACCAGTACACATTCATCTGCGGACTTCGCAGCCATATTTACAAATACGGGCTTCACCTTCGGCAGCTTTTTGCGGTCCCACTTCGGATGCCATGCATAGGAATCATTGTCAATCGGTGCGCGGTAGATATTCGGTACAAAACCGAATTTTCCGTCTGCGGGATTCTGATTTAACCGTTCTTTGCCGTTTAC
The DNA here is from genome assembly GCA_002490525.1 of Ruminococcaceae bacterium UBA7212. Taxonomy (GTDB): domain Bacteria; phylum Bacillota; class Clostridia; order Oscillospirales; family Acutalibacteraceae; genus Fimenecus. The sequence goes on from DKUE01000032.1 coordinate 16,160, forward strand.
ACAATAGCTTTGCAGTGCACCGCTCTTTCGGTCAAAAGAAAGCGCACAGGTAGGGGAGACAATTTTATATTTGCCGTTTTCTTCAGAAAGCGTCAGCTTTCCGTTCTTTCGAATCTCCGCTGTCAGCGGTGCATCCTGTATTACAAATTGCTCGCGGGCAATCTGCGTACCGCTTACTGTGTCAATATAGGTAAGATTCAGACGGCAATCCTTTTTCTCGTTACTGCATGCGGCGGGAATTTCCTTGGTGACTTCCTGACAGGGCGGAATGTCTAAAACAAATTCGCCGTTCTGCGTTTGCATGCCGTTTTCAAGCAGTGCCCACTGCACCGTGATGTAATCCGCATTGCGGAAACGGTTGGTGTTTGTAAATTTATAGACTTGCGCACCGACCTTTTGTGCACGCAGGGGGCGATATACCTCTTTCATTTCCAGCGCGCCTGTGTGCGGTGTGCGGTCGGGATAAAACAGACCGTCTACACAGAAGTTGCTGTCGTGCATCTCCTCGCCGTGGTCGCCGCCGTAGGTGTATTCGTATTTGTACTTTTTGTCATCAGGCATATGGAATACGGCGTGGTCGCACCATTCCCAAATACAGCCGCCCATCAGCTTGTCGCTGGAATAAAACAGCTGCCAGTAGTCTTCTAAGCTTCCGGGACCTACGCCCATAGCGTGTGCATATTCGCAAAGGAAAAACGGTTTGCCGATGTATTTTTCGCCGCGCGTGCCGTCACGGTATTTTTGCACATCTTTGATTTCCGTATACATTTCGGAAATCACGTCATATGCTACGCGTTTTGTGCGGATTGCACCCTCGTAATGCACGGGGATTTCGGGACAGACCGATTTCAGATACGCATTGCACGCATCCTGATTGCAGTAACCGCCGGCTTCATTGCCTAAAGACCACATGGTGACAGACGGATGGTTGCGGTCACGCATATACATCCGTTTTACGCGGTCAACATAGTGTGCTTCCCATTTCGGGTCATGGCTGATAAGATTGGGTTTGTAAAGCTTGTGCGGACCGACGGAACCCGTGCCGTGGGTTTCAATATCTGCCTCGTCCACAATGTAAAGACCCATTTGGTCTGCAAGCGTCAGCAGTATCGGGTCGGGCGGATAATGCGAAGTGCGCACAGTGTTGACATTGAACTGCTTCATTAATTGTAAGTCGCGCAGAATATCCGCAGCGGACAGCACATAGCCCGTGACAGGATGGCTGTCATGGTGGTTGACGCCCTTCATTTTAATATGTACACCGTTAAATTTGAAGACTTCGCCGTCAATGCGGATATTTTTAAATCCGGTGACATTCCGAATAACTTCTTTTGCTTCGCCGTCCTTTTTCAGGGTGATGAATAAGTCATACACCGTCGGAATTTCAGCATTCCATTCTTGGACCTTAAGTGCGTCAAATGCGAATACTGTATTCGCGGCGGCGGGGAGTTCGGCTGTCGCGAGAACGGCTTTGCCGTCACAAAGCGCCGCCTCTGCGGTGTAACCGTTCAGGTCGCCCGAAACGGCAACCGAAAGCTTTAAATCATAAGTACCGTTCAAAGCGGGCTTTGTTTTCACCTCAAAATCCGTTACGGTAGTTTTCTCTAAGCAGTAAAGCAGAACATCGCGGAAAATGCCGGTTTCACGGAACATATCCTGGCACTCTAAATATGTGCCTGTGCTAAAGCGGTGCACCACGCACAGCAATTCGTTTTCACCTGCATGCACATGTTCGGTAATATCAAACTCCGCTGTGTTGTGCGAACCCTCGCTGTATCCGACATATGCCCCGTTTACATATACGTCAATACACGGTGCAACGCCCAAAAAGCTTAAAATATATTGTTTTTCCATGCTGTTTACAGAAAAAACTTTGCGGTATACACCGACGGAAAGCTCTTTCGGCAGTTCAGGCGGCATTAAATGAAATTCATATCTCGAATTGAGATATACAGGCGGGCGGTAGCCTGTGCGCTGCCAGGTAGAGGGCACGGTAATTGTGTCAAACTGCACCTGCTCCGTGTCGAACTGCGTCGGCAAAAGTGCGGTTTTATCATAGTATTTAAATGACCAGTCGTCACCCGAAAGCACCTTTACAAGATCGCTTTTATAACGTTCAGTGCAGGCATCCGTTTTGCGCAGGGCGGCTTTATCCGTATACGGAATAAAGTACGCGCGCGCAGGCAAAACATTTTCTTCAAATTTCCCGAAGTCACGGTAATTGCTTCGGTTTAAGGTGTACTGCATAATTTGTTCCCCTTTGCTTAGCATAGTAAGGCTATGGTATCATATTTTGCGGGACTTGACAATCCGTTTTGCGAAAACTTATAATATAAACCGAAACCGTATACCGATAGAATAAAAACGGAGATGCACACAAATGTCTTTTACCGATACAGTATGGAGCAATGCGGCATATGCCGCTTTTTTACAAACGCTCAAACAACTTGCCGACTCGAAATACAAGGCGTTTCACGAGCGGCTGTGCAAAACCTCGGGCGCAGAAATTCTCGGGGTGCGCAGTCCCGAAACCAAACGGATTGCCAAAGAGATTGCAAAAGGGGATGCCGCAGGTTTTCTGGCACTCGCGGGGGATACATATTATGAGGAATTACTGATTAAAGGCTTTGTAATTGCCTTTTTAAAAGTATCTCTGAACGATAAGCGACCGTTGATAGACGGCTTTATTCCGCAAATCGACAATTGGGCGGTGTGCGACAGCTTTTGTGCCGCTTTAAAGCCGAAACGGGGAGAAGAAGAAACGCTGTACCGACTGTGCTTGGATTATCTTGCAAAACCGGGCGAGTACGAACGCCGCGCCGCGATTGTGCTTTTAATGGACCATCTCGTTACAGACGAATATACAGACCGTATTTTTACGTTGCTTGCAGGCGTACAGTGCGATTGTTATTATGTGCATATGGCGGTGGCATGGTGTGTGCAGGTATGTTTCGTAAAAAACAAAGAAAAAACACTCGATTTTTTGAGAACCGATGCGTTAGATGTGCAGACGCACAATAAAGCTATTCAAAAAATCACGGAATCCAACCGTGTAACCCAAGAGGAGAAAGCCCTTGTATGTACTTTGAAACGTGTATAAAACCGGTAGGGAACGACATGCAAGGCCGTTTCCTACCGGTCATTTTGAGCGAAGTGAAGAATCTCAATTAAAATATTTTTTCTCTGTGCCGTGTAAGATTCTGGAATGACAGGCTTCATAATGCAATGTGCCAATTTTCCCAGGCCTGTGACGACGGAAGAACCAAATCAGTTGTCCCGTAAAAAGCAGAAAGGAAAAACGATGGAAATTGTCGAATATGCCCCGCAGTATGCGGAATCCGTAAAAGATTTGCTTGCGGAACTGCAAGCGTATATTGCCGAGGCGGATACAGAAAAACGGAATATTTTGACCGATGATTTCAGAGATAAATACTTTGAAAAAACGATGCGGGAAGTGAACGGGTGCAACGGAAAAATTTTTTTGGCGGCGGAAAACAATTCGGTAATCGGTTTGGCTGTCGGCATTGTTGAGAGCGAAGAAACGGAAACCTATTGCTTTCGTGCGCCGAAACGCGGCCGTATCACCGAGTTGGCGGTTACAAAAAATGCACGGAACAGCGGCATCGGAAAAGCTTTGCTTCACGAAGCGGAAGCCTATTTGCGAGCACTTGGCTGTAAAGAGCTTTTACTCGAGGTGCTTGCGGATAATACACAGGCTTGCGCGTTCTATAAGACCAAGGGGTATTGCTTACGCACCCTTGAAATGATGAAAAAGCTTTGACGCGCTTTCAGCATACGAAAAAACGCCTGTCAACCTGACAGGCGTTAAATCTTTTCGATTGACTGCAATCAAACTGCGCGGGTAACCTTACCGGAGCGCAGGCAACGTGTGCAAGCGTACACTCTTTTAGGAGAGCCGTTTACGATTGCTTTCACTCTTTTTACATTAGGTTTCCAGGTTCTGTTGGAACGTCTGTGCGAGTGAGAAACCTTGATGCCGAAAGCAACATCTTTACCGCAGAATTCACACTTAGCCATTTCGTGGCACCTCCCTTTTTTCAGTAACAGCCAATATATTAACAGAAACCGCGCCGAAAAGCAAGTCTTTTTTTGAAAAAAACCAAAAAATGAGAAAAAAGCAAAAAATTTGCGCCCCCATACGCAAAAAATAAAAAAAGTATTGCATTTTACATTTGTTTAGTATATAATCAATTTAACGAACATTTGTGCGATTTGGAGGACATTGTTTTATGGCAGATAAAAATAAAGCGCTGGAAACCGCGCTGACACAAATTGAAAAAAAGTACGGCGCAGGCGCAATTATGCGTTTGGGTGAAAGCAAATCGCTGAATGTTGAGGCGATTCCCACAGGCTCACTGCTTTTGGATATTGCTACGGGTATCGGCGGTCTTCCGAAAGGCAGAATTATCGAAATGTTCGGACCTGAATCTTCGGGTAAAACCACGCTGGCTCTGCATGCGGTTGCTGAGGCACAGAAAGCGGGCGGCGAAGCCGCGTTTGTGGACGCCGAGCATGCGCTTGACCCCGTTTATGCTGCCAATTTGGGCGTGGATATTGATTCTCTTTTGGTTTCTCAGCCTGATAACGGTGAGCAGGCGCTCGAAATTGTAGAGGCGCTTGCACGCTCGGGTGCATTGGATTTGATTGTTGTGGACTCGGTTGCCGCACTTGTACCGCGCGCCGAAATTGACGATGATATGGGCGACAGCCATGTAGGTCTGCACGCACGTCTGATGTCGCAGGCCATGCGTAAGCTGACAGCGGTTATTTCTAAGTCCAATACCGTGATTATCTTTATCAACCAGCTGCGTGAAAAAGTCGGCGTTGTGTACGGCAACCCCGAAGTCACTACGGGCGGACGCGCGCTGAAGTTCTATTCGACCATGCGTATCGATGTGCGCCGTGTGGAGTCTCTCAAAGGCACGGGCGGGGAGTTTGTCGGTTCACGCACGAAGGTAAAAATTGTAAAGAATAAGGTTGCGCCGCCTTTCAAAACGGCAGAGTTTGACATTATGTACGGTGAAGGTATCTCCCGCGTGGGCGAGGTGCTGGATTCTGCAGTTTCTTTAAATATCGTGAAAAAAAGCGGTGCGTGGTTTTCCTATAACGGTGAGCGTCTCGGGCAGGGGCGCGACAATGTAAAAGCACTGTTAAAAACCAATACGGCGCTGTGTGAAGAAATTGAAAAACAGGTACGCGAACAGCTTGCGAATACTGCGGCGGCACCTGTAAAATCCGGCGGCGACAAACCGAAGGCAAAAGTGATTGATCCTGCCGATGAACCGATTGCCTATAAGCCCGTTGCGACCACCAAAGCCGCCGCACGTGCCAAAATTGACGTAGCGGTCGATGATGACGAATGAAAATCTCCTTTAAACCCGGAAAACTGAACAAAATGCATATCTATATTGATGAAGAATACCGTTTGACTGTCGATGATATGTTTTGGTTTTCGAGTCCTTGGCACAATTTAAAAGAAATCGAACCTGAGGAGCTGGCTGCTTTGGAAGAAGCGGTCAGCTCCCGCCGTGCGTTTAATGCGGCGTTGGATTTATTGTCGCGGCGCGACCATACAAAGCAGGAGCTTTTACGAAAGCTTACGGTGAAGCATACAGAGGAAGCGGCACGCGCCGCCGTGGAGCGTGCCGAGGCACTCGGTTATATTGATGAAGCGCGTTTTGCCGAAAATTATGCCGAGTCTCTGTACAGAAATAAGCGCTTCGGCGAACGGCGCATTGTGCAGGAATTACTGCGCAAAGGGATTCCGAGAGAAATTGCCGAAAATACGGTCGAAAACCTTGACAAAGACGGTGAAAATCGTATTATATTACTGTTGCGCGGAAAATACCGAACCGCGCTTTGCGATGAAAAGGGAAAACGGCGGGCAATCAACGGCCTTTTGCGCATGGGCTATTCCTATTCGGAGATACGCGCCGCGTTTTCACAACTCGAGACTGAAACAGAGGAGCTTTACGATGCTTAAAAAAATCGGAATGATTTCACTCGGCTGTCCGAAAAATCAAGTGGATGCCGAAATTATGCTGGCAAGTCTCGCCGAGGGCGGATTTGAAATTACCAATGAGGTGGACGGTGCCGACGCAGTAATTATTAATACCTGCGGTTTTATTGAGGATGCAAAAAAGGAAGCCATTGAGAATATACTGGATATGGCGGAACTGAAAAAAGAAGGCATTATCGGCAAAATTATTGTGACAGGCTGTCTTGCCGAGCGGTACCGAGAAGAGATTTTTACGGAGATTCCCGAAGTCGATGCAGTGGTCGGTTTGGGTTCCAACGCGGATATCTGCACGGTTTGCAAACGCGTTTTAGAGGGTGAATCGGTAGAGGCTTTCGGTGAAAAGACCTGCCTGTCGCTGTCAGGCGAGCGGTTGCTCACCACGCCCGAATGGTTTGCATATCTGAAAATCGCCGAGGGTTGTTCCAACCACTGCACGTACTGCGCTATTCCTTCCATCCGCGGGGAATTCCGTAGCCGTCAGCCGGAGGATGTACTCGCTGAGGCGAAGCACTTGGCGGAAATGGGTGTAAAGGAATTGGTGGTTGTCGCGCAGGATACCACGCGCTACGGCGAGGATTTATACGGTAAATCCGCATTGCCCGCACTCTTAAAAGCGCTTTCAAAAATTGAAGGTATTGCGTGGATTCGTGTGCTGTACTGTTATCCTGAGCGTATCACCGATGAGCTGCTGGATGTGATTGCCGAGACGGAAAATATTGTGAAGTATTTGGATATTCCGATTCAGCATGCAGATTCGTCTGTGCTTAAGGCGATGAACCGCAAGGGCGATTATGACAGTCTGTTACAGCTGGTTCAGAAAATCCGTGCACGGATTCCAGATGCGGTTTTGCGTACGACCTTAATTACAGGCTTCCCCGGTGAAACAGAAGAGGCCTTCGAAATGCTTTGCTCTTTTGTGAAGGAAGCAAGGTTTGACCGCTTGGGCTGTTTTGCTTATTCTGCCGAAGAGGGTACACCTGCTGCGTCTTTGCCGAATCAGATTGATGCGGACGTAAAACGCGAACGCGGGGAAACCGTTATGGATATTCAATACCGTATTTTTGACGAGAAAAACCGTGAAAATATCGGCAAAATTTTGAAAACGGTTGTAGAGGGGTACGACCCGTATTCAGATAGTTACTTCGGCAGAACCTACCGAGATGCGCCCGATATTGACGGACAGGTGAGATTTACCTGCGGCTACGAACTGCATGAGGGTGAATTTGTAGAAGTCGAAATTTTCGATGTGTTGGATTATGATTTAATCGGAGAAGTGGTATAAAATTTAGAAAGGAGCGATACAGCGCCCAAAACAGCCGTGCTTTACAGTGCTTTTTGTGCGTTTTTTTGTATCGTATAATGATTCATGAAATTGAATGTTCCGAATCAACTGACAATCGCACGGATTGTCATTACGCCTGTGTTTTTGGCACTGCTTTTGTGGGACACTTTGCCGCACCGCTTTTTAATTGCGGCGCTTGTGTATTCCATAGCCGCAATTACGGATGCTATAGACGGCAAACTGGCACGCAAAAACAACCAAATAACCAATTTCGGCAAGCTGTTGGATCCCATAGCCGATAAAATTCTGACTACCTCTGCACTGCTTGGGTTCATGATGATGGACCTTTGCAACATTTGGATAGTTATGATTGTTTTGACGCGCGAATTTACAATTTCTTCTATTCGCATGATTGCCGCCGCAGACGGTGTGGTGATTCCTGCAAATTTCTGGGGCAAGCTTAAAACAGTGAGCCAAATGACCTTTACAATTTTGATTATGCTGTTGGGCGAGTGCTATCAGTATTTGCCGCGGGTTTTCGAGACATTGCCGCATTGGATGACGCTTTCCAATATATCTAACTGTCTTTTATGGATTACCGCCGTTTTGACGGTTGTTTCGGGTGTGATTTACATAAAAGACAGCAAAAATGTGATAGATTTTAAGAAATAACAGGTGCAAAATCCTGTGATTTGTGCTATACTGTATTAAATGCGTTGACAAAGAGAAGTAGCGGCTTTGTGTTTTTTACAGAGAGAGAGCGCCCGTCGGCTGTAAGCGCTTTTAAAAAATATGCCGTGAAATGCACTTTCGAGCAGACAAAGGGAATATACAGTATCTTTGTCCGTTTTGCCGCGTTAAGGCACAAGGTAAAGGGAGCCGAGCCCGATAGATTTTGAACGGCTTATTGTGTTTTGTTCTCTGCACCTTATAGAGTGATAAAAGCGAAGTGGAACCGCGATTTTTTCGCCTTCGCCGTGCCCGCAGAGGGGCGGCGGAGGCGTTTGTCTTTTTTTAATTTTTGCATTATCGGAGGAAATCTATGTTTGAACGCTTAAGGGAGGATATTGCGGCTGTCAAAGAACGGGATCCTGCGGCAACCTCTACTTTACAAATTCTTTTGCTGTATCCGGGACTGCGTGCGGTGCGCATGCATCGGCGTGCGAACTGGCTTTGGCGGCACAATCACAAGTTTTGGGCGCGTTATGTTTCACAGCGTGCCGTGCGCAAAACAGGTATCGAAATTCACCCTGCCGCCACCATCGGCAGACGTTTCTTCATCGACCACGGTACAGGTGTGGTTATCGGCGAGACGGCGGAAATCGGTGACGATGTGACCATATATCAAGGCGTTACATTGGGCGGTACGGGTAAGGACACGGGCAAGCGCCATCCCACCATCGGCAACGGTGTAATGATCGGCGCGGGCGCAAAAGTGTTAGGACCGTTTAAAGTTGGAGATAATACAAATATTGCTGCGGGCGCAGTTGTTTTAGAAGAAATTCCGCCCGATTCCACAGCAGTAGGTGTGCCTGCACGCGTGGTAAAACGTAACGGGTTCCGAATTGATAATTTAGACCAGGTGCATATTCCCGACCCTGTTTCACAGGAATTGTGCCGCCTGCGTATTCAGCTGGAGCGGCTGGAAAAAGAAAAAAGCAAATCAGAAAGCAAAGGAGAATAAATCATGCGCATTTACAATACTCTCACCCGAAAAAAAGAGGAACTGCAAACAGTTACGCCGAACGAAGTGAAAATTTATGCCTGCGGACCGACGGTTTATAATTTTATTCACATCGGCAATGCACGTCCGCTTTGCGTGTTTGACACATTTCGCCGTTATTTGGAATACCGCGGCTACAAAGTGAATTTTGTGCAGAATTTTACCGATATCGACGACAAAATTATCAAGCGTGCCAATGAGGAAGGGACGGATTACAAAACGGTTTCCGAGAAATATATTTCCGAATTTTGGACGGACGTTAAGGGCATGAATATCCGTGAAGCAACGGTGCATCCTAAGGCAACGGAGAATATTGACGAAATTCTTTCCATTATTGAAACGCTTGTTAAAAAAGGCTATGCTTATCCTGTGGAAAACGGAGACGTGTATTTCAGTCCCAAGAAATTCAAGGAATACGGCAAGCTTTCGCACCAACCGCTTGAAGATTTGGAGGCGGGCGCGCGTATCAACATCGGCGAGCTGAAAAAAGAGCCGATGGATTTTGCACTTTGGAAGGGCGCAAAACCCGGAGAACCTTCGTGGGATTCCCCGTGGGGCAAGGGCAGACCCGGCTGGCATATTGAGTGCTCGGCTATGGTACGCCGTTACCTCGGCGAGACGATTGACATCCACTGCGGCGGTCAGGATTTGATTTTTCCGCATCACGAAAACGAAATTGCACAAAGCGAGTGCTGCAACGGTGTACCGTTTGCAAATTACTGGATGCACAACGGCTATATCAATGTGGACAACGTAAAAATGTCGAAATCCTTAGGTAACTTTTTCACCGTGCGCGATGTGGCGGAGAAATACGGCTATGAGCCGATTCGCTATCTTATGATTTCTTCTCAGTACAGAAGCCCCATTAATTACAGTGTGGATATTATTGAGCAGTGTAAGGCTTCGTTGACAAGGCTTTATACCTGCCGTGATTCTTTGGACTTTGCATTGAAAAATGCAGGAGATATCCTGCCTGAAAATGCCGAAGAAATCCAGGCGCAGCTGGATTCGCGCCGCGAGCAGTTCTGCAAAGCAATGGACGATGACTTAAATACCGCTGACGGTATTGCCGCTGTGTTCGAATTGGTGCGGGATATCAATGTGTCGGTTTTAGAGTCGGGCTCTAAATCGCTTGTGGAATATGCAATTGGTATATTTGATGAACTGACAAGCGTTTTGGGGCTTGTGTACAACCGTAAAACCGATGCCATAGACAGTGAAATCGAAGCGTTGATTGAAGCACGTCAGGCGGCGCGCAAATCGAAAAACTGGTCGGAGGCGGACCGTATCCGTGACGAACTGAAAAACCGGGGTATTGTACTGGAGGATACCCCACAGGGCGTCAAATGGCACCGTAACTGAAAAACGACAGGAGGTTCTTATGGAAGTTTTGAACAGAACCGCCATTAAGGCGGAAGCGCGTTGCTTTATCGCGCAGGATAAAGTCTGGCTGAAGCTGTTTTTACCTTGTTTGCCTGTCTTGATTCTAAGTGGCGGGCTTTCCTACGGTGTCACACTTTGGAAAACCTATTCCGAGAACGGCGGCTATCAGGAAGTGCGTTACCAGACGGGCGGCGGGCTGGCAGGTCTTTTGCTCCTACCGCTGACTGTGGCGTTTGCGGGCTTCTTTCTCAATCATATCCGCGGCTTTCACCCCGAATGGAAAAGCTTGTATCAGGAGGGCTTTAACCGCTACGGCAAATACTTTGCGGTCGGTTTTTTGACGAATCTTTTGATTGGGTTGTGGACGCTGTTGCTGATTGTGCCGGGCATACTCAAGGCGTTGGAATACTCACAGGTGCACTACATTATTCACGATAACCCGAATCTGTCACCGAGTCAGGCGCGTGACATCAGCCGCCGTATGACGGACGGCTTCAAGAGTGAATTATTTATTATGGAACTGAGCTTTTTCCTCTGGTATATGTTGGCGGGAATTACGGTGGGTATTGCAATGGTGTATGTCTTTCCGTATGTCAGCACTACGAGGGCGATGTATTATGAGAATTTGAAAACCTATGCTATGACTGCGAATCGGGTCAGTCCTGCGGAATTCGGTATTTTGCCTGTTCCGCCCTATACACAGCCGCCGTATACGGAATCGCAGAACACCGCGGGTATGTACGGTATGCCGCAGCAGCCGTCTGTAACTTACGGTGCGGAGAACAGCGGATTTACCCCGCCTGCGCCGGAAGAGACCTTTCAGCCGGGGGATACGCCGAATCTGCGGGAGACGCCGCTGAACGAATCCTTTACGGAAAATGAAGAACGAAGATTTTAAAGGCGGAGAAAATCCGTTAAAATACAGTGAAAGGAACGATACAGCGCATAAAATGTTATACATGTACGGCGTTTTATGCGAATTTTGTATCCGATGGTGATGCAAATGAAATATGTGGTAGTATTATGTGACGGCATGGCGGATTATCCCGTCCCCGCACTGGGTGGCAAAACGCCGATGATGTGTGCGAAAAAGCCGAATATAGATGCACTCGCGGGTAAAGGCGAGGTCGGTTTGGTGCGCACCGTGGCACAGGGGCTGAAGCCCGGCAGTGATGTTGCCAACATGAGCGTTTTGGGCTTTGACCCGAAGCTGTATTATACCGGGCGTTCGCCTTTGGAGGCGGCAAGCATCGGTGTAAAGCTTTTGGATACCGATGTAACGTTGCGCACGAATCTTGTTACGCTTTCCGATGCCCCAAATTACGAAGACAAGACCATGGTGGATTATTGCGCCGGCGATATTTCCACTGCCGAGGCTACGGAAATTATGCAGGATGTCGAGCGCCGTTTCGGCAATGACCGTTTTACTTTCTATGCGGGTGTCAGCTACCGTCACTGCTTGGTCTGGGCAAACGGTACGACCGACCTCGGCGATATGACGCCGCCGCATGATATTTCAGGGCGCGTAGTCGGGGCCTATCTCTCAAAATCCGAAAATGCAAAACCGCTTGTGGCAATGATGAAAGAAAGCTATGATTTTTTAATGGCGCATCCCGTCAATAAAAAGCGTATTGCCGAAGGCAAGCGCCCCGCAAACTCCATTTGGCTTTGGGGCGAGGGAAAAAAGCCGATGCTGCCGTCCTTCTATGACACCTTCGGTAAAAAAGGCGCAATTATTTCTGCCGTGGATTTGTTGAAGGGCATTGCAAAATGTGCCGATATGGAAGCACCTGAGGTAGAAGGTGCGACCGGCTACATAGATACGAATTTTGAAGGCAAGGCTCAGGCGGCGGTTGAGGTGCTTCGAAACGGCTGTGATTTTGCTTATATCCATTTGGAAGCGCCCGATGAGTGCGGCCACAGAAATGAGCCCGAAAACAAGGTAAAGGCAATTGAAATGATTGACGCACGTGTGCTGCCGATTGTGCTTGCGGGTCTGGAAGAACTCGGCGAAGACTATAAAATTATGATTTTGCCTGACCATCCCACGCCGATTGTGACGCAGACGCATGCGTCCGACCCCGTGCCGTATGCGATTTACCATAAGAACAATGAAAAGCAAGGCGTTTCCACTGTCAATGAGGAAACCGCGAAGGCAACGGGCATATTTTTGGAAAACGGTCCGGATATTATGAAAAAATTTTTGGAGGAAGTTTAAATGAACGATTACGCAATCGAAACTAAGTGTGTACAGTGCGGGTACAGTCCGAAAAACGGCGAGCCGCGCGTGCTGCCGATTTATCAGTCCACCACCTATAAGTATGATACAGGTGAGGCGATGGCAAAACTGTTTGACTTGGAGCCGGGGTATATGTATACCCGCCTTGCTAACCCCACAAACGATGCTGTTGCGGCAAAAATTACAGCGCTGGAGGGCGGCGTGGCAGGCGTGCTGACTTCCTCCGGGCAGGCGGCTAACTTTTTCGCGTTGATTAACATTCTCGGCGCAGGCGACCATTTTGTTTCCTCTGCCACGATTTACGGCGGCACGTTCAATTTGTTCAATGTTACTATGCGAAAAATCGGCATAGAGGTTACCTTTGTAGACCCGAATGCCGATGAGGAAACGCTGAATGCGGCGTTCCGTCCGAATACGAAAGCCGTGTTTGGCGAAACAATCGCCAATCCGTCTTTGGATGTGCTGGATATTGAAAAATTTGCGCGTGCGGCGCATGCGCACGGCGTACCGCTGATTGTCGACAACACCTTCCCCACACCGATTAACTGTCGCCCGTTTGAATTCGGCGCAGACATCGTGACCCACTCCACTACCAAATACATGGAAGGCCATGCATCTACCATCGGTGGTGCGGTGATTGACAGCGGCAATTTTAACTGGGAGCAAAACGACAAATTTCCCGGGCTCACCACGCCCGATGAAAGCTATCACGGTGCGGTGTATACCCGTGACTTCGGCAAGGCGGGGTACGTGACCAAAATTGTGGCACAGTTGCTGCGCGATTACGGTTCCACACCGTCTCCGCAAAACAGCTTTTATTTAAATCTCGGTCTGGAAACTTTGGCACTGCGTGTGGAGCGGCATTGCTCGAACGCCCGCGCTATAGCCAAAGCGCTTTCCGACAATGATAAGATTGCATGGGTCAATTATCCCGATTTGCCCGACAGCAAATATCACGCGCTCGCACAGAAATATATGCCGAACGGTACCTGCGGCGTCATTTCTTTCGGCGTTAAGGGCGGCAGAGCCGCGGCGGAAAAGTTTATGAATTCCCTGAAACTTGCGGCAATTGTCACGCATGTTGCTGACGCACGTACCTGCGTTCTGCATCCCGCATCTACCACACACCGTCAGCTGAGCGATGCGGAGTTAGAGGAGTGCGGTGTCACTTCCGATTTGATTCGGCTTTCCGTCGGTATTGAGAATGTTAACGACATTCTTGCTGACATTGAGCAAGCGTTGGACAACGTATAAAATAAAAGCGGTGCCGCACAAGCCTTAGGAAGGAATTTGTGCGAATGCCCGAAAGAGAGAGGAAATAGTATGCGTAAAGAAAAACAGCCCGCAACAGCGGAGAAAAAGAAGAAAAGAGTAAAGGTTTTGGCAGTGATTTTGGCAATTGTGCTTACTATAGCCATCGGCTTAGGCATTTGGGCGGTTCCCGTAAAGGGCAAGGCGAATACCGAAACTTGGAATGCGGGTGATGCTTTCCGTATGGAAGACACGGTCATGCTGCAAAAAGAGTCGGGCAAGGATTTTGTGATTCTGAATCTGACCGATATTCAGTACAGTGATGCGCTGGATTTCGCACAGCGTGGCTATACAAAGGAAACCATTCGCACCTTGATTGAAGAGACTAAACCCGACCTGATTACCATGACGGGCGACCAGGTCTGGACGGCATTTCAAAAGCAGTCTCAGAGAGAACTGATTTCTTTGATGGATTCCTTCGAGATTCCGTGGGCACCGGTATTCGGTAACCATGACGGAGAGGGGAATGCGGATAAGGAATGGCTTGCGGACCGTTATTTGGAGTCGGAATACTGTTTGTTTAAAAAAGGACCGAACAACATCGGCGGCGTAGGCAATTACATTGTCAATATCATGGAAGGCGACAAAATTGTGCAGTCCCTGATTATGATGGATTCGGGCTCAGGGTATAATTATAAGGACACGCCGGAATCAGAATTTATGATGTCCGATGCGATTGATTCAAAAACACAGGAATACATATTAAATGCCGACGGCAGCCGCAAACAGGATTATTACGGTACGAATTATATGTTTATCGAGAAATCGCAAATTGAGTGGTACAAATGGGCAATCGCAGGTCTTACCGCACAAAACGGCGGGGTAACACCTGAATCCACCGCGATGTTCCACATTGCGATTCCTGAGTTCCACTTGGCGTATCTCCAATGGAAAGACAGCGGCTATGACCCGGCTATGGGCTTCGGTGAGAAGCGTGAGCAGGTTTGCTGCCCGAAAATCAATACGGGATTTTTCGAGGTAATGAAGGACCTCGGCAGTACCAAGAACGTGATTGTCGGGCATGACCATGTAAACTGCTATTCCGTGCTGTATGACGGCATCCGTCTTTCCTACGGCTTAAAAACGGGCGATCGCTGCTATGCGGATAATGACCTGAACGGCGGCACCGTACTGACGGTTTCCGACAGCGGCGTACAGGTCGAGCATAAGTATGTGACTGTAAAATAATTTGATATAGGAATTTAAAGAATTTGTAGAAAGTGGGGGTTGGATGATATTTGAAAATAATAGTTTTATCAGTAAATTTAAAAAGCTTTTTGTCCAACCGAAACCTCCACAATTTTCGCCCATACCGCCATGGGATGAGATTGTTGAAATGATGTATGATGCACAGCTGGATGCTTACGACAATGAGGTCGTACGCGTTATTTATTCCGCTGACCGTACCATGCGCTATGTGATATTGCAAGACGAAAAAGGCTTTTATACTTATCATCTTGAAGCAATTTATCCGTTTGACGAAGATGAATGGAAATATATTTTTTCGGGAAACAGCGCTTTGCCTGCAATGTGGGAACCGTTTCACAACATTTGGGGTCTGTCTATTTTTTCTGACGAACAAGAATTATTAAGAGAAATGAAGGCCGAGCCGGAGTATAAGCGATATTTCACATAATATTTTTCTCAAATTCTGAAATAGGTAAAAAACGGTCTGCGCTGTGTAGACCGTTTTTTTCTATATACTCAAAACATTATATCTCTTCTGCGATATACAATACATCCCAATCCGAATTTTGTAGGGGTCGGCACCTTCGACGACTCGCGAAAGTGGATAGACTTATAGCAGGGAACTTTCATTCCGTAGGGGCACTAAAATTAAAAACTTATAATGTGTTTTCTTAGAGCGAGACGGAGGGGGAACACACGAATCTCCTGTTCCTGCTGTGATTTTTGTACACAAATCAGGATATTTGCATTCTTCCCGAAAATACTAAAGCAAATATATTGTGAAACGGCGGAAAATAGATGGAAGAAAAACAGAATTGGGATGTAATCATCGTCGGTGCAGGGCTTGCAGGGCTTTCGTGTGCGCACGCACTTGCCGTGCACGGCAAACGGGTATTGGTTTTAGAAACGCACGAATATGCAGGCGGCAGAACCTCTTCCTTTTATGATGACGGCATGCCTGTTGAATCGGGACTGCATCGGTATATCGGCTATTATTCCGCACTGCCGCGGTTGTTAAGGGACTGCGGCGTATACTTAAACGACATGGTCACTTGGGAAGAAAAGGCGGATATACTGATTCAAAATGAAAATAAAAAAATGGTTTTAGGGCTTGCACCCGTGTTTGCGCCGATGAAAACTTTACGCGGCGTGTTCGGCAATCGGGATTGTCTTTCTGCGCGCGAAAAACTGTCTCTACTGCCGTTTTTTCTGTGCGGATTTTTAAGTTACCCGTTTTCTCTGCGGCTGGATAAATACTCCGTTACGGAATATGCCAATCGGCACCGTGTTGCACCGCGCGCACAGCGCTTGATTTTAGAACCGCTGAGCAGCGGAATTTTCTTTTTGCCGCCTGAAAATTATTCGGCGTACGCCTTTTTCGGCTTATTTGCACCCGCCATTCCTAAGTTCCCCAAAATGCGTATCGGTGCGTATCTCGGTGGAATGACCGAGGTGATGTGTAATCCGATTGCGGAAAAAATTAAAGCCTGCGGCGGTGAATTTCGTTTTTGCGAAACAGTTTCTAAAATTTTACTGCGTGACAACTGTGTGGTCGGAGTGGAGACAACTGTCGGTAAACAGTATTATGCGCCGAAAACTGTTTTGGCAGTTACCTTACCCGCGGCAAAACAGATATTATCGCCGTTACGGGGCAGAAGAGAACTGGAGAATTTGTTCCGCCTGCCGTGTATGTCCGCCTGTACTTTGCAAATAGATTTGGACAGACCGGCACTGAAAAAGGATATTACCTGTTTCGGACCGGGTACCGATGCGGTCAGCTTTGCAGAGCAGTCCCGTACCACTTTCCGCGGCACCGAAGGGCGTTTGTCTGTTATTCTGGGTAATCCATCGGAATACGCAAAAAAAGACCCGCAAACTGTTTTACGGGCAGTAACAGAGCAAATGCGTACTTTGGGGGTGCATTTGGACGGGCATATTCTGCGCTTTCGCAAGGTAGCGGAAGGCAACGATTTTTATTCGCTCGATAAAGGAAATCAGCATTTGCGTCCATCGCAAAAAACAGGCATTGAGGGGCTTGTACTCGCGGGGGATTATACAAAGACCTCGTCTTTTGCAACCATGGAGGGCGCGGTTTTGTCCGGTGAGCAGGCGGCAGAGGCATGCGGTGTATCCGCGCATAACTGGTTGCTTCATGAAAAGGGGTAACGCAATCAAATAAGCGGTGCAGTCTGTTATTGTGAAACAGTATTCGTGTCTACCGTGCCGTCATAATCATCATAATAGAAATACCATTTGTCTGCAATTTTTTCTTTGATAAAAATATTATTGCCCTCTCCCGTTTCAGCAAATTCATCATAAATCTCTATAGAGCCGTTTATCAAATCATCGGTCGGGCAATACAGAATACCCCAATATTGTCCGCCGATCATGCCTTGCGCGTCTATATCAAACTGCACATAGCTTTTTCCATCGGATTGGCGGTAGAAATAGGTAATTTTTTTATAAGTCCTGCTTCTGTTTGGCTTATCCGAAAGCGTTTCAACGGCGATACGCTGTAAATCGGCTTTATTTCGGTTTAAAAAACGGACCGTCTCTTTTTTTGCCTGTGTGTAATCCTTCGGCTGCATTGCGTGAAAACCCAGGAAAAGCAGAAGGACGGCACATGCACATACGGCTATGCCAATCCATAGACGTTTTTTACTTTTCGGCATTTTAGGACTCCCTTGCACTGCGGTGCTGTTACGGATGGTATTTGGTTGGTAAAACATATTTTTTCTTATCATGTTTCGTCTGTAGTCAGATGACGCGCATTTGAACCCGCCTAAAGCGGTGAAAATCTCATCTGTTTTAGCTTACAGAGCTTTTCAGAAATAGATTTTTCCCTGAATAAGGAAAAAAGCACAGCAATCCTGTCGGATTGCGAGCATTTTGACGCCATGCAGGGGGATGGATATATCCTGTAAAATCGGGTTCAAATTCGTGCCGTCCGGCTAAGAGCATGTTTATATTACCATAAAATAAAATGATATGCAACGGTACCGATTTACGCCGATTTTCTATGTGTACGTCTGTATAGACAGACCTGCAAAACAGATTTCTTAAAAAAAATGCAAATTTACTATTGCAAAATTTGTAATCTTATGCTAATATATTCGAGCAGTTTGATTTGACGCTTTCTGCACAACTGTATATCCGGGTGTGGCGCAGCTGGTAGCGCGCTTGACTGGGGGTCAAGAGGCCG
>DKUE01000010.1:0-15150 GCA_002490525.1 Ruminococcaceae bacterium UBA7212
GCACCGAACCCATTTGGGTTCGGCGCGGGACTTTTACTTAGCCGTCCGGCTATGTCATTCCGGTTGCCGTTACATCGCTGACTTCAGCTTTTCCGCTGTATCTGCCGTGATAAGCGCGTCAATGATTTCATCGAGGTCACCGTTTAAAATCTGTTCAATCTTGTAAAGTGTCAGTCCAATACGGTGGTCGGAAACGCGGCCCTGCGGGTAATTGTAGGTGCGGATGCGTTCACTGCGGTCGCCCGTGCCGACCTGACTGCGGCGTTCACCCGCAATTTCAGCGTCGTGCTTGGCACGTTCAATCTCATACAGGCGGGAGCGCAGAACCTTGAGTGCCTTGTCCTTGTTTTTGTGCTGACTGCGCTCATCCTGGCACTCCACAACCATGCCTGTGGGCAAATGTGTCACGCGGATGGCGGATGAGGTTTTGTTGACCTTTTGCCCACCGGCACCGCTGGAACGGAAAACATCAATCTGCAAATCGGCAGGGTTCAGCTCGAATTCTACTTCTTCAGCTTCGGGGAGAACCGCTACAGTGGCCGTGGACGTGTGCACACGCCCCTGGCTTTCGGTTTCGGGTACACGCTGGACGCGGTGTACGCCGCTTTCGAATTTCAGCCGTGAATAGGCGCCGTCGCCTTCGACCGTAAAGCTGATTTCCTTAAAGCCGCCAAGCTCGGTTTCATTCGCGTTAATCAATTCGATTTTGAAGCCTTTTGCTTCGGCATACATGGCATACATGCGGTAAAGTGAAGCAGCAAACAGCGCCGCTTCTTCACCGCCTGCACCGCCGCGGATTTCTACAATTACGTTTTTGTCATCGTTCGGGTCGCGCGGGAGCAGCAGAATTTTTAATTCTTCATGTAAGGCCTCTAACTTTGCAGAGGTTTCTTCCAGTTCCTCTTGCGCCATTTGCCGCAGTTCGCGGTCTGTGCCGCTTTCATTCAGCAGCTTGCGAGCTTCCTCGTTTGCCGACTTGGTCTTTTTGTAGGCGGCAAAGGTCTCAACAATGGGTGTCAAATGCTTTGCTTCTTTCATGAGTTCGGCATACAGCTTTTGGTCAGAGACCGCCGCAGGGTCGCAAAGCTGTTCGTTGATTGCCGACAAACGTTCTTCAATGCCCTCTAACTTTTCAATCATTGTGCTTCTTCATCTTTCCGTATGATTTTTTTGATGCTTTTTTCAATCTTGACACGCGGTACCATGACCTCGTGTCCGCATGCCGTACAGCGCAGTCGGAAATCCATGCCGACACGCAGTACGGAAAAGGTTTTGTTACCGCAGGGATGCGGCTTTTTCATTTCTAAAAGGTCTCCTACACGGACATCCATTGCGGTCACTCCTGTATATCACAGTTTACATTTTTGCAGGCGGTTACGGCACAGACATTGCCGGCTTCGCCGGATTCTCGAAGTATATTGTTGTTTTGCACAGTCAGATTTTCCACACTTTCTATGACAAATGCGCGGTCATGGAACAAGTGAATTGTATTGTTTTCAATCGTAATATTTTTATGCACGGGCATCGCGGGCAGTTTCCCGCCTTTTACGACCGGGTGCACATATACCGCCGGTGTATCCTTCCATTCGGTCTGCCCCGTTTCACGAATAAAGAATTCGTTGTTGCGAATGGTCATATCGCGCACGGGTCCCGATTCATACCACTCATTAGAATCATTTGAAATGAAAATACATGCCATTGCCATATGGTCAAAGCGATTGTTTTCAATCAAGACCTTTTTGCGCGTGGTGCAAAGAATGCCGCGCGTCGGAATGGATTCAAAGGTACACCCGCGCACCGTGACTTCGGGGGTGTAGGTGACGTTTTCGGCAACATATTTCGGTTCAGCGGCGATTCTGTCACAGATTTCCGGCGGCAAAGGTTTATCAAAAGCAACAGTCATGGTTTTCATATCGTTGCCGTTCTCACCCGGCGCGCCCGCTTTTGTGACTGTGTAAATCTCTTCTGTGCCGCCGAGCGGGGCGAGCGTGTCACGTGCATAAAAAACAACCGTATCGCCGACATGAAACTGCGGAAATCCGCCTTGCTGTTTGTGTACATAACGCAGACGCAGAGTGTTTGCATCCACACGGCTATCCACGCGGGTGAACGTACCGTGAATATTAATCGGGTCATCGTGCGCGTGAGAAAAAATGCAGTTTTCAATCTCAATTTTGCCGCCGGCACCGGATACATGTATCAAATCCGCGTAGCTTGTGCAAAGCCGTCCGTCCGCATTCGGCACAAATCGGCAGTTTTTAAAAGCAACATTTTTGCACATCTGTGTAAGCCAGCCGAAGCCGTGCAGATAATGCGGTATAACGCCGTCCACCGTAATATTCTCGCTCTCCCAAAAGAATGCGCCTGCGGTCGGGCGTTGGCGTGAGGCGCACATCTGTGCCGTCATACCGACTTTTTGCCACAGCTTCGGTGCGTTTCCGAAATAGTGCACACGGATTTCATTGGCACCTGTTTTTTTGCAAAATACCGCACGCGCAAACGGAGACTGCGTGATAGGATATCTTCTCTGTATTTTTGTTTCGGGGTCGAATCCCACAATGCAATAGCTTTTGTGCGCATTATACTGTGTGTAATAGGGCTTCCCTGTGTAGGGGCTTGTACTGCAAATCCATTGTATCTTGCCGTGTCGGACTTTAAAATCACAGCCTTTTGCCGCTTCAAAAACGGTGTATCCCTTGCCCGATTCTTTTACAGTGACCTGTGAGGTGGTTGGACTTTCAAAATCCCATGAGAAATTACGCAAGGCAATATTTTTGCTGCGCACAACGCCGAGTGCGGACATATCGCCGTGAAACACAAACCGACAGCCGTTGCCCTCAACGGTGAGATTTTCAATATCCTCTATCAAAATACCGAAGGTTTTTTGAGGGAACCGCACGCTGTCCGTATTTGAAGTGTGATACTCACGCACAGGGCAAAAATCCTTATAGATATGGATTTCGCCGTTTTCGGGAAGCTTCAGGGTACACGGTGCACTGAGGTTTCGAATATGCGTCAGTACATTTTGTATCACAACGGCACAGTCGTTGCTTTTTGCATTTCGGTCACTGCCGATAAAGTCGGAGAAGAAAACGGTATTCATATTTACGCACTCCTTTGAAAAAGGCGTATCAAAAAATTTTGATACGCCGACAGAGATTCAACTTTTTAAGCCATAGAGAAAATGCCGTAGGTAAAGAAGGACATAATTAAACCTGCAATAAATACGCCCAGTGCAATGATGGGCAGGGAACGCTTCATATCAATATCCAGAAGCGCCGCCATTAAAGCACCCGTCCAGCCGCCTGTACCGGGAAAGGGAATTGCCACGAAAATCAAAAGTCCCCAGGATTTGTAGCGCAGCACCTTTCCCTTGTTGCGCTCGGTTTTTGCTTCCAGCTTGGTAATGATTTTTTCAAAAAATTTGAACCGCCGCAGAAACTCGAATATCTTTTTGATAAACAAAATGATAAACGGAATCGGCAGCATGTTGCCGATATAGCAAATGGCGAAGGCTTTGAAAAAATTTATTTCCAAAAGGCGGGCGGCAATCATTCCGCCGCGCAGTTCCAAAATCGGAAGCAGTGAAATCAGAAAGGCGGTAAGTTCAGGGGGGATTTTATCCTGAAACAGTTCCACAATCGTCTGGGCAAGTGTTTCTGCCATAGTATTCTCCTTTTATATCAGACCGTGTTTATCCATATATATTTTCGCACGTTCTAAAATACTTTTGTCGTTTTCATAATTGAGCGTATGCAGACACGCGTTATACCCCAACCAGATATAATCCTCAATTTCGCTCTGCTGAATGACGGTTTGCGTGTCTTTCGTGGACGCCAAAAAAATCAGCACAGTTTTGTCAATCCGCCCCTGAATGGTATAAGCGGATTTCGCCTTGAAATCGGGCAGAATTTCAATGTGCAAACCGGTTTCTTCGAGAACCTCGCGTTTGGCGGTTTCTTCATCGGTTTCGCCTGCTTCCACATGGCCTTTCGGAAAGCCCCAGTGGGCGCTTCGCTTATTTTTAATCAGCAGGAAACGCTTTTCGCCGCCGATATCCCGAAAAACAACGGCACCGCAGGAACGTTCATAAAAGCATTCTATGGTTACACCCTGCCCTTTATGCAGAAACGCAACGGCAGGTTTTATATCGTTAATGATAAACCGCTTGGATTTCGGTGAGACGACAAGATATACCGCGTGGCGGCGTTTGTCCTTGATAACCGCTGTAACACGGCCGTCAAAATTGCGCACGGGGTGGTCCACGCCCATAATATACGCGCCCGCAACAGGGGAGTGCGGCAAAAGTCCGCTTTCAACAACGCCGTAATTCAGCAGATATTTCACGTTGGTCTCACGGTCAAAGCGGCCAAGGGGTTTGGTGACCCGCACTTTGACAAATTTACCCAACATCTGTGGTATGACTCCTTACACACTCGGAAGGATTCCAAGTTATGACAATATCTGTTCCCTATTATACAGAAAATTGCAGACAGTTGCAAGTCTTAATTTGGGATTCCTGACATTCTGTGTGTTTTCGGATATGTTTGTTTGGTTCTTCCGGAAGCGACTGCATCGTTTTTGGCGGTGTTTTTGATTTATTTTATATGGAAAGCATATGATTTCCGCCAAGCAAACGAAAAACTGCAAAAGGACTTGAACGAGTTAAAATGCCTTTTACAGTCCCGAACTGAGACGGGCACAGAAGTAAACAACACTTTTGAGGACGGTACAAAATAAGTAAACATAAGGATTTAAAACGAGCACCTGCTTTTAAAAGCAGGTGCTCTCATTTTGTATACAATGTTGTTTTAGATTCTTGCCACGCCGGATTTTCTTGCAGCTTCCATAACCGCGGCGGCAACGGTTTTGCCGACACGCTCGTCAAAGGCTTTCGGCAGGATGTAATCCGCCGTCAGCTCTTCATCGGACACGAGGGATGCAATCGCTGTCGCGGCGGCAATTTTCATTTCCTCGTTAATATCACTTGCACGGCAGTCCAGCGCACCGCGGAAAATACCGGGGAACGCAAGCACGTTGTTGATTTGATTCGGAAAGTCGCTTCTGCCCGTACCGACCACCGCCGCGCCTGCGGCTTTTGCTTGGTTGGGCATGATTTCAGGCACAGGGTTTGCCATCGGCAGTACGATTGCACCTGTGTTCATGGAACGTACCATATCCTCTGTCACAATGCCGGGAGCGGAAACGCCGATGAAAATATCTGCGCCGACCATGGCGTCTGCGAGCGTACCGCTTTTGTGTGCTTTATTGGTTACCTTGGCAATTTCTGCCTGGGCAGGATTCAGTTTCGGGTCGCCCGCGCAAATGATACCTTTGCTGTTGCACATGAAAACATTTTTAATCCCTTGACCCATTAACAGCTTTGCAATTGCAATACCCGCCGCACCTGCACCCGAAAATACAGCGGTGCAGTCTTCTATTTTTTTGTTGACCACACGCAGTGCGTTGAGCACGGCGGCAGCAACTACGACCGCGGTGCCGTGCTGGTCATCATGGAAAATCGGAATATCGGTTTTTTCTTTGAGCTTTTGCTCAATTTCAAAACAGCGCGGTGCGGCAATATCTTCTAAGTTCACGCCGCCGAACGAACCCGACAAAAGCGCAATGCAGTTGACGATTTCGTCCACGTTCTTTGAGCGTACGCAAAGCGGAATCGCATCTACGCCGCCGAATTCCTTGAACAGTACACATTTACCTTCCATGACGGGCATACCCGCCTCGGGGCCGATGTCGCCGAGCCCTAAAACGGCAGTGCCGTCCGTTACAACTGCAACGGTGTTCCAGCGGCGGGTCAGCTCGTAGGATTTTTGAATATCCTTTTGAATTTCCAAGCACGGCTGTGCCACACCGGGGGTGTAGGCAAGCGAGAGTGCTTCCTTATCGTTTGCTTTTGCACGTGTTTTGATTTCAATTTTGCCCTGCCATTCGTAGTGCAGACGCAGACTTTCCTTTGCATAGTCCATTTGGGTAACAGTATCTCCTTTGATTTTATGAATTGCTTTTCGCATCGGGCATATACCAATAAGAATGTATCCCGTGCATGTATGTACGTGCGCCTTTGGGCATCTGCCGTAAGGCGTTGAACACATTGTAATAATCTCCTGCGCCCATGCCGATACTGAGTGCGCCGAATGTGCCGAGAAAAGCGCATTTCGGAAAAATGAAAAAGAGGATATACGGCAAAAATCCGAATATCAGATTCGGCAAGAGCGACATAAACACGAACCGAGCTTTTGACATGGTTTCAGGTCCTGTCACAAACAGCATACCCTGTTTCAGGTTCGTGTATAAATATACCTCTTTTTTAAAACAGAGCGCATGTAAAATCTCATGCGGAAACAGAACGAACATTGAAAGCAGTGCGCCGATGAAGTCGAAGCACCGCATGCCGATGCATAAATACAGCCCGAAGAACAGAGGTATCATCAGCAAAACGGATACAGTATTTAAAATAACTGCAAACTGCTTCATATTGTCGAATTCTTTAAACTGTACCGAATTCGGTTTGTGTGCTCTGCACGGAAGCGACGCAGGGTCGCCGCTGTATTTGCCTTTGTAAATGAGCTTCATCAGTGTTCAATCCAACCTCTTGAGCAGTCCACCGCGCGCAGCCAGCCTTTATACAGGCGGTCACGCTCTTCAAGCACCATTTTCGGTTCAAATACCTTGTCAACCTTGCGGATGTTTTCCAATTCTTTTAAATCTGTCCAGAATCCGACGGCGAGACCTGCCAAAAATGCCGCACCCAGTGCCGTGGTTTCTACCATTTTCGGGCGGTTGACCTTGGTGCGGATGAGATTTGCCTGAATCTGCATCATTACATCGCTGACGGATGCACCGCCGTCCACACGCAGTTCCGAAAGGGCTATACCTGAATCGGCACGCATAGCTTCCAAGAGGTCGGTCATCTGGAAAGCAATCGCCTCTAAAACCGCACGTGCCACATGCTCGCGCTTTACGCCGCGGGTTAAGCCCACAATTGTCCCGCGCGCATACATATCCCAATACGGTGCGCCGAGCCCCGTAAAGGCGGGCACAAAATAGATGCCGTTTGCATTGTCTACGCTTTCGGCCAGCTCATCACAGCGGCGTGCAGAGTCAATCAGCCGCAAATCGTCACGCAGCCATTTAATGACCGACCCGGCGTTAAATGCGGAGCCTTCAATGGCATATTCGACTTTGCCGCCCAAGCCCCATGCAACACCTGTGACCAGATTGTTTTTGGACTGCACACGTGTTTCACCTGTATTCATGAGCAAAAAACAGCCTGTGCCGTAGGTGTTTTTTGCTTGACCTGCGGAAAAACAGCCCTGCCCGAACAGTGCTGCGGGCTGGTCGCCGATGGCACCTGCAATCGGCACGCCGACAATATCCTCAAAGCCCAAAAGCCCGGGTGCCACCTCGCCGTACACCTCGCTTGAGGGCACGGGCTTCGGCAGAATGTTCATCGGAATATTTAATTTCTCGCAGATGTGTGTATCCCAGCACAGCTTATCCACGTCAAACAGCATGGTGCGCGAGGCGTTGGAATAATCGGTGATATGGACCTTACCGCCCGTAAGATTCCAAATCAGCCAGGTTTCCACTGTACCGAACAGCAACTGTCCTGCATCGGCGAGGATGCGCGCGCCCGGCACGTGGTCGAGAATCCACTTGATTTTTGTGGCGGAGAAATATGCATCCACCACAAGTCCCGTATGTTCTTTGATGTATGCGGTCAGTTCTTCGTCTTTTTTGATTTCCTCGCACATATCAGCTGTACGGCGGCACTGCCAGACAATCGCGTTGTAAATCGGCTTGCCTGTGCCTTTGTCCCACAGAATGGTAGTTTCCCGCTGATTGGTAATGCCGATAGACGCAATATCCGAGGTGAAAATGCGGTTGGCATTGATAACCTCAGTCACCGCCTGGAACTGTGAGTAGAGAATTTCCATTGCGTTATGCTCCACCCAGCCCGGCTGCGGGTAAATCTGATTGAATTCATGCTGGGATTTGGCAACGATATTGCCCCGCTTGTCAAAAAGAATTGCTCTGGAACTGGTGGTGCCCTGGTCGAGGGCGAGAACATATTTTGCTTTTGCCAAAACGAACACCCCTATATAGAATAATTTTATTTTTTGATTTTTTTAGCTTTGGCGTCCACCCGCGCATCGTCTATCAGGTTATGCAGACCCTGCCAGTGCAGTACGCGACGGTTGAACCAAAGGGACTGCGCTTTGCCGCGAAGCCAAGAGGGCATTGCCTGTTTCATGGTGGCGTAGCGCACATCATAGGCGTTTAATAAATCAAAATATTCGGGAAGACCTTCCTCAAATCGGGCGTAGCTTTTGTCCTCGGGCGCAGACCATGCGGTTTCTGCTATGGCTCCGAGGCGCGGGAAGGTGCAGTAATCTGCCTTGTTTTGCGTCGGTACATATTCCGTCCACAAGGGCGCTTCCACACCGAACATGTTTTCCCCCATGTCCGGTTCAAACTCGTAAGCGAATTTGAGATTTGCCCATGCATAGGGGAAATCCAAATAATACGGATACGAAGAAGAATTAAACATTTTCCTGCCATTTTGCAGTTCTTTTTTGACAATACCGTTTTCCGCATTCGCACCGCACATCTGCCAAACAATATCGCGGTCAAGCAGTGATGTGCTTTCCACGCCGTCATAATTCCACATCATCGGTATTTTGCCTTTTTCTTTTATATATGCGGCAATGCGGCTCATAAACCAGTGCTGTAACTGTTCTTCGTTCGGAATATTTTCCGTCCGCATTTTCTCTTGGCAGTGCGGGCAGATTTTCCAACGCATTTTAACCGCTTCATCGCCGCCGAGGTGGAAATACTCATCGGGGAACAGCTCGCACAGTTCATCAATAATATCAAAAACAAATTTATATGTCCCGTCTTTTCCGGCGCAAAGAATCTCGTGCTTTACACCCCAGTGTGTGGCGACGTCCAATTTTCGCGGGAAACAGGCAAGTTCGGGGTAACAGGCGATTGCCGCGACCGAATGCCCCGGAATGTCAAATTCCGGTACGACCTTTATAAAACGGCGGTGGCAATAATCCACAATCTCGCGGATTTCCTCCTGTGTATAAAAACCGCTTTCGGGTTTCACACCGAAATTGGTATGACTGCGTTTCGAACCTTTCTCGGTGAGCAGCGGATATTTTTTGATTTCTACGCGCCATCCTTGGTCTTCGGTCAAGTGCCAGTGAAAAACATTTATTTTATGAAGCGCCAGCAAGTCAATGTAACGCTTAATCTCTTTTACAGACTGAAAATACCGTCCGGAATCCAGCATAAAACCGCGGTATTTGTAACGCGGTTTGTCCTCAATAAACATGTCGGGTATTTTGCCGTTGCCCTGAAGCAACAGCTGTTTTAAGGTTTGCAGACCGTAAAAAATCCCGTTATTCGCTCTGCCGTAAATATAAATACAGCCGTCGCGGGAGACCAAACGGTAGGCTTCTTCATCGGATATTTCCTGTGTATGTATTAAAATCACGGAATTTTCGGTTGCTTCGGAATCGCGATGCATCCGAATGTCGAATTGTTTTTTGACAAAATCCCGAAATTCATCGATATATGGCGCTTTGGTAATGGTTGTATCTTCATTCAATTCGAAATGCGTTTTGCCGCCCGTGATGATGATTTCGTTTGGCTGCGGAAGAATGTTGAACATAAAAAGTCCTCCGATATAAGGGGGGATGTATAGCCGTCCGGCTTAAAACGCCCTATTTCCGCGGAGACGGCATTAAAAATCTCGGCATACGGCAGTATGCCGTCGATTTTATACTTTGAAGGCAAAAATACATGCGTTTTAAACTGCTGTGCACCGAAACCGCAGGGGAATTTTGTGCGGTTGTGCAATATAAACGTATATATTATAGCAAATTCTGCACAAAATAACAACAAAAAATAAACGATTTTTCTCTTGCAATCAGAGATTTTTCATAGTATAATAATTCTACCTTAATTGGGTCGTGTGCCGTGTGGGTCCTGTGCGACAGCGCTCCGTGAACCATGTCAGGCGGGGAACCGAGCAGCATTAAGCGGTCAGCCTGTGCGCCGCAGCTCACCTGCACGGTGCATGACCGAGTTAAGGTATTTTTTGTATACAGATATTTTTGTAACTTTTGAACAAGGAGGCTGTCCGATGTATCAAGTGCTTTACCGTAAATGGCGTCCGCAGACCTTTGCGGATGTTGTGGGGCAGCCGCATGTCACCGCGTCGCTGACGGGTGCGGTTCAGAGCGGGCGGCTTTCGCATGCCTACCTGTTTACGGGTTCTCGCGGTACGGGCAAAACCTCCTGTGCGAAAATTCTTGCAAAGGCGGTTAACTGCGAACGTCCTGTAGACGGCAATCCCTGCAATACCTGCGATACCTGCCGCGGAATTGACAACGGTTCGATTTTAGATGTGATTGAAATCGATGCCGCGTCCAATAACGGTGTCGATAATATCCGCGATTTGCGCGAAGAGGCGAATTACACGCCTACGCATGCGAAATACCGCGTGTATATCATTGATGAGGTGCACATGCTTTCTACGGGTGCGTTCAATGCGCTTTTGAAAACCTTGGAAGAGCCGCCCGAGCATGTCAAATTTATTTTGGCGACAACCGAAGTGCACAAGCTGCCCTCGACCATTCTTTCACGCTGTCAGCGTTTTGATTTTAAACGCATTGAACCGCAGGATATTGCCGCCAGACTGCAATATGTTGCATCGCAGGAGAATATTTCCCTGACGGATGACGGGGCCATGCTGATTGCACGTGTTTCGGACGGTGCCATGCGTGATGCGCTGTCGCTTTTAGACCGCTGTGCGGCGTACGGCGAGACAATTACCGAAGCGGTGGTCAGCGACGCGGCAGGGCTTGCGGGGCGCGAGCATTTGTTTGCGCTGACGGAATCGGTCGCCGCACGGGACAGTGAAAAAACGCTGACCGTTTTAAATGACCTATATAACAATGCCTGCAATATGGAACGTTTGGTTGCGGACCTGATTGCGCACTTCCGTGCGATGATGATAGCGCGCAGTGTGTCAAATTATAAGGATTTGATTGTTTGTCCGCAGGCGGAGCTTGAAAAAATATATGTACAGTCTAAAAGCTTTACACTTGCACGTATTCTTTCCGACATAGATATTTTGAATGACACCGCCGTGCGGTTGAAGAACGGCGCACACCGCAGAACCGCAGTGGAGATGGCTTTATTGCGTATGGCAGACGAGCGTTTGGATACGGATACTAATGCACTGCTTGCCCGCATTGCGGAGCTGGAGCGTCGTTTGGAAACAGGCGCATTTCAAATGCCGAAAGCGTCTGTAAAGCCAAATGACATTACAGAAAATACACTGCCAATAGTGGAAAATCCGGAGAAAATCCTTTTCGAAGAACCGAAAAAAGCAGAAGCACCTGCACAGCCTAAGGTGTTGCCAGCAGAAAATTCGGCGGAAAAACCGAAAACCCCTGCGGAATCACAGACACAGCCTGCCGCACCGCCGACCGATACCGAATTTACAAAGTGGAGCGAGGCACTCGAACGCTTGGCGGCGATTGACCGTCCTCTGGTGCCGCATATGGCAAATTCTACGGCAATTATTCGCGGTGACTTTCTGCTGATTAAGACAGAAAATCCGTTGCTGGGGCAGTTTTTGCAGACAGGGTCACACGCCAACTGCATTGCACGTGCGGTCTATGATGTTACGGGTGTGAAGTATAAGCTCGGTATTTTCAATACCGCTTCCGCCGCTCCGCAAAAAGCATCTGAAAAGAAAGACCCCCTTGCCGATTTACTGAATCGTGCACGCACGCTCGGTGTGCATGTGATTGACCAGTAAAAAATCAACCTATATTATATATAAGAGGAGAACAGATATGAAAGCAAGAATCCCGAATCAAGGCCCGACGGGCGGCAATATGATGAAAAAATTGCAGGAAATGCAGGCGAATATGGAAGCTGTTCAGGCAGAGCTCGCTGTGGCGGAATACTCCGCAACTGCGGGCGGCGGCGCGGTGGATGTGACCGTGAACGGATCGCACGAAATCAAAGCGATTCATATTAAACCCGAGGTGATGGACCCCGAAGAGCCTGATATGCTGGAGGATTTGCTTTTGGCGGCACTCAATGAAGCCATGCGCAAGGCAGATGAAACCGCAGAACGCGAAATGGGTAAAATTACGGGCGGACTTCAGGGAATGCCCGGCATGGGCGGGTTGTTTTAATGGCATATACCATCCCGATTTTAGAAACGCTGATTGACGAATTCCGAAAAATGCCCTCTGTGGGCACAAAGTCGGCGGAGCGTATGGCATTTTATGTTTTGGGTCTTACCGACGAGGAAACACACAGATTTGCAAATGCCATTGTCGGTGCGCATGAGAAAATCCACCAGTGCGCCGTGTGCCGCAACCTAACAGAAGATGAGATTTGCCCGATTTGCCAAAGCCCCACGCGCGACAAAAGCACAATTTGCGTGGTGGAAAATCCGAGGGACGTTATCGCGTTTGAGCGTACACACGAATACAAAGGCATGTACCATGTTCTGCACGGTGCAATTTCCCCGATGAATTCCGTCGGTCCCGACGATTTGACCATCAAGGAATTGCTTGTGCGTTTAAATGACGATACCGTAAACGAGGTCATTATGGCGACGAATCCGACCGTCGAGGGCGAAGCAACCGCCATGTACATCGGCAGGCTGTTAAAGCCGTTGGGGCTTAAGGTTACGCGCCTCGCGTACGGTGTTCCCGTCGGCGCAGATTTGGAATACGCTGATGAAGTCACCCTGACACGTGCGTTAGCTGGAAGAAGCTTATTATAATATTGTTATTCTGAGCGACAGTGAAGCTTCTCAAACAGAACAAAGTAATTTTGATTTACTTATTTGTAGGGCGGGGCTTGCTCTCGCCGGAAAACACACGGAGAAAAACGATGGCAGAGAAATCACAAAACACAACAATTGCACAAAACAAAAAAGCTCTGCACGACTACTTCGTGCTGGAGTCTTACGAGGCGGGCATTGAACTGCACGGGACAGAGGTAAAATCCTTGCGGCAGGGCAAATGCAATCTGAAAGACGCGTGGTGCAGTATTGTGGACGGCGAAATGTTAGTCAACGGCATGCATATCAGCCCCTACGACCACGGCAATATTTTTAACCGCGATCCGTTGCGCGTGCGCAAGCTTTTAATGCATAAAAAAGAGATTATGCGCCTTTTGGGCACAACCAAACAGCAGGGGCTGACGCTTATACCGCTGTCCGTCTATTTTAAAAAGGGCAGAGCAAAGGTGCAGGTCGGACTTTGCAAAGGCAAAAAGCTCTATGATAAACGCGATGTTGCCGCCAAAAAAGAAGCCGCCCGCCACATCGAACGCGAAATGAAAGAACGGATGCGGTAGTAGGGGGCGGCGAAGATTTTCCATTTTAGGTATAATGTCTGCGAAGCAGGAAAAAGGGTAATGGCGAAGTCGTAACTTCGATACCCGTGAAAATTACTTGTCGTTCTGAGCCGTCAGGCGAAGAATGACAGGATTATGTGAACTTTGTAGGCGAGCGTTTGCTTGAGCTCTGTCATCTTTTACCGCACACAACGCCAATTGGAAGGTGGATGGGGCTTCGTTCCCTTTTCTCACAGAGGTTGCTTATGGAAAAACAGAATCTTAATAAAAACCGATTTTTAATAGCCGGGCTGTTGCTCTGCCTTGTTCTGCTTGTGCAGATGTTCGGTTGGCAGTATTTGCCTTATGCTTTGTTGCGCATTCCGTATCTGATGCCGTGTCTGTTTGCGGGTTTTTATTTCATCGTCGGATGGATAGCCGTGCTTTATGGGGCGTTTCCCCGAAAAAAGCTGTTGCTTCGAAGCATCGGCGCACTGGGCGTTTTTATTCTTGTATACGTACTTTGCAATTTGAGCATTGCATATGCGGCGAAAGCTGTTTACGATTCAGCGATTTTTGACAACGATTCGTTTTTTACGTTGTTTGAAACGCTGTCCGATGTGTTTTCTGTGTGCGTCCCGCCGATTTTGGCGGGGATTCCGTTCGTTTGTTTGTACCCTGTTTCCAAACGTGCGAAACGGTGTGCCGTCGGCGTTGTTGCGGCGTATACTGTTTTGTGCCTTTTGTTGAACGTATGGATTCCGCATGACCTTTTTTCGGATTCTGACTCTACCTCGCTTCTTTCTTTTTTCTCTTTAATGGCACCGCCAACATCCTACGAAATTTGGCAAAAACTGCATCAATTGCTGTCAGCTGTTTTCCCGTTTGTCTATGTGTTGGTTTTGGCACGCGGGCAGGAAAAAAGTGTGTAACATTGAGAGGAGAATTTTTATGAAATTAGACGGCTTCGGTATCTTTGTAGATGATATGCCGACTATGGTGAAATTTTATCGGGATGTTTTGGGGTTTTCCATTCGCGAGGCAGAGGATGCGTCCAATGTCTATCTTGAAAAAGACGGCACATTATTTTTGATGTATCGCCGAACCGATTTTGAATCGATGACAGGTCATCAATTTCATTACGCAAAGCCTGTAAACGGGCATCTTGAGATTGCGCTTTCCGTCGAGAATTTTGAAGCGGTGGATAAAGCTTTTCAAGATGTTACCGAAAAAGGTGCAACACCGATTTTGGTGCCGACTACCGAACCGTGGGGACAGCGTACCTGCTATGTCGCCGACCCCGAAGGCAACTTGATTGAAATCGGTTCGTTTCAGGCATAATTTTTATATTGCATATTTTATTTTTCGTGATACAATACTATACAATATACAGAATACGGGGATGAAAGGATTTCGACGGGGATATTGAACCGTGATAAGCGAGCAGCGGTGTGGTCCCGCTTTAAACAGCCACAGTTTATGAAAATAAACGACAAAGATCAAAAAGTACTTCTTGCTGCTTAATTTGCAGTAAGCGTTCCCCTCGGAGTACCGCGGCTGAGTAAGGAGCGTCATCAGCGGTAAATGTGTACGGGTGAGCGCCCTGTAACCCGTCACACAAAACGGGGCTACCGAATCGAAAAGCCTGCCGTGCGGCGTTTCGTGACGGGAATATTAAAGAAACGGCTATGCTCGTAGAAATTTGCGGGAATGTGTTTTCGGACGCGGTTTCGATTACCGCCATCTCCACCA
>DKUE01000010.1:15468-15736 GCA_002490525.1 Ruminococcaceae bacterium UBA7212
GTAGGTAACTGTTTCGGATTTTCTATTTCTATATAGCAATTAAGGCAAGGAGTATTGGTCTCCTTGCCCTTGGCTCATATATCGGTAATAGCCCACTTGATATTTTCCACCACATTTGATAGGTCTTTTAAATCATTTTTATATTGATTAAGTAATTTGAAATCTCTATCAGGAACGACATACTTATATCTAATATTTTTGATAACATCATTCAATATGTTTGACAAATTTTTTGATTCAACAACCAGTTCATTAATAGAATTAATCA
>DKUE01000011.1 GCA_002490525.1 Ruminococcaceae bacterium UBA7212
AATAAATAAATATATTATTTTTATTATCTATATATTGTAGCAATTTGTTCTTCTATATATTTCCAGACATGTTGATATATTTTGCTATAATTCCATGGCTGTTTCTCTAATTTGCATGTGTTTACTGTGAAACAGTTTCACGCAGCATTCTGATTTTATATAATGACAATACAGATAAGAAAGGATGTTTTGAGGATATGCTGAAGTACGCAAAATCACCTGATTTGCCTCCTCTTCTACAAGATTTTGCAAATCATGAACTGGCAATAAAAAACAAATCCGAGTTGACAGTAGATGAATACGTGTTGGATTTGTTTTTATTTTTCCGTTATTTAAAAGCACGGCGATCCGGGCAGGTACTCTCCCCTTCTTTCGCCGAAACGGATATATCGGATATAGATATCCGATTTTTGCGTGAAATCACTTTGGCGGATGCATATGCGTTTCTGTCCTATTGTAAATCAGAACGGGACAATGATGCTGCAGCACGTGCGCGAAAAGTCAGCAGTATACGCACATTTTTTAAATATCTTTGTGTGCAAAGAAAGTTATTGGATGATAATCCGATGCAGGAATTGGAAACGCCGAAGCAAAGACGCGCACAGCCGAAATACCTGACGTTAGAGGAAAGTATTCGGTTATTAGAGTCTGTTGACGGAAAACACAAGGAACGGGATTTCTGTATTTTAACTCTGTTTCTAAACTGCGGACTTCGCCTCTCTGAGTTGGTTTCTATCAATTATACGGATATTAAAGATAATAACACCTTAGTGGTTAAAGGGAAAGGCAATAAAGAGCGAACGGTGTATTTAAACGAAGCTTGTATTACAGCGATCAAAAATTATATGGCCGTTCGGCCCGTTGATAAGGTTCGGCAAACGGACAAGTCTGCACTTTTTTTAAGCAGTCGTTTTCAGCGTATCAGTCCCAAAACCGTTCAGCACATGGTTTACAGTTATTTAGAGAAGTGCGGACTCGGTGACAGAGGGTTGTCCGTACACAAGTTGCGGCATACTGCCGCAACATTAATGTATCAGCACGGCAATGTGGATGTATTGGTGTTGAAGGAAATTCTTGGGCATGAAAATCTCGGAACTACTGAAATATATACACATCTTGTGGATGAACAGCTGAAAAAAGCGTCAGATGCCAACCCACTTGCGAACATTAAACAGGTTAAAAAAGATTGATTTTGTCTGCAAACAGAAAGGCTGTAGATGCGCTTAATGCGGCACAGAATATTAAACTGCCCAGCAATACAGCATACCGCAGTATGTAAAGTTTAAACATGTTCGTGCCGCTGCGCGATTCCCCTTTCCGCAAAACTCGGGCGATATCGCGCGTCATCAGAATGCTTTCCTTACAGCCGAGCAAAAGCGCAGCGGCGGCTAAAACGGCAGACGGAAGCACATATACAGAAAAATATGTGAGGCCTTGCAAAGTAAACGTTTGATATAAATACCCGGATACAATGCCGATGCCCAATCCTTTTACAAAAGGCAACAGCCATAAAATCGGTTCACCGATGATACAAACACCGAAAAGCATGGCCACCAGTAAAAATACACATTCTGAGCCGAAAACAGATAAAAAGTTGTGTAAAACCGACTGTCCGCAACGAGCAATATAATAGTTTTCGATTAAAGCTTTTAAAGACTCTCCCAAATCATTATTTATTTTTTTTACGGTCAGAGCACCGACAAAAAGACCGCAAATGAAAATCATCGTGAGCATAATCAATTTCTGATTCTTGTGCAAGACAGCAGATTTTGTGGGTTTTCGCGGAAAACGAATGCCGGTGGAAATAATGGTTGCACGTTTTTTGATTCTTTTCATTTTACTCTCCCTCATTTGGCTGAAATCCGGTAAAATTTAAATATAGCTTTAAAAGTATTATGTATAATGACTGCATCAAACTCTTTTTCCCACTATACCACCCAATATAGGACAAATGAGTCCCATGCCAATCGGTGCACAGATTAAAACGGTTATATGCCCTTTCGCTGCCAGTAAAAGGGTCAGTATTAAAAACACTAAAAGTGCAAAGCCGGAGAAAAAACAAATCGGTAAAACCGAATACGAATTTTTTCGTGCAGATAAAAATCCGCATAATATAAAAGTCAAAGCGGTAACCGCAAACAAGAAACCCGTTTGCATGATTTTTGTTGGCGCAGTTTCTTTTTGAAGCACCATCCATGCAAAAATTGCAGTACAAAGGATAAAAAATACATAGGATATCATAACCGACCGCACACAGATTGGGAGCATGGAGCGTATCCCCTTTTGTGGTGCTACAGTAGTTCGACTTTTTTTTCGCTTTTTATTTTTCGGCATAAAAATTACCCCCTCACACTTTACTAAAAAGTATGCGGGGGATAATTTTGTTATGCGAAAAATCAATCTTCTTTTTTGCCTTTTTTCTTAGCTTGTGCTTTTTCTTCTTTGGCCTTTGCCTGTGCCGCCTTCATAGCCTCACGTTCCGCCTGCAGTTTTTCGGTTGCGGTATTGTTAATCTGAATCGCCCAACGCGCAATTTTCATCTTGTTGCGGTCTGCGCCTGTTTCAATAATTAAAGCATCTTCTTTAACCGTAACGACACGTCCCATAATACCGCCGATCGTTGTAACTTCATCACCGACCTGTGTGCTGTCACGCATTTCCTGGTCCTTTTTTTGTTGCTTTTTCTGCGGGCGAATCATCAGAAAATACATACCAACGAACAATGCAACCATCAAAAGGATACTGGAAAGCATACTTCCCTTACCGGCAGCGCCGCCTGCAGCAGCTTCCAAAGTCAAAAGTTCAAACATAGATTGTTCCTCCAAATCAAAATCTTTAGTTATTATACAATTAAAGTAAAAAAAATGCAATAGAAAAGCAAAACTTTACAAATTCCTAACAAATTTATATGCGTGTGTCCAATTTCTCTGTATTTTCCCGCTTGAAATCTGCGAAAGTATCCGTTTCAATTGCCGCACGGATTTTTGACATCAGCGTATTATAGAAATAGAGATTATGCATAACACAAAGCCGCATGGCCAGCATTTCACCTGATTTGAATAAGTGACGGATATAGGCACGGGAATGTTTTTGGCAAGTGGGACAGCCGCAGCCTTCCTCAATCGGAGACAAGTCATTTTTATATTTTTCATTGTTGAGATTGATAATACCATCCATAGTAAATAAATGCCCATGACGTGCGTTACGGCTCGGCATCACACAGTCAAACAAGTCCACACCGCGGCTGACCGCTTCCAGAATGTTCCCAGGTGTACCGACGCCCATCAAATAACGTGGCTTGTCCTTCGGCATATACGGCTCCACAGCGGATATAATACGATACATATCTTCTTTCGGTTCTCCGACTGCCAAACCGCCGATTGCATAGCCATCCAAATCCAGTTCTGCAATCTGTTGCATATTTTCAATACGCAAATCATCATAAGTACAGCCTTGGTTAATGCCGAACAGCAGTTGATGCGGATTGATGGTATCCTCTAAAGCGTTTAAGCGCTCCATTTCTGCCTTACAGCGAATCAGCCAACGGACGGTTCTTTCACAGGAATCCTTTGCGTAACGGTACTGTGCGGGATTTTCTACGCACTCGTCAAACGCCATAGCAATTGTTGAACCGAGGTTGGACTGAATCTGCATACTTTCTTCGGGACCCATGAAGATTTTTCGGCCGTCTACATGAGAATTAAAGTGTACGCCTTCTTCTTTGATTTTTCGAAGCTTTGCGAGTGAAAACACCTGAAATCCGCCGCTGTCTGTGAGAATCGGACCGTTCCAACCCGTAAAACGATGTAATCCGCCAAGCGCTTTTATGAGTGTGTCACCGGGGCGTACATGCAGATGATATGTATTGCAAAGCTGTACCTGACAGCCGATTTCTTTCAAGTCGTAAGCAGATACACCGCCCTTGATAGCGCCTTGTGTAGCAACATTCATGAATGCGGGCGTCTGTACCGTACCATGTACGGTTTCAAATTTACCGCGTCGGGCGTTTCCCTCTTGTTTTAATAATGTGTATTCAGCCATATTTTACCTCATTTGTGTTATTTTAAATACATTGCCATATAACCGCATGTGAACGGAAAACAATCATATTTTACCGTGTTTGTATGCACAAATCCGAAAGAAGAATACCATTCTTTCAGTTCTGTGTTTTCCTCAATTAGGGATATTGTAAGCTTGTTCGCTTTTCTGCTTTTTGCCCTGTGTACCGCATAGATAAGCAGTTCTTCGCCTATTCCATTGTGCCGCCATGCAGGGGATATACACAAATTATTTAATTCGCATATACTTTCAGAAAAAGCTAAAGAAAAAAATCCGACAATCTTGTTGTCCGTTATATAAACGTACATTTCCCGTCCACTGTCATATTGTTTTCTCAGCTTGTCCACGGTAGTTGAAAATGCAACATAATTCGGTGCATTTTCTTGTGTGATACCGAATTTTTCTGCAATCGTTATAAAGCTTTCTTTTATTATATCTGCACAACTTTGCAAGTCGTCCAAATTTGCTTTTTTATCATAGAGATATCCTTTACAAGATAAACTTGCAATCACTGTTATTTACGAAATATAAGAAATTACAGGTTTGAAATATATCGTTTTATTTTATTCCCCTCACAACCATAATAATAGATACATTGGTATCCCACTGCTTTTCCCCGCGATCATACTGTTTTATTCTCTTGTCGAATTTAACATTCGTAAGGCGTTTCATCTTTTCCGTTTCTTCGATCGTAATTTGATTAGGCGCAATATGTAATGCAGATTCTATCGCTTCGATTTCCGTATATCTATTTGCGTTGATCATATCGTGCGCCATATCTAAGGAAAACCTGGGATGATCCGGCGTTAAGTCAATCGTTGCAAAACCTGTTTTTATTTTTTGAAATCCATATGCTTCCATTGTAAGCGGTAATTCTGCTTCACTCATGGGATACTTGCATACGGCATACCGATTCATAGAATTATCATACTGAGAAACCTTTTCCCAAAACTGTTTTTCAAAATCACTAAGTGCTATACAGCTTGGAATAATGTTAATACCTTGACAGGAGGACAGCACAAGACAAACGCCTCCGGGTTTTAAAACACGGTATTGTTCACCATAAAATTTTGAAGGCTCAATATGCTCACTGACCGTATTTGAGATCGTTACATCAAATGTATGATCTTCAAACGGAAGATTTGTAGCATCCGACTCCAAAAATGCAACTTTCTTTTCATGCTCTTTCGCAAATCGGATAAATTCACTATCGCGGTCAATTGCTGTAATATCCGCCTGCGGATACCAACGGCAAAGTGCCTCGGCAAGCGCACCCGGACCGCATCCAATCTCCAAAATCTTAATATTTTTTGAAGAATCCAACTCAAAAAGATGCTTGTACTGCTCAGAAAACATATCATCGAATCTCAATTTTCGCGAGTAATATAACGTTTTAATTCCTTGTATATATTGAGACCAGATCACATTCATATCAACATTTTCCTTAATGCTCGTTTGCAATGAGTATTGCCTTGTCTAAACAATTAACATCGCGTCCCCAAACGAAAAGAATCTATAGTTCTCGGAAACGGCAATGTTGTATGCGTTCAGCACTTTTTCACGGTCATAAAAGGCGGAAACCAACATAATCAAGGTGCTTTCGGGCAAATGAAAATTGGTCAGCAATCCGTCAATACACTTGAATTGATACCCCGGATAAATAAAGATGTTTGTCCAGCCGTCAGCCGCACAGATTTTTCCGTTAAAGGTTGCGACGCTTTCCAGTGTACGGCAGCTGGTTGTACCGACGGCAATTACGCGTCCGCCGTTTGCCTTTGTTTTTTGAATCAGCTGTGCTGTTTCCTCGGGCAAATGATAATGCTCCGAATGCATTTGGTGTTCTTCAATATTTTCTGCTTTTACGGGGCGGAAAGTACCGATACCGACATGTAACGTGACAAATCCGATTGCAATGCCCTTATCCTGAATTTTTTTTAGCATATCAGGGGTGAAATGCAATCCCGCAGTCGGCGCGGCGGCAGAGCCCAATTCTTTGGAATATACAGTCTGATACCGCTCGCTGTCCTCTAACTTTTCGTTAATGTAATGCGGCAGAGGCATTTCGCCGACTTTTTCAAGCACGGGGAATATACTTTCGCCTTCGAAGTCAAAATGTGCTATGCGATTACCGTTTTCTAAGACTTCCAGAATCTCTGCATGTAAAATACCATTTCCAAATGTGAACCGCGTGCCGACTTTTGCGCGCCGACCTGGTCCTGTAATGACTTCCCACACATTATTTTCCTTTTGATTTAAAAGAAGAAATTCCACATGTGCGCCTGTTTCTTCCTTTTCTCCGTACAGCCGCGCCGGCAAAACACGGGTATCGTTCAGAATCAGGCAGTCCCCGCTTCTTAAATACTCTAAAATATCATAAAAATGCTTATGGTCAATTTCATGTGTGTTCCGATGCAAAACCATCATTTTTGAGTGGTCACGCGGTTCTATAGGTGTTTGCGCGATACGTTCTTTTGGTAAATCGTAATAAAAATCCTGCTTTTTCATTATAATTCTCCCGATAAAGTGATAAATCTGTGAAAATGATTGACTATTGCGTATAATAATGCTATGATATTAAAAACTGCAATAGAGGTGCGAAAAACATCAGTAGCGTGTTTCAGACAGCCAAAGTCATTTACGGCACGCAAAAGGGTTTTTTGCCGAAAATAAATCGCCTTTTGGCGGGCGTTTGTTTGGGCGTGTCTGCAAACAGCGGCACGACTGTCATCAAAGCTTGATGGAGTGCTATTGTGCATACAGCGATTATTCGCAGTTCGCACGCACAAAGGATTGTTTTGATGACCGGTTGTAACAACCGGCTTTTTTTATGCAGATAATAGAATAGCACGTTTTGGAGGTAAACACAAGTGGAAAAACAGTATAATGTTGGTGTAATCGGTGCAACGGGTATGGTTGGGCAGAGATTCTTAACACTGCTTTGCAATCATCCGTGGTTTAACGTGAAGGTTGTTGCGGCGAGCCCGCGTTCCGCAGGTAAAAAATATGCAGATGCGGTCGGCGCAAAATGGTGCATGGACACCGATATTCCCGAAAATGTAAAAGATTTAGTGGTTATGGATGCTACGGGTGATGTGGAAAAAATCGCAGGTATGGTTGATTTCGTGTTTTGTGCCGTTGATATGAAAAAAGACGAAATCAAGGCATTGGAAGAGCGCTATGCAAAAGCAGAGTGCCCTGTGGTATCCAACAACAGCGCGCACCGCCACACACCCGATGTGCCGATGGTAGTGCCGGAGCTGAATGCGGAGCATATTCACATTATTCCGGCACAAAAAAAGCGCTTGGGAACGAAACGCGGTTTTGTAGCGGTAAAATCCAACTGCTCTTTGCAGAGCTATGTGCCCGCACTGTATCCGCTGTCAAAATTCGGTGTAAAAGATGTTTTGGTCTGCACATATCAGGCGATTTCAGGTGCGGGAAAAACCTTCGACACTTGGCCTGAGATGGTGGATAACGTGATTCCGTTCATCGGCGGTGAAGAAGAAAAGAGCGAACAGGAACCTCTGAAGATTTGGGGCAAAATCGAGGGCGATGTAATCCAGCCTGCAACCTCGCCGAATTTTACGGCACAATGCCTGCGTGTGCCTGTTTCCAATGGACATATGGGTGCTGTTTTTGTGCGCTTTGAAAACAAGCCCTCAAAAGAGGAAATTTTAGAGGTTTGGAAAAATTTCAAGGGCAAAGCACAGGAATTGAATTTACCGAGTGCACCGAAGCAGTTCCTTAACTACTTTGTCGAGGACAATATGCCGCAGACAAAGCTCAACAGAATGTTAGAGGGCGGTATGGCAATTTCTATCGGCAGACTTCGCGAAGATACACAGTACGATTACAAATTTGTTTGTCTTTCTCACAATACCCTGCGCGGCGCGGCAGGCGGTGCTGTTTTGCTTGCGGAGCTTCTTTGTGCAGAAGGCTATATGGATTGATTGGAGGCATAATTTATGAAAAAGCCGATTTTCACCGGCGCGGGCGTTGCTATTATTACGCCGTTTACGGCGGACGGTAAGGTCAACTACCCTGCCTTGAAAACCATTTTGGAATATCAAATTGAGCACGGCACAGACTCTATTGTTATTTGCGGTACAACGGGCGAAAGCGCTACGCTAACGCACGAGGAGCACACTGAAGCAATTCGCTTTACAGTAGAAACCGTTGCGGGACGTATTCCTGTTATAGCGGGTACAGGCAGTAATGATACAGCATATGCCCTTACCCTCTCCAATGAAGCGGAAAAAATCGGTGTAGACGGTCTTTTGATGGTTACGCCGTATTATAACAAGGCTTCACAGGAAGGGCTTTACAGACACTATACGTACCTTGCAGACCGTGTGTCCACCCCTGTCATTATTTATAATGTACCGAGCCGCACAGGCTGTGAGGTAAAGCCCGAAACCTACGCTGCGCTCTCTAAACATAAAATGATTTATGCCGCAAAGGAAGCGACAGGCAATCTTTCGGCGATTGCAAAGACTATTTCGCTCTGCGATGATGATTTCGCCGTATATTCGGGCAATGACGATCAAATTACCGCAATTATGTCCTTGGGCGGTAAGGGCGTAATTTCCGTGCTTTCCAATATCGCACCGCAGGTGGCGCACGATATTGCCGCTTCTGCCTTGAACGGCGATTTTGGAACCAGCCGCAAATTACAGCTTGACTACTTAGAACTTTGCAATGCGATGTTTATGGATGTGAATCCCATTCCCGTAAAACAGGCCATGCGTATGATGGGCTTCGATGCAGGTCCGTTGCGTATGCCGCTTTGCGATATGAATGCAGAAAACACTGCCAAATTAGAAGCGGTTATGAAAAAATACAAGCTGATATAACAGCAAAATGTAAAACACTTTGGGAAGTGAAAAAATGACAAGGATTATTTTAAGCGGCTGTTTCGGACATATGGGCCGTGTGATTGCAGATACTGTTTCCAAGCGTTCGGACTGTGAAATCGTTGCGGGCGTGGATATTGGCAACGGTGTAGCGGATTTTCCCGTTTTCAAGCAATTTTCGGACATCAATGTGCCTGCCGATGTGATTATTGATTTTTCGCATCCTTCCGTGCTCGAAGGCTTGCTCTGCTTTGCGAAAGAAACGCACACCGCCGCAGTGGTTGCTACAACCGGTCTTTCGGATGAACAGGTGTCCGCACTAAAAGCGGCGGCCGCTGAAATTCCCGTATTCTTCTCAGCCAATATGTCTATTGGCGTAAGTTTGATTGCAGAGCTTGCGGCAAAGGCGGCACACGTTTTAGATGGTTCTTTCGATATTGAAATCGTAGAAATGCACCACAATCAAAAAATTGATGCACCGAGCGGCACGGCTTTGATGTTAGCGGATTCGATTTCGGATGCGCTTTCACAAAAACCGCATTATGAGTTTGACCGTCACTCCAAGCGTGCGAAACGTGACGCAAACGAAATCGGCATTCACGCAGTGCGCGGCGGTACGATTGTCGGCGAACACGAAATTATTTTCGCGGGTATGGATGAAATTATCAAAATATCGCACTCAGCGCGTTCTAAAGGGCTTTTTGCTACAGGCGCAGTAAATGCTGCACTGTTTATAAACGGCAAGTCTGCGCGGTTGTATTCCATGAAAGACTTAGTTGCCGAGTAAGAACGGAGGAAATGTTATGCGCACGATTCAAAGCATTACGGTTGTAGAGGATGTTACACTGATTTCTTTGCACGACTCCCCTGCAGATATTGATATGATTGCAAAGATTTTTGC
This sequence comes from Ruminococcaceae bacterium UBA7212, assembly GCA_002490525.1. Taxonomy (GTDB): domain Bacteria; phylum Bacillota; class Clostridia; order Oscillospirales; family Acutalibacteraceae; genus Fimenecus. The sequence continues at coordinate 9,814 of DKUE01000011.1, forward strand.
AATGATCTCCGAGGCGGGCATTGATGTGGATATGATTTCACAAACCCCACCCCACCGCAATATTCCCGACCTTTCTTTTACGATTGCAGGCGAAGATATGGGCGGTATTTTGGAAATTTCTTCACGTCTTCGGGAATTGAATCCCGATTTAAAGCTTTCTATCAGCAACGGACACTGCAAAATTTCCGTATTCGGCGAGGGTATGCGCGGATGTCCCGGTATTGCAGGCAAGGTGTTTCAGGCAGTCGCAGAAGCCAAGGCGGATGTCAGTATGATTACAACTTCCGAAGTGGATATTTCTGTTTTGGTATCCAAAGCAGACTTGGAAAACACTTTAGAAGCACTGCACAAGATATTTGATTGATGTGATTACTGCAATTAAACAAAGACCGCTGGCAGGTTATTTCGTTGATGAGCGGTAACACAAAAGCGGCGGTATTGGTTAAGCGGTCAGAGCGTTGTGTTCTGACCGCTTATGTGTTATAAATTTGTTCGAAGATATTTTGACAATCGGAAATGGAGAGTGGAACGAATGATAAAGCCAAAAAGATTAAGTAAAGGTGAAAAAATTGCAATTGTAAGCTTATCTTGGGGTGGCTTAGGGGACGATTGTTTTATTCATAAATTTAATATTGCGAAAGAACGTTTGGAAAAAGATTTTGGGTTAGAGGTAGTCTGTATGCCTCATGCATTAAAAGGGAGTGAATTTGTAGCAAATCATCCGGAATTGCGTGCAAAGGATTTAATGGACGCCTTTGTCGATGATTCAATTTCTGCGATTTTTTGTGCTATCGGCGGAGATGATACAATACGGATACTGCCTTATATAGATTTGGATATCATTAAAAATAATCCGAAAATTTTTATGGGGTATTCAGATACGACCATTAATCACTTTATGATGCATAAAGCGGGATTGGTATCTTTTTACGGTCCGTCAATTATGTGTGAGTTCGGTGAATATGTTAAAATGTTCGAATACACTCAAAAAGCAGTAAAAGATATACTCTTTGGCGAATGGGAACAATATCAAGTTTTGCCGAGTGCTGAATGGACGGATGACTATATTCCCTGGCAAGAAAGCAACATAAATACTCCGCATAATATGAAAAAAGATTCTCATGGATATGAGGTGATAAATGGAAACGGAGTCGTTCAAGGTCATTTGCTCGGCGGATGTATAGATGTATTTATGATGGCAATTGGAACTGAAATCTGGCCTACACTTCAGGAATGGGAAGATGCGATTCTTTTTATCGAGACAAGTGAGGATAAGCCGTCACCGGATTTTATAAAATGGACATTCAGAAATCTTGCAGCACAAGGGATTCTGAATGGAATTAAAGGAATTATCGTGGGTAAGCCGCAGGGTGAAAAATACTACGATGAATATAAAACTGCAATTATGCAGGTTGTTGTGAATGAAGAGCACTTAGATAATTTGCCTATTTTTTATAATGTCAATTTCGGTCATGCAAAGCCCATTGGCATTATTCCCTATGGTATTCAGGCGCAATTAGACTGTAAAAACAAATCCATTGTTTTGTTGGAGTGCCCAACGGTTTAATTTATAAAAAACAAGGTACAGATCGAAACGACTGTACCTTGTTTTTTTACCTTACTCTTTTTGCAGTAATTAGGCTATTCCGGTGCAATTAAGCCAAAGTAATTTTGTAAAACACTTTCTTACCTTTTTTCAGAATTTTATCGTTTCCTTCGAGGTCAGCAACCGTCAAGCTTGCCACAGGGTCCGTAACCTTTTGCTCATCCAAGGTCACACCGCCCTGTTGAATCAGACGTCTCCCCTCGCCTTTTGACTTAATGAGTCCGGCTTTGAGCATAATTTCATTAATCTGGATTTGACCGTCTGTGAAATCCTCAGCAGTAAGTGCTACGGTCGGCATATTTTCGGTGTCTGCCGCACCTGAGAACAGTGCGCGCGCCGCCTCCTGTGCTTTAGTTGCCTTTTCCTCACCGTGAACGAGTGCTGTCAGCTCATATGCCAAAATCTCTTTGGCACGGTTTAACTGACTGCCCTCCCACGATTCCATCTTTTCGATTTCCTCAAGCGGCAAAAATGTCAGCATACGAATACACTTTAAGACATCGGCATCATCTACATTACGCCAGTATTGATAGAAATCAAAAGGAGAAGTTTTATTTTCATCCAGCCACACGGCGCCGGACTGTGTTTTGCCCATCTTCTTTCCCTCGGAGTTGAGCAACAGTGTAATTGTCATAGCGTAGGCATCTTTTCCGAGTTTTCGACGAATCAGTTCCGTGCCGCCGAGCATATTGCTCCATTGGTCATCTCCGCCGAATTGCATATTACAACCGTATTTTTGATACAGCTCGTAAAAGTCGTAGCTTTGCATAATCATATAGTTAAACTCTAAAAAGCTTAAGCCTTTTTCCATACGCTGTTTATAGCACTCTGCCGTCAGCATACGGTTCACACTGAAACAAGCGCCGACTTCGCGAAGCAATTCAATATAGTTTAAATCCATCAGCCAGTCGGCATTGTTGACCATCAGTGCTTTACCGTCAGAGAAGTCAATAAAACGGCTCATCTGCTTTTTAAAGCAGTCACAGTTGTGCTGAATGGTTTCAGGTGTCAGCATTTGCCGCATATCGCTTCTGCCTGAGGGGTCGCCAATCATACCTGTGCCGCCACCGATGAGTGCAATCGGCTTATTGCCTGCCATTTGTAAACGCTTCATTAAGCAAAGCGCCATAAAGTGCCCAACGTGCAGGCTGTCCGCTGTGGGGTCAAAGCCGATATAAAAAACCGCTTTGCCGTTGTTGACAAGTTCACGGATTTCAGGCTCATCCGTCACCTGTGCGATTAAACCTCTTGCTTGCAATTCTTCGTAAACGCCCATAGTATTTTCCTCCAAAATAAAAATAAAGCCCTCTGTAAAAACAGAGGGCGTAAAATTACGCGGTACCAACCTCGTTCACTGTTTTCTCACGAAAACAGCCTTGGAGTGACAAGCATCACTCTGCGATTAACGCTCGCGCACGGTAAGGCTTACACAGCAATCTTTCTGCCTTACAGCTCCAAGATGTATTTCGAGTATATATCGCACTTTCTTACACCGACCGAAAGCTCTCTATGCCGAATCTATACTGTACTTCTTCTTTTCATAGCCGATATGAGGATTATAGCTGTTCTTTTGCGGTTTGTCAACCTATTTTTTCATTTTCAGCCGCATGAAGGAGTTCTTCTGCGTTTTGCAGTTGCAATTCCGTTACGGTGAGTCCGCCGAGAATACGCGCCAATTCATACTTTCTGCCAATAAAGTCAAGCAGCTTTACCTGTGTGAAAGTTTGTCCGTCATGTTCCGCTTTTTCAATCAGCATATGCGCATCGCCGAAAGCGGCTATCTGTGCTAGATGTGTGACACAGATGACTTGATGATTTTGAGACACTTGTTTTAGCTTAATGGCAATTTTTTGTGCTGCTCTGCCGCTGACCCCTGTATCAATTTCGTCAAATATCAAAGTGCCGATGTCATCTTTTTCGGCAAGAACGCTTTTAATTGCCAGCATGATGCGCGACAGCTCACCGCCGGAAGCAATTTTCGCAAGCGGCTTCGGTTCTTCACCCGCATTTGCCGAAAGCAGGAATTCAATTGTATCTATGCCGTTTTCTGTAAGCGCACCTGTTTCATTCTGCACCAAAAAGCGCACGGAAGGCATATCCAAGAAACTGAGCTGTGCAGAGATACTTTTACAAAACGAATCGGAGGCACATACACGCGTTTTATGCAGTATTTCTGCTTTCTTCATGGCAGTGTCATATTTTTCCTGTACGGCGAGAAGCAACTGTGCCCGAATTTCATCGGACATTTCAATGCTGTCCCGCTCTTCCTTAGCGCTTTCCAAAAATGCCAGCATGGCTTGTTCGCTGTCACCGTATTTTCGCTCCAGCGTGTATAGGACGTCCAGCCGTTCTTCCAAAGCATCAATTTCTTTTGGGGCGTATTCCTCGGAAAACAGCCTGTCACGTAAGTCGTCACAAATGGCGGAAAGCGTGTATGCCGCTTCCCGAATTTGCCCACACAATTCATTGTATTCTTCAGAAAATTGCGAAATTTCTTCTAAGGCGCTGACCGTATCAAAAGACAGACCGACTGCCCCGCCCGTATCCTCTGCACCGTTTAAATATGTGTGTGCTCTCTGTAAAGCATCTGTAATGCGTTCTGCGTTTCGAAGCAGTGTAAGACGTTCTTCTGTTTCGGCAATTTCACCGTCCCGAATATCTGCGCTTTCCAACTCATCAATTTGATAATTTAAAATATCCAATCGGCGCAGTTTTTCATTTTCATTGGTATTGAGTGACTGCAATTTTCGGTTGACGGCAAGATATTCGGCATATGCGGTTTGGAATGCTGTAAACTCATTTGCATTTTCCGCCAATCTGTCAATGTAAGCACAATGATACTCAGGAGAGAGCAACATTTGATTGTCAGACTGCCCATGAATATTAACAAGCAGTTTCGCCACTTGCCGTACAGCGGAAACGGTGACCGTTATTCCGTTAATTTTACACTGATTTCTGCCGTCTGTGTACAGGCGGCGCTGAATCAACAGTTCACCATCTTCGGCAATCGGCAAATCCATTTCTTTTAACAGCGTACACACTGTTACACCGGTTTCGTAAAACAGTGCTGATACAAAAGCGCTGTTACAGCCTGTCCGAATCAATTCACGTGAAGTCCTGACACCGAGCACAGCGTTTAAGGCATCAATTACAATCGATTTACCAGCACCGGTTTCACCGGTCATTACATTGAAACCTTTTTCAAAGGAAATTACCGCTTTCTTTATAATAGCAATATTTTCAATTTGTAATTCACAAAGCATCAGTTTTCACCGTTTAACATAGTTTCAATTTGCATTTGAAATGTTCGTGCGCCTTCTTCGTTTCTGCAAAGCACAAACAGTGTGTCGTCCCCTGCCAGTGTTGCCAAAACTTCGGGCATCTGCATGGAATCAATAGCTGCACAAGCCGCATTGGCAGTACCTGCATAGCACTTGATTGCCGCCATATTGCCGGCGGCGACCACCGAAACCACAGATTGCGAGAAAATATTATAAAACTTTTTAGCATGCTTATTTTGTGTTTCAGTCGGACTGACAGTGTATTTTGTCGGTCCGTTTTTTACCGAAGATTTAACCAGCTGTAATTCCTTAATGTCACGGGAAACAGTTGCCTGCGTTACACGAAAACCGTTTTGTTCCAGTAAGGACATCAGTTCGTCCTGGGTTGCAATTTCATTTTCTGCAATCAGTTGTAAAATGAGCGTTTGTCGCTTTTTTTTCACGTTACGCCCTCCTTTGCGAGAGTTTGCTGTTCAGCACATCTATAAAAGAATCGTTTTTGATGCGTATAAAATCTGCATAATTTGAGGATTTTTTTACGGTAAGGCTACTGTTCGGCCGTAAATGGATGGATGCGTCACCGTCGCAGGATAAAAAGATGTCTTCACCGTCCTCGGGAATCTGTACACAAATTTCTGCATTGCTTGCAAAAATTAAAGACCTTGCAAATAAGGAGTGCGTACAAATCGGTGTTAAAAGAATGCTCTCAATTTTGGGATCGACTACCGGACCGCCGGCAGACAGGGAGTACGCAGTTGAACCTGTCGGTGTAGAGAGAATGATGCCGTCGGAATAATAGTGATTTACACGTTTTCCGTCCGCAAATACATCCAAATTGATAAGCTTAATTTGTTCCCCTCGTGCGATGACCACATCGTTCAGGCAGATGGTTTGTACGGACGGCGTTTCTTTGTCGAAGGCCTGATAACTGACCTCCAGCATCATACGCGGATCAATCACATAAGTACTGTCTATCAAGTTTTTCAGCAAATGCAGTTCATTTTTTTCAATACCGGCCATAAATGCCAAATTGCCTGCATTTACACCCAGAACAGGTTTTTTATAAAGTACGGCTTTCTTTGCCGCGTGAATTAAGGAACCGTCGCCTCCAACCGCAATCACTGCGTCACACCACTGCAAGAGTGCCTGCGTTGGTAAAAACTGCACAGAAAAACATGTGTGCAGTTCTTCTTGAACCGTATTATCAAAGGCGTAGGAAATTTTCAGCGCATCTAAACAGGCACATACCTCTTTTGTTACCGAAAGCGCATGTGTACGCGTCAAATTCGGCAGTAATGCAATTTTCATAAATCCACCTACTTTAATTCCGTATGTGAACGGGCAACTAAATTTTGAATATCAACAGCCGCAAAGGTCGGTTCTGTTTCTTTTTTTATGTGCATCAAATATTCAATATTGCCTTCCGGTCCTTTGATTGGTGAAAAATCCAAATGTAAAACCGAAAAGCCGCCGTAAAACGCAAAGTCGGTAATTTGCCGAATAACTACTTCATGCACCTGTGGGTCGCGTACAACACCTTTTTTCCCGACATTCTCTTTTCCGGCCTCAAACTGCGGTTTAATTAAGCATACTGCTTCACCGTTCGTTTTCAACAGGGAGAACAGCACAGGTAAAATGATTTTTAAGGATATAAATGAAACATCTACACTTGCAAAATCCAGTGGTGTGTCAATGTCCGATGCGGTTAAATAGCGGAAATTTGTGCGTTCCATATTAACAACTCTGTTATCTGTCCGCAGTTTCCATGCAAGCTGACCGTAGCCGACATCAACGGCATACACTTTTTGGGCGCCGTTTTGCAGCATGCAATCCGAAAACCCGCCTGTGGAAGCGCCTATATCCATACAGACACAGTCTGTTAAATCCAGGGAAAACGCTTTTACTGCCTTGTCCAATTTATAGCCGCCGCGACTGACAAAAGGCATTTTTTCACCGCGCACTTCAAGTTTATCAGTTGCTTTCACAGTGATTCCCGCTTTTAAAGCTTTTTGCCCGTTGACATAAACCTGACCCGCCATAATCAAAGCCCCGGCTTTGGCTCGGCTTTCTGAAAATCCTTGTTCGAAAATCGCAATATCCAGCCTTGTTTTATTTTCTGCCATCTGTAATGACCTCAATCATACCGTCACTGTCTAATTTGTAGCGTTTCAGCTGTGCCGCAACCGATGCGTGAATTACAAATTCATTCGGCACAGCGGTTAAAGAATATGTACCTTTATAACCGTTCTGCAATAGCTTTGCTCCAAAGGTTTCACCGATACCGCCCGATTCTATTCCCTCTTCGAAAAAAAATACGGAGTCGGCATGCAAAACACTTTTTACCGATGATGCTTCTATTGGAATAATCTGATTGAGCTTCAATACAGAATAACTGCCGTATTGCAGATTTTTATTTAGAGCATCGCATGCCGTTACCGCTGCTGAAAAAGTTCTGCCGTATGTTATAAGAAAATGTGGAGCATTCGGGCTACCGTATATTTCATACGCGGGAAAGTCATCCTCAACACCTTCGGGAACTTCTGACTCACATCCGCGCGGGTAACGAATCGCAACTAACCCGTTGGCATGATAGATGGCTTGAATAAATGCATGCTTCAACCCTTTATAGGTGCTTGGGGCCAGCACGGTTATATTCGGAATTCCGTTTAAGAAAGCAGTATCCAGAATACCCTGGTGAGAAACGCCGTCTTCACCCACAAAGCCAGCACGGTCAATTGCGAGAATCATATGCAGTTCCTGCAAAGCACCGTCATGAACAAGCTGGTCATATCCACGTTGCAGGAAAGAAGAATATACAGCAAATATCGGAATCATGCCTCCGCGTGCCAAACCGGATGAAAATGTAACAGCATGTTCTTCCGCAATGCCCACATCAAAAAAACGTGTCGGATATTGCTTTCTGTATTCTTCTAAGCCCGTGCCTAAGGACATTGCCGCAGTCACCGCACAAACGCGCTTGTCCTTTGCGGCAATCTCACATAAAAATTTGCCGAACTCTGACGAAAAGTTTGCTCCGGAAAACAACGGTTCTCCCGTATCAATATTAAATTTTGAAATACCGTGGTATTCACTCGGCGCTTTTTCAGCGTAATTATAGCCTTTTCCTTTCACGGTATTGATATGTAACAATACCGGTGCATTGACCAGTTTTGCACCTTCCAGCGCCTCGGAAAGCTGTTCAATGTTGTGCCCGTCTATCGGCCCCATGTAACGAAAACCTAGTTCCTCAAAAAAGGTGCTCTTATATATCATATTTTTAACTTTGGTTTTCAGCTTGAAAATGCGGTTGGACAGCGTTTTACCGATAAACGGGATGTGATTAATGGCTTTTTCCGTACCGGCTTTTAGGCGAAAATAAGCGGGCTTTGTACGTAAAACCGCCAAATAACGGGCAACTGAACCGACATTCTTCGAGATAGACATTTCATTGTCGTTTAAAATAACAATCAGTCTTTTTCCCGAGCGACCTGCATTGTTGAGCGCCTCATAAGCAAGCCCACCCGTCAAAGCTCCGTCACCGATGACGGCAATCGCAGTGTGCTTATCTCCGGACAGTGTATGTGCGGTGGCAACGCCCAGTGCGGCGGAAATAGAAGTGCTGGAATGTCCGCTGAAAAAAATGTCGTGGTCGCTTTCCCTGGGACAGCAAAAGCCCGACAGACCGTTTTCTTTTCGTATTGTGGAAAAATCAGCATATCTGCCGGTCAACAGTTTATGCGTATACACTTGATGTCCGACATCCCAGATAATTTTATCCCTCGGGGAATCAAAAACGCAGTGCAGTGCAATGGACAATTCCACTACGCCTAAATTTGACGCTAAATGTCCGCCGTTTTGTGAAACAGTATCAATCAGCACCTTACGAACTTCTCCTGCGAGAATATCCAATTCCTCAAAATTCAGCGATTTAATATCGGCAGGAGATTGAATTTTATCCAAAAATCTCATTGTTTCCACTCCAAAGTAAATCCGCGTTATTTTTTGCGGACAGCCAACTGTTTTGCCAACTCTTCTAAGAACGCTGTGTTTGTCGGGAAAGAATTCAGAGCCAATATGGCATTTTCGGTTAAACGGCTTGCAAGCAACTGACATTCTTCTAACCCCAAGAGGCTGACAAAAGTGCTTTTTGCATTTTTGGCATCACTGCCAACAGGCTTGCCAAGCGTAGCAGTATCACCGACAACATCTAAAATATCATCGACAACCTGGAAAGCAAATCCGATATTTTCAGCATAAGTTTCTGCCGCGGTAAGTATTGCTTTATCCTGTATGCCCGCAGCAATACAGCCAAGCAGTACAGCCGAGCGAATTAATGCGCCCGTTTTTAGTTTATCAATGCGGTGCAAGGTGGCATAATTGACCTGTTTTTCTTCGGACAGCAAATCAATGACCTGCCCGCCTATCATGCCGTTAATGCCTGCGAAATCAGACAGTGTCCGTACGGCACGGACAATATCTGCTACAGCGACACGGTCAGCTTTTGTCAGTGTTTCAAATGCAAGAGAAAGCAGTCCGTCGCCCGCGAGCAAAGCAAAGCTCTCCCCGTACTGTTTATGACAGGAGGGCTTTCCCCTGCGCAAATCATCATCATCCATACACGGCAGATCATCGTGTATAAGCGAATAGGTATGAATCATCTCAACAGCGCAGGCAAACGGCAATGCCGCTTTCGGGTCACCGCCGCATACACGGCAAAACTCCAATGTTAATATCGGCCGAATCCGTTTACCGCCGTTTCGAATGCTGTACCGCATGGCATCTGCAACAATGTCCTGCCCGTCTTTTACGGAATATATATATTCTTCCAAGGCGCTGTCAATCATTTTCAGATAATCATTCTGTGTATACTGCATAGTTATTCTGCCTCATCTTCAACATCAGTCTGCGAAATAGTTCGAATTTTTTGTTCCGCTGTATCCAGTGCCTTGCTGCAAAAAGCAGCAAGTTTTGTTCCTTTTTCAAAAAGCTTTAAAGACGCATCCAAAGACACCTCTCCGCTTTCTAATTGGGCAACAATACTTTCTAATTCTGTAATCGCTTCTTCATAGCTTTGCTTTTTCATAAAATCTCCTTCACAATGCAATCCGCTTTTCCATCGGAAAGCTGTAACACAAAAGTGTCCGCCTTGTGCAGTTGCGCTACAGACTGTAAAACAGTTTTGTCGGGCAGTTCGGCAACCGCATAACCGCGTGCCAATACAGATAACGGACTGAGTGACTGCAGCTTTGCGGCATTTTCCTGCAAACGCATGCGTGATTTGTAGAAAACGCTTTTCTGTAAACTCTCAAAAGCATTATTTACAGTTAATAAACGCATACGCATTGCATCTAAGTATACATAAGGATTTTGCAAGACACTCTTTTTTGACAAGATGGCAAGCTGTTGACGTACTTCCTGTACATACCCGTCCATAGCTTTTTGCAAACGTGTTTGCAATACGGAAATTTCCGCATACAGTGTATTTAAGTTCGGTGTTGCCAATTCAGCCGCCGCAGACGGTGTCGGCGCACGTAAGTCTGCGACAAAATCGCAAATCGTAAAATCCGTTTCATGTCCGACCGCGGAAATCACGGGAATTTCGGAACGGTAAATCGCATAGGCAAGTCCTTCGTCATTAAATGCCCAAAGGTCTTCGGTTGATCCGCCGCCTCGACCGATAATTAAAACATCCGCACAGGCAAGTCGGTTAAAGGTATCCAACGCGGAAACCAATTGTTCCGGCGCCCCATCCCCCTGTACCAATACAGGAGAAATAATGACTTCCGCCAACGGATAGCGTCTGGATAGAATATTTAAAATATCCTGAATTGCCGCACCTGTTTCAGAGGTAATTACGCCGATGCGCTTCGGATATTTCGGAATCGGCTTTTTGTGTGCTGTATCAAACAAACCTTCTTTTTGGAGCTTTTCTTTTAACTGCTCAAAAGCCAACTGCAAAGCACCGGCACCGTCCGGCTGCATATCATCTACAAATACTTGATAGGAACCTGCCGTCTCATATAGAGAAACTCTGCCGCGAACAATTACCCGCAAACCGTTTTCCGGATGAAATTTTACTTTTGCGGCATTGCTGCGAAACATGACAGCTTTAATCTGTGCCTCTTCATCTTTTAAAGAAAAATAAAAATGTCCCTTTCTGTAATGGTCGGTAAAATTGGAGATTTCGCCGACTAAAAAAACATTATACAAATTCTCATCTGCATCCATACGGGATTTTACATAGCGATTCAGTTGAGAGACAGACAAAACCAAAGGTGCATTGTAGATCATATCCATCCTCCGTTTGCCTGTAAAGCCGATAGAACTGCAATTCCGGCAGCGTTGTCCGCAGAAAATTCAGGTTCGGCAAAAAACGCGTTGTAACGATCGGAAAGCACGGCGCGCAGCATGCGGTTGGAAGCAACACCGCCCGAAAATAGAATTGGCAGGGATGGGTATTGTTTCTGCAATATATCTGCCATGCCGATTAACACGCTTAAAACACCCGACATACAAAACCGCGCAATGTCCGCAGGCTGTTCACCGTTTGTGAGCATGTTGCGGCATTGATTTTCCAGTCCGGATAAACAACAGTCAGCGCCTTTCATGGTAGGACGCATGTGAAAACGCTGTGTACTGCTATCAGACAGTATTTCCAATTCTTTTCCGCAGGGAAATTGCAGACCAAGCATTACACCGACACGGTCAATGAGCTGACCCGCTTTTAAATCCAAGGAACGGGCAACGCGCTGTACCGTGAATATTTTGTTCGAATCTGGTTGTACCAGCAAGGCTTCCGTTGTTCCGCCGGATATATGAAATGCCAAAAAAGACGAAGTCAATAATGGAAGTTGATTTGCAGAATACAATGCCGCAGTGATATGTCCCTCCTGATGGGAAAATTCCGCACACGGTATCCCCAACACAGCACTTACAGTATGTGCTGTGGCTTTTCCTGCTAAAAAGCACGGCATATAAGAGCCTTTTTCGCGTCGCGGAAAAACAGAAACACCAACACCGTCCACTTTACCTTGACATTCTGTTTCTGAAAATAAATTTTCTATAATCTGCGGCAGCTGCACCGTATGATGAAAGACAGCATCGCTTTGGCGTAAGCCTCTTTCCCCTGCCTTTACAGGCAACAGCATTTTTTTCTGTGTAATGGTTTTTGTTTGCGAATCATACAGCGCGGCAGAGGTGGTGTAGTTGCTTGTATCAATTCCCAGATACCGCATTATCCAAACTCCTTATAAACGAACCTAAAATCCCGTTAATAAACGCGGCATCGTCTGCAGTGGCATATGTTTTCGCCAATTCCACTGCCTCATTGGCAGAGACGCTGTGCGGAATTGAATCAACAAACAGGATTTCGCAAATTGCCAAACGCAAAATGGAAAGTGTCACTTTAGAAAGACGTTCGATTTTCCAGCCAATGGCATATTTTTCAATTACAGCGTCAATCTCCGAAAGTTTTTCATAGGTTTGCTTGAATAAAGATACCGAAAAGACAGATGGCTCCAGAAGTCTGGCTTCTACTGCATAACCGATAATATCATCCGCCTCTGTATCCATGTTAAAAGCTCTTTCAAAAATCAAAATAAAAGCCTGTTCTCTTTCCTGTGCCCGTGTCATTTTTCAGTCCTCCATAAAAGCCAAATAAGCCCTCCGCGCAATTTAGCGGAGAGCCGTTATATTAAGAATTTGCCTTCAATTCATTAGGTGCGTTAAAATCAATGCCCTGTATACTGACGCTCACCTTGGAAACAACCTTCCCAGTCATACTCTGTACAGCGTTTTTTACACTGCGCTGTATTGCTGTGCTGACGGCCTGAATATTCGTACCGCTTTTGACTCGGATATAGATATGCAGACGCACATCATTGTCCATAGCAGTAACCTTGACAGATTTGGCCGTATCAGCGCCCGCTGACAAACCGGGTCCTTTTGAAGAAAAGGCACTGAAACCTTCCACATCTTTTACAGCATTGGCGGCAATTGCCGCAATGACTTCATCAGAAATAATGATTTCGCCGCTTTCGGCAGGTCTTTCATTTGCAGTCATTTTGGGAACCTACTTTCCATCGTTTTGTACTTCTGCCGGCTTTTCGGCCGCAAGGCATCAGCCCGAATGAATGATACAATATTCTACGAAGCTCTTAAAATCTTCAATTTTTTAAATCTTCGTGAAGTTATTATACCACAAACCAAAAAATACACAACTATTTTACTTCAACTAATGTAATTTTTTCTGCGGAAATTTCGGTTTTATGCACAATAATCTCTTTAATCTGCATGGCACTCTGCTCGTTTAAGGTACCTTTTGCAAGCACAACCTCTGCAGTCTCGCCTAAAGAAACCAATGCTTTACCGCCTGTTTTTGCCGTAATCAGATTTTCAATTTCCGCTTCTGCTTTTATATTGGCAGACAGCTTACTTAGCGCTTCTCTTGCACTTTCCTTATCCTTCTCTTCTGCTTTTGCATTTTCAATAATTTCTGTCAGCGCAGACTGCGCATCCGCATGAGCCTGTGTCCGCTTTAATTCCGCCGCTTCAAAATAGTCGCTGTTTCCTGCGTTAACGTATTGCGCCGCGCCTAGGTTTTCCGCTGATGTTGTTTCTATGGGTGTACCGCGGTTAATCTCACTGATTGGTTTGGTATAATACCAGTTGACATAAACTGCTGCCGCTAGTGCGACAATCAAACCAAAAAAGACAATTTGCTTTTTACCGATAATTTTTGACATACTTACGCCTCCGCTGATTTCATTTTTAATACACTGACACGGTTCGCGCCGATGCCGAGCGCCGCGCTCACCGCATTTGTGATTTGGTTCACAACAGTTGGATTTCCGCCGCCGTCGCACACGATGATGACCCCTTTTACTTTCGGTGCGTTGGTTTTTAACAAAATACCTGTATCTCCCGAATCCCCATCAACCAGTACATATTTGGAATCATAGCTTTTTTGCTCTGTGTCACCGTCGTTTTTCGCATTGGTTTTTTCGTCGGCGGCATAGATTTTTTCATCTGAGCTTTCTATGGTGAGCATGACCTGTACCCTTCCCGCCCCCTCCATCTGTGCAATCAACTCAGATAATTTTTTCTCAGTCTGCGTACAAAAATCATTTTCTTCTGCTTGCGATTTCATTTCTTGCGACTGTGTGTTTTTTTGGATTTTCTCCTTTGGCAAGATTTCCGAAAGACATATCAGAAAAATCCCCAACGCACCAAGCAATGCTAAAATCCGCACGCGTTTTTCAGTCTTAAACAGCTCTTTGATATGTAAGATTTTTTTCATAGGCTCACCTGTCTATCTCCACAATTTCTTCGGGAATACCGAGCTTTTCCTTTAAACAGGTACAAATTACATCTGCATCTGCATCTGTTTTCAGTTTCAGTGTGGTTAAAATCAGATAGTTATCTGTATCTGTTTCGGTATTCAGCTGTATTTTTTCAACCTCAATCCCGTTTTCCGCAAGCGTAGCACGAATGACTTGTTCTAATGCGGTATCGTAGGTATTGCTTTCTGTATTTTCGGTACTGTCATACCAATCCGCTTTCGAAAGCAGTGTGTCTGCATCTATATCCAAATGCGTAAACGGTTGAAGCATAACCAAAAGCATCAATAGTATCATCAGTATTTCGCCTGCTTTTTTGATATTCCCCTGCGGAAACATAATTTTGTACAGTACAACAATTACTGCAAAAATACAGACGGACGAGCCCCATTCTATCATTTTTTCCATCTTTCTACCCTCTGAACTGTAGAATAATTCCGGTAGATACAGTGAATAAAAAAGCCGTAAAAATCACAAAAACATTCACCAGCGACACTGTGGCACTGATACCCTCCAGCATCTTTTTCATTTGTGTGAGACCCAGCATGCCACTGACAGCAGCCGCAAAGGAAACGGAAAAATACCATAACAGCAAATCCAAAACCACCGGAAGATTTATCAGCGTGATGACTAAAATACCGAAGATGCCTATGGTATTTTTAATCATCGAGATACTGCCCAATATTGAGGTGAAACTATCGCCAAGTGCACTGCCGACTATCGGAATCGTACTGCCGACCAAAGTTTTTATTCCTTTGATTGCAACAGAATCCCCGGAAAAAGCCAAAGAACCTTTTATTGTCAGCAAGCCTGTGAATATTGCGGAAAATACTCCTAAAGTGATTTGAATCAACTTTTTGAAAAAGGCTGCCATGCTTTCAAAAGAAAACTTACTTTCGATTCCGCTTAAAATGTTCAGCACGAAAAATACTTGAACAATCGGCAAAAACGTATAAACCTGTATGCCTGAAAAGAGATTGGAGACACCGACCATAACGGAGCTGTAGGCAGCAGAGGCCAGCGGTTTACCGCTCATCGCAATTACCCCGGCAAAGCCCGGAATATAAACAAGCATAAAATCTGCACAAAGCTGTATAGCTGAAAAGGCGGCCGCGAGCGTTTCGGAAACCACAGGCAAAATCAGCATAACAATCCACAGTGTCGCAAATAATGAAAATGCGGTATGTATATCGCCTTTTTGCTGTGTAAAGCTTGACAAAACAGCATACAATATCAAAAAGGCCAACAGCATGCCTGTTGTGCGCAGGGGTACACGAAGTTTTCCGGTCAGAATCTGCAAGAATTCGGTAATGACCGCACGCGGGGAAAGCGAGAGCAAGGTTTCATAACTGATTTCTTCTAATCCTAAATCAGCAATAACTTCTTTTGTATCTGCATCCACGGCTTCATAAATCTCGGAAAAAATGACTTCGGCTTCGGAGGTCTCTGCGGCGCTGACAGGTACAAACAGACAGCATATAGATATGACGAGAAAAATTGCAAATACAAATACTTTTTGAAAGCGCCTCATGCATTTAACCATCCTAATGAAATTTCCGCAAGCTGTTTTGCGGCCGGCAAAGCCATCAGCAAAACAGAGAGCTTTGCGGTTATTTCAACTGCAGAGGCAAGCGTTTGCTCTCCGCAGTCTCTGCATATATCCGCGGCAATCTGTGCAGTAACAGAAAGCCCGATTGCTTTTAACAAAAGCTTCACCATGGCGCTGTTTTCAGAAAATAAGGACTGTATTTCTTCCGTTTCGGAAATAGCGGCGGACAGCGCTGTAAATACGGTAATTCCGACAAAAGCCAAAACAGCCAATTTAAATAATAATGCAAAATCTGTTCGGTACTGTTTCAAAAAAACTAAAACAGCCGCACTGATTACGCAAAGTATAGCAAGCTTTATCATCTTATTTTATAAATCAAAAATGGATTGAACCATATCATAAAGTGTATGCATTTGCGGCAAGAGCATCACCGCAATCACTAAAATTCCTGCAAGTACAGTCAGCATGGCATATTCATCCCGCCCGGATTTGGAAAGAATCTGTTGTAAAACGGCAACTATAATTCCAATCGCTGCGATTTTAAAAATAAATGTGATTTCCATATTTCCTCCGCATTACAGCAGTAAAATCGTGAAAAATATGCCGGAAAGGATTCCGAGTGTGCAGTACAGCCGCGATTTCGTCTGTGCGGTTTTACGCAATTCATCCGCCTGCATTTCAAGTTGTGTAATAAAAAAGGTGCAATTCGCACGTTGACCGTATTTATCTGTGGAGCCGAAGGACTCTGAAAAAGCCGAAATTAATTCCTTTTCCTGTGATTGGAGTGCAGAAGACGGGGCATATTTTTGCAAGGCAGTATTCCAGGCTGTTTGAAGCGAGTCACCATTGAAAAATTGCTGTGCTACAAGGTGAATAAAAGAAAAATTCTGAAATTCTTCGCTTTCCGAAAGCTTTTGCAGCAAACTGTCCGTAGGGGTCAACGCATATTCAATTTGCGTTTGAATCGCAGTGAGCAAACGGACAAACTTTTCTGTTTCACGCACACGTTTACGCACCTGCGCGGACAAATGCACGCCCATCCAAATGCAAAAGCCCAGAATCAGCAGAACCCCCGCATATTTCAACATCTTGTTCACCTGCTTTTACAATACCCGTAACCTTGCCGACCTGCTCCTTTGTTCCCAATACAAGGACGGTATCAAAAATTTTGTCCGCAAACAGAGGCTTCAGGCTCTGCCGTGCATAAAGCGTTTCAATACTGTCCGCATGTGCTGTTGCAACAAATTTCACCCCGCAACGCACACCCTCTGCGATTGCTCCGACATCTTCTGAAGAACCGATTTCATCACAAAAAATAATATCCGGTGAAAGGGCGCGAACCGCTAAAGAAATCCCTTCCGCTTTTGAATACCCGGAAAGAATATCCAACGTATTTCCCCTGCCTGATTCAAAACGCGTTGCCGGAAACAATTCACTGCGTTCATCTATGACTGTACATTTTACAGGCGTGCCGATGTAGCCGTTTGCCAGTTCAGTTGCCAGTGCACGCAATACAGTTGTTTTTCCTGACATTGGTGCACCAACCAGTAAGAGATTTTGCAAACCGCTTTGGAATCCGAGGAGCAGCGTTTCCCGAGCGGCGTTCGGAATCTCTTTTGCAATTCGAATATTCAGCGCAGAAATTTCCCGTATACCGATTATTTTTCCGTTCTCTGTGACAGCGGTCCCGCAAAGACCGATGCGGTGTCCGCCTGCTACAGTCAGACAACCGTTTTTTAAATCTTCCTGATGGCTGTGCACAGAATAACCGCAGGCATGTGTGACTATATCCTGAAGCTCATGCTGTGATGTACAAAAGAGATGTTCAGAACGCATATATGTCGGTTTACCGCCGACAGTGAGATAAAAACTGCGTGCAGGACTGACAAGAAGCATCGGACCGTTTGCCCGCAGACGAAGTTCGATTAATGAATTTAAAAGACTCGGTGGCAGATTGAAGAAAAGCTCCCGTATTCTTTTTGGAAGAATAGCAGAAATTTGTATGAATTCTTCTTGAATTTGTGCATCCATTGTTTTTCACCTCAATTCAATATATGGTTACTTGTCCCGAAATAGAACAACTATTTCTTGAAACAAAAAAACCACTGTGCTATACTATACATATCTTGAGAGCCCAACTTTGCAAAGGATTGTGGATATGAAAGCGATAAAAACAAAAAGAACAAACTCACTTTTTAAAGAAAACAAATTTATATTTGTTTCCGGACTGTGTGCGCTTGCCATTATGGTACTTGTCTATTTTTGCTATGATTTGATTCCGTTCGGAGATATGACAATTCTGCGTATGGATCTTTACCATCAATACGGTCCGTTATTTGCAGAATTGTATGACCGACTGACCTCTGGCGGTTCCCTGTTGTATTCTTGGGAATCCGGACTCGGCGGTAGTTTTTTGGGAAACTTTTTGAATTATTTATCCAGTCCGCTTTCTTTTATCGTTTTGTTATTCGGACATGAGAATATTACGGAAGCAATTTCTGTTTTAATTCTGATAAAAGCGGTATTGTCTGCCTGCTCATTTTCCTATTATTTAAAACAGTCCTTTGGCAAAAACGACATAACGATTTCTGCATTCGGGGTGCTGTATGCATTCTGCGGGTACTTTGTTGCCTATTACTGGAATGTCATGTGGCTGGACGCAATGTATCTTTTCCCGCTGATTATTTTGGGTATTGAAAGAATTATCTGCAAAGGGCGTCCTGCGCTTTACTGTGCCACTTTGGCTTTGATGTTTTTGTCCAATTATTACATGGCGTATATGGTTTGCATATTTGCTGTTTTATATTTTCTGACTTACTATTTCGCACATTACCCACTGACACAAAAATTTTCAGAAACGATTGCGGACGGCGCGAAAAAGCCAGGGCTCTTTCAAAAACTCAAAAATTCCGTATTCTACTGTTCAGGATGGAAATTTGCCTTCTATTCATTGCTGGCAGTCGGTTTGGTTGCTGTTATCATTTTACCGTTGATTGAAGTACTGTCGGCAAGTTCCGCAACATCGGGAAGCGCACCCACGGACTATAAAAAATATTTTACCGCGTTTGACTTTTTGGCAAATCACCTATCGGCAACCGATCCCACCATTCGCAGCAGCGGGTCCGATGTGTTGCCCAATGTATATTGCGGCATTCTTACCCTTCTTTTGGTGCCGCTGTATTTGTTCTGTAAAAAAATACCTGTGCGTGAAAAAACGGCTTACATCTGTCTGCTGGCTGTACTCTATTTCAGCTTTGCAATTAACTATTTAAATTTCTTCTGGCACGGGTTTCATTTTCCAAACGATTTACCCTATCGGTTTTCCTTTATGTATTCTTTTGTTTTATTGCAAATGGCCTACAAAGCCTTTATACATTTAAAGGAGTTCACAGGCAGGCAAATACTGACTGTCGGCATTTCTCTGGTCGGGTTTATTGTACTGACAGAAAAATTAACTTCTAAAAATGTAGACAATATCACACTGCTGATCAGCTTAGTTTTTGCTGTCGGGTACACAGCCATACTTCATCTGTTCCGGGATAAGCGCTTTACTGCCTCTGTGGTATCTGTACTATTGCTTTGCGCAGTGGTCTCTGAGGTAGCGATCGGAAACACCAATAAGTATTCTATGAATCAGTCAAAAACCAATTACACATCGGATTATACAGCTTTCCGAGAAGTAAAAGACCGATTGGATTCAACGGACGGATCTTTTTACCGTATGGAGCTGACTCATTTGCGGACAAGAATGGACCCGAGCTGGTACAATTATAATGGCGTATCCGTTTTTTCCTCTATGGCATATGAAAAAACTGCAAATTTACAGCAGGATATCGGCATGTTCGGTAATTACATCAACAGTTACACCTATCATCTGCAAACTCCTGTTTACAATGCCATGTTTGGTCTAAAATATATTGTTGATAACGAAAGCACCGCGATGAATACGCTTTTATATAAAGAACTGTTTACTGTGGATAAGTTTACGGCTTATGAGAATCTCTATTCTTTACCGATTGCTTTTGCCTGCAACAGTGATGTGGTGGACTGGACATCAAACACGCACACAGACCCGTTTTTATCACAGCAGGAATGGTTTTATTTTGCAACGGGCATAGACAATGTTTTCCGTAAACTTCCAATTCAGTATGTGGATTATGACAACGTTGCCGAGCTGTCCGACAGCGAGCTTGCCACGGGCGATATGAGTTTTAAAAAGCTGAATTCCTCTGCGAACGGCAAGCTTACATTGGAACTGATGCCGGAGCGCTCTGAAAATGTATATGTTTATATAAAATCCGGTAAAATGGATACGGCTACAGTTACTGCAAATCTGTTCACAAAAACAATTAACACAGGTGACGGCTATATTGCCGATTTAGGACTCCGTTCTGCCGGGGAAACCATAACCGTTGAATTACCGATAAAAAGCACCGAAAGCGAAGGTACACTGGAATTTTATGCATATTCCTTGGATTCTTCTGCATTTAAGAGAGGTTACAGCCTTTTGGCAGATGACGGTCAATTTGAAATTACCTCTTACAGTGATACTGAGCTTATCGGTTCTCTAACCGCAAAAGAAAACGAAGTTGTATTCACATCCATTCCTTACGATGAAAACTGGTATATCTATGTAGATGGAAAACGTATATTCAAAGAGGATATTCTTGCAGTATCCGACGGCTTACTTGCGTTTCGTGTGGGCGCAGGTGCCCACACGGTCACAATGCGATATGCCTCTGTAGGATTGAGCGCCGGCAGTACAGTTACGATTATCGCTATCCTTTTGGCAACCTTCTTGGTGATTTGCCGCCGCCGTGAATGGCTTTTCTATAAGCCGAGTCGCATAGAAAAATGGAAAACCTTTAGCGGCGGAGCTTTGGAAACAGACACTTTCAACGCCGACAAAAAAGCGGAAACAGAAGCGAACCGTTTACTTGCGGAATATCTTGATTTGGATATCGTTGTAGAAGAAAAGAGGAAAACGCCTGAGGACCAATAAACAGACTGATGTTTTTACCGCATAAAAATCGGCACCGACCTATCAATATTTTGATAAGTCGGTGCTTTTTGTGATTTATGCTTATAAATTATTATTGACTTTGTGCTTCATCTGTAACTTTTCGGAAACGTGCGGTAATATCTTTCGGTCGGGTAACCGCGGAGCCGATGACAACGGCATAAGGCTTTGCTTCCCAAACCTTTTTTAATTGCGCCGCCTCCCAAATGCCGCCTTCGGCAATAATTTTGGCGTGCAGTGTATTTACCATTTCTGCAATAAATCCATAATCGGGAATGCAGATTCCTTTTGTGCTCTCTGTATAACTGCGCATCGTGCAGCCGATATAGTCAAAACCTAAAGAATCCGCCCATTTCGCTTCTTCCATATTAGAAATATCCGCCATAATTTCGACTTGCGGCTTATGTGCACGGATATATGCAACCAGATCTTCAAGTTTTTCACCGTTCGGGCGATTGCGAAGTGTGGCATCTAAGGCTACGACTTCTGTATCCGTTTCTTCCAAAAGTGCTTTTACTTCTTTGCAAGTCGGTGTGATATATACATCACTGTCCGGATAAACTGCTTTAATGATGCCGATTGTCGGCAAATCAACCTCTTGCTTAATGCTGTTGATATCCGACACATAATTACAGCGAATACCGTCTGCCCCGCCCTCTTTTGCGGCTTTTGCCATCAGATGCATAATATTGTAACCGTAAAGTGGTTCACCTTTTACTGCCTGACAGCTGATGATTAAGCTACCTTCCTTGATATGTGCCATAAATTCTCATCCTCCGCTTATGATAATGCTTGCGCGATTTCTTTTGCCTTGTCTTTGCCCTCTTTAGTAAGCGGTAAGAACGGTTTTCTGCATTCGCCGACAGGCACACCGAGGTTTTTGAGAATTTCTTTTTCCATTTGGAACACGCCGTAAGGTATCATTGCTTCAATGAAACGGTTCGCTTTATCCTGCGCCTGCTGTGCACCGCGAATATCTCCGGCGTTGAACTTATTGTAAATATCCAAAATAATATGCGGCATAAAATTGTAAGTACTGCCGATACCGCCGTCTGCACCCATGGAAAGACCTGCTACAAGCATTTCGTCGAACCCATTAAAGACAAACAGGTCACGCGGCAGATGCTTGAACATTTCCAGTTCAAACAAGTTTTGTGAGGTGTGCTTAATGCCAAGCAGTTTCTCATCCTCTAAAAATCCGCGGACAACATCCAGCATAGCGTTAAAGCCGCCTGCATTCGGAAAATTATACATAAGCATCGGCAAAGATGTAGCATGCATAATGTCCGCATAGTACGTCTTAATCGCTTCCAAGGGAAATGCATAGTAAAACGGTGCAACTGCGCTGACAGCGTCAAATCCGCTTTCCTCTGCGACCTTCGCCATACGGATAGCGCTGTCGGTGGAAATCGCACCGACATGTGCAAATAAATTGCATTTCCCGCTGAGTTCCTTACCGATGATACGGAACACTTCCATGCGCTCCTCTTCAGTCAGCAAAAATCCCTCTCCCGTGCTGCCGCCGACATAAAGCCCGGTTAGCCCCGCAGAGACGCAGTGATTTGCTAACACTTTTAATGCCGCATAATCAACACTGCCGTCTGCATTAAACGGCGTCATTAACGCGGAATACACACCTTTAAAATCTTTCATTGTTTTGCTTCCTTTCTATTCTCAGCCGCATCCAGCTTTTCACCGACAGATGCAAGCAGTTTATCGTTATTTAAAACAAATTTATCAAACGCATATTCTGCAATTCCCTGATAGTCCACAGAGAATCCACTGCGTCTTTCACCGTACTTTTTGCGTACATGCTTTACGCACAACGCAACACACTCAAGCGTAATCCCTGCTAAAACCGTTCCGTAAAAATTCGACCATTTTTGTTTCTGCATTACATTTCCTCCTGCTGTAACAGCGGAATAAAACTGCCTATATCTGTTAAATCACCGTTTGACAGCGATTCGGGATAAATACGGTAATTGCGAAGAAAATCAGAAATTTCCGCAGCATTTGTATGTCTTTTTATATGCCCGGTAAACAGCATCATGTCCTGCGCAACCAACGAACAGCAACCGCCGATAAACCCGTACGGATATCCGTTTAATTGAACGCTTCCTTTTTCAACCAGCAAAACATCCTGCTTATTCGATTTTGCTACGCTTGCAATACCGATATCATCTGTAATCAACGCATCTTTGGCAACAACTGCAACAGAGCATTTTGTATAGCCTTGTTTCACCGTGCAAATGGAAACAGAAGACTTTTTGCACTGTTCTAAAATTTTTGTATCTATTGTTTTAAGATTTCCAAAGAGTTGATTGCCGATGCGTACACAATTCAATTTTGCTTCCTGCGGATAGCCGTTAGTGACTGCTGTATTCGCGTATTGCGGATGTGCATGGAGCGAAATCAGCTTATCATACAGCTGTGTTTGTGATATATCTAAAATGAAATCCTTGTCGCCGATCGGAAAAACCGCTAAATCCAAATGTGCCCTTACAGAATCTGTTAAAGTGGGAATCGGCTTCGAATAAAAACAGGTTATTTGCAAATTTGCAAGGCTTTTTTCGTAAGGTTTCATCCCTGTTCCTGCAAGAATGTGCGTTACTTTTTCGGTTGGCAGATACGGTATTTTTACAAAGCAAGACATTATATGATTGCCTCAAATGCCTGACGAATATTGCTGACGCCGACAACCTCTATATTTGCTTTTAGAGAAGATTTTATTTTCATTAAATTATAACGCGGCACAACACACTTTTTAAACCCAAGTTTTTCCGCTTCCCGAATTCTTTGCTCACAGGCGCTGACAGCGCGTATTTCCCCGCCTAAACCGATTTCTCCGAATGCAAGTACATCCTCCGGTACCGGTACATCTTTAAGCCCGGATACAATCGCAAGCGCCACAGAAAGGTCACAGGCAGGTTCATCAATTTTTAAGCCGCCGATAATATTCACGTAACAATCCATATTGCCTACAAAATAACCTGCGCGTTTTTCAAGCACAGCCAACAGCATAGACATCCTTCCGTAATCCACTCCGGTTGCCATGCGGCGCGGTGTGCCGAAGCCGGTAGGTGTAACCAAGCTTTGCACTTCTGCCAAAATCGGACGGGAGCCTTCCATAATACAGGCCACACAAATACCGGATGTGTTTTTCGGACGCCCCGAAAGTAACATCATAGAAGGATTCTCAACTTCAAAAAGACCTTTGTCCTCCATCTCAAATACGCCGATTTCATTGGTCGAACCGTATCGGTTTTTTACTGCGCGCAAAATACGGTAAGACAAATTGCGGTCACCTTCAAAATACAGTACAGCATCCACAATGTGCTCTAACACCTTCGGACCAGCAATATTGCCGTCTTTATTGACATGACCTACAATCACAATCGGAATATTTAAAGTTTTCGCCGTGCGCATAAATAAATTTGTTGTTTCGCGCACTTGTGTCACACTGCCGAAGGAAGAATTCAAATCGGTAATATTCATGGTTTGAATGGAATCAATCATGACAATATCCGGCTTTTCAGCAGCAATTGTTTCACAAATATACTGTGCATCCGTCTCGCAGAGTAAAAACAGATTTTCGGTCGATACACCCAGTCGTGTGGCACGTAGTTTTAACTGATGAGCAGATTCCTCACCGGATACATATAAAATCCGCATATTTTTACCGAGATGTTCACAAATTTGCAAAAGCAATGTGGATTTTCCGATGCCCGGGTCACCGCTGAGCAACACAAGCGAGCCCTTTACGAGTCCGCCGCCGAGTACACGGTTCAGTTCACGCAGTCCTGTGTCAAATCGGTGTTCTGTTCCCGCTGTGATTTCATTCAGCTTTTGTACAGCAATACGGGGTTCATAATACGAGGCATGTTTTTTCTTTTGTGCACCGCTTTCTACGGTACGCATTTCTTCCTCCAATGTGTTCCATTCCTGACAGGAAGGACATTGCCCGTACCATTTGGAAGTTTCATATCCGCAAGCGGAACAAACATAGACAGACCGTGTTTTAGAAGCCATTTTAAAAATCCTTACGTATTCATATAATTCAAAATTCCAGCCGCAATTGCAAAAGCCATTTGCTTTTGATAATCGGGGTCTTTAAGTTTTTGTGTTTCGGTTGGATTAGAAAAAAAACCGCACTCCACCAAAACCGCCGTTTTTTTTGCATAATACAGCAAATAAATCGAACTGTCCGACTTTTTTATCATGCGCTTATTATCGGGCTGAAGTGCAGTAACCACCGATGACTGAATACACTCAGCAAGCTGTGCGCTGGAAGTCGTATTGGGAGAATAAAATACTTGTGTCCCCCACTGTGTTTTGCTTTCATATTTGTTTTGATGAATGCTGACAAATATACAGTTTTCCGTATTTTCCATAATACGCATACGGTTATGTATATCGGAAACTTTCCGTTCACGAATGGTGTTTGCAGCGGAATTGTGTATGGAATCTTCGGAAGTTCGGGTCATTACGGTTTGCACACCGAACGCCTGCAACTGTGTTTCCAATATTTTTGCAATTTCCAAATTAACCGTTTGTTCGGCAGTTCCGTCCGCCGCTACAGCACCGCCGTCTTCGCCGCCGTGACCTGCATCAATCACGACCACATTTTCCTTCTTCAGTGTGCCTGAAGCCGATTTGGCTTGCCTTGCCGCATAGTGAGACTCTATATAAAAGCCCAAACAAACAACCAGAATCAAACCTGCAGCGAACACTTCAAAAAACACATTTTTTTTCATAAGACCACCCCATTGAATATATGAGGTGAAGTACAAGAATATTATAGTTTATATCCTGCTGTTTGGCAAGAAAAAAGTGCATCGAAAATAAATTTTCGACGCACCTTCGAAATATAAAATCCTTATTTAATCATGCTTGCGATTTCAGCCGCAAAGTCTTCTTCTTTCTTTTCAATGCCCTCGCCCTTTGCATAGCGAACAAAGCCGGTTACTTTAATGTCAGCGCCCAGTTCTTTTGCAACCTTTGCAACATACTGGGAAACAGAAAGGTCACCGTCTTTAACGAACGCCTGGTCAAGCAGACAGTTTTCTTTAAAGTATTTGCCGATTTTGCCTTCCACAATTTTTGCAAGAACCTGATCAGGCTTATTTGCCATTTTCGGGTCTTCTTTCATCTGTGCAATGAGGATTTCCTTTTCATGCGCAAGCACTTCTGCCGGAACAGAAGCTTCGTCCAAATAAGACGGATTCATTGCCGCAACCTGCATAGCAACATCTTTACCCATTAAGTCAAACTCGGGTTTTGCAGCAGTTGCATCGTCGGTATCAAAGGAAACCATAACACCGACAGTACCGCCCGCATGAATATAAGTTGCTACATGACCTTCCGAAACAACAAAACGGCGAATTTTCATATTTTCACGAAGTGCAAGGAAAACTTCCTGCACACATTCCTCAACAGTGCAGTCGCTGTCAGCTGCAGTTTCTTTAAGAAGTGTATCCACATCAGCCGGTTTTGTCGCAACAACCGTTTTTGCAACTGTGTTTGCAAGGTTAACGAATGGCTCGCCCTTAGCCACAAAGTCAGTTTCACAGTTGATTTCCACCAATGCGCCGCAAGTTGCGTCGCTGTATGCCGCAACAACACCTTCCGCAGCTACTCTGCCCGCTTTTTTCGCAGCAGAAGCAAGACCCTTTTCTCTCAAAATATCAATTGCTTTGTCCATGTCACCATCGGACTCAACAAGTGCCTTTTTACAATCCATCATACCGACGCCCGTTTTTTCACGAAGCGCCTGAACATCTTTCGCTGTAAATGCCATTTTTATTTCCTCCTGAATCTGTATTTTTCAAATTATGCCCGCACCAAACACAGCACGGGCATAAGCAACAAACTTGTTATTCGGCAACTGCTTCTGCTTCGGGAGCCGCCTCTTCTGCAGCTGCAGCACCCTGCATTCCCTGTCTGCCCTCGATAACGGCATCCGCCATAGCGCCTGCAATTAACTTAACTGCACGGATTGCATCGTCGTTACCCGGAATAACATGGTCGATTTCATCGGGGTCGCAGTTTGTATCTACAATTGCAATAATCGGAATACCGAGTTTTTTTGCTTCTGCAACAGCGATTCTCTCTTTACGCGGGTCAACAATGAACATCGCAGCAGGCTGCTTTTTCATTTCGGTGATACCGCCCATGAATTTCTCAAGTTTTTCAATTTCCAATTCCAGCTTAGCAGCTTCCTTTTTCGGCAACATGTCGAAAGTACCGTCTGCCTGCATTGCCTTCAACTGGCCGAGTCTCTTAATTCTTCTCTTGATTGTGCTGAAGTTTGTAAGCATACCACCGAGCCAACGGGCGTTGACAAAAGGCATGCCGCAACGCTGTGCTTCCTCTTTAATGGATTCCTGCGCCTGCTTTTTGGTACCTACGAACAAAATTTCATCGCCCTGTGCGGCAATGTCACGAACGACCATATAAGCATCTTCCAGCTTTTTGACCGTTTTTTGCAGGTCGATGATGTAAATCCCGTTTCTTTCGGTGAAGATATACTCCGCCATTTTGGGATTCCATCTTCTGGTCTGGTGACCGAAGTGTACGCCTGCTTCGAGCAGTTGTTTCATGGATACGACTGACATAAATTTTCCTCCTTATTTTGCCACCGCACGGTTCCGCTTACGGCAAGACATTAAAAATGCAATTTTGCCATAATCCCCATGCGTGCGAATTGCGAAAGCATTA
>DKUE01000008.1 GCA_002490525.1 Ruminococcaceae bacterium UBA7212
TTTTGTATTTCAATAAATACGGATATTTTTAATAAATGCTCTCTGCCGACATTTTTGAATGACTATTTTAATTTCAGAACAGTTTTTCACGAGTTTTTTTAATATACAGATTTTCTTAAATCCGACTGCCGTACCCTTATAAACTGTTTTGCCGTTTGCAAGGATAGAAAATTCTTCAATTCTTTGGCTCTTTGTTATATCCTCTGAAAGCACAACCGTTTTCACCGTTTGCGGTTTTATTTTAATAACGAAATCATTTTTGTCTTGTGCCGTGCTGATAATTTCAACCCTACTTATAAACCGCTTTTCAATTCTCTTTCTTGTTTTTACAAGGCGATTTATAAATTTTCGGGGTAATTCACCCTTATCATTCGGCGGGACATTTACAAGCAATGTTGCATTTGCGCCAACGGAATTGTAGTAGCATTTTTCAAGATTCCGTACGCTTCTTGCAAAAAATATTTCAAAGAGCGGACGCCAGAACCAACCGAAATATGTAACAGGAATGTTCATTTCGGCAGGATACCAGCAAAGTTCTTCCCCGGCAAGCTGTTCACGCTCACCTAAAGATTTATCGGTGAAACTCGGCGCTTTGAGCATAACTGTCGCGCCTTCTTTTTGCTGAGACATTTCCGCTATTTTTAAATTATTTTGCAACTTTTTCGGCACAACACTGAATTCGCTTTTTCTCGGCTTGCCGAATTCATTACCGATCCACCGAACATCCGGACCGCAGTTTGTGATAACGGCGTCAGGCTGTAAACGGCGGATAATTTCAAAATAACGGTCCCAATCGTAATTTTGCTTTTTCCCGTTTTCGCCCTCTCCGCAGGCACCGTCAAACCAAAAGCAGAATATATCGCCGTAGTTTGTGCAAAGCTCGGTCAGCTGATTGCAGAAAAAATCGTTATATTTTTCCGTACCGTACGTTGCTTCGTGTCTGTCCCATGGGGACAAATATATGCCGAATTTCAATCCGTATTTTTCACAGGAATCGGCAAGCTGTTTCACCAAATCTCCCTTGCCGTTTCTGTATCCTGTTGCAGAAATTGTGTAATCGGTATATTTGCTCGGAAAAAGGCAAAATCCGTCATGATGCTTGGCGGTTAAAATTATGCCCTTACTGCCTGTACACTTTAACTGCTCCGCCCACTTATCTGTATCAATGTCTTTAAGCGTAAACACCTCGGGGCTTACCTTGCCACTGCCCCATTCCTTTTTTGTAAAGGTGTTTAACCCGAAATGAATAAAATTATAGTATCCGAGATTTTGAAAAGCGATTTGCCTTTTTTCGGGTACTACCGCCGTTATACGGTTTAAAAAATCCAAGCTGTTTATATCTTCCGCTTTCATTTTACACCATCTAATATTTTATCTATATAATCATATTTTCTAATTTCATCAAGCACAAAACCGTTATTATTCTCAGCAGCATAGGTTGTTATCTTTTTGAGTTCTTCATAATCTTCATCTGAAAGCTCACGGTTTTCATAATTCTGTACAATTGCACGCAGCTTGAGCACTCGGATATAATCGGCGTGCTTCTTTTCCGACAAATCATAAAAAAGGATGGGAATTACGCAAAGAATGGAGGCAATAATGCCGAGCCAGGTAACGCTTTTAAATGTGCCGTACATAATATCCGGATTCTTAAGTGCCGTGTCAATATTATCCCCGAAGCCGACTCCTCCGAATGACATAAACAGAGGCATCAGCGCACTTGTGAAAAGTCCGCATAAAGTCATAACAAAAGCATTGCAATTCTGCCAAAAGCCTTCCAACCGTTTCCCTGTTTTCCACTGCTGATAATCCAACACATCGGGCACCATAATAGTTGCAATATAGCTCAGTCCGTTGAAAAGGTTCTGAAAGAAAACCGCAACCAACATAAGGTAAGGACTTTTCAGAGTAAACAATTGCATAAACGCCATTACGGTAAAGCCGACGGTAGAAATCAGCATAACATTTCTTTTGCCCATTTTTTTAATCATCCACGGACCTAAAAGCATACCCGGTATAAGGGCATTGTTCAGTATCATATTGCAAACCGTCAGCGCAAATGCGCCGTTTTGACCGCCTATGGCATAATTGCAAATCCACAGATACATATTGATATTTCCACGGATACCGATAATAATGTTGAAAATCGTGATTATCCAAAAATATTTGTTGGTGAATAATTGCTTTGCACCCTCGCTGAATTTAACCTTTGCAACATACTCTTTATGTACAACTGTTCTTTCTTCCGTTCCGAAATATGCAAAGAAAACCAGTATAATTCCGCCGATCCCGCAAATGGGAAATGCCCAGCGGTACAGCTCAATATTGTTCATAGGGTCCGCACTGCTTGCAAAAACAATGCCTGCAACAAGAGGAATAACAATATTCACAACCGAGCCGGGAATATTTGAAATCAGTCCCTTAAATGCGCCGATATTCGCTCTTTCCTGTGATACTGGAGATATTGTCTGCTCAATTCCGATTAGGCACTGACTTAAAAGGGTGTAGAAGAAGGAGCCTACCTGTATCAAAATAAACATAACAAGGCTTCCGAGGGATACTTCAATATAGGAAGCCGAAACAGCAAAAACAGGGATGGACGGAATATTAAAGCCGAAAAGAACATTCTCCACCCACACTTCGGGTATAAACGGAATAAATGTAAAGCAAATAACCGTAAGTATGGACGTCCACGGAAGGAAGGGCTTGAATTTGCCCCGCTTTGAATTGGAGTTATCAATCATCATGGAAAGAATGGGAGCGCGTACAAGACCGAACAGCGATGCAACAATTCCCGAAATAAAAACAAATCCCGTAGAGACTTTGAAATAGCTTATCATCATAGGAATGTTTATTGCAATTGTCGTCCAACTGATGATCACGCTTATAAATGATAAAGAACCGCTGCCCAAAGCCATATTCAAAAATTCTTTATAATTTACATAGTACCCGTCGGGCGGGGTTTTCCAGTGCTTTTTCAGGGATGTAATACCGTCCTTTAATTTTAAAGTCATACTGCTGTTCTCTTTCACACGAATAACTCCTTATGCATTAAAATGAATGGAATCTTGCTATTATCAAATTTATTATATCGTATAATCGTATTAAAAAAATATGAAATCCCGCCAAAAAGTTGTGAAATCCTACTATTATTCTCTTGATAAAACTGCTTCGGTGATATGTACTGTCAAAAAAATTTTTTAATAAAGTCAGCCGTCCGGCCACATGTAAAAAATGACTCCGGCATACAGGTACAGTCTGAGGTTTTCTTTTTCTTACCCTGCTCTCCGGGAGAAACTCCTGCTTCAAAAAACGGGTCCGGATTCGGGCATCTGAAAAAGCAACACGCGGAAGGTTTAACGCCTTCCGCGTGTTTATTGCCTATCAACTGTCCGTGAAAAACATCCCGAAATGACCTGCGGTTGTTCCTTTTATATTGTTTACAAATCAAAGCGTGATGGAGTGTAAAATGACATCTGACGCATTTTCCCACGCGGCACGGGCATCGGCATCGGCGATGAAAGAAACCGAATAGAAAGCGCCGTCCGCTTCAAATTCAGCGGTATGAATATATGTTCCGTCCTGTTCTACTGCCTTGACCTCTGCAAACTGTAAACCGTTTCGTGTTTCGTCCTTGGCAGACATGACCGTTCCGTTTTGTGCATATTCCGCTTTTAATACGGAGGAATCCACCTGCATTTCACCCGCATTCCATGCGCGCACCGCCACAAACACCGTACGGTCCGTATCGGCAATTGCCAAACCAACACTGTCGGGGAACATGTCTGCAAATTCCGCATCTGTTAAATCCGTAAAATCGGTGGGCAGAAGCAAATCAAACGTGCTGTCAATGCGGCAAAAATCCAGTGAGACACGTTCTCCGTTTGCCATATAGGTTTGCGCCGAATCCGCCTGCGGTGTATCGGTATCGTCTGTAGAAGCCGCCATCACAATCACACCGACCAACACAAGAACCAAAAATACTGCCGCCACAGCGGAAACGGTTGTGCTTTTGCGTTGTGCTTTTTTGCTGTCTGTCGCATAAATCTCACGGAACCGCTCCACATTGTTCGCATGGTATTCTTCGTTTTTCATCTTTCTGTGCGTATGGAACCGAAACTTTCTGCCGTTCGCGGTTTTGATTTGAATCTCATAAAATTTCCACCCCGAACGAACCACCGCGACAGATTTTATCTCCTGATGCGGAATGAAAAAATTTTGTTCGGGGGCAATGGTATACCCCGCCTTTTTCTGAAAATAAATCGGTATAAAATAGATGCCGTGCGGTGTGTAATTGATGAGATGCGCCTGCGGCTTGCCGCTGTTTTCCGCTGCCACAATTGCCGCACCGATTGCCCCAAACGCCGCGCCGATTGCAACATCACTGTTTTTCACTTCGTATGCCGTGAAGAAACAGCCGTTCGGGTCTGTACCCGCGACCATCGTCAAGGCATTGCGAAGCTGTATCTCATTTAAAGTTTGCTGTGCCATTGTAAAAGCCCCTTTCTTTTTCATGCTTCGAAAACGGATATGTTTTTCGCATCAAAATTGCTTACAGTATAGCAAATTTCGGACATAAAGTAAAGTGAACTTGCGAATTGTCTGTTCCTGTAAGACTGCATGAATTGCCTTTTGCGTACGTAGGGACTGCGCCCCTATGTGTGCTTTGAACGGGCAATTAGAAATTCTTGCTCAGTAATGCGTGCAGGCATACGAAGCGGAAAACGGAAAAATTCTGTTGGATGAAGGTCAAATCTATAAAAAATAAATCCATATAAAAAACGCCCCTGTATTTCCGACTCCGAAATACAGGGGCAAGGCTTTTCAGATGTTTAACCATAGCGCACGCATCCGAAATTACGCCGCTTACATTGCGCTGTGGAAGGTACGCATAATCACCTCGCGCTGCTGTTCGCGGGAAAGCTTATGGAAATTCACCGCATAGCCCGAAACACGAATCGTCAGATTCGGGTATTTTTCGGGATGCTCGTAGGCGTCCATCAGCAGTTCACGGTTCATGACGTTGACATTGATATGATGCGCATGATTCTTGAAATAGCCGTTCAATACGGATACCAAATTGTCTACGCGCTCCGTCTCGGTTTTGCCCAGCGCCTGCGGGATAATGGAAAACGTATTGGAAATCCCGTCGCGGCAAGCATCATACGGCATTTTGGCAACCGAATTTAAAGACGCCAGCGCACCGTTCTTTTCGCGGTTGTGCATCGGGTTTGCCCCCGGTGCAAACGGCTCGCCTTTCTTTCTGCCGTCGGGGGTAGCGCCTGTCTTCTTCCCGTACACAACATTCGAGGTAATGGTCAGTGCCGACAACGTATGCACCGCATTTCGGTAGGTCGGGGTTTTGCGAAGCTCGGCAATCGTGTTTTCCAAAAGAGATTTTGCAATGAAATCCACGCGGTCATCATCATTGCCGTAGGTCGGGAATTCGCCCTCGGTTTCAAAGTCCACAATATAGCCGCTTTCGTCACGGATGGGATGTACCTTTGCATAACGAATCGCTGAAAGGCTGTCCGCCGCAACGGAAAGACCTGCAACGCCAAACGCCATGAAGCGCGTAACATCCGTATCGTGCAACGCCATTTGTAACTTTTCATAGGCGTACTTGTCGTGCATGTAATGAATAATATTCATGGTGTTGACATACAGATTGCAAAGCCAGGAAAGATATACGGAGAAACGCCCTGCGGCCTCGGTGTAATCGAGTGTATCGCCCCCGAGCGGCTCCATCTGCGGACCGATTTTCTGCTCGGACATATTGTCGTAGCCGCCGTTGATTGCAAGAAGCAACAGCTTCGCCAAATTGCAACGCGCGCCGAAAAACTGCATCTGCTTGCCGACCTGCATAGCGGACACACAGCAAGCAATCGCATAGTCGTCGCCGTAAATCGGGCGCATGACATCATCGTTTTCGTACTGAATGGAATCGGTATCAATGGAAACCTTTGCGCAGAATTTTTTGAACGGCTCGGGCAGTTTTTCAGACCACAGCACCGTGAGGTTCGGTTCTGCCGAAGAGCCCAGCGTGTACAGTGTATTCAAAATACGGTATGAGTTTTTGGTGACCAGTGTCTGCCCTTCGGTTGTCATACCGCCGATGCTTTCGGTAATCCACATCGGGTCGCCGCCGAACAGCTCATTGTATTCGGGCGTACGCAGGTGGCGCGCCAAACGAAGCTTCATAACGAAATCATCCATCAGCTCCTGTGCCTGCGCCTCGGTCAGCGTACCGTTTTTGAGGTCGCGTTCTATATAAATATCCAAGAAGGTGCTTGTCCGCCCCAAAGACATCGCCGCGCCGTTTTGTTCCTTGATTGCGGCAAGGTAGCCGAAATACAGCCACTGCACCGCTTCGCGCGCGTTATTTGCAGGCGCGCTGATATCCACACCGTAAATCTGCGCCATTGCTTTGAGCTGCTCCAAAAAGTCGATTTGGCGATACAGTTCCTCGGTCAGGCGGATGGTTTCCTCATTCATATTGCGCCGGCCGAGCTCCGCCTTGTCTTTTTTCTTTTCGGCAATCAGCACATCCACGCCGTACAGCGCCACACGGCGATAGTCGCCGATAATGCGCCCGCGCCCGTAAGCATCGGGCAGACCTGTCAGCAAACCGATATGGCGCACCGCACGCATTTCATCGGTATAGGCGCGGAACACACCGTCATTATGAGTGGTTTTATAACGAAATTCCGTCTCAATCGTCTCTGAGAGTTCATAGCCGTATGCCTTTGCCGCACTGCGTGCCATACGCATGCCGCCGAAGGGATTTACGCCGCGGCGCAGAGGAGCATCCGTCTGCAAACCGACAATCAGTTCGTTTTCTTTATCAATATAGCCCGCGCCATAGGTTACAAGCGAGGTTACATGCTCGGTGTCTACATCCAAAACACCGCCTTTTTCCCGTTCCGCTTTGAACAGCGCATTGCATTTTTCCATCAGTGCTTTGGTGCGCGGCGTGGCTTCCGCCAAAAAGTCCGCTTCACCTGTATACGGCGTATAATTGCGCTTAATAAAGTCGCTGACAGCGATTTTTTCGTTCCATTCCCCTTTTTGAAATCCGTTCCAAGCTGTAAACTCCATTTTCTTCTCCTTATGCATATAGAATCTCCATAGAAAAAGGCAACCTCGCATTTGCAAGATTGCCCAGACGGTCGGCGAAAAGGATATTGTGTTCCACGCAGTTTTTCTGCCGGCAAAATGCAAAGTATGTATCTGCCATCCGTCAGGCACACAGTCCTTTATATTGTGGTGTCATTATATCATTCCACTATATATATGTCAATATGCATTTTACAAATCGGGAATTGTTTCCTGCAAAAATGTGAAAACTGCACAAAAAGATACGGATTTTATTTGCTTTTTCAAAGATTTTATGCTATCGTTAATATATTAACTATCCTGGCGGCAAAACTGCGCTGTCAAAATAAACAAGGGGGCACACACGATGCAAAATGAAATCACAGCACGGCAGGATTTATTGGACGAAAACGGCAATCTCGCAAACCCCGGCTGGTGTCGGCGCAACCTCTACAACTACAATATCGAAAAAAGCGCAGTACACGCGATGCGATTGAAAGAGTGGGATTTTTATCAGGTCTGCAACGGAGAAATTATGGTGCAGATTAACCTGTTCAACATCTCCTTGGCGACATGCGCAACCTTCGGCTTTTTAGATTTGAAAAGCGGCAGAAAATTCGATGCCATGAGCGTGGAGCTGTTCACCCCGCACAAAAACAGACTCAATAAAAACGGGGATTTTCCGAATCACATTGCTTACCGCCGCGGCAAAACCTCGATTGCATTTGATGTGACGGAAGCCTGCCATCACATTCGCTTTTCGGGCTTCGGCAAAGGCAAACCGATTACGGCGGAATTTTACTGCAAGCGTCTGCCCCATCACGAAAGCATCACCGTTGCCACGCCGTTTCCGAAAAAAGGACATTTCTTCTACACCAACAAAATCAACTGCATGGCGACGGAAGGCTCCGTAACCTACGGAGACGAAAAATTTGTTTTTTCTCCTGAAAACACCTTCACGGTGCTCGATTGGGGACGCGGCATATGGCCCTACGGCAATGTGTGGTATTGGGCAAACGGCAGTACAAAAATTGACGGCAAGCCGTTCGGCTTTGAACTGACATGGGGTTTCGGAGACGAATCCCACGCAACGGAAACCGCTGTATTCTATGACGGTGTCTGCCATAAAATCGGGGATGTCTCTTTAGAGGCTGACCCCGAAATCGGCAAAGGCTGGATGAATCCGTGGCATTTTACGGATAAAGAGGGACGGTTAGACCTCACCATGACGCCGTTCTATGATAATTATTCCAATATGATGCCGCTGGATTTGTACGGTATCAAAACGCATCAGGTGCACGGACTGTGGAACGGTACTGTGACGTTAGATGACGGCACGGTTTTGAAAATCCGGGATATGTATGCTTTCTGTGAAAAAGCGTACAACAAGTGGTAAAATATATTTGAATAAAGGCATATAAAAATCATCCCGACAAACAGTGTTTTTGTCGGGATTTTTCGGTATTACAATTTGTCTGATTACTATCTTTTAAAAATCCAAAACATCTTTTCAATACATTTTAACGGATGAAAAAGAATCCTCTCGAAAAAACTTCTTTCCGAAACGATAATGTGTTTCCATTCCCCGCAACCCTCACACAGCTCCAATTCTTCGGATACGATATATTGGTTTTCTGTGGCTTCTGCACCACTGATTTCTTTCCAACAGTCTAAACAAAATTTTGCCACGTAAATCATCTCTGCAAAAGCATATCACAATCGCATTGCAAATACAATGCATATTTTGGGCTTGGATTTGTTTACACTATAAGCAATGCAAATGTATTGCGAGGTGTATATTGTGGGGAAATTTAAAATTCCTGCTGTTCCGCCGACAACGAATAAGACGATTCGGTTTCCAAATGATGTTGTGGCACAGGTCGAACAAGTGATTCAAGGGAAAGACTGTACCTTTTCCGCCTTTGCGATTGCCGCCGTGCGCGCCGCTCTGGAGGATTTGGAGCAGAGCTGATTACTGCACCGAAGCAATTCTTATAAAAAAGCAAAAAACAGGGGCAAGAACGCTTTTCGTTCCTGCCCCTGTTACTTTTAAATTTTATTCCACCGATTTCAGTGATTCCACCATATCCACCTTTTTGAGACGGAAGTACATAATAAAGTTGACGAGTACAGCGAATACGCCCGTCAGCAATACAGAGAGCACATAGCTTAACACATGCATTTCCGCGCTGAACATCACCATATCTGTTGCGATAGTGTACATCACGAATAGGTGCAGGAAGAAGCCGAGCACCAGCCCAAGCACAATACCGAACAGCGTCAGAATTACATTTTCACGGTAAACATACGCCGCCAATTCTCCGTCATAAAAGCCGAGCACCTTTAAGGTGGCAAGCTCGCGGCGGCGTTCGGTAATGTTGATATTATTTAGGTTATACAGCACGACGAATGCCAAAAGCCCCGCAGCAAGAATCATCACGGCGATAATGACCGTCAGATTGCCAAGCATGTCATCTACCTGCTTTTGCGCAGTAGAATGCATAGAGACTGAGGTCACACCGCTAATGGAGAGCAGACTTTCCGCCGCCTTCTCGGTGTCCGCGCCCTCTTCCAAGCGGATGAGGGCCGCATTCAGGGATGCGGTTTCACCGTAGAGCGCCTTATAAATATTGGGCGTCATATAGATGTAATTATTCAAATAGTTTTCGGTAATGCCCGCCACGCGCACATCCCCGACCGGCTCAGCTGTTTTGTCTTCCTTCATTGTCAGCATATCGCCTACCGAAATCCCAAGCATCTGTGCAAACTTCTCGGTCACAATAATACCGTCATCCGTCAGCGTAAGGTCGTCATGCGGAAACTTGGCGTCACGCAGACGTACATATTCGCCAAGCTTCACCGTATCCTGCGGAACAATCAGATAAGCGGTTGTTTCGCCCTTTTCAGTCTGTGCGTAAGTTACGATGCTTTTGGTCTGCAAATAATCGGTAACGCCGGCTACGGAGTTTACTTTCGCCAACAGCTGGCGGCGCTCCGCACGGGAAAGCGAGGTATCCGCTCCGACCGTACCCTGATAAGAGAAAACTTCCTGAAACTGCTTTTCAGGCACCATTTCTACCGAATCGTGAATACCGAAGCCTGTCAGTAAAAGTGCCGTACAGCCGGCTACACCGAGAACCGTCATAAACAGCCGCTTTTTGTAGCGAAACAGATTGCGGCATGCCGCCTTCTGTGCGAAATTCAAATGCAGCCATATAAAATCAATATCCTCTACAAAGGTGCGTCTGCCCGCCTGCGGCGCCGCAGGGCGCATCAGCGCAGCAGGATTGTCGGAAAGCACGCGGCGGCAAGCAGCGAACGCTCCGCCAACGGTTGCGCACACGGCCAATACAATCGCAACAGCGGCATTGAGCACATGCACTCCCACTACGGTTTGCGTCAAATTGACATACACAAGCTTATAAGTGCGGATGATCAAAGACGGCAGCAAAGACTCACCGAGCACCACGCCGAGCACACTGCCGAGCAGTGTAGACAGCAATGCATACCACACATATTTTGCGGTAATTTCTCTCTTTTTATAGCCCAGTGCCTTGAGCGTTCCGATTTGCGTGCGTTCCTCTTCAACCATGCGGGTCATGGTTGTCAAAGACACCAGCGCCGCAACCAGGAAGAAAATAATCGGAAATACCGTGCCGACTGCGCCGATGCCGTCCGCATCATTTTTATAAGCGGCATAGCTTGCAATCGAAGAACGGTCCAAAATATGCCATTTCGGCATAGCAACATTGTTGATTTCATCCTCGGATTTCTTCAGCTTTTCCTCAGCAGCACTGAGTTCTGCATCCATATCCTCTTGGGCAAGCTGATAATCCTCCCGTGCGCGTTCCAGTTGGATTTCACCGTCCAAAATCTTCTTTTCGGCCTCCTCCAGCTGTTTTTCACCCTCGGCAATCTGCACGCGCGCCGCGGCGGCGGCTTCAGGATAATTGTCAATAAACGCTTCCGCCGTTTTCACGCGGGAATTCACGCTTTCAATGCTTTGCTCCAGTGCAGGCAGCTGATTTTTGTAATATTCCACCGTTGCCGTATCCTTAATAATCTGCATACTGCGGTTGTAATATTCCTCGTTGGAAATATACGGCGCATCCTTTTGCAGTTGCTTTTCCGCCTCAGCAATGCGTGCTTCTTCCCTTGCGATGGTTTCTTCGAGCGTACGCTTCTGCGTTTCCAGTTCATTTAAGGTCGCGCGTGCTTCGGCAATCTGTGCTTTTCCTTCGTTTATGCCCTGATCGCCCGAATCAAACAAGGCACGCAGTTCATTGAGCTGACTGCGGCGCTGTTCGATTTCCAATTTTCCGCCCTCTAATTCCGCCTCGTTGGTCGCCAAAGTCTGCGCCGCATCCGAAAGATCGAAAATAGCCTTATCCTTTTTCTTCTGGAATTCAAATTTGGCATCATTCAGTTTCTGGTCCGCATCCGCGCGGAATTCTTGCAGGCGCACCTCACAGCGCCCCTGCGCGATATTCGAAATGTTCGCTGTAACTGTTTCTGCAAGCGATTTATACGCCTTACCGAAACAGTTCATTTCCGATGCACCCGTCATGGTCACCAGTGCTTCGGAATAAACCTCCTGCGTGAACGCTTCCTTCGGAATAATCAAAAGTCCGTCCACCGTGCCGTCGCCGATTGCCGCCGTACCGCGGTCGGAGTCTAAATAATACGAAGTTTGCCCCACGCCGACAATCGTAAATTCATCGTCCGCCAGGGTGTCGCTTACCTTTTCATCGGTGCCGGTTTTCAGACGCACCGTATCGCCCAATTGATACCCAGACGCCGCCAGAAATTCGCGGTCCGCAATACATTCATTATAGCGTTCGGGAAAACGGCCCTCTTTCACCTTCACAACATTGATGCCATTTGTCAGTGATGTGGTTTTCACAACGACGGTGTTGTCTGCCGTTTCACACAAAAAGTCCTTGGTATAAATACCTTCCGCCGCTGAAACGCCCTCAACGCTCAGCAATGCGGCAATATCGGAGTCCGTCATGCCGAGTGTACCGAGCACACGAATGTCCGTTAAATTTTCACTGTCATATGTGGCATCCGCCGATAAAAGCATCGCAGGACTTGCTGAACGGATACCTGAAAAAAATGCCACACCGAGCGCCGAAATCAAAAGAATCGACAAAAATCGGCTGAAGCTTTTTTGGATTTCCCGACGGAAATCCTTTCTCATTCCTTTTGTCATAGCCGATTTCCTTTACCACTCAATATATTCCACGGGGGTGGGACGTTTATTTTGCAAAATTTGGTCGATTTTTCCGTTTTTGACCTTAATTACTTTATCTGCCATCGGTGCAATAGCAAGGTTGTGCGTAATAACAACAATCGTCACACCTTTTTCACGGCAGGTGTCCTGCAGCAGCTTCAAAATGGATTTGCCCGTTACATAATCCAGCGCGCCCGTCGGTTCATCGCACAGTAAAAGCTTCGGATTTTTTGCCAGCGCACGTGCAATGGAAACACGCTGCTGTTCACCGCCCGACAGCTGTGCGGGAAAATTGTGCAAACGGTTGGAAAGCCCGACCTCCTGCAAAACGGTTTTCGCACTCAGCGGATTTTTCGAAATCTGCAAAGCCAGTTCCACATTTTCAAGTGCGGTCAGATTACCCACAAGATTATAAAACTGAAACACGAACCCGACGTCGTCGCGGCGGTATGTTGTCAGTGCCTTTTCATCAAATTTGGCAATATCCTCATTATCTACGAAAATTTCGCCGGATGTTGCGGTATCCATCCCGCCCAAAATGTTGAGAATCGTTGTTTTACCTGCACCGGACGGACCGACGACCACCACAAATTCGCCTTTTTCAATGCCGAATCCCGCCTCGTCGAGCGCTTTGATTTCCACTTCGCCCATTTTATATGTTTTCGTCACATTTTTGACTTCGATAAAAGACATTTTACGCCTCCTGTGTTCAATACCAAATGAAAGCCACAAGAACTTCATTTTATAAGTAACTGTTATTGTATCACAGATTTCGGCGGAATTCCACGAATTTTCTTTGAACCGAGTATTTTGC
This sequence comes from Ruminococcaceae bacterium UBA7212, assembly GCA_002490525.1. GTDB lineage: Bacteria > Bacillota > Clostridia > Oscillospirales > Acutalibacteraceae > Fimenecus. The sequence goes on from DKUE01000008.1 coordinate 13,143, forward strand.
GCAATTCGCACAAAAATCGCCGCCGATTTTTGCCATCATCGGCAGGAAATCACGCTGTGAAAACACGCGCGATGCGCAGGGGGCTACCCCTACGTTCTGTACAAATCTGTCATTCTGAGGCAAAGCCGAAGAATCTCACACGGCACAAAGTTAATTTGTTTTAAAGATCGTAGGGACAGCCCTCTCGGCTGTCGGCTTGCGTCCGCTTCGGAAATTGCCCCGACACAGTGTGTGGCCGAATGTCCGTACAAATTTGGCAGGCGGCTGTGCTCAGCCGCCTGCCGTGTGTATATTGCCGAAAATCCGCAAGAAATCGCATGCATCAAAGCACCTGCAAATCCTACAGCAAAATCGGCTGTATCTGTTCCCCTTTCAGGGCGCTTTCGAGCGCATCGGGGATTTTTGAAAAATCCGCTACAATAGAATTCGGTTTATTTTGCGGGTCATCCTGCCGCATCGGCACGAAATAGATATTCTTCGCGTTGAGTAACAGTCCTATGTTTTTTGCCGCCGCACCGAGTGCATCATTGGTCGATACCGCCAAAAGCACCGGGCGCGCATTCCGCAGATGTGCCTTGCACGCAAGTGTGACCGAGGTGTCTGTAATCCCGTTGGCGAGTTTGGCAATCGTGTTGCCTGTTGCGGGCGCAATGACGAGTGCATCCAAAAGCTTTTTTGGTCCAATCGGCTCCGCCGAGAACACGGTATGAATAATTTCCCTGCCTGTACAGGTTTCGATTCTTTCTATGAAATCCGCCGCCTTGCCGAAGCGTGTGTCCGTCGTGTATGCGGTCTGCGATAAAATCGGTATTACATCATATCCGAGCGCTGCAAGACGCTCCATTTCGGGGATTGCCTTGTGAAAGGTGCAAAATGAACCGCACATAGCGAATCCCACGCGAATTTGGGACATTGGCTATCCCTCCTTTTTACAAGAAACTTTTGATTTTTTCTCCCACAATGCGTGCCGCTTCGCGCGGTGCATATTTTCCCGGTAAGCTCTGCGCATTGATTACCGTCGTGCCGAATGCCTTTACCCGCTCCAAATCCGTTCCGTACGGTGCGGAAGCAAGCTCCATATACTGCACATGCGGCGCAGACACAAATACTTCCGCGGCGAAAATCCGCGCAGGCACGGTATTCATAACTATGTCAAACGCGGACAAATTTTGACGCAGTTCTTCAATTGTACAAGCCTTATATCCTGCTGTTCTTGCCGATTCGCGCGCCTCTGCACGCCGTGCCGCCACCGTGACGGTACAGCCGTTCGCTTTCAGCCGCGCCGCCACCGCCGTGGCAACTCTGCCGAAGCCCGTCACGGCAATATGCAGATTTCCAGGCAGTACATCGGTCATATCCTTTAAAACACACATGGCGCCGACCGCCGTCAGTTGTGCGTTCTGTACAATCAATTCGTCATCATAATAGTCAATCACCCGTGCGCCTGCCGCGCACAGCTGTGCCTGCACATGTGCCGGCAGCATCCCGCCGAACACGGTCCGCCCTGTAGGCAGAAGCGTTTGGAGCGCATCCAGCGGTACCACTGTTCCGCACAGTGGCATGTTGACGGTCTTTCCGTCACGCGATGCGGGAAGCGGCAAAATCAAAGCCGCCATATTGCCATGGAGTGTTTTACGGAGTTCCTCAATCCTGACATCCTCTTCCACGCCGAAGCAATATGTAAAAAATCCGTTTTCTTTAAAATATGTATCCAAAAAGCAGCTTCTTCGGTCACCGCCGAGAATTACAACAGACTGCATTCCAAGGCACCCCTTTTTCGGTTTTCTATTCTTATATTATGAATCCGCTGAAATTCTTGTGATAAAAAACGTGTTTAGGGGTTTAATTTTTTTGCGGATTGCAATATAATAAAGAAGTGTATAACGATTTCACAAAAGATAGTACGAGGGCAAAGCATATGGAAAATATAGATACCCTGTTAAAAAGGGTCAAACGGATTCACTTTATCGGCATCGGCGGCAGCGGCATGTGCCCCTTGGCGGAAATTCTGCACAGCGAGGGTTATTTGCTTTCGGGCAGTGACAACAACGAAAGTGACACACTCGCACGCATCCGCGCACTCGGCATCCCCGTCACGATGGGGCAAAAAGCCGAAAACATTCAAGGCGCCGAAATGGTGGTATACACCGCCGCACTGTTGAAGGATAACCCCGAGCTGATCGCCGCAAAAGAGAGCGGGATTCCGACCTTTGAGCGCGCAAAACTGTTCGGTGCGATTTCACGGCTTTACAAAGACTGTATCGGCATTTGCGGCACGCACGGCAAAACCACAGTTACTTCCATGACCACGCAGATTATGCTGGAAGCAAAGCTTGACCCATCGGCGGTCATCGGCGGCAAGCTGCCCTTGATTGATGCCAACGGACGCGTCGGCAAAAGCGAACACTTTGTCTGTGAGGCGTGCGAGTTTGTGGATACATTTTTGGAGCTTTCTCCTGCCGTTGCAGTCATTCTGAATATCGATGAAGACCATTTGGATTATTTTAAGACACTGGACAATTTAATTTTGAGTTTTCACAAATTCGCCGATATGGCAACCGACGCGGTGCTCTACAACGGCGATGACGCAAACACCTTAAAAGCCATGGAAGGCATTGGAAACAAAACCCTTGTTACATTCGGATTTAAAAATACAAACGACTGGTATCCTGAAAATATTTCGGCGGTGCGCGGCGCATTTTACGGCTTTGACGTGATACACGGCGAAGAAAGCTTAGGGCACATCCAATTAAATGTGCCCGGGCGGCATAATACTCTCAATGCGCTGGCGGCGATTGCCGCCGGCATGCACGCGGGTGCGGATTTTGCCGCATGTAAATCGGGCTTGGAAGCCTTCGGCGGTGCGGGACGCAGATTCGAAATGCTCGGAGAGTATCAGGGCATCACCTTTGCTGACGATTACGCGCACCATCCCGCCGAGCTGCGTGTGACGCTGGAATCCGCCATGAAAATGGATTATCACCGTGTGTGGGCGGTCTTTCAGCCGTTCACCTTTTCACGCACCTATATGCTGATGGACGATTTTGCCGAAGTATTGCAGATTCCCGACCGTTGCGTGCTGACCGAAATCATGGGCTCGCGCGAAATCAACACCTACAATGTATATACCGCACAGCTGGCACAAAAGATTCCGAATTCCGTATGGTTCAACACCTTCGACGAGGTGGCGGATTATGTGCTTCAAAATGCCGAGGCGGGCGATTTGGTACTCACCTTAGGCTGCGGCGATATCTATAAAGCCGCAAAAATTATGATCAAGAGACTGGAAAAGTAAGGCGATTATTATGCAAACAAAATATGATGTATTGATTGTCGGCACGGGTGTCGGGGGCTTATATACCGCACTGTCGCTTCCCGACAGCCTGTCGGTGCTGATGCTGTCCAAAAAAGAGGATACGCTTTCTAACAGTTCCTTAGCGCAGGGCGGCGTTGCCGCGGTTCTGAGCTTTGAAAACGACAGCTTTGACCTGCATTATGAAGATACGCTCATCGCAGGACAACGTAAAAATGACCCCGATGCGGTAAACGTGCTGGTACATGAGGGCCCTGACGATGTACGCAAAATTATGACCTACGGCGTAGATTTTGACAAAAACCCCGACGGTACCATTCAGAAAACGCTGGAAGGGGGACACTGCCGCCGCCGCATTGTGCATCATAAAGACACCACGGGAGCGGAAATTGTCAACAAGCTTCTGGCAGAAGTAAAAACACGCAAAAACATTACGCTCCTGGACAATGCCATGGTCTATGCACTCACCAAGGTCAAAAGCGGCTTTTGCGCCGATATTTTAAGAAACGGCGAAAGCAAAACCGTATTTTGCGATTACTGCGTTCTCGCTACGGGCGGCATCGGCAGAGTTTATAAATATACGACCAATCCCGCTGTGGCAACCGGCGACGGCATCCGTCTTGCCTATGAATTAGGTGCACCCATCAAAAATTTAAGCTATGTGCAGTTTCACCCCACCGCGTTCAACGGTACGGACCGCGAACAGTTTCTCATCAGTGAGGCCGTACGCGGCGAGGGGGCATATCTTCTCAACTGCAAAAAAGAACGCTTTATGCATCGCTACGACCAGCGGTTAGAGTTAGCCCCGCGGGATGTCGTATCTAAGTGCATTATTATGGAAAGCCGAAAAACGGGCAGTAACGCATTTTATTTGGATATTACGCATCGCGACCGCGACTATCTTTTAGACCGTTTTCCCGGCATTTACGAGGGGTGTCGGAAGCACGGCGTAGATATTACGAAGGATTTGATTCCCGTATTCCCCTGCCAGCACTATTTAATGGGCGGCATCGGCGTGGACTTAGACGCGCGGACAAGCATTGCGCGGCTGTATGCCGTCGGTGAATGCTCCTGCACAGGTGTACACGGCAAAAACCGTTTGGCGTCAAACTCCCTTTTAGAGGCACTCGTATTCGGCAGACGCGCCGCCGAGGACATTGCGCGCTGTATAGAGACCGGCTTTGCACACGTATCGGAAACCGAACATACTACAGATATTACCGGTGCACCCCTGCCAAAAGGGTTGCGCACGGAAATCCGCACGATTATGCAAAGGGCATATTTTGTCATTCCCGACCCCGGCGCAGTACGCACGGGCTTAAAACGTGTAGACTCCATTTTAAAGCGTCTGCAAACCGGGAAATTCGCCGTAACGCCCGATTACTGTGAGGCACTGAGCCTGGCTACGGTGGCGCACATTATATTAAAGGAGGTCGATGAGGGATGAACCTACCGCAATTTTATGTAGACGATATCATCACCCGCGCACTGAAAGAGGATATAAACTATTTGGATGTTTCTTCGGACTATCTGATTCCCGAAAACCAGCGTGACGAAGCCTATTTTATTGCAAAGGCGGACGGCGTGCTGTGCGGACTTTCCGTTGCTATGCGAACCTTTGCGTTGCTGGACGATACATTTGAAGCAAAGCTTTATAAGCAGGACGGCGACAAAATTCAAAAGGGTGACTTAATTGCCGAATTTTCGGGCAAAACCGTTTTACTTTTGAAGGGAGAGCGCACTGCACTCAATTTATTACAACATATGTCGGGGATTGCAACCGCGACCGCCAAGGCAGTGGAATTGGTCCAGGGCACAAATGCACAAATTACCGACACCCGCAAGACCCTGCCCGGCATGCGCGCTTTACAGAAATATGCGGTTGTCTGCGGCGGCGGAAAGAACCACCGTTTCAATCTGTCGGACGGCGCAATGCTCAAGGATAATCACATTGATGCGGGCGGCGGCATTACAAACGCTGTTGCCGCATTGCGCGAAAAACTCGGGCACATGGTGAAAATTGAGGTGGAAACCCGCAATTTAGACGAAGTGCGCGAGGCCGTCACGGCGGGCGCGGACATCATTATGCTCGACAATATGTCCAATGAAGATATGTGCGAAGCCGTTGCCATTATTGACGGGCGCGCCAAAACCGAGGCCTCGGGCGGCATTACGCTCGGCACGCTTGCCGAAGTGGCAAAAACCGGCGTGGATATTATTTCTCTCGGCGCACTTACCCACTCCGTACAGGCATTTGACATTTCCATGCGGATGAAAAAATAAAAAATGTGTCGAAAAATAATGTCGAAATTGAAAATCCTTCCCGACAAAAATGCGGGAAGGATTTTCGATTACTGTGCAGAAAACTTCTGCTTGACGGTATTGATTTTGGTCTGTTCGACCTGCTCGGTCGGATACCATCCCTTTTGCATCATTTTGCCGTACAGTGTATCCTGCATGCAAAGCGATTCGTTCAGCGCGTCGTTAAAGGTTTTGCGCACATTGTCTGTCGGCGATTCAATTGTACCGTGCATATAGAGGTCGCATACGCCTTTTTCCAAAAGCAGAATGCCCTCCATTAAATTTTTATCATCCATAGTTTTCTCCTTTTTTCTGTATCCAAAATCTGTTACAGCAAACCGTAAAAGCTCTGGAACAGTTGGCTGTGCCGCTGTGCCATCTGCTGTACACACATCTTCAAATCGGCATCCTGCATTTGATTCATAACCTCATTACAGCGCGTTTGGAAATATTGCTCGTGTCCGAGCGCGTCTTCCACGTATAACAATTCTTTATTTGTCATTTTGACTTCACCTCCGTCGCGTTTAGTATTTGAAAATCCGTACAAAATATGCAAAAAGAAAACCGCCGATTCCGACATCGGCGGTAAATTCTGTATTTTTTTAATTTATTTTATACCCGGTTGTCGCAGCCCATTTTTCCGCACGGAATCCTGTTAAAACAAAATTTTCGCCGATAAGCAACGGACGCTTTACCAGCATGCCGTCCGTTGCCAACAGTTTCAGCTGTTCTTCTTCGGTCATTTCGGGCAATTTGTCTTTCAGACCCATAGATTTATACAAAAGGCCGCTTGTATTAAAAAGGCTTTTGAGCGGCAGACCGCTTTTTGCGTACCATGTCGAAAGCTCTGCAAAAGTCGGATTTTGCAGTTTGATGTCGCGGTCTTCAAATTCTGCGCCCTGCTCCAAAAGCCATTTTTTGGCTTTCTGACAGGTACTGCATTTCGGATATTCTAAAAACAAAAGCATATTTTTCATTCCTTTTTGTTTTGTGTTTAAAAAGTATAGCATGAAAAGCGCAGCCTTGCAAGTGGGCGCGAAAGAACAGCGGATGGACTCGAAAACAGTACGCCTGTCCTACGCCAACGGTAACGCGCTGACCGTAGGGGCTCGAGAGATTCTTCGCCTGTGGCTCAGAATGACGAATTTTTGCAAGATACGTAAACAGGTGCAAACAATGTTCACAAAAAGTTTAAAACTTTTTATGCTTGTCCGCTTGAAAAATGGAAAAAACAGGTGTATAGTGTATATTAGCACTCGAAAAGGTAGAGTGCTAATTTTAAAACGAAGGGTACAAATCCCCGAATATACAGGAAAGGACGATACCGCGTGAACGGCGCCGTATCGAAACGGTGAACAATATGGCAAAAAAGCAGTTTAAAACCGAATCCAAGCGCATGCTCGACCTGATGATTCATTCCATTTACACCAATCAGGAAATATTCTTGCGCGAGTTGATTTCCAACGCAAGCGACGCGATTGATAAGCTGTATTTTAAATCGCTGACAGATGAAAATGTACACATGGCGCGTGAGGATTTCAGAATCGACATTTCGATTGACAAAGAAAACCGCCTGCTGAAAATCTCCGACAACGGCATCGGCATGACCGAGGAAGAATTGGACAAAAACCTTGGCACGATTGCCAAAAGCGGTTCCCTGCAGTTTTCCAAGGAAAATGAAACCGACGCACACGATGTAGATATTATCGGGCAGTTCGGTGTTGGCTTTTACGCCGCGTTTATGGTTGCGGACAAGGTCGAGGTCGTCAGCCGTGCATACGGTGCAGAACAGGCGTTCAAATGGCAATCGTCGGGTGCGGACGGCTATACGATTACCGAAACAGAAAAGGACTCTGTCGGCACGGACATCACCCTGCACATCAAGGAGAGCAGTGAAGAAGCCGATTTTGACAAGTATTTAGAGACCTACACGATTTCTTCGCTTATCAAGAAATACTCCGACTACATCCGCTTCCCGATTAAAATGGATATGGAGCGTTCCCGGCCGAAAGAGGGTGCAGAAGGCGAATATGAGACCTATACGGAAAACGAAACTGTTAACAGCATGATTCCGCTTTGGAAGAAAAACAAAAGCGAAATCACAGAGGACGAGTACAACAAATTCTACACCGACCAATTTTTTGCCTATGATAAGCCTCTGCATGTCATTCACCAAAAAGCAGAGGGTACAACCAGCTATCAGGCACTGCTGTTTATCCCCGAAAAAGCGGATTACAACTACTATTCCAAGAATTTCGAAAAAGGTCTGGCACTGTATTGCAGCGGCGTAAAAATCATGGACAAATGCGCCGACCTGTTGCCCGACTGCTTCAGCTTCGTGAAAGGTGTTGTAGATTCCGAGGACCTCTCTCTGAACATCTCGCGCGAAATGCTCCAGCAGGACAGACAGTTAAAGGTCATTGCCCGCGCACTCGAAAAGAAAATTAAAAAAGAGTTGGAAGACATGTTCGCAAATTCCCGCGAGGATTACGAAAAATTTTGGAAATCTTTCGGTCTCCAACTGAAATATGCGCTGTACAGCTCCTTCGGCGGCGAACGCGAATTACTCGAAAATCTGCTGTTGTTTACACGCGCGTCCGACTCCAAGCTTTGCACGCTGAAGGAATACCGTGACACGATGCCCGAAGCACAAAAATACATTTACTACGCGGCAGGCGAAAGTGCGCAAAAGCTCAATCTCTTACCGCAGGCGGAAGCTGTACGCGACAAGGGCTTTGACATGCTGTGCCTGACGGATGACGTGGATGAATTCTTAATGCAGATTTTACGAAGCTATGACGAAAAAGAGTTCCGCTCCATTTCGGGCGGTGATTTAGGGCTGGAAACCGAGGAAGAAAAGAAAGAGCACGACGAAAAAGCGGAATCCAACAAGCCGCTGTTCGACTTTATGAAAGAGTCCTTGGACGGCAAGGTCAGCGAAGTGGTTTTGAGCAACAAACTGAAATCGCACCCCGTGTGCCTTTCAAGCAAAGGCGCGGTCAGCATCGAAATGGAAAAGGTGCTCGACAGTATGCCCAATGCGGAAAATGCGCCGAAAGCAGAAAAGGTACTCGAACTCAACGGCAATCACCCCGTATTTGAAGCGCTTTCCAAGGCCTATGCCGCAGAGGATAAAGAGAAAGCAAAGCAATATACAGATTTGCTGTATAACCAAGCACTGCTGATTGAAGGACTTTCGATTGAAGACCCCGTTGCATTCTCCAACGCCATCTGCACATTGATGCAGTAAGCATAAAACTCAAAATTCCCCTGTCTATAGAAAGACAGGGGAATTTTTATACACTTTGCGGTTACTGTTTCAGCGTGATGCCGTCTTTGGCGAGGTCGGCGATAATGCCGTCCACCACCTGCATCACTTCTTCACGGGTCAGTGTGCGCTCCGGATTTGCAAAAGTCAGACGCGTGGTAATGGATTTACCCGCCACGTCACGGTAGGTATCCACCACCGTTGTTTTGCGAATCCAATCACAGTTTGCCGCCGCAATCGCCTTGCCGATGGGTGCGTAGGTGTCGGACACAAACGAAAGGTCAATCTCCATTTCAGGGAAGCGGGACGGCTCGCTGTAGTGAATCCCGTCATTGGCAAGTGCGGAGAATGCCCGCACGTCAATTTCCGCAAATACCACCGATGCTTTTTTGTCGATTTTCTTGGAAACCGTCGGATGCACTGTACCGATAATGCCTAAAACCGTATCGCCGCACAGCACGGTGTTCAGATTGCGCGGGTGCTCATAGACATGCGTGGGCTCTGTTGTCTCAAAACGAAGGGTTTGGTGTTTAATGTCCCCTGCAAGATTTGCGAGCATGGATGCCAGTTCAAAGTACAGGCTTTCGGTCGTTTTTATTTTACTGTACAGCGTAATTGCCAGCTTTTTGTATTCGCGGCAAAGATTGCTTGCATCTACGCCGTCCACGGTTCTGGCGATTTCAAAAATACCGAAATCGGGCGCAAAGCCGATATTGGAACGCACCTGACAAAGCTGTGTCGGTATAATAGATTTGCGAATCGTTTCAATATTGGGGTTCGTGGCATTGATTAGCTTGATATTTTCTTCCACGGGAATGCCGAGCGCCTTGTACTCGTCATAATACGCCCAAATATAGGAGTGTACCTCATGGAGCGCAAACCGCTTCACCAAAATATCCTTCATCTTGTCTTCCACGGTTTTTTCCTGTGCGGTACGGACAGGATACAGCGGTGCTGTTGCGGTGTGGACCGCAAAATTATCATAACCGTAAATGCGGGTAATTTCTTCTACAATGTCCGCTTTCATCGTCACGTCTTTTGTCGCACGCCAGCTCGGCACTTTCACGGTGAATTCGCCGTTCTGCTCTGTAACGCCGAAGCCCAAAGACAATAAAGTTTTTACAATCGTGTCCGTATCAATGGAAATACCCGTATAGCGGTCAATGAACGCGCGGTCAAATTGGAGTGTGACCGCCTCGTAACGGCGAGCATATGCATCCGTCAGCGCAGAAACCACACGCGCACCTTTATCCGTATCGGTCAAGAGCTTAACGAAACGGGCAATGGCAGGCACGGTCATCTCAGGGTCAAGACACTTTTCATATCGTTGGGAAGCGTCGGTTCTGTGCGCCAGGCGCACGGTGGACTTGCGCACACTCGCCGCGTCAAAGGTTGCGGATTCCAGCGTCAGGGTGGTGGTATCCTCCACAATTTCCGAATCCAGACCGCCCATAATCCCCGCAATTGCCACCGGAGTATTGTCATTGCAAATCATTAAGGTGTTTTCATCGATGTTGCGGTCTGCACCGTCCAGAGTTTGGAATGTAAACGGCACAGGGAAACGCTTAACACGAATCTTCTCCACCTTGCGTGAATCAAACGCATGCATCGGCTGTCCCATTTCGAGCATCAGATAATTCGTCAAATCCGCCAGGAAGTTGATGGCGCGCATCCCGCAGTAGTACAGGCGAATGCGCATATTTACGGGACTTACCGCCGTGTGAATGTTCTCCACCTGCAAGCAGGAGTATCTAAGACAAAGCGGGTCTTCAATTTTCAAATCCACCTTCGGCAGAGTGTCATAAGCGTGCAAATCCGCCGTTTCCATCGGCTTTAACGGCCTGTTTGCCAACGCCGCAAACTCACGCGCAATGCCGTAATGTCCCCAAAGGTCGGGGCGATTGGTTAAGGATTTGTTATCGACCTCAAACACAATGTCATCAATGGCGTAGGCGTCTTTCAAATCCGTCCCGTTCGGCAGATTGTCGGTAATCTCCATAATGCCCGAATTGTCATCGCTGATGCCGATTTCCTTTTCCGAACAGCACATGCCGTAGGACGTGTATCCCGCTAATTTACGCGGTGCAATCGTAATATCACCGATTTGCGCACCCACCTTTGCAAAAGCAGTTTGCATGCCGACGCGCACATTCGGCGCACCGCAGACAACGTCTACCAGCTCCGCTTCACCGATATCCACTTTCAAAAGGTGCAGTTTTTCCGATTCAGGGTGCGCTTCGACCGATTTGATTTCCGCCGCGACAACGCCCGACAAATCCTGCCCTTTCATAAAAATTTCATTTTCGACCTCGGCGGTGGACAGGGAAAAGCGGTGAATCAAATCTAATTTGTCCAAGCCCGAAAAATCCACATAATCCGAAATCCAGTTCATAGATAAAAACATAAATTTTCGCCGCCTTTCTTATTCGTCTTCCGTGAACTGCGAAAGCGCCTTCAAGCTACCGCTGTTGAGGTCACGAATATCTTTTACACCGTATTTCATCATGGCAAGTCTTGTAAGCCCCAAGCCAAATGCAAACCCTGTATATTCCTCAGGGTCAATGCCGCCTGCTTTTAAGACTTCGGGATGAATCATACCGCAGGGGCAAAGTTCCAGCCAACCGCTGTGCTTGCAGGACGCACACCCCTCACCGCCGCAAATCAGACAGCTGATGTCCAATTCAAAGCCCGGTTCGACGAACGGGAAGAAGCCGGGGCGCAGACGCACCTGAATGTCCTTTTGGAAAACCTCGGAAAGCATGGTTTTCATAAAATAAATCAGATTGGAAATGGAAATATTTTTGTCCACCATCACACCTTCCATTTGGAAGAAGGTATTTTCGTGGCAGGCATCTGTTGCCTCGTTTCTGAAACAGCGTCCGGGGAAGATTGCCTTAATCGGCTTGCCCTCATTGACAAGTGCATCTCTGTATTTCTTATAAATCGCGTTCTGCGCGGCAGAGGTGTGCGACTTTAACAGCTGACCGTTTTCCAGATAATAGGTATCCTGCATATCGCGGGCAGGATGGTCCTTCGGAATGTTCAGCGCTTCAAAGCACTCATAGTCCGTCACGATTTCGCTGTACTCCTCTACAGCAAAGCCCATCGATTTAAAAACCGCTTCGCACTGACGCTGTACCAGTGTGATAGGATGATAAGACCCCTGTGCCGTATCCATCGGCACGGAGATATCGAACACGGGCATCGACTCGATTTCCCGCTGTACCTCGCGTGCTTTCAGTTCCTCGATTTTGTCGGCGAGCATTTTCTCAATATTCTGGCGCACCTCGTTGGCAAGCTGCCCCATTTTGGGACGCTCCTCCGCCGAAAGTCCGCCCATACTTTTGAGAATGCCTGTCAATTCGCCTTTTTTGCCGAGCACCCGCACGCGGAAATTCTCCAATTCCGAAAGCTCGCTGACAGAGCCGAGCTCTTCCCTTGCACGCGCACGGATTTCTTCTAATTTCTGTTTCAAATCCGTTCTTCCTTTCTTTTCTTTATATAAATATTAAAATTTTTAGGGACATCATAGGGTGAACCGATAAATCCAAATCCGTCCGAAAGGTGTATTATACGCCTTTCGGATTGCAGAATTTTCGGGAGCGGGGTTTTCGCTTAGATGCGGCAAAACCGCAGGCAATCCCGTTGGATTGCCGAGGATTTTAACAAAGTATAAGCGGCAAGTCAGCCCCGAAAATCGGGTTTGGATTTGTCGGTTGACCCTAATTAGCACAAAAAAAGCGCCGCCCCCCAAAGGGACGGCGCAAAAAGCCGTTTATAACCACCCAATGTAAAGCGCTGCCACGCCCGTACCGATAACGGCGGCAACCGTTGCAGCCTACTTCGCGTTCAGCCGCACCGCTCCAAAGTGAAATTTCAGCAAAAAGCCGCTTCGTGCACGCTTTCAGCCCGTGACGCGCACTCTCTTGCAAACGGAATTTTCTTTGCCTACTGCCTTTTTCCCAGCGTTTGTTGGTTTTTCAATTATAATATAGTATAGCATAGATTTTTTATTTTGCAAGGAATTTTTTCGAAGAATCCGCCTGCTCAGCGCATTTGTATCTCCGCAGTATAAGCACTCCACGCCGTATAATAAGGTATCTATGCTGCTTTTTGCCGTGCGTCAATGAAACGCTCCGTAGCGGAAATATGTGTTCGCAATACATTCCATAATCAACAAAAGCGTATAGGACACAATCGGCAGTACCGTTAAGACAATTTTCTGCGCTTTTGTAAATGCAGGCAGTAAATCGATAATCACGGTTACTGCAAGGAACAGTATGGGTGCTATAATACCCAAAACCGAAGCGGCAAATTCCATATCAATCCAAACCAACGGCGCGGTAACCAACAGTACCTTATACAACATTCCGCTTGTCGTAAAGTAGGCAAACTCATACACCGCACCCGTATATACATACCAAATATAAAAGAAAATCGCACCAATCATAAAACCTTTTGTTTTACGCATACATCTCACCTCATTTTCGTCAATTCAAAGGGGACAGTCCCCTTTTTACGGTTGCAAAACAAAAGCTTACTTGTGTCCGAAATATGCCTCGGCAAAAAAACCGCATATCCAAAAAAGCGCATAGGATACGATGGGCATAATCGTTAAGATGATTTTCTGCTTTTTTGTAAATTCGGGCAATAAATCGATAATCACCGTTGCCGCAAGAAACAGCATCGGTGCCCCGTAAATCAGAGCCGCGCCCGCACCTTCCCCACCGAGCAATGTCAACGGCGCAGAAAATTTTAATATCTTATACCATATGCCGCTTGCCGTAAACTCAACAAAATGAAGCACCGCGGCTGTATATACATACCACACGTAAAAGAGAACCGCGCCAATCGTAAAACGTTTTGCTTTTTTCATAAATATCACCTACAGTATATGTTCATTCCGTTTTTGCTTTGGCATTCTGTTGCACACGGCGACAGGTGACCGTGATGACTGCGGCATAAATGATTAAATGTAAAAGATTACCGAGCGCATATACCGCCGTATAAAGCAGTTCGTTGTCATACAAAGACCACAGTTCCCCCCGCAATCGCCAAAAGCATCACCGTGTTTATCCCGAGAGGACTAACTGCTAAGAATCCGTATTCTACGGCGGGCAGGAAAAGGGCGGCAGGACTTTGCCCAAACAGGAAATGAACGCTCAGCAACAGAAGCGTCAGCACGGCATACACGATTGCAGGAATATTCATTTCGGGCACGATATACGGCAGACGCATATCCGGATGAAATATTTTCGGGGATTTGAGCGTCACAGTCCAAACCGCGATGAAAAATACAAGATTCAGTACCATAAAAATAAGCGACAACGGCAGATTCACGCTTCCCTCTGTCAAAAAGAAACCGACAACTGTGCCGACTGTAAAAAATTGCAGTACAGAGGTAAGGACAGTAACGCCTAAAATTTCAGCGTGTATTTTAGCATAAACGTGCTCCTCTCCGCTTTTTCTAAATTCACACACATATTCGTTTCACTGCGTATGTTCTAACGCGGCTTGCATTTGCAGATATTCCCATTCCCTATGCATCAGACAATAGAATCCGACGGCATAGGCGGTCAATACAATCAAGGTGATTGACCCAAAAATGAGATTCGATGTCCAAAAGCTTCCCCAAGGGAGCCGCACCCGGCCGATGATCATGGCTATCACATACAGCATCAGCAAAACAATCGGTGCGGCGGCAGTAAAGAGCATTGCGCCCAAACGAAACCGATCCCAAAAGTGCGTCAAAAGCACAACAGTCAGCACAATTGTTAATACAAAATTCATTTGCATTGGTAAGACAGCCGCCTCGGAAAAAAAGAAATTCAGCACAAAATCACCGAATATATCGTCAAAAATTCGCCCAAAATCATCGGGCAGAAATCTGCCGAGCCCGCTGTACGAAAAAAGCGTAAAAAAGCTGAAAAAAATGTAATACCCGAACGACACCGTAAACAAAACAATACTCCACGCATATGCGCGCCGATCTGAATTTCGCATCATGACCTTCGCCTCCTTTTTTTCTTTCTGTCCTCACTATAGCATCTTTTTTTCATTTCGGAACAGAATTGTCATTTTTGTCCGTATTTTTGTCATTTTTGGTATGGGATGTGTAAATTTTCGCTTGCCCTTATATGTAGGTGCATTTGCTTTGCTCTGACGAAGTTCTTCGCGCGGAATGATAAGTTTGCACAAACCGTAGGGGACAGCCCTTGCAGCTGTCCGTTTTTAGCCATAGCGCACGCGTCCGAAAGCCAAACGCTTGCATTTTTGCAAAAATTCCAGTATACTGTATCCGTTATGAAAGGAAAGTCGCCTATGGAAGTAGATATTTACGATTTTGACAAAACCGTGGTGCCGTTTGATTCCGGCTCGAATTTTTTGATTTTCTGCTTTTTTCGGTATCCGTATTTGCTTCTGTTACTGCCGTATTACGCTGTGATGGGCTTGCTGTTCGGACTGCGGATACTTACACTGGACCGATTTAAAAAGCATATATTTTTATTTGTACGGTTCATCCCGTTGGAAAAGGCTGTGAAAAAATATTGGGATTTGCACGAAAAAGATGTATTTCCCTGGTTTCTGCCCGAAAACCGCGCACGGTACACAGTAGTCATCAGCGCCAGCCCCGATTTTTTATTGCGGGAAATTGCCGAACGCTTAAAAATGGATACGCTTTTATGTACCCGTCACGACCCCAAAAGCGGCGAACTGCTTGATAAAAATTGCAGGAATGAGGAAAAAGTACGGCGGTTTCATGCGGCTTTTCCGCAGTCGGTAACCGTGAAATGCGTGTATTCCGACAGCTATAAAAACGACCGACCGATTTTTGCCCTCGGGGAACAGTGCTTTCACATTGAAAAGGACGGCACACGAACGCCCTTTTCTTATACAGAACAATATGTCGATTCACTGTAACATAAGGTAAACGCACCGCTTGCAAATAAAGCGGTGCGTTTTTTACAGTGTGTTCTGCAAATTCTGATATTTGGTTTTCACCGTCTCCACCTTAGGCTGCGGGGCGGCTTCCGGGGTTTGCCAACCGCGCTTTTCAGCTTCGGTAAACACAGCGGACCCGATATTGTGTTCTTCCCGCAGAATGTTCATCATATCGCTTTCGAGCGCATTGTTTTTACATTCATTGGAAAAGGTATTGTACATTTCGGTCATGTGTTTCTGCGACGCCAAAATGTCATCTAAGATTTCTTGGTCGGACAGAGGTTCAATTTGTTTTTTCGGCATGAGGGCTTCCTCCTGTGTGTGGCTTTGCGTCTGCCGTACACTTTCCGACGGCGGCGCGGGACGCAAACGGTCTTTAAGATAGATTTCCAAGAAGCGTATCATAGTGGGTTTTGTGTTGGGCGGCAATCTGCTCGCACATACCCCGAATTGTCGGGTCGGCAGTCATTTGCGCAAAATTTTTATATTTCAGAATCAAAAGCTTTTCCGCGCTTAAAGCATCTTCGATTCCCTTTAGTTCGGCGGTAGTCAAGTTCGCCATCGAAACAGCCCCTTTCTGTTATTTTTATCTGTAGCCCTATTAGGTTCTGCAAAAAAATCAAAATTATCGTTTCAAATAAATTCCAAAAAACGGCACCGCTTTCGAGAAGTTTTCGAAAGCGGTGCGCTGTTATTCTGCGCCCAGTCCGAAGCTGACAGACAGCGCGCGGTTGATTTTATTCATTTCATTTTCGGGTAAGTTTCCCATACGCTCTTTCAGCCGCTTTTTGTCTATGGTCCGCACCTGTTCCAGCAATACGATGGAATCCTTTTGCAGGCCGCAGTTATCCGCATGTACACTGATATGTGTCGGCAGCTGTGTTTTATATTTCTGACTGGTAATTGCCGCCGCAATCACCGTCGGACTGTATTTGTTACCGACATCGTTCTGTACTATCAAAACGGGTCTTGTGCCGCCCTGCTCCGACCCGACCACAGGACTTAAATCCGCGTAATAAATATCCCCGCGTTTGATCGTCATTGTTTCATCACGCTCCAAAGAAATTTTGCGGTTACATCCTTATTGTTACCGAAAAATCCCTTTTATAAACATTTTTTAAAATTGTTTTATGCATTTGGGGAATCCCGTGTCCCATATCAGCATATGCGATTTGTCCGAAAGCTGTGCAGAGCTCGCATACATAAGCCGAATACCCCCCTACGCGAAACCGAATGCCGCATAAAGCCACGGCACCCGTACGAAGCTTTTCTTGGGGACAGCAATACGCGCCGTCCCTAAAAAAGAGACGGCACGGCGGATTATATGATATAAACTTCTCAAAGGCACCCGTCCAAAAATGCGGCAACGGTTTCCATTACCTCACGGTCCTCTTCGCACATTTTTCGAAAATCCAGAGTTTCGGCATAGGCTTTTGCCCTGTCTGCCTGTGTTTTATTTTTGGCAAGTACACCGAGCTTTGCAAACGCATCCGAAATATACTGTTCTGCCTCGACAGTTGCATACACATTGTGCTGTTTTTCGGGGTACAGACGCACCTGAACGTTTTTGCGTCCTTTTAAAATCTCCTGCGTTGCGGCGGCATCCTCGGGGCGCACGGTCATATCCTTGCCACCGTGCAAAAGCAGGAGCGGCACATCGGACTGCGCCGCGATTTCCGATGTGCGCATTGCGGCGGCTTTGCCAAAGCGAAGACGCTCATACAAGCGCAGAAACGGCTCCAAGAAGCGGAAATTTTTCCCGGTCATTGCCGTTGCCTGTGCACACAGCAGTTTCGGCGCATTATCGGGTGCGGAAAATGCCGCCACCCCCTTTACATGCGGATGAAAATACAGAGCACGGCAAACTGTATATCCGCCCCAGGAATGTCCCGCAAGCACAACAGGTAAATCCTTTGTCCGCATGTCCTGTTTCACAAACTCCAGTGCACTGCGCAAATCAGACACCGCCTGCGGCATGCCGATAAGACTTTTTCCCTCTGAAGCCATAGTGCCTGTATTATCGTAGGCCAGCACCAAATAACCGCGCTTTGCGAAAAAATCCAGCTCTGTTGTATAGCTTAAATGCCCGCCGCCCATGCCGTGTGAAAACACCAAAAGCGCTTTAAAATCCTGTCTGTCCGCTTCAAAGTACAAATTTCCGCGCAGGGTCTGCCCATGGTTACCTGTGAATTCCACAGGCGCGGCAGTCAGATTCGGGAAATCTGCCGCGGTGAAATACCGAAGGTACGCATTTCCCTCGCATCGCTTTCCGAATCCCGCCTTTTCCACGGCAAAAGCCAGCACAAGCAGAAACACGGCCGCCAGTACGGGAACCGCTATAATCAGATACAAAAATTGCATAAGGAAAACCTCTTTGTAAAAATTTACGAAAGCACTATAGACACACTGTGCATCTATAGTGCTTTTATGATTTGTTCGGTAAAATATTTTGCCTTTGCAAAATGTGAAAGGCAATAAATCTCACGCGCAGAATATGCATTTTACATTGCCGTGCAATACCTCACATCCGCAGGATGCTGCACAAACCCCGCAGGAATTTATTTCACGAATTACCGTCCGAGATACGGCATCGGATTGACACGTCTGCCGTTAATCCGCACCTCAAAATGCAAATGCGGACCTGTTACGTTGCCTGTAGACCCAATGTTACCGAGTTGCTGCCCTGCGGAAACCTGCTGCCCTGCAGAAACACGCAGAGAGCCGTTCAGCATGTGTGCATACAGCGTATGTACACCGCCGCCGTGGTCGATAATTACATAATTGCCGTAGCTGGAATGACGGCCTGCAACAATTACTCTGCCGCTGCCTGCTGCCACAACCGGCGCGCCCGTACTGCGTCCGCCGGGCTTGACAATATCAATACCGCCGTGGTTTCGCCGTCCGCCGAACGGAGATGAGACCGTATTGGCACCAATCGCCGGCCAAATAAACCGACCGCCGTAGCTGGTTACCGGTCCTGAATAACTGCCGCCCGAATAGGAGGCCTTTTTCGTGCCGATTTGAATGACCTCATCCACAGGCTCACGCGTAGTTGTGCGCGAAATCTCTTTCGTTGAAGTACGCACCCCGTCTACATAGGTAACCAGTTCCGTAACAATTTGTTCCCCGGCAACACCCTTGGTTTTGGTACGTTTGGTGCCCGAATACAGACTTGCCGTTTCCTCGCGAATCGTTTGGAACGGCACGGAAACCGTGCGTGTTTCGGTTTTGGTGACCTGCACCTGAATGTAACTGACCTCACGTGAAATCAAAAGCTGCTGTCCAACCTTAATGGTTTCGGAAAGCCCGGGATTCAGCTCATAAAGCTTTGCAGTGGTCAGCGAAAATTTTTGTGCAATTCCCGAAACCGTATCGCCCGTTTCGACAGTATAATACTGCGCGGCGCTTTTTTTGGAAGAGAGCTGCTGTGCAAGACGCCCCGCATCCCATACCGTTTCCGTGCTGTCAGGATACAGCCCCTGCACATAAGAAATCTTCTCCACAAAACCAACCACTGCATTTTCATCATCCGTTTTGTAATTGCGCAAAATACTGTCAAACACAGTCATAGCGTCCGTTTCGTTTTTCACGGCGCATAAAAAACTGTCATCAATATAAATCCCGCAGGCATTGGTAATTTTCCCGCTGCTGCGTTCAATCAGCGTATCGCAAAGGCGCGCCGCATCTTTCATTTCCGACAGCTTTACAGGCTTAATGGCATAGCTTACCGAGCCCAAATTCGACGCGGCTTCGGCCTTTGCCGATGCCGCCAAACGGTTCGCCGCTTGCTCCTGCGCCGCATGATACACCGCTTCGGATTCTACATAGCCGATTACCGCATCGTTGTATTTCACTTCCAGCGCCAAAGTACGCCCCGAATAGCTGCTGACCGTCACACACAAAACGACAAAAGCAATCACGGGCAGTCCGATATTCAGCGCCGCGCGGAACACAATGCCGTGACGCCCCAACGCTTTGCGGATATAGCTTCTTAAAATGCGCGGAATCCCTTTTCTGTCGTTTTTCCAAATATCTGCAATGCGCGAACGAACCCGCCGCATATCGGAAAGCAAATCCTTCGTCTCCTGCAATACCGTATGCATTGCCTTTTGAAAGAATTTTGCCGCCACGAAAAAAATCGCCGTGCATACCGTTGCCGCAGCTTTCAGCGGAACTTTCACCTTTTTGAGCACCCATCGAAAAAAGTTGCGCAGCATATATCCGCTTTTCAGCCCTAAAAAATATATATTTTTGTAAAGCATGTCCAACATTCTGTTTGCTCCGTAAATCCTCGGTCAGCGTTCACTGCCGAGTATTTTTGTGCCGCACTGCGGCGCATAATTGATGCAATAATTAAAAGTATTATAGCACACACCGCAAAAAAATTCAAGCACGGCAGAAGAGCCCCCTCGCCCTGCGCTCGGTAAAAATGAAAAAGGAGCCGTTTCCGACTCCCTTACACTTGCACGAATGATAAAATTTTACCAGCGACTCAATATAATCGGATAGCCGTCATTGCCCTCACTGGAGCCTGTCAGCGTCAGCATCTTGTCCTTTATGACATAGGTTTCACTGAACGACACGCCGTCGCACTGATAGTAAATTGTGGTTTCATCGTTGGAATATGTACCTGTAACTTCCGCAGCATCGCCGGAAACCCCGATTACGGCCTCGCAAATTTGCCAAAATTCCGTCCAAGCCGACTGATCCGCCCGCTTTTCAAGCTCCTCAGCCGTCCATTCAGGATACGCTTCTTTGAAATATACCGTATACGCTTCGCGCATGGCTGCGACATATCCGTTTGCATCATGTATTTCATAGGTAATCGAAAAAGTTTTTTTGCTGTTGAACTGATATGTTGTCGAAACACTTAATTTTTTATTGAAACCTGTCTTCGCAAGAAAATCCCCGTCAAACAGCTCGGACGGCGAGATATATTCCGTCATGCCCCATCTGCCCTCTAATTGAATGCTGCCCAAATTGATGACAGGCTTTTTGTCCTTACTGCCGGAATCACTTGATTTATCTTTATCCGATTTTGTTGACGGCTTGTCCGTTTTGCTCTTCGCCGAAGTATCCGGTACACGCTCGGTCGTGGGCGGTTCCGTTGTAGTTTCCGGATCCGATTCCGTGACGGTCGGCGCCTCTGTCTGTGTTTCCACCGGCGGCTCGATTACCGCCTGCTCGTAAGATTTCTTCTTTCGTGTGACTGCCACAGTTACAAGCACCGCTGTTAAAAGGATAATCACCGCCGCCGCAACTGCCACAATCAGCCTGTTTTGCTTTCTTTCAAAAAACTTTTTCATTTGCCCCATATCCCCTTTCTCGGCTAAAACCGAGCTTTTTTTAAGTATATCAAACCCAAAGCAAACCGTCAACGTGATAATTCAACACATCGTTAACGCGCCTGTAAGGCATCGCGGCATCGTCAGTCTGCCGCTGTTCGGCTTTTCAAAAACGAAAGACACCGTTTCCCGATGTCCTTCGGTGTTTCAATATATGCTGCTGATATCAAACGTCAGAGGTACAATCCGACACTTCTGTTAAACAAATATGTGTATTCAAGCACGGGATACATTCGGACCGCTTACCGATGAAATGTATCGCCCGGCTGCAGGTACAGCGTTTCTCCGTTATTCTGCATCAGCCGCAGGGTATCCTTATCCTCCCGCCAAAATCTCAGTTCATCCGTCAAAAATTCTCCATGCTCATCATAGCACCGCAGTTCTATGTCTACGGTTCCGTCCATACACGGGAAGCATCCGCCCTCATATACCATAGAGGTCATTTGCCATACATACGTTTTCCCCTGAATATTTCGAACTATATCCTGCGAATACTCACCGGTGTATGTATCCAGAGGTGCATAATACTCATACCAAATATCCGTATGCAAATCCGCATCCACCTTAAAATAATACACCGCCAGCAGGGTATTGCTCGGGAAAGAAATGTGCGGTTCGAGATTTTGAGGTTTACTGCTGTAAAATACCCATGTACTGCCGTCTTCAATCGGATACTGCCGATTCATCTCGTCGTATTTTTGGAAAAGCGGATTATCTTCTTTGTCATCCACAAGGGTACTCTCCGCCGTTTCTGCTTTAGCACGCGGCTTTGTCTGCGTGCTGTCGGATGCGGTCTGTACCGCCTCCAAGACATGTGCATCCACAGATGCGGACTCCGTTACACTGTCTGCCGTGTCCGCTTCCGTCATTTGGGACAGTTCCCGTTCTGCCGCCATTTCCGCGTTTGCGCGTTTCACCGCCAACTCCCTTTTTTGCTGTACAACCGCAGCGGCGGTCAGTACGGTCAGAGCAAGCAGAAGGAAGGAAACAACTGCGGTAAAAACAATATTCCGCCGATCTGCAAAAAATTTTTTCATAGTATCACAACCTTCTTTAAACTCGGTATAGCAAATCCCAACCAAACCGTCAATATAATTACTCGGCCCCGCATCAAAGTCGGATAAAAATCAAGTGCCTTTGAAGCAGAAATTTTCGGCGCACTTCTCTGTTTTTATGCAATCGCAGTCCCCAAAACTTCTTTTGCGAAAATTTTGTTCCGGTCTGCGACTTCTTCCCATTACATCAAATCGGAAAGCCAATACGCTTCAAACTCTTTTGTCCAATAGGCTTTCGGCAAAATTAAAACGGAATCGCAAATATCAGGCGCAGCAATAATCGGAAATACCGAGCTATGTAAAATCCCTGAGGGTAAATGCTTTCTATAAACCATAACCACCTGCATTTTAGCGCGGACCTTACAATTCCCGGAAACACAATCCAGAAAAAACGGCGTACTGTCTTTTTCATCTTGAATATTTGACACAATGTTCGCAATTTCTTCCGGCGGTGTATCCGTACTGTATTTATATGAATAAATTTGCTCAACCGTATCCGCCAGTAACAGCGGATTTTTATCTACCGCCAAATCCGTTGAATAAACAATCTGTGCGGGATAATCAAATGGAGGAAAAGATTTAAATAAGTTGCTGTTTGCCTGTAAAAGATACGCATAGTAAACTTGGCCCTTGTTTAGCAAGAGGTCCGTTTCTCTATAAATTTTTGAAAGTTCCTCATCGGCAAATATCCACCAAGGACGATGTAATTTGAGTTTTTCAGGTCGTTTTGCATTATAATATTCGCGCATTTTTTTAAGCTGAGAATAATAGTCAATCATATTTATCGGCGTAACATCCTCTCTCGAGATTCAAATTCCGAATTTAACCCGTTGCATAAGCGCATATAAAATAAATTTATTTAAATACCACCGTTCAAAATTCGATAAAAGAATTCACATTTACGCTTCCCGCCGCTCGGCGAAATAAATGCCCTCAGCTTTCAGTATTTCGGGCAAATCATAGACCGTTTTGCCGTCTGTTTCGATGCATTCGGCACGACCCGGAGCCATTGCGGAAAAGGTATCCCACGCGGTTTGTAAGTTTTCGGTCTTTGGAATGCCGAGCGTTTCAAAGAAGTCCGCATTTCTTTTACAAACCAAGGATTTGCACCGTTTTAAATTTCCGCTATAGTTTTACACATATCACAATACATTGCATAACACCTTCTGCATAATACGTATATACTTATCAGCAATCATCCACGGGACTTTTTATGTTCTCACTTGCATTATAGCAAACAGAACAAAAATTAGCAATAATGAAAAAAGGCAGATGGATTTTTATTTTCTATCTGCCTGATTTTATTAATATTTAATTGTCCGGAATTTCAAATCCAGCAGGAATTGATTTTTCGTCGGACATCTTTTTGTTATCCTTTTATGGCAAGGAGCACCGAAATGATACAAAGACGCACTCTACTAAAAAAAGACGCAAATGTAGTTTTGATACTTGGTACGATTACCGGAATTTATCTGATTTTTGGAAACACCTAAAGAAAATCATGTTATTGTCAGGGTCATAAAAACTCATGTTAATTGCACCCCAAGGTCGTTTGGTTGGCTCTTCGATAATTACGGCACCCATAGACAATATTTTTTTATACTCTTTTTCAATGTCATCTACAGTAAATGCCAAACAGATATTTTGATTCCGGTTATTCTTTATTGACCCATCGTTATAAACTGTAAGTGTGGTGCCTTCGGAAATAAGAAACTGATGGGTTTCATCTTCACTATCATTTTCAATTTCGAATAATTCTTTGTAAAAGTTTGCAAGCCTCTGTACATCGTTTGTCAATAAACTTACTTCGCCGATTTTCATAAATCCCTCCGTTAAATTATTGTTTACTTTTGTCACACTCTGAAAAAGCAAAAACCCCTTGATTTCTCAAGGGATTTTAGCGTTTGTGCCTTTTAGTGGCACAGTCATGTAAAGATGATATAAAATAGATGCCTTTGAAAATTTGTTGTGAGGACTTGAACCAACACAAAAATAAGTGCATCTATTTTCATAAGATATAAAAAGTTATATATCCCAAAAATCACTTGATGGTAAAAGAAATATATGTTCTTCAGACAAACCAAGAGATAGCAATGAATCTTTCAAACAATCTTTCTCTTCATTTTGATAATAATAAACATTCCATTCGGCATTAGAATTTATAGAATTCATTACCGTTTTAAAATAAGGCATATCTACTTTTCCAAGTGAATGACCTATTATATTGACAAAATTAACATTTTCGAGTTTTTGAAAGAAGCTCATTTTCTGAAAAATTATTTTCTCTGTATTCTTAAAGGTTCTTTCATAAAAATCAGCAATAGCATTATATATACTCTTTGAAGCTTCATCAAACTCTTCATCAGCCTTTGATGCCATTACACGATATTTATTAATTACCTCCGTATTACCATGTCCAAGAACAGGACTACCATCAATCCCTGATACTCCACCATGAATATGTAGTATGTTGCTATATGGTATTTCATATATTCTTTCTAAAGTATTAGTATCCTGTTTTTCAATGAACTATCAAATTGTTATCCCGATTGACGAGCAAAAAAATAAAAACGTGTAATTGAGACAGCATATCATATGAAATAGAGTTCCTTATATAAATCAGATAGATAAACTTTCTCGGTTGCAATAGTAATCACCAGTCCAAAAACATTTTGTCTAATTTTCGAAATCTGCTTTTTTCATATTTCGGTCTATTTAAAAACCGTGTTTCTCAGTTAAGAGAGACACGGTTTCATGTTTATTTAATAAACTATTCATCAAATACTATTCTTTCTTTTTTGCATAGTGACATAAATTTTCTTCTTGATGAAATATTCGGGTTTGACAATCCTTGTTCCCATCTGTAAACCGTCTGTTCGGTTACATCCATTTTCTTAGCCATATCACAACGGGATAGGTACAGCTTTTTTCGCATAAATAAAACCTGCTCTGCAAATGTCATAAAATTTCTCCCCGAAAGCTTTCAATTGACGAAACGCCGTTGTAACAAACCGCATTCGTCAAATCAAAAACAGCTGTTTTTTGTTCTTTGAAAACCTTTCCCGGTATACGATATAATTTATCTTTTTTCCAATCCAGTCTGCTGTATAAAACAGCACATNNATATTCTTTCTAAAGTATTAGTATAATTAAAAGTTAAAAAGAAGTCTTCTTGATTTCTAAATATTTCTTTGCATTTAGGCTTAACCTTGTTTAATCTAATTTGTCGTGCCCATTTATTTACATACGATTCTAACTCTGCTACAAACTCGTACTGCTCTTTCCAATAATTATTCATTGTATCTTCAATGCCGTAAAGACCGCCATCTAAATCTAACTCACCAATAATTGACTGAGAAAAATCGAGCATATTGCTTTCGTTTGCATAACTAAGATTATATTCGATATATTGCCACAACTGCTTGTATACCTTTTCGTTTCTGTTTTTAATTAATAATTTTTTATTCTTTCCTAAATGCCAATCATCTTCATTAACCGGATAA
>DKUE01000019.1:0-48103 GCA_002490525.1 Ruminococcaceae bacterium UBA7212
CTGGGGGTCAAGAGGCCGTGAGTTCAAGTCTCGCCACTCGGACCAGATGAGAGTCTCGACACGCAATTTGCGTTTCGGGGCTTTTTCTTTTTGAAATGCTGTTTGAAAACGATTGCCGTGTCGCCCAATCGGTGCAAAGCGCGGTTTGTGTGCATTCGGAAGAAGTTGTATTTGTATAGGAATCATAGGGGAAAGGTGCTTCGGACGATATGAAGGCGGGTGGTAAAGTTATGCATTCTAAATGTATTCGGCGGATGGGTGTTATTTGTATTGTATTTCTGATAGTAACCGTAACTGCGTTGGGGATTGTGTACAACGGCGCAGTTTTGCTGAACCATCCATCAAAAACTGAGTACCCTGTGCGGGGCGTGGATGTTTCTGTCTATCAGGGGACTGTAGACTGGCAGACACTTTCCGCGCAAGATATAGATTTTGCGTTTATTAAAGCAACGGAGGGCAGCTCATTTGTAGATTCGTGCTTTGCATATAATTATGCCGAAGCGCAGAAACAGCATATGGCTGTTGGGGTATATCATTTTTTCAGTTATGACAGCAGCGGTGTTGCACAGGCGCAGCATTATATAAATACCGTTGCACCCTTTGAAGGTATGCTCCCGCCGGTGATTGATTTGGAATTCTACGGGGATTACAAGAAAAATCCGCCGAGCCGAGAGCGTGTGGCGGATGAATTGCAAGACATGCTGAATGCGCTTGAACAGCATTACGGCGTAAAGCCGATGATTTATGCGACGGAAAAATCCTACGCGCTTTATCTTTCGGGGGAATACGCGCAGTATGATATTTGGATTCGAAACGTGCTGTCAAAGCCGAAGCTGTCAGACGGACGGGAATGGACGTTTTGGCAGTTTACCAACCGTGAAAAACTGCAAGGATATGAAGGGGAAGAAAAGTATATTGATGTGAATATCTTTTGCGGCACAGAGGAAGAATTTCAAATGTACCCGAGATATCATTTGGAGAAATAAGGAAGCAGTTAAAACAGTATAGCCATAACAAAACCGAGCGTATGAGATTTCTCATACGCTCGGTTCTTTGCTGTAAACTTATGTACGGCTTATTCGCCTTTCATTTCGAGAAGCTTAACCTTGCCGTTGTAAGCGTCTTCACTGACCTTGATAGAATCAAAGATAGCTGCTTTGATGTCGTCCTCAGTAACTCCGAGTTCCAAGCAGTCCTTCTGCTCTGTGAAGATGTTGATATCCATAATGTAGGGGAGATAGAGCGGGTCCATACCGCTGTCAACGCCGCGTGCAGCGTAATCTTTCACGACCTTGCCCATACCCATTTTCATCATCCAGGGGGCAACGCCGAGCACCTTTCTGCCCTTCATGCCGCGTGCTTCGTAAACGATTGCCAGGAATTCGTTCCAAGTGAGGTTGTACATACCAATCTTAAACGCTCTGAAGCCGCCGACTTCCTTTTCAACCGCACCTGCAATTGCCTGACCGACCTGACGAACGGTAAGCATGGTGGTGCCGCCCTTCGGATACATGGTGAACGGCCATTTGTCCATGAAAGCAATCTGCTCAATCAAGATAACCCAAACAGGTCTTCTGCCGGGCTGTGTGCCAAAGATATAGGGGAGTTCCAAAACAGAAACATCGAAGGAGTCGTCTGCATATTTTTCACAGACCTTTTCCTGGTCGATTCTGCTCTTGATGTAGGGGTTCTTTTCGCAAATCGGCATGTCAGGACGCTCTTTTGCCAGCCAGCTGAAATAAGAGCCGAGTACGACTGCACGTTTTAAGCCCGCTTTTTTGCAAAGGGGAAGGATTCTTTCCAGCGGCGCAATGTTGAATTTGTAGTAAGACTCGTAAACGGGTGCGGGGAATTCCACACGCTCGTCCACGCCTGCTGCGAACACGAAGCAGTCACAGCCGTCGAGCATGCCAAGGATTTCATCATCGGTCATGTCGTTGATGTTTTTGAAAATAAGCTCCATTTCTTTCGGAATCGGAGCACCTTCGGGAAGGGGCGGGAGCGCAACGCTCTTGACTTCGTGTCCTTTCTCAATAAGGATGCGGGCAGCCTCACAGCCGAGAAGACCCGTACCGCCGATCATAAATACTTTCATACATCTACCTCCAAATTTTTCACATTTAAGAGCGACTAAGGGGCGCACAGCGCCATGCACGCCGAATTTCGCTGATTAACTAAAAGTATAGCACGCTTTTCCAAATATTTCAACCGTAAAGTGCAGGAAAAGTCTCTTTTTTTATGCGGTAAAACTCGGGCTTGACTTTTTGTTGTCCGGCGGGTACTATGAAAGCAGTCTGTTTCGGAAATCAGGGGAATTTATGAAAATCAATTATCAGAAAAAAATGGATGAAGAAATTGCTGTTTTGCAAAAGGAACCGCGTTCTCGTCTGCTGCTGCAGTGTTGCTGCGCGCCGTGCTCAAGTGCGGTTTTGGCGGTTCTCGTGCCGCATTTTGATGTGACGGTCTATTTTTACAATCCGAATATTCATCCGCAGTCCGAGTATGAAAAACGACTTGCGCAATTGCCGAAATTACTTGCGGGTGCAGAATACGGCGAGCGGATACAAGTGCTGGAAGCTCCCTATATGCCCGACGACTTTTTTGCGGCAACAAAGGGATTGGAGCAGGAGCCTGAGGGCGGTGTACGCTGTACGGAATGCTTCCGTTTGCGGCTTCGCGGAACCGCACAGCAGGCAAAAGCACTCGGATTTGATTACTTTACCACCACCCTTACCGTCAGTCCGCATAAAAATGCGACGTTGCTTAACGAAATCGGGTTGAAGTTGGGTGCGGAATACGGCGTAAAATTTTTGCCGTCGGATTTTAAGAAAAAAGAAGGCTACAAAGAGTCTATCCGTTTGTCTAAAGCATACGGTTTATATCGACAGAATTATTGCGGATGTGTTTTTTCCTTACGCGAACGCGAAGAACAGAGTAAGAAATTTGACTAACACATAAGGAATGACCCAACTTGCCGTTCATGGATTCTGTGCAACATACCGTTGAAATCTGCCGAAATTTTACGGAACGACACTTAAGGTCGTTCCCTAGCCAAACGGCGCGGAGCGGAAATAAATACATATATCAAACAGCAGGCGCAGATGTGCAAATCTGTGCCTGCTGTTTATGCATGCAGTATCTTGCCCAAGGCTTATATCACTACCGCAAATCCTGCAAATCCGCCGCGGAAATATCGTTTTCAACATTATCCCTTGCAAGGTCTGTGTCCAATACAGGATAGATGTCGGGCACAGGTGCTTCAAGCTTGTCTGCACGAAGCGGCGGGTTTGTGTGATACACCTTTTGTGCCGGTGCGTGTGTTCCTGCGATAACGGCGTTGGCGCGTACTTTTTTGTGCTTTGCCTTGCCCTGCATTTCGGGAACCGCCGCCTCGTCGTTTTTCGGTTTTGTATGTGTGCGAGACGGACGTTTCATGCCTTTCTTTGCCATAAAAATCACCTCATGGCTATTGTGTCCGTGTGCAATGCATCTATACTTGCGCCGTTGTGACTCCTTTTGCGGTTTCCTGTGCGCGGTTCTGCAAATCCTTGCGGAACAGGGCTTTGAACAGCGTACGCACAAAGGGCTGGATAAAGAAAAGCTGTGAAAAGAATGCAAAAGGAAAATTGAAGCAAACCAATTTTAACCAATGGGCGAGCAAGGTAAGCAGATGAAATTCTTGAAAATAAGGATAATAGAGAAAAGCGGCGAGTAAACTCATAGACGGACACATTAAACCGACTGTTGTACAAATGACAGCGGTTTCAAATAAAACGGGATGTGTAGTCTTGGGGTCGAATACACGGCTGGCGAGTTGAAAGGAACACGGACTGCCCATAACCGTTTCCAATATGTAAGCAAGCAAAAATTCAATCAAAACCACTGCCCAAATCGGCAGAAAGTGTCCGAACATCAGAATGCCGCCCTGTGCGCGAATCGCGGACAAAACACTGTTTTCTCCCGTCAGCTCCATGAGTGTTTCGCCGTTTACAACATATAAGCTGTAAAAAACATACGCATGCACCGTAATAATCACCGTAACTCCTGCAAAAATCATTTTTTGAAATCGGTTCCTTGGCATAAAATTTCTCCTTTTTCGCATAAAAAACACATGCAACATCGCACGGCAAATCGGGACAGAATTTAAGTTCCGTAATCAGATTTACGCGCAAAACGCTACATGTGTCATCTTATGCTTATTTGTTTTTTTGCATTTTAGCATAAATTTTTCGGAAAAGTCAAGAAAAATATGCCGTCTAAAAGACAAAAAAGAAGGCGGAACCGCTAAATACGGTGGTGTTAGTTTTTGTAAAGCGGATAAAAGCGGCGAAATTTCAGAATTTGTTGTGTGAAACCGAAATTATCAAAATCAAACTGTACAAAAAAAGCCTTGAAAATTCAAGGCTTTTTCGAATGGTGGACGTTAACGGACTCGAACCGCTGACCCTTCGCACGTCAAGCGAATGCTCTACCAACTGAGCTAAACGTCCTTTTTTGTTGCTGTTGTATTATAGCGGAATACAAATAAAAAATCAAGCCCTTTTTAAGATTTTTTTCAAAAATACGAAAAAACCGGTGCTTGATTTTTTAAAACCGTAATATTTATGGGGAACGACTTTGCAAAACGGACGTACCGCGTTGCAGACCTTTCTTGTGTACTGCGGATATGGTCACCTGACATGAATGGATTCGGTTTCGGGGCGGTAGGTCAAAAGCTCTGTGACTGTAACCAGCTGGAACCCGCGATCGGTCAGCTCCGCAATGAGCTCTTCTGCGGCTTCTGCTGTCGGAAAGAATAAATCGTGCATCAGCACAATGTCGCCGTCTTTTGCCTGCTCCAACACACGCTGAACGGATATTTCCTTTTTTTGATGCTTCCAATCCATAGTGTCAATTGTCCAAAGGACAATCGGCTGGTCGCACAGCGTAAAGAGCGATGCGTCGTACATGCCGCCGGGTGGACGCAAAACCGTTGTTTTTTGCCCGGTGACCGAAAAAATTTTTTCTTCCGCCTTCTCTAATTGTGCACGGATTTCGGATTCACGCATGCCGCGCAGTGTTACATGGTCATAGGTGTGGTTGCCCAGTTCACACCCCGAATCCGCAATGCGTTTGAGGATTTCCTCGCGTCCGTCAATGCGGCTGCCGACCACAAAAAAGGTGGCGCGTCCGTTTACGGTTTGCAGTGCATCCAGAATCCGCCCGGTTACGGGCGTATACGGCCCGTCGTCAAAGGTGAGCGCAATCATGGGGCGCGCGGGGTCGATTTGCCGTGCGGGGGCACTGACCTGTGCACGTTTTGCAGACGTATCTGTATTTGCAGTCAGCATGGCGTGCAGAAGAAAAACAGAGCCCAACAGAATTAACACAATCCCCAATAAAACGGACAATAGCTTTTTCAGACGAATGACCATACCCGCGCCTTCTTTCCAAACCCTTCTTTTAAATATATATGGACGGCGCATAAAAAAATGACCGCTGAAAAGAAAGCTTCCTTTCAGCGGCGAAATCTATTGCTGCTGTACACAAGCGGCAAATGTTTCCAAAGAATAGTCCGTGTGCGGCGGGCAGTTTTCTATCAAATTAAAATAGCAGTTCGGCATTTCCTTGGTTTTTAGATTTTTGGCTATGCACAGCGTACACCCCTGGTCATGATCAGCCGGGTGCAAGGGGCACTTTGTGTCCTTACAGGTGCAAAAGGTTTTTGCGTCAGCCATTTCTTCATTCTCCTGTAGTTTAAATTTATTTTTTATCATAAAATGACAACATCGGTTTTACAGATTTGTGTAAAAATACACGTTCTCTGTAGTTTTGGGTGATGCGAAATACCAACGGTGACAACAGCAATACGCCAATCAGGTTCGGCAGAGCCATCAGTCCGTTAAAGGTATCTGAAATATCCCAAACCAACTGCACGCTGGATACCGAGCCCACCAAAACCACAGCTAAAAACAGAAATTTATAGATAGTTTTAAATTTAGGACCGCCGAGGTATTCCGCAACACGACAGCCGTAAACCGACCAGCCGAGCAGTGTGGAAAAGGCAAATAATACAATTCCGACCGATACTGCGTATCCGCCCGCTTTGCCGAATACACTTTCGAATGCATGCATCGTGACATTTATGCCTTCTAACCCTGTCACACGGTGCGCTCTCGTGGTCAGAATGGCGAAAGCCGTTAAAGAGCAAATCACCATTGTGTCAAAAAACACCTCAAAGATGCCCCACAGCCCTTGCTTGACTGGTTCGTCCACATCGGCGCAGGTGTGGACCAACACAGAAGACCCCAACCCCGCTTCATTGGAGAATACGCCGCGTGCAAAGCCGTATCGCATGGCACGCGCAATGCCGTAGCCAACGACACCGCCGCCAACAGATTTTAAATGAAATGCACCTGCAAAAATCTCCGAAAGTGCAGGCAGAATCTGTTTGTAGTTGACTGCAATGACCGCAAGCGCACCGACCACGTAAACTATTGCCATAAAGGGGACGAACCTTTCCGTTACGGATGCAATCCGTTGGATGCCGCCGAACACAATAATGGCAACGAGTGTGCATACTACAATGCCTGTCAGGAGCTTCGGTATATGAAAAGAGGATTCCATTGCAGTGGAAATTCCGTTTACCTGTGCAATAGACCCGATTCCGAAAGAGGCGAACAGACAGAATACCGCAAATAAAACGGCAAGCCATTTCTGATGCAGTCCTTTTTCTATGTAATACATCGGACCGCCGCTCCATTCACCGTTTGCATTGCGGCGGCGAAAATATATACCTAAAACGATTTCCGCATATTTAGTCATCATGCCGAAAAATGCGGATACCCACATCCAAAAAACGGCGCCTGCACCGCCTGCCGCAATGGCAGTAGCCACGCCAACGATGTTCCCCGTGCCGACAGTTGCCGCCAATGCGGTTGCCAAAGCCTGAAATTGTGAAATCGCATTTTTATCTTTGGATCGTGCGGCGTCTTTCCCTCTGAATACGGCGAAAATTGTATTTTTCAGCACATAACCGAATTTTGTGATTTGCAAAAATTTGGTGCCGCAGGAAAGGTAAATGCCGACTGCCAACAGCAGTACGAGCATCGGTACGCCCCAAACCACATCGTTGACCGCCGCGTTTATACTTTCTGCAGTGCTTATAAATTTGTCCATAAATCCCCCTAAAAAGCAGCATAGAAAGCTGTAGCTGACAGTTTCATTCTATGCTGCAAAAGTTTCAGACAAAACACAAAGGCCGTGTTTTGTATAGGATTATTGTTGTTACTGTTTCTTTTTGCGTTTGAACCAAACCACTGTTACAATGCCTGCCGCAAGTACAGCGGTGCCGACGGGAACGGCAACGGCAAGTGCACGTTCCAGCGGTGTGTAATAGGTGCTTGTTTCGGGCATTTTCGGCAGTCGGTACAGACCGTCTCCGTTTTTGTTGCTGCCGTAGGCTACGCGTAAAATGTTTACGGAATAGCCGTCCGCCTGAATCTCGGGATTTCCCACTGACTGCATTTTACGTGTTTCGGGAACAATTTTTGTTTTCCTTAACTCGTTGCATGCGGCAGGGGAGCGGTCGGAGAGCGAAAGAACATCCGCATAATTGACTTTGCCGAATTCGGAAAGGTCGTAAGAGAAGGTGCGCGGTTCACCTGTTGTATTGACAAGCTTGATATACATCAACTCGTTTTTCGCATCTACTGTAACGGATTGATACAATCCGTTACTTTCTGCAGGAAGCGGCGCGTCTAGATACTGTTTGCCTGTATTGTTCATAAACAGCATCTGCACATAATAGCTGGGTGTGAGCACGGTATCGTAAGCATCAAACCAAATTAAATTGATATCCCATTGCTCCGCGTCGCTTTTGGCAAACAGCGGTGCGTAAGAAGCCATGACAACCGTATCACTGTTGCGTTCCAATCCTGTCATATAGGCGGCTTCCGCCATCGCCGCTTTCAGATTGGATTTGGTTTGGAGTGTACCGACCCCTTTGGAAGTCGCGGCATATTCACCCAAAAAGACCTTCGCGCCATCGCGGCTATAGCTGTCATAACGGTCTGTGTTTGCCAAAAACCAGTGGTCTTCCTGATAATAATGCTCATCGACAATGGTATCTTTATAATGCTTGGACAGTTCTTTCCAAGACGCATCGAATTCTTCCCCTTCGCTGACGGGTCCCGCAGAGGAAATGACGGTTATGTCGGGATATTTTTCATTAACAGCGGCTTTCAGTGCGGCAAGATTGCGGAAATAAACACTGCCCCAGTTTTCGTTGCCGAGTCCGATATACCGAAGCCCAAACGGCGCGGGATGCCCGTTTTCCGCTCGCCGCGCGCCCCATTCGGTAGAAGCGTCTCCGTTTGCATATTCAATCAAATCCAAAATATCCTGTACATAGGCGTCCCATGCTTTTGTGCCGGGACGAAGCGCAATTGTATCGAGATATGCTTCCCATTGGATTTGCGTCAGTGCACCGGATTTGAATTTTTGATATGTTTCGTCATACCCGCAGCGCGGCTGGCAAATCAGCCCGACATTGAGAATGGGAATCGGCGCGGCGCCCAAATCCTCACAGAGCTGAAAATATTCGTGGTATCCGACAGCATAGCTGTTGTTGTAGTCCGTGTTTTCATTCTGCCAGATATTATAGAATTGCTTGCGCTCTTCCAAAGGACCGATGGTGTTTTTCCAGTTGAAATTATTTTCGAGGCTGTCACCCTCTGTCACACAGCCACCGGGGAAACGGACAAAGGCGGGGTGCATGGCGGCAAGCGCATCATACAAATCCTGCCGCAGAGAAGTATATTTCCATGTAGGATGTCCGTAGCCGTGGCTTTTTTTCGGGTACAGGCAAACATAGTCGAGCGACACCGCACCGCTGTCGAACTTCAAAACCAAGCTGCCCTCATCGGTTTTTGCCGCCGAAATCTCCACGCTGTACTGCTGCCATTCTTCTCCTGCAGCGGTGCGGAAGGTTACGGTTTCCGAAATCTTTTCTCCCTTGTTGTTTTCCAAATAGATGCTGACGGCAGTGTCCGTATTTTTAAACCATGCGGAAAAGGTATAGATTTCCCCCGCTTTAATGCCCATACCGCCCGTATCAATACTTTTTTGCTGCAAATCTTTGGTCTTATAACGGTAGTATTCACAAAACCCCTTGTTTTTGACCGTGCGGTCTTTGCCGTCCCGCAGGGTGATGTAAGCGGGATTGTTTTCATGTATACCGCCTTCGGTTTCACGTGTAAAATCGGCGTTGATTTCCCAGCCGGAGAGTGCTTGCGCTTCACCGTGCAGATATTCGAAGGAGTTGTTTCTCACAAGATTCGCATTCAGTCCGCCCTCTACGGCATAATTGATGTCTTCAATAAAAATACCGTACAAAGTATTGCTGATTTCATGCTTTATATCGTTTTTGGACAATTGAATTTCCTGTGCTTCCGGTTTCACAGCAGCGGCGGACAGCAGTGTGCAACCGGTAAAAATTGCCGCAAGCAGAAAGGAAATACATTTCTTAAGCATAAAAACTCCCCCTTATACTATATAATATGCTTTATATCTTACCATGCAAAAAATGCTCGTGCAACCCTTTTTTCAGTATTTTGCGCAGAAAAACAGTTGATAGCGAAAAAATTTCATGATACAATTTTTTACATTCCCGAAAACTGTACAGAAAGGTGCGGTACTGCACAGAAACCGCCGGATTTTACGGTGTTGTGTGCGTATGCTGTATCGCATAGTGATGAAAATGGAACTTTTTGAAGAGCGAAAAAATGCTGTACGCAGTCGTTTGCGTACGCGGCTGCAAGATGCGTTTGACGTGAATTATTCGGTGGCACAGGTACGCATAGATTCGATGGAAGAATTTGAAAAAGCGCTGTGGACACCGTTTTTAAAGCAGTCGGGTATATATTACCGCGGGGAACGGATTTGCTCATCGGCGCGGCGGCTTTTGCCGACTTTTCTGCGAAATACGGCGCTCGCGGGGGAGGAGCTGTATACGCATATCAACAGTCAAACGCTGTTTGATTTTTACACAGCGCGAAAGGCGTTTACTTCCGTATATACTACGCTCTACGGTGCGCCGAACCCCGAACGGCAGTATAAAATGCTTGCTTTTGCACAGCACTATTTGGATATCAGCCCGTTTATTGATTTTACGGCAAGTCTTTATGTAGCGCTGTCGTTTGCCATGAAAGATCGTACGGAATTTTCCGATGATATTGTTGTGTACACTGCGTTTGACATCGGGGATGACGACACCTCTACCGATGAAAAAGAGGTAAACGCATGGCTTTCGCAGTATAATGTCGGTATTGTCCGCGCCGAGTCGCACGAGGAGTTTTTAAAACTTCTCGGTGCACGCCGAAAAACCGACACAGAGCCCGGCAACCCGATTTTATCCGCACAGCGGACGCTGGAATCGCTTTTGAACGGTGTCTCGCCCACAGCAAAGCTGATTGATATTCCGACCAATGATTTAATGAAATATCAGCAAGGCGTGTTTTTGTGGCTTAACGATTTTTGCTTAATGGATACGGCGTATTTCACAAAAGCCGTGCGGCAGAGCTTTGTCATCAAAAAGTATGTGATAGATAAATCTATTTGTCCGCAATTACAGAAATTACTGCATGACAAGGCGCCGCAGTATCGATACTCCTGTCTTTTGGATATTGCCGAGGCGGTTCGTGACTGAACAGAGAATTCCTGAAAACAGGAGTTGACAAAATCTTCCCGATACTGTATTATAATAGCGTGTTATCACTTTACTATGATAAATCGGAGGAATCAGAAATGAAAAAGTTTTTAAGCATTTTGCTTGCGGTCGTTATGATTGTCTGCACATTTGCCGCCTGCGGCGGAAATCAGGCAATGACAATCGTTGCGGAAAAAGAGTCGGCGGGCGAAAAGGTAGTGCAGACAGACGAGTTCTTTAAGGACTATACATATACGGCTGTGGATGCACAGTCTAAAGCGCTGATGGAAGTGTCATCGGGTACTGCGGACGGATGTGTTGTGGATTATGTTTGTTCTATCGGCATGATCGGTGAAGGCACGGATTACGCAAATCTGTCTGTAGTTGACAAATATTCTTTTAATGACGAACAGTACGGTATCGCATTCAGAAAGGGCAGTACCAAAACGGTTGCTTTGGTGAATGCGGCAATCAATGAATTGATTGAAAACGGCAAATTGATGGAAATTGCTAAGAAATACAAGTTGGAAAATCAAATCAATACGCAACCGGCGGAGATTCCGTCTGACGAAACCTTGGATGCTTCCGATTGGGAATACATTAAGAGCAAGGGCACCATGGTTATCGGCGTCACATATTTTGCACCGATGAATTATTTAGACGGCAACAACGAATTGACGGGCTTTGAAACGGAATTTGCAACGGAAGTCTGTAAAATACTCGGTGTTCAACCCGTATTCCAGGAAATCACTTGGTCGGCGAAATTCTCCGAACTGAACTCGAAGACAATCGACTGCATTTGGAACGGCATGACAATTACCGACGATGTACAAACCAATACGGAAGTTTCTAAATCTTATATGAATAATAAGCAGGTTTTGGTTGTCAAGAGTGAAAATGTTTCCAAATTCTGATTGAAGCAGACAGTAAAAGACACACCTCTGTTTTCGGGGGTGTGTCCTTGTTTGCATTAGGAGAGTATCTATGTCCTTTATGCAGGTTACCACCGATTTATTTACGGGTTTCTATGAAAATTTAATTATATTTTTTGTAACGCTGCTCGGTGCGATTCCGCTCGGCTTGCTGATTACTTTTGGGTCGATGAGCCGCTTTCGACCGATTCAATGGTTGACAAAGACATTTATTTGGGTCATTCGGGGAACACCTTTAATGTTACAGTTATTTGTTGTGCTTTACATACCCGGCCTTTTATTCGGCGTGCCTATGCGTTCGCGTATGACGGCGGCACTTGTGGCGTTTATCATCAATTATTCCGCGTACTTTTCAGAAATTTTCCGCGGTGGCATTGAAAGCATTTCCAAAGGGCAATATGAAGCGGGACAAGTTCTCGGTATGACGAAAACACAGGTGTTTTTTAAGGTTGTGCTGTTACAGGTGGTCAAACGGATTGTACCGCCGATGGGCAATGAGATTATCACGCTGGTCAAAGACACATCGCTTGCACGTGTCATTGCGATTGCCGAATTGATTATGGCGGCGGAACGTTATGCGGGCAAGGGCTATATCTGGCCGTTATTCTACACAGGCGTATTTTTCCTTGTGTTCAACGGACTTTTAACCTTACTGTTTGGTTTTATTGAAAAGAAATTGGATTTCTACAAGGGGTGATAAAATGCCTGTATTGGAAGTTTTGAATATACATAAGCAGTTCGGCAAAACCGAAGTGCTCAAAGGCATAGATTTTCAAATGGACGAAGGGCAGGTTGTTTCGGTCATCGGCTCTTCAGGCAGCGGCAAGACCACGCTTTTACGCTGTATTACAGGCTTGGAGACTGCCGACTGCGGCAAAATCACCGTTGGCGGCAGAACGACCTTTGACAGTACA
Source organism: Ruminococcaceae bacterium UBA7212 (assembly GCA_002490525.1). Lineage (GTDB taxonomy): Bacteria > Bacillota > Clostridia > Oscillospirales > Acutalibacteraceae > Fimenecus. The sequence continues at coordinate 12,534 of DKUE01000019.1, forward strand.
GATAACCGCAAGCTGACGAAAGCGGAGAAACGTGAAAATCAGCTTTGTACGGGGCTTGTGTTTCAGTCTTTCAATCTGTTTCCGCAGTATACGGTGTTGCGGAATGTGACGCTTGCAAAGGAACTGCTTGTTAAGGAAGAATGCAAACAGCAAAAATGTCCGCGTAACGAAATGAAAGCGCGAATTTCAGAAATTGAGGAAACGGCAAAGCAAATTATCGACAGTGTGGGGCTTTCCGACAAGCTTGCGAACTATCCGTGCGAATTGTCGGGCGGACAGCAGCAGCGTGTGGCGATTGCGCGGGCTTTGATGCTTTCGCCGAAGGTGCTTTGCTTTGATGAACCGACCTCGGCGCTTGATCCCGAAATTACGGGTGAGGTGCTTTCGGTTATTCGAAAGCTGGCGGATGAGGGGCGCACGATGCTGATCGTCACCCACGAAATGGGCTTTGCACACGAGGTTTCCAACGAGGTTGTGTTTATGAGCGATGGCGTCATTGCCGAACGCGGCACACCTGATGAAGTATTCGACCATCCCAAAAACGCACGTTTGCAGGAGTTTTTAAGCGCAACCCTGCGCGCGTAAAAAAGACGCAAAAAACAAGCGCCGCCGTACCTTGCAATGCAGATACAGCGGCGTTCCTTTATTTTTCGGATGGTTTTTCGGTATCGTTATCTCTTTCTTTTTCTTCTTTGGTTTTCAATATCGGGCTCGCCAAAATGCAAATGACTAAGCCGATAATTGCCAACGGAATGGATATATATGTGTTTTGTAGGAACAATCCGACCAATATGAGCGCGATGCCCACCAAAGACCTTAAAATGCAATTTAATTTTTGTTCAATATTTTTCATAATCGATAAACCTCTCTCAGCTTAACATAGCGAAATGTGCAAGGATCTGCCGCCTCATCATAAAATGAATTACTTGACTGAATGCCAATGCTACCGCCACCCAAAAACGGGAAAGAAAATGACGTGACAAACGGATAGCGGTTATGAACATAATTTATATTGAAGTTAACACCGGGGCCCCATTTGTCAGCAGATTTAACGCGCATGGGGAATTGAGGGTCGGCAATGAAAAAGACACTCCCGCCGACGTAATCATCGAAATTCGATAATTTTGCAGTGAAGCCAACACCGACTTGAAGGTGCTGTGTCGGACGTGTATATACATGTAAACTTTCCAATCTGTCGTGGTTCCGTCTTGGTTTTTATTTTTAATTTTGTCCTGCTGCAAAAAGGAGTCTTCGGCAGAAGTAAATACGGAACTATCCCAGTTTATAGAAAGGGCATCTGCTTTTCTCACGAAGGGTCTTGCATATCCCTAATCCCATGATGCACTAACAAAAGCACCGGTTATAGTTGTGGTGCCTTTTGTTTCTGGGCGTTTTCAGCGTGCTTGTAATCGTGCACCGACTGGTGCATTATGTGTACGAGTTCGACCCGAAATACAGCCCCATAGATTACGGCAGGTTTAATTTTCTGTCCTTCTTTACCGTGCAGTCAAATTCGCTTGTATGTTTTTATTTGTTCGTGACGGCGTTTGCCGTATTCGGCAATGTCCGTGCGCAGAGAATTGCATTTCATCCTGTGTTCGGGGTATTTGTTACGACCTATATCCTAATTACAGGCGTGGTGTATTGCTGCGGAATACCGCTCGCATTTACAACGCCGTATCAGTGGGATACGCCCTCGCACAGTATGCTGAGCTTTATTCAGGTCTACCACCATATGATTGTGCCGCCGCTGATGCTGATTTTGTGTTTTTTCCCTGTGAACACTACAAAAATTTCTTATAAAAAAGCATGGCTTTCCGCGATTTATCCGTTGATATATTCCGCGCTGTCGATTGTACGGGGTGCGGTTTTAAAACCGACATTTTATGTGTATCCGTTTTATAATCCTTCTTTCTTCTGGGAAATACTTTTCAAAGATAAGCCGATGCAGACAGTCCCCGCCTATTTGCTGATGATTCCGATTTTGCTCGTGGCAATGCTTTTGTTTATCGGCACAGCGGCTTTGCTGATTTTTATCCGTAACCGCCGTGTGAAATAATGCTGAAAAAGAGAGCGGATGCTTTTGCATCCGCTCTCTTTTGGGCTTTTATGCAATATAATTTACGCCGTCTATATACGGTATATCATTTGCCGTTTTTACCGTGTAATCGCCCGTGCTGCATGTGCGCGCGATTCGGACGCCGATTTCCTTACCTTCAGCAGTCTTTACTGTGGCGCTCAGACGAAGCTGTCCGTAAGTAATCAGCTGTTTTACATCCGCACCCTGCAAGGGGAAAACTTCTGTTTCGCCTGTTTGCTTGTCGTGCAGAACCAATTCGAATTTGTCTAAGGTCAGCGGTGTGCCCAATCCGTAGTTGGTGACGGTAAAGGCAACCTGTGTGCCTGTGTCTGTGCTTGTAATTTCCAAATTGCTCAGTATCAGCAGATAACCGAGATAATCCCGCAAATATTCATAAATTGAGCGTTCCGCGGTTTCGCCGTTTTTATTTTTAAACCAACCGTCATAGTATGGTAATTGGTTTTTCTGCAAAATTTCTGCGGAGACAAATTCGTGCTTCCAGCGGTAAAGATTGTGTTCCGACCCTTCCGTACCGCTTTTATTTTCGATGTAGTTATGCTTGATGCTCAGCGTGTCCATACTGTGCTCCCGCATTTGCCGCAGAAAATGTATGCCGTCAATTATCTCGTTCGGTTCATCGGAATGACCGCCCCACGGCATTTCTCCGTCGTTCAGACGATAAGGCGCGTTGGCAAAAAAGATTTTATAGTCTCGGCTGTCATAGCGGTCGCCTGCGGTATTCCACGGGTGCGGCCGTCCGACCAAAAAGTCGTTGTGATAGCCGATAAACTCTGCGTGTGCATTTTTGGCAGTCTGCTTTACCACGCGTGTATACCGTCCCTGAAAATATGTGCCTTCGGGGAACATATCCGTTAAAGCATCAAGCACCTTACGTTCGTTGTATTTCTGCGCAGTAGAGCCCCATTCGCCCCAGACACCGATCATGCCGAATTGATATGCCGTAACGGTATCGCGGATGAGCGTTTCGTTTTCCGTGATAAATGCTTTTGTCTCCGCTTAATTGCGGAATACTGCGGTCGGGAGCGGTTCTCGGCTGCAATTCTGTTAAGGCAATTTCCGTTGCCGGCTTGGAACAGCCTGCCAAAGAAGCGAGTAAAAGGACGGCGGTAAGAAACAGACAGATGGCTTTCAATGATTTTTTCATATTAAACCTTATTTCGAAAACAGTTCCCGCATTTCAGCCATGCGCCCGCAGGACATTCTGCCCTCAGGGCATGTATCCACAAAACAGCTCGGGCCGTAGAACCGGAAAATTTCAGGTGCCGCGCCGCGCAAAAGACGCAGGGCTTCTACGGCGTGCGTACGGATTTCCCACTGTGCACGCGTGCAGGTGCGCAGGCGCAGGAACAACAGCAATTCGCGTGCGTTCATTGTGGTTACAATATCCACGGTGTTCCCGCTCATTTGATAATATATAAGGTCGGTTTCGGATACGCCTTCGGCACGCAGTGCTTCGTATTCCGCGCGCATGCTTTCAAACGCCGCGCAATATTTTTCGAGCAGTACGGGGTTTTCCCGCACTGCGGGGGGGATAATGTATTTTGCGCGGTCCGTATACCGTAAGTCCGCAATTTCAATCGACTGCATTCTGTGCCGTGTGAAGTGCGTTAATTCCGAAAGGGAAATGCCGTTGAAGCGGAGCGTGAAGCTGACGCTTTCAAGTGCGCGCGGACGGCTCGACTGTAACAGCGCGGCAATCACTTTTTCAACCGTTTCCCGCGATTCTGCCGCCAGTGCCGCGGTTTCGGAATTCGCCCCGAGGTATTCAATCAGTGCGTTGCGCACAACGTGTTTTGCCGCATCGGGCGTGTAGGCGAGCAATTCAACCGGCGGTTTTTTCTGCGGATTTTTCGGCAGATTTATAAAAGACAAATCGGGAATATCCGATTTTGCATTTTCGCTGCGTTTTCCAAAATCACGCAGAATGCCCGGAGTACGTTCTTTTGCCTGTGCGAGCAGCATTTCGCCGAGCGTGCGGATTTCGGGGTATTGACTGCCGCGTCCGTAGAGCATGGCGCGCAGCATGTGCAAAAATTCACGCCCGTTCACACTGCAAAAGAAATTGCTGAACAGGCAGTAGGGAAGTAAGAACCGTGCATCTTCTTTTGCAACGCCGCTTTCCGTAAATTCCGTATACAGCGCAAAAAGAGCAGACATGTGCTTTTTGTAGCGTTCTGTCATATTTGCATCCGAAAACGCAGGCACATAAAAGCCCGCATCCGAAAAGTCCACATAACGGCGGGATTTTACAGTGAACGATGCTAAGCGGAATTCAATCACAAACTGCTCGACTACTGCGGAAACATTTTGAAACACCAGGTTGTAATAGGTATGTTCTACTACGGAGTTGTGTCCCGAGCGGGTAACCTTGTCAATTAAATTTGCATTTTTTTCGGCGTCCTGGCTTTTTGCCCAAATACCGAGCGCGGTGCCCGGTTGGGTAGAAACTCTGCCGCCCGCCGCAGTAACTTTTTCGCCGCAGTCCGAAAGACCGACCAAAAAAGCGCCGCTTTGATTTAAATCGGAAAACTCCATATCCATACTCCTTGTGCTGTGATTTGTTTTATTTTAACATAAATTTAGAAGAACTGCAATTTATTTGTTGAATAATTTTCCCGTGGAATTGCCGTTTGGGCGTTGTAAAAAAAGAAAAAATTTGTTATACTATCAATTGTATATGTATATCAGCAAGTCGGAGGCGGATTTTATGCACAAGCGATTGGTCGTGATTGAAGGGTTAGACGGCAGCGGTAAGTCCACACAGGTAGCGCTTTTAAAGGAATACCTTATCACACAAGGAACGCCGGTGCGGCAAATAAAACTGCCCGATTATGATGACCCGTCGAGTACGCTTGTAAAAATGTATCTCGGCGGCGAATTCGGCAGTCAGCCCGAGGATGTCAATGTGTATGCCGCCTCTTCTTTTTATGCTGTGGACCGTTACGCCTCGTACCGACGGCACTGGCAGGCGGATTACGAAGCGGGCACGCTGATTTTGGCAGACCGCTATACCACTTCCAACGCAGTGCATCAGGCGGTGAAGCTGCCTGAGAACGCATGGAAAGACTATTTACAGTGGCTGTCGGATTATGAGTATAACAAGCTCGGGATTCCGCGTCCCGACTGTGTTGTTTTTTTGGATATGCCCGTTGAGGTTTCGCAAAAGCTGATGACTGCTCGGTACGGCGGGGAGGAACGCAAAAAAGATGTGCACGAGGCAAATGTGCAGTATCTGCATGCCTGCCGCAGGGCGGCGCTGTTTGCAGCGAAAGAACTCGGTTGGTCGGTGGTGACCTGTGCCGCGGGCGGGCAGCCGTTGCCTATCGAGCAAATTCATGCGGAAATTTTAAGGAAAATAAATTTAAGGTGACTTTTTGTGCTGGAATTTAAAAAGCCGGAGCTTTCCGACCAACAATGGGTTACGGAGATTATGCGGTCTTCTGGGGAGCTTGCGTGTGAATACTGTTTCGGAAATTTGTATATGTGGTCGTCTGTTTATGACAATACCGTAACAGAGTACAAGGGGCTGTTTTTGGCGCGTGACGGCAACGAACGTCCGATGTATCTGTTTCCCTGCGGTGAAGGGGATAAAAAAGGTGCTGTGGAAGAATTACTGCGCTGTGCAAAAGAGGACGGTGCACCGCTGACACTCTACTGCTTAACGCCGAAAAAGGTGCGGGAACTCGACTGCCTGATGCCTGACAAATTTGAATATATCCCAATGCGGGAATATTTTGATTATATTTACAATACGGAGGATTTGGTCTCTCTTGCGGGGCGCAAATACCACGGCAAACGCAACCATATTTCGTTTTTCAAAAAGAATTTCAACTGGCGCTATGAATCGTTGACGGAGAAAAATATGGACGCGTGCCTGAAAATGAATGATTTGTGGGAAACAGCGAATCAAGAGAAAAATCCCGAAGAAATCGGCAATGAGCTGATTGCCATTCGGCGCGGTTTTGCGCAGTTTGACCGTTTGGGCTTTACAGGCGGTGTACTGTATGCGAACGACCGTATTGTCGGTTATACCTTCGGCGAAGCGCTCAATGATACCGTTTTTTGTACGCATGTGGAAAAGGCATTTGCCGATGTGCGCGGTGCATATCCTACAATCAACCGCGAATTTGCCGCCCATGCGCTGACTGCCTATAAATTTATCAATCGGGAAGAGGATACGGGCAGCGAGGGGCTGCGCAAGGCGAAGGAATCCTATTATCCCGCCGTGTTGCTGCCGAAATACCGCGCTGTGTATAAAGGATGAGTGCTTATGTTGCTTCGCACGGCAAAAACGGAAGATATTTCCGCACTGTATGCCATTTGGCAAGAGGCGTTCGGTGATACGGCGGAAACGGTTGATTTATTTTTTGACACCTGCTTTCAGAAGAAAAATACATTGGTTGCCGTTTGTGACGGGCAGGTACGCTCGGTTGTCTACTTGCTTCGAAATGTACTGCAATACGGCGAAAAATCATTTACAGCTTCTTATATTTACGCCGCCGCAACCGAAAAAGTCTATCGCGGCAAAGGCCTTATGCGTGCTTTGCTCACCTATGCCGCAGAAACCGAATCCGTGCGCGGTACGGATTTTCTGTATCTCGTGCCCGCAAATACGCATTTGTTTCAATATTATGAGAAATGCGGTTTTCGCACTGCTTTCGGAAAGCAGATTTGCACATTTTCCCGTGCAGGGCTGCAAGCCTTTGCCGAGATTTCAGAATGTACCGTGCCGTATATTGCTTGGAAACGTGAAGTTTTGCAGTATGCCGAAAGACTGGCACAGCAGTTCGGCGAATACAGTCTTTCGGGTGCAAACGGCTTTGCTGTATGGGCGCAAACAGGAGAATGTGCTGAAGTCTCAGAACTTTATGCCGCAGACAGCAGGCTTTCCGAATTGCTTCACGAACTTTTGCAAGCCTGCAAAGCCATTCAGTTTACATTGTCTTTGCCGTGTACAGCGGCAACTGAAAAGTGCGAAAGCACCGCAATGCTGAAAGCTTTATCACAACGCGCAAAAGCACAGAATATAAAACATGCTTACATCGGCTTGACTTTGGGCTGAGTCTTTGAAAAGTGAGGGAAAGTATGATTTACGTATTTTTAGCAGACGGATTTGAAGAAATTGAAGCGCTGGCTCCCGTGGATTTACTGCGCCGCGCAGGGCTTACCGTGCAGACAGTCGGCGTAACGGGGAAAACCGTAACCGGCAATCACAATATTTCCGTTACGGCGGATGTTCTGCCTAATGAAGTGAAGCTGAACAAGGATGTACAGGCGATTGTTCTGCCCGGCGGAACACCGGGGGCAATGCACCTCGATGCGGATGAAACCGTTTCGAGAGCTGTCGCCTTTGCCGCCGAAAACAATAAATTGCTGTGTGCGATTTGTGCAGCGCCCTTCCTGCTCGGCAAGCGAGGGCTGTTAAACGGAAAAGAAGCGATTTGTTATCCCGGTTTTGAAAAGGATTTGGCGGGTGCGGTCGTTTCCGAGCAGTTCGTTTGCCGAGACGGCAATATCATTACTGCTAAAGGGATGGGTGTTGCCACGGAATTCGGACTGAAAATTGTAGAAGCCTTACTGGATGAAAAAACAGCGTCGGAGCTTCGTACGATGATTCAAAGCATATGAGTATACAGGATATCCGTCCCGAAAAGCGCCGTCTGCGTGCGGAATGTAAACAGAGACGCCGTGCAATGTCTGCGGCGCAAAAAGCGCAGTCGGACGCCGCGATTACAGAGCGCTTTTTGGCGTCACGGCAATACAGTGAAAATGATATATTGTTTTGTTATGTTTCTACAGAGATTGAGGCGGATACACGCGAAATTCTGCACCGTGCTATAGCGGACGGCAAAACCGTTGCCGTACCGCGGTGTATTGACGGCACGCGTAAAATGGATTTTTATATCTTGCAGGATATGTCAGCACTGGAAGCGGGCGCGTTCGGCGTGTCGGAGCCGAATCCTGCCATGTGCAAAAAAATGACGGATTTTTCCGCAGGACTTTGCATTATTCCCGCGCTGGCGTTTGACAAATCGGGATACCGACTGGGTTACGGCAAAGGCTATTACGACCGTTTCCTTGCCGAATTTTCGGGGGAGACACTGGGTTTGGTGTATGATTGCTGTTTCTATGACCATTTGCCCCGCGGTAAATTTGACCTTGCCGCACAGTGGGTTATAACGGAGTCAGATATATGGAAAGCAAATTGAACCGTTTGCCGTACGGAATTGAAATGGATGATTTGAAAGGAGGCTTTTTGTTATGCATGATGATTTACGCGATTTTTTTAATGAAGATGCTTACAATGAGCTTTTGAACGAATATGCCGAAGAGGACGCCAAAAAGGCACAGCAGAATACGGCGGCTTCGAAATCGGTTTCTTCGGACACACGGCGCATACCGACAGGGCGCGAACTGCATACGCATACACAGCAGCCGTCCGCACACCGTTCCGCCGCGCATCACGCCGATGCACAGGTGCGGCGTGCCGAACCGGAACGGCCGACTGCACCGCTGATGTCTGCCGCGCCACCGAAAAATTTCAAATTGGAAATTAAAGATTTAGATGCGGAATTTAATACAGATGCCGAGGCACGTGCACAGCGTGCCGCAAATGCGGAAAATGCACGCCGTCAGCGTGCGGCGCAAATCGTTCGGCAGGGTGCGTTTGAGAATTTCCCCGATGTCATTCGTAAGCGCAAGCCCGTGCAGCATGCAGAGGCGCAGGAGCTTGTTACAGAGGATTTTGCACAGGCAAGCGAAGCGGCGGTTAAAGAATCCCACGCAAAACTCAATTGGGAAACGGTTCGCGCCTTTCTTATTAAAAACAAGAGGGCTTGGATTATCCTTTTGATTTGTGTTGCCGCGTCTGTTTTACTTTCGGTATATACCATCAGCTGTATGAACGATGTTTTCGCGATTCATCGCGACAGTGAAACGGTTGTGACCGTGAATATTCCCGCAGATGTCCATACAAAAGATGTTTTGAAAATTTTACAGGACAATGATTTAATTCATCACCGTCATTTCTGCTGGGTAGTTTCTAAGGTGATTCGATTTAAAGATGACAACTATTTAACGGGCGTCTATTATGTCACTGCTTCTATGGGCTTTGAAAAGATGCTCACGACCTTTAAACAGCCTACGACTACAGGGGAAACGGTTACCCTGACCTTTCCCGAGGGTTTTACGGCAGACCAGATTTTTGAAAAACTCGAAAAATATAAGGTCTGTACTGCAGCGGCGATGTATCAAACCATGCAGGATGTGGATTTCAGCAGTGAATTTTCTTTTATTGCCGAAATGGATAATAAGGAGATGCGCTACCGCATGCTGGAAGGCTATTTGTATCCCGATACCTATGAATTCTATGTCGGGGAGTCTCCGTCCAGTGTTCTGCGTAAATTCTTGAACAATTTCAGCAAAAAGTGGACAGACGAATATGCCGAGCAGGCCAAGAAGCTGAATATGTCGGTGGATGATATTATTACGCTTGCATCCATCATTCAGAAAGAGGCATTCGGCGCGGAGCAGTCCCCGTTGGTTTCCTCGGTCCTGCACAATCGTCTGAATAAGTCGGGGCTGTACCCGTCACTCCAATGCGACTCCACAACGGTATATATCAACGAATATATTCAGAAAAACACCAAAAGCGCGGTGGAATTGGCACGCTTTACCGACCGTTACAGCTCCTATAAATGCGCGGGTCTGCCGGTGGGCTCTATCTGCAACCCCGGTGACGACGCGATAAAAGCCGCACTGTATCCCGAAAAAACCGACTACTATTTCTTGGCGCACGATGTCAATAAAAAGTTGTATCTCGCACGCAACGACAATGAACGCCGCTCCAACAATCTGGCCATTCTCAATGCGAATGCGGAAGCGGAAAAGAAAAAAACCAACGGATAAGAAAGAAGGATAACTCTGTATGCTGACACGCAAACCCGAATTACTTTGCCCGGCAGGTGACCAAGAACGGCTGGCGGCGGCGCTGTATTTCGGCGCGGATGCCGTATATCTCGGCGGCGAAGCGTTCGGTATGCGTGCCGCACCGCAGAATTTCACCTTTGACGCTTTGCGTCTTGCCGTTAAACAGGTACATGCGCAGGGGGCGAAGGTGTATTTGACGTGCAACACCCTGCCGAGAAATGACGAGCTTGCCGACCTGCCCGCATTTTTGGAGCATGCGGCAGACTGCGGCGTAGATGCATTTATTGTAGCCGATTTCGGCGTGCTGGCATATTGCAAAAGGTATGCTGAAAAAATCCCCGTGCATATTTCAACACAGGCGGGGATTGTGAATTTTGCCGCCGCACGGCAGTTTTACGAGTTGGGTGCACAGCGCATTGTGACCGCACGGGAACTGTCGCTTACAGATATTGCCGAGATTCGCGCCAAAACACCGAAGGCATTGGAAATTGAATGTTTCGTGCACGGCGCTATGTGTGTTTCCTTTTCGGGGCGGTGCCTTTTGTCTAACTACCTTTTGGGGCGCGACGCCAACCGCGGTGCGTGTGCACAGCCGTGCCGATGGGAATATGCACTGATGGAGAAAAAACGCGATGGGCTGTATTTTCCGATTGCAGAAGATACAAACGGCACCTATATTCTTAACTCGAAGGATATGTGCATGATTGAGCATATTCCCGCACTGGTTGCGGCGGGTATAGACAGCTTTAAAATCGAGGGAAGGGCGAAATCCGCCTATTACGCGGCGGTGATTACGAATGCTTACCGTGCGGCGATTGACGGTTATCTGCAATCTCCCGTACCCGATTATGTACCCGCACCGTGGATTGTGGACGAGACGAAAAAAGTCAGCTACCGTGAATACTGCACGGGCTTTTATTTCGGAGACCCGACCGAGGACGCAAATATAAGCTATGCGGGCGGTTATGTCCGTACATGGGATGTCGCAGGCGTGGTTGATAACGCTGACGGCGAATATATCACGGTCAGTCAGCGCAATAAATTCTGTGTCGGCGATACCTTGGAATTGCTTGAACGCGGGAAAGCACCTGTGCAGTTTACTGTGACGGAAATGCTGGATGAAAACGGCATACCGATAGAGGCCGCACCGCATCCAATGATGAAACTACGCATCCGCAGTGCGCTTTGTCCGAAATCAGGTGCACTGCTCAGAAAGCAGGCAGATTAAAATGGATTTGGATTTTATCAAAGATTTATGTGAGAAAATCAATTTGTCACCCGAGGCGAGCGAAACGGCGCTTCGGGTGCTTTTGACGGAGAAAAAATCCATCCGACGCGCGCAGAAACATGCGGATTTGACACATTTATATATACCTTACCGCCGTCTGCACAAAAACCGCGCGAACGGTGCGGCATTTTGTTTGGGATTTGCGCTTGCCGAGGCGGAACGTGCCTTTGTCCGTTATCAAGAGCTGAATATTCCTGAAGAAGTATATTATGACACGATGCGCGACATTTCTATTTGGACGCATACCTGTGCGCGTGAGGAAAATATCATCGGGCTTTGCGAGCTTTCGTGGATTCGCCACACATTGTATTTGAATTTGTTTCGCATCGGGCGGCTGCAATACCAGTTTTTTAAAACGAACCACACTGTTTCGGGCATCTCACTGCATGCACAGCGAACTGTGCCGATTGGAAACAGACAGCCTGTGCTGAATATCCATATTCCCGAGGATGGACGGCTGGATTCTTTGGCATGTCAGCACTCCTTGCAGGAAGCCCGAATTTTTTTTGAAAAATATTTTCCGAAATACAAGTACGCTGGCTTTGTATGCGACAGCTGGCTTTTAGACAGGCATAATGCGCAGTTTATGCGGGAGGACAGCAATATTATGCGCTTTTCCGCTCTGTTTGACTGCGTGGTGCAAACCAATTCGGAAAACGGTGAACTCCTGCGCCGTTTGTGGGGTATACATCAGGCAAGCCGAGCAGAGTTGACGGAGCTCCCTGAAAATACGGATTTGCAAAAACGTGCAAAGCAGTATCTTTTGGCGGGCGGAAAAACAGGGAACGGTTACGGCTTTATTATTTGAAAACCGCATGAACGCGCCCTCAGTGAGGGAGAGGCACGGCATAGCCGTGACGGGGGCGTTTTGATGCTTCGTTAACCATAGTTGCACGCGTTCGAACACGCCCAAAAGGGCGTGTCCTGCGGGCACTTTTCAACAAATTTACGGATAACCCACTTACCTTTGTTTCATACTAAAACAGAGGTGTTTTGTTATGGGAAAACGGGTTGCCGCTTTATTTTTTATTTTTGCGTTGTCCTTAGGTACGCTCAGTGTACGTATGCTGACAATCAGTGCAGGCAGTGTTTCTGCCGCTGTGCCGACGGGCAATACACTGTCGGCAGTGGTGGGGGAGTCACGGGGCTATATTTATGACCGAAATATGCAGCCACTTGTGAATGCCGGGCGGGAACTGATGGTTGCCGTCAAGCCGACAGAGCAGGCATTGAACTGTGCGGGTGCAGTGCTTGGAAGCACAGCGGAAAAGGATGACTTGTATGAAACGGTGGCAAACGGAAAAATTGCTGTTTCTGCCGCCGATGCCCCGCTGACGGAGCCGGACGCGAAAACCGTCAGCCGTGTGACAAGATACAGCGAGGACGGACTTGCCGTGCATTTGATTGGGTATATGAATGCGGACGGTGACGGCGTTTGCGGCTTGGAGCAATACTACAACGATATGTTAAAGGACGCGCGCGGTGTATTGCGGGCGCGATGTGGGGTGGACGCAAAAGGGCGACTGTTGGATGGTGCAGAATTGCAATTTACGAGTGAGAATTACGATTCCCCGGCGGGGATTCAGGTGACATTGGATAAATCCATGCAGACGATTGCCGAGGAAGCGCTGAAAAAATTTGAAATTGCTGCAGGCGCGGTCGTGGTATTGGATATTGAAACCTCTGAAATCCTTGCTATGGCGAGTGTACCCGAATTTTCCCAAATTCACCCTGAAAAAAGCTTAGATGCTGCCGACGCACCATTCGTAAACCGTGCGATTACACCGTATTCCGTAGGTTCCGTGTTCAAAGCGGTCGTTGCCGCTGCCGCCATAGAGAGCGGTACGGATGAAAGCTATGCTTACATCTGTACGGGCGCCTATACGATAGGGGAAACCATATTTAACTGCCATGTGCACGAGGGGCACGGCAAACAGAATCTTTTCGTGGCAACCGCGAATTCCTGTAATCCGTATTTTATCGACCTTGCTTTGCATACGGGACGCAAAAATGTATGCGCGATGTCTGAAAATCTCGGCTTGGGCGCGAAAATTGAACTTGCTGACGGCTTTTATACAAAACCGGGCATTTCACCTGCCGCCTATACGCTGACCTCGGCACAGGATTTAGCAAATTTCGCGTTCGGGCAGGGGGAACTGTTGGCGTCCCCTCTGCAAATGACCGCCGTGTACGCCGCCATTGCCAACGGCGGCATATACCGAGCGCCGAGTTTGATGAAATCTATTATAGATGCATCCGGCGAAGCGGTTCAGCGTGCCTTTTTACCTGCTTCCCGCCGCGCTATGTCTGAAGGAACCGCCAAACGTGTCGGTGCGCTTTTACAATATACCGTGGAAAACGGAAGCGGCAGGCGCGCGAAGCCGTCAAACAGCACGGCGGCGGGCAAAACCGCTACTGCACAAAGCGGCTGGTTTGACGAAAACGGCGCGGAAGTGACACAGTCGTGGTTTTGCGGCTATTTTCCGTATGAAACGCCCCGTTATGCTGTAACCGTATTAAAAGAAAACGGTGAGGGTGGCTCCGCCGACTGCGCCCCTGTGTTTCGTTATATTGCAGAGGAAATCATGAATTTATCGGAAGCAAGTCCGTGAAAGACAGATGCACATTGCTGAATCAGATGATTTTAACGGTGGACTACGCTAAAGTGTTGACATTTTTGTCGATTCGGGGTAAAATAAAATGCAAAATTATCGGGAAAGCGATAAACGGTTTCCCGACAGAATGACAACGGATTTTAGGTGAAAGCTATGCAACTGAACGGTTCTGATATCATCGCCGAGGTGCTCATGGAGCACGGTGTGGATACTGTGTTCGGGTATCCGGGCGGCGCAGTTTTAAATATATACGATGCGCTTTACAAATATCGCGACAGTATTCATCACGTCCTGACCGCGCACGAGCAGGGAGCGTCCCACGCGGCGGACGGTTATGCGCGCGCCACAGGCAAAACAGGTGTGGTTATCGCAACCAGCGGCCCTGGTGCGACCAATTTGGTTACGGGCATTGCCACGGCGTATATGGACTCTGTACCGATGGTTGCCATTACGGGCAATGTCGGAACGTCCCTTATCGGTAGAGATGCATTCCAAGAGGTTTACATCACGGGAATTACTATGCCGATTACCAAGCACAACTTTATGGTGCAGGATATTTCCGAGCTTGCGCCGATTTTGCGCGAAGCATTTAAAATCGCAAATTCAGGCCGTAAAGGCCCGGTGCTTGTGGATATCCCGAAGGATATCACCGCCGCGGTAACGGAGTTTGAAACGGTAAAGCCCGAACCGATTGCGGATACCGCCGTTTTGGATGCAGACAAGCTGAAAGCGGTTGCGAAGCTGATTAATGCCGCAAAGCGTCCGGTTATTGAATTGGGCGGCGGTGTGGTTTCTTCGGAAGCGTCTGATGCGACCCGCGCATTTGTGGAAAAAACAGGCATTCCGACCTGCCATACGTTAATGGCGGCAGGGGTGTTGGGATATGATGAACCGCTCAATTACGGATTGGTCGGTATGCACGGCAGTCTTGTAACCAATAAGGCAATTGATGAGGCGGATTTGCTCGTGGCTATCGGTACACGTTTTTCCGATCGTGTGGCACTCAACACCGAGCGCTTTGCAAAAAAAGCCAAGGTTGTGCAAATTGATATTGACTTAAGCGAAATCAATAAAAACGTGATGGTGGACGCGTATTTGACAGGCGACGTGAAGGCGATTTTGACCGCGCTCTTACCGTTGGTAAAATCGGCAGACCGCAGTGCATGGATTCAGACGCTTGAATCCTATAAAAAAGAGGATTATATTCCGCAGGACGACCCCGACCGCATTACCCCACACGAATTGGTGCGTGCCATTTGCGAGGGGACGGATAAAGAAACAATTTATGTGACCGACGTCGGTCAGCATCAGATGTGGGCGGCGCAGTATATTCACCATACAGGCGCGCGCAATTTCCTGACGAGCGGGGGCCTCGGTACCATGGGTTACGGTTACGGTGCGGCTATCGGTGCACAGTTTGCCTATCCGCAAAAGCGCGTGGTACATATTACAGGTGACGGCTCGTTCCATATGAATCTCAATGAAGCCTGCACGGCGGTCAGCAACAATCTGCCGATTATTACCGTCATTTTCGACAATCGCGTGCTCGGCATGGTGCGCCAGTGGCAGACCTGTTTTTACGGCAAACGGTATTCGCAGACCGACCCTGAACGCAAAACGGATTTTGTCAAGGTGATTGAAGGCTTCGGCGGCAAGGGCTACCGTGCAACCACGCTTGCAGAGTTCAAAGCGGCTTACAAGCAGGCACAGCAGGATAACTGCCCTGTGTGGATTGACTGCACGATTGACAAGGATGACCGAGTTTTGCCGCTCATTCCCGCCGGCAAAACGGTGGATGACATCATTACCGCGCCCAACTGCGCAGTTTGCCGTCATAAGTGTCACGAGAAATAAAATTAAGGAAAAAGACTTTCTGTGTAAAACCGCAGAAAGTCTTTTTTTCTTGTCAGAAACACAAAAAGCCGCCCTTTCGGACGGCTCTTTTCTTATAATACATATGAAACGAATCAGTTGTTGATGAACTTATCCTTTTCATCGTTCCAGCTGTACAGCTTTCTGACTTCTTCGCCGACCTTCTCAGCAGGATGCTCGGAAGCAAGCTTGCGCATTGCCTTGAAGTGTACCTGACGGCCTGCGGGGGACATATCCAGCAGGAATTCTTTTGCAAAAGAACCGTCCTGAATATCGGAAAGAATTTTCTTCATCGCTTTCTTGGTGTCGTCGGTGATAATCTTCGGACCGGTGATGTAATCGCCGTATTCTGCGGTGTTGGAAATGGAGTAACGCATCCCTGCAAAGCCGCTCTGATAAATCAAATCCACAATCAGCTTCATTTCGTGAATGCACTCGAAATAGGCATTTCTGGGGTCATAGCCTGCCTCGCAAAGCGTTTCAAAGCCCGCCTGCATCAGCGCGCAAACGCCGCCGCAAAGTACTGCCTGTTCGCCGAACAAATCGGTTTCGGTTTCGGTTCTGAACGTGGTTTCCAAAACGCCTGCTCTTGCACCGCCGATGGCCAGTGCATAAGCGAGTGCCTTGTCAAGCGCTTTGCCAGTGGCATCTTGATGCACAGCCACCAGGCAGGGAACACCTTTGCCCGCCTGATATTCGGAACGGACGGTGTGACCGGGGCCCTTCGGTGCAATCATGGTAACGTCAACATCCTTCGGCGGATTGATGCAGCCGAAGTGAATGTTAAAGCCGTGTGCAAACATCAGCATGTTGCCGGCTTCCAGGTTCGGCTCAATATCCTTCTTGTACATATCTGCCTGCAACTCGTCGTTGATGAGAATCATGATGATATCAGCCTTTTTTGCCGCTTCCGCCGCAGTAAAGACTTCAAAGCCCTGCGCCTCTGCCTTTGCCCAGGACTTGCTGCCCTCGTAAAGACCGATAATTACATTGCAACCCGACTCTTTTGCGTTGAGCGCGTGTGCGTGCCCCTGACTGCCGTAGCCGATAACTGCGATGGTTTTGCCATCGAGTAGGGACAGATTGCAGTCCTCTTGATAAAACATTCTTGCTTCTGCCATTTTTGTATGCCTCCTATGTATTTTTACAAGTTGTATGATTACTAAGACTTGTTGTCATACAACCATTATAAACATTTATTTCCTTTTGTCAACACTTTTTTGTATCTTTATAAGGTCTCCAAAGAAATTTGCTCGTGCAGCATTGCATGGTGCAGGTGAATGGTGACGGCGCTTTTGAGCGCCGCGCTGTCCCGCTTCTTAAAAAAATCCATGATGAGAATATGGTCTTTGTATGCGTCTTCCGCAATCATGTCCAAATTATACTCCAGTGCGAAGGTTTGCTCAATGGTTTTGGTGAGCATCGGCAAAAACTGACTTAAAAACTCGTTATGTGATGCTTTGACAATCGCGCCGTGAAAGGCGCTTTCCGAGGCAATCCGCTTTTTACTGCGCGGGTCTTTTAAAAGCTGTGTCTGACATTCCGTACCCAACTCCAGAATGTTTTGGATTTCTGCATCCGTTGCACGCTGGCAGGCAAGCGCGGCGGCTTCAGGCTCAAAAATCATGCGGGTTTCGTAAAGGTCGCGCAGGGTTACCTTCATTTGCGAAATCGTCTGCATATCTACGCCGCTTACGGCGTATTGGTCGGCTTGCTCCGAAACGAATGTGCCGCGCCCGCGCCGAACGGTCAAAAGGCCCGCAGAGGTCAAGATGTGTATTGCCTCGCGCAGTGTTGTGCGGCTGATGCCTAAAAGTTCGGAAAGCTCATTTTCATTCGGCAGTTTTTCACCGAACGCATACACATGCTCGTTTAAAATCATATTTTGGAGAATTTCTGCTGTTCTCTGCGACAGATTTTCGTTTTGCATAACTTGCCTCGATTCGTTGAATTCTTATACACTATACAATATTTTCTCGAAAAATGCAAAACCAAATTCAGAACACGGCAGTTTTTTTTGCGTAGAATAAAAGAGAAAGCGGGTGATGTTTTGCAAAATCGCAAAAGACCGAAAGGCAAGAAAAATACCGCTGTCCGCATCTGCGTGTGCGCCGTTGCGGCGTTCCTGATTGCCGCACTCAGCCTTTCGCAGATGCGTCCTGTTATTTTGCAGTATGCGCAGAATGTGGCAGAGGGTATTCTTTTAAATGCCGCCGATGAGGCGGTTGTAAATGTGTTGCGTGAAAATCAAATCGATTATGATGACATTGTGCGCCTGTCCGCCGACCGTGAAAACCGCATTACGGGCTTACAAATTGACGCACTGACCATAAATATGCTGAAAAGTCAAATCTCTTTGGAAATCGGACGCATTGCCGCCGCGCAGGAATCCTATCATACATATATCCCCATTGGTACTTTTTTGGGAAGCGAATATACTGCGGGCCGCGGACCGAAAATCAAATTTTCCATGCAGCTGACCTCAAACAGTTCGGTAAATTTTCAGTCGGAATTCAAGGATGCCGGCTTAAATCAGGTTGTACACCGCGTGTTTTTGCACATCACCGTGACCGGACGTCTTGTGTTTGTCGGGCAAAAAAACACTTTTTCCGTAGAATCTTCCGCACTGCTTGCCGAAACCGTTATTGTGGGTCTCACGCCCGAAGCATTTACAGAGGTTATCGGCAGTCCGTCGGAAACCGCAGGTATTGTGAACGACTACGGTGCCACGACAGGAAACTGAGACTTGTTTTTAAAGGGAATGTATGGTATCCTTAAAATCAAATGCACAACGCTGTTTCCGCAGAAAAATACTATATTCACACCGCAGGCGGCAAAAAGGCTGTACGTTGCTCTTCGTGTGCCGGAACAGTATTAAAATGAATCACAGGAAAAGGATTGTCGAAATGCAGAATAAAGTCAGAAATACATTGCAAAACAGAATACAGTCAAAAAATATGCGCACGTTGCTGTTTTGCTTTTTTACGGCATTTATACTGCTGACGTTATGTACAAAGTCTTCCTTTATATACCCGTTTAACGATTGGGTAGATTCCAACTGCTTTTTTACGGTGGGCAAATCCATGCTGCACGGCAAGGTGTTGTACCGCGATATTTATGAACAAAAGGGTCCGTGGCTGTATTTTTTGCATGCGGGAGCGTATTTGATTTCCCACAAAACCTTTTTCGGCGTGTATTTATTAGAACTCGGCGCAGGGACGGTTTTTTTGTACTTTGCGGCAAAAACGCTTTTCTTATATCGGGTGCGCGGTGTATATGCTTTGCTGCCGTTTTTCGGTGCGGCGGTTTATGCTTCGCGCAGCTTCTGCCACGGCGACAGTGTAGAAGAGCTGATTTTACCGATTTTTACCGCTTGCCTGTATCTTTCAGAACGCAGTTTTCGGCGGCGAAAACCGCTGACTGTCAAAGAGTGGTTCGCTGTCGGCGCATTGGCGGGACTTGTGCTCTGGATGAAGTTTAATTTGGTTGGATTTTTTGTTGGCTGGGCATTGGTGCCGATTTGGAAAAGTTTTCGGCAAAACGGCATTGTCAGTGCCTTTAAGGCGGCCGGTGCAGTGCTGGCGGGCGTTCTACTGCCGACTGTACCCGTGCTGCTTTATTTCGGTGTGACACGGTCATTGGGTGATTTGTGGACGGCATATTTTTACAACAATTTGTTTTTATATGCCAAGGCATCGCAGGGCGGTTTGGCAGAAATTACAGCGGTATTGCAAACCCTGCTTTTACGTTTGAAGACCCATGTTGTACGCAATTGGATTTATGCGGTTCCGGGCATACTCGGTGTGGTTTGGTATACAGCTGTGCGCAAAGGTGTCCGCGCGCATTTGCTTCTGACCGCGCTGTTTACCGTGCTGTGCGTGTGTACGGGTGCGGTTTGCTGTCCTTATTATACGCTGGTTTTTTCGGTATTTACTTTATTTTTCTGTTTGCCGGTTTGCAGTGCTTTGTCGCATTTGCCCATAGAACCGAATCCGAAAATTATCACACCTGCACTTGTGCTGGTGTCACTTATGCTGAGCGGCACATTTGCCTATTGTACAAGCACGAATACCTATCTTACAGCTTACCAAAAGGATGATTTGCCGCAGTATAAATTTGAAAAGATTATTTGCAGTATGGAGAATCCGTCCTTGTTAAATTTCGGCTTCTTGGACGGCGGATTTTATACGGTAACAGACATTGTGCCCGACTGCAAATATTTTTGCCGATTAAATATCATGCTCCCCGAGATGTTTGCGGGGCAAGATGCGGAGGTTCTGTTGCAAAATCCCGATTTTGTGGTAACGCGCAGTGCGCCTCTGCCTTTCGGTGCATATACCCGTGTTGCCGAGGCAACGCAATATTTTGAGGGTGTGGATTTCACTTACTACCTTTATGCCGCCGACCGTATTTTGCCTGAGCTTACGGAAAAAGGTGTGCTTTCTGCGGCTGAACGCCCGCAAAACGCCGAAGCGGAG
The DNA here is from genome assembly GCA_002490525.1 of Ruminococcaceae bacterium UBA7212. Lineage (GTDB taxonomy): Bacteria > Bacillota > Clostridia > Oscillospirales > Acutalibacteraceae > Fimenecus. The sequence continues at coordinate 32,817 of DKUE01000019.1, forward strand.
CAGGGCAATACCGTACAAAACTGAAGAGCGATATAAAACTGCATGCCGCAGAAAAGGAATTCCTGTAAAAAACGACCGTTTTCAAAACAGAAACGGTCGTTTTTTGTGTTTATCTTTGGCGAAAGGCCTTGACAATCGTGCCGCAGGCGATGCGTTCTCCTGCATTGCCCGCGGGCTGTGATGTAAAATCATCGGGTGCGCGGTGCACGATGACACTTTTCTGAAGAATTTCATTCAGCTTGAAGCTGTCGCACAGTACGGCTGAAAAGGCTTTGCCGCGTGCGTTGCTCAAAAGCGGCGGCAAATCGCCTGCATGCATGGGATGCGGACAGGCTTGCGGATTGTAATGTCCGCCTGCTTCCTGGAAAGGTTCTACCGATGTGCCGCGGCATGTGCCGTTTTCATGGATGTGCATGGCAAAGAACCGCTGTGTGCAAGGCCTCGGGTCTACGGGCAAACCGCGTATGTTCGACACGACCAAAACACCGCGGTCTCCCGCAGGGTAAAACAGGATTCTTCCCGCCGTGTCGGGATAAGTATCGCTTCCTTTTATATATGCGGCGGCATATGGGCGGTGCGATAAAAAAATACGCGCAAAGTCTGCATTTTCGTTTTGAAATGTATACAAAAAATCACCCCTGCTTCAGTATATGCAAGCAGGGGTGTAAATTTACCGCGTTATTGCTCACTTTGGTAGGCGTGCAGCATATCTTTTAATTCTGCGGCATGCCTTGCCTCATCAACGGCGTATTTTGCGAATGCACGGCTGTATTGTTCGTTCTCGTTGAATTCATGGGAATAGCCTTCAAAGTCCCGTGCCATTTCCATAGAATTTTCCCACGCGCGCAACAGTCTGTCGCGCACGGTGACTTCAATGCGGTGTCTGTCCTGTTCATTTTTCATGACGAATCCTCCTTTTTATCAGTATTGCCTGTCTTGCGGATATACATGCGGATTGTTACGCTTTTTTTGCTTTTTATTCGTAAAATTGTAATTATTTTTAGCGGTTTTGCTGTAAAAAGACGAGAGAAAAAGAATCCTTTGCGAGATATTGCATAAAAAATGATTTTATGCTATAATAAATCAATTATATTTTCTATTTTTGTCAAAAAACGGAGAAACGAATGCAAACCTTTAACGCTTGGATGCAAAAAAAGCCCTCTGCGAAATCGGTCGCGTTTTGGAATATGATGGGCAGTCTTGTCAATGCGGCTGTATCTGTATTGCTATTAATGATGGTGACGCGCACATTGGGCGATGAACAGGCGGGCGTTTTTTCGCTCGGTTTTTCCGTCAGTCTGATGATGCTTACGGTAGGGCTGTTTGAGGTGCGCCCGTTTCAGTCCACCGATATTTACAGGCAGTTTTCTTTTCCCGTTTATTTTACATTTCGTGTACTGACCTGTGCACTGATGCTGCTTGTAACCGCCGTGTATCTGTTTTTGAACGGATACCGCGGTGAAAAGGCTTTCGTAATTGTGCTTTTGTGCGCGCTGAAATGCATAGAGGCTTTTTGCGATGTCTTTAACGGGCAGGCACAGCAGAATGACCGCTTAGATGTAGCGGGTTTTTCGCTGTCCGTGCGTGTGTTTGTGTATTGCGCGGGTTTTTTCATTTCGTTGCTGGTAACAAGAAATTTGTTGGTTTCCTGCGGTGTGATGGTTGTGCTCGCGCTGTTATGGCTGGTGCTTTTTGATGCGGGCACGGGGCGGTATTTTGCGCAATGCCGTTTGCTGTTTGACAAATCCGCATTGCTTGCATTGTTTAAATCCTGTTTTCCGCTCTTTTTGGCATCATTTTTAATGATGTATATTAACAATGCGCCGAAATTTGCGGTGGATGCATACCTCTCTCCGGAATACCAAACCTATTACGGGATTATTTTTATGCCGGCGTCGGTCATCAATCTGTTCAGTCTGTTTGCATTTCGTCCGCTGTTGACTAAGCTGACGGCTTTTTGGAACGAAAACAAGCTGAAAGCTTTTTTGTCAACCGTTGCAAAGCTGATTCTTTGGATTTTTGCGGTAACAGCCGCGGCACTTTTGGGTGGCTGGCTGTTGGGGATTCCGTTTTTGTCACTGCTCTACGGCACGGATTTATCCGCTTTTAAAGCCGAACTGATGCTTGTACTTGCAGGCGGCGGGTTTAACGCGCTTTGTGTATTGCTGTATTACATGATTACCGTTCAGCGCAAACAAAAATATGTGCTGATTGGCTATGTGGGCGCGGCTGCGGCGGCTTGGCTTTTGGGCGACAGAATGGTCGCATCTTACGGTATGTGGGGGGCATCGCTGACGTATTTGCTGTCGGTGACTTTGCTTTGCTTGCTGTTTGTGCTGATTTTTGCGGCGGTTCTTTCCAAAAAGATGAAGGGAGAAAAACAGGTTGGGTAAACATTTTTGCTTTTTTTCCGCATTATATGTTCCGCATATGGGCGGTGTAGAACGGTATACCTATAACCTCGCATGTGAATTGATTCGAATGGGACACCGTGTTACCGTGGTGACCTCCAATACGGAGCAAACCGAAGGGTATATGTGTTCCGAAGAGGGGATAGAGGTGTATGCACTTCCCTGCTTTCCGCTTTTAAACGGCAGATTGCCGATTCCGAAAAAGAACGGCGCATACCGTTCGCTGTTTCAAAAAATGGCTGCCGAGAAATATGATGCAGTAGTTATCAATACAAGATTTTATTTTCATTCGCTGGTCGGTGCGCGTTTTGCAAAGCAGTACGGGATTCCGTCAATTGTGATTGAACACGGTTCTGCCCATTTGAAAATGGGCGCAAAGCCGTTGGACATGCTTTGCGGATGGTATGAGCATGGCATTACTGCTGTATTAAAGCGGTATTGCCGAGATTTTTACGGAGTTTCCGATGCCGCCTGTCAGTGGCTCGGGCATTTCGGCATTTCGGCGAAAGGGCTTTTGTACAATGCCATACCCGAAACGGAAATACTGCATATTTTGCAAACTGCTGCACCGCATTTCCGACTGCAATATCACATTCCGCAAGAAGCGGTCGTGATTTCCTACATCGGCAGGTTGATTGCGGATAAGGGTGCGCGCAGTGCCGTAGAAGGTTTTTTGGAGGTCCTTGCGGAAACCAACGATCCGATCTATATGTTTGTGGCGGGGGACGGCGTTCTGTTTCCGGAGCTTTCCCAAAAACAGTCGGCGCATTTGATTTTTTTAGGCACGGTACCCTACACATCTGCCATCTCTTTGCAAAAGGAAAGCGATTTTTATATCCTGCCGTCAGACGCAGAAGGCTTCGGCGCTTCTGCTTTAGAGGCGGTTTTGTGCGATACGGTTGTTTTGTCTACGCCGATTCCGAGTATTCTGCCCATTGTGACAGACGGTGTTTCGGGCATTTTATTAAAGGGGAACAGTAAGGAAGCCGCTAAGGAGGGCATTTTACGCGCACTTTCTGTGCAAAACCGAGCCGCCTTTGCACAGAAAGCCAGGCAAAACTATGATACTTGCGGCTGGAGCTTTCACAACACCGCAAAAAGCTTAGTTCGGGTTTTTGATAATGACGGGAGCAATGCATGAAAACGATTTTAATTATTCCCGCGTACAACGAGGGGGAGAACATAGCACGCGTTGTACGCAATATTCTGGAGAATTATCCGCAGTACGATTATATTGTTGTCAATGACGGTTCTACGGATAATACAGCCAAGGTTTGTATGCGCAACGGCTTTAATTTTTTGGATTTGCCTGAAAATATCGGGCTGTCGGGTGCGTTTCAGGCAGGCATGAAATATGCATATTATAACGGTTATGACTGTGCCATTCAGTATGACGGCGACGGACAGCACGATGCGAAATATATTGCGGATATGCTGGAGATGATGGAAGCAGGCGGGTTTGATGTTGTTATCGGTTCGCGTTTTGTGGAAAAAAAGAAACCGAAAACTCTGCGGATGCTCGGCAGTAATTTAATTTCCGCCGCTATGCGCATTACGGCGGGCACTTCCGTGAAAGACCCGACCTCGGGAATGCGGCTTTACAACCGCCGTATGATGGAATACCACGCACGGCAGTATGAGTTTGGACCTGAACCCGACACCCTGACCTTTCTTTTGCGGTGCGGTGCCAAAATCGGCGAAACCCAAGTGGAAATGCTGGAACGAACAGCGGGAAAAAGCTATTTGACCTTTGCGCGTTCCATGAAATACATGGCAAGAATGTGCATCTCTATATTCTTTATTCAGTGGTTTCGCAAACCGATTGATTTACAGGGGGATGAAGTATGAGCCTGACCTTGCGTATTGCATTGATTGTGGTATGTATTACAGCCTGCGTTTATGTGTTGCGCCGTATCCGCCGTGCACAGATGGAAATTGAGGATGCAATTTACTGGATTTTGGTGAGCAGTGCTTTGGTGATTATCAGCATTTTCCCGCAGATTCCCGACTTTTTTTCCGACCTGCTCGGGATTCAGTCTCCTGCGAATTTTGTTTTTCTGGCTGTGAATTTCATTGTGATTGTCAAACTGTTTTCCCTTTCTTTAGAGGTTTCGCTTTTGAAACAGAAACTAAAATCCACGATACAGAACGTAGCTATTCGCGAAAAAGAGTTAGAGGATGCGGGAAAGGAGAAAACGGATGAACCGGATTGAAAAACGGAAACCTCTGTGGCAGACACTTGTCATTTTTGCCGTCCTGTTTTTTGTGCTGTCTGTGTTTTTTGGGCTGGTATATCAGTTTTACATAACGCCGAAAGCGGAAGCGGATGATATAGGATATTATTCCGTCGCCTCTAAAAATATGGGTGAAAGATATTTGTTTCCAAACGGTAATTTTACGCTGACGCAAAGCTTTCAGGCTAAGGATTCCGTCAGCGGCTATACGCTTTGGATTGATTTTACTGAGGAAAAAAAGGCGGAGCGCGAAAAACTCGCTGTAAACGGTGAATTTATTGATGTAAAAGGGCATTTGCGCGTTGTATTGAAGGATGCGGCGGGAACGGTCATTGACGATTATGACTTGGATCAGGATAAATTGAATGAGGCGCTGTATTTCGGCAGGTTGGTTCGAAGTTTAGATACGCTTTTGCAGGGCAATGTACGCAATCAGACATACACCTTGGAAATTTCCGGTGATTTTCCGAAAAACTCAGGCATTTATTTCCGCGTAAGCGACAGGGATTATTATCAGTCGGGTGAAATGACCGTGAACGGAGAGACCGTTTCACAGGATATGGCTTTTTATGTGTATTCGCCGATTTATACCATGGCAAGACTTCTGTTCTTGGCATTTTCAGCCGCGATTTTGTTGGCGTTTACCGTGGTGTATTTCTGCGCATATGTGTTCCGTGTCAAAAAACATATTTTGTTTTTGGTAGCGGTGCTGATTATGGGCATGGGCTATACCGTTTTGATGACCCCGTATGCAACGCCGGATGAAACGGCGCATTTTTACACTGCGTACCGTGTGTCCAATGCGCTTACCGCAACACCGAAGGCTGAAAACCCGAACAAGGAACTGTATATCCGCGCTTGTGATACAGACTACAACGGTATTATCAGCGAGTTTTACGGAAAACGGCTTGTGCCTACAACGGGCACCTATGCCGCCGCAGTGAACAATATTTTGGGCACCAAGGAAAACGAGGAATTGATTTTAGTCGATGGGGACTATATTACAGGAAATCCCGTGTGTTATATTGCCTCCGGTTTCGGGCTTGCCGTCGGCAGGTGGCTGCATCTCTCTTCTGTGACTTCCTTCTATCTCGGCAGAATTATGAATTTACTGCTGTTTGCCGTACTCGGCATGCTTGCTGTACGCAGAATGCCGTTCGGGAAAAATGTTCTGTTTGCCGTGGCATTGCTGCCGCTGACCTTACAGCAGGTGGCTTCTTATTCCTATGATTCGGTTATTCTCGCATTTGCCTTTTACTTTACAGCGGTGTGCTTGGATTTAATTTACAGAAAAAAGAAAATTTCTGTTTTGGATATTGTGTCTTTGCTGCTGTGTATTGCGGTATTTGCTGCACCGAAGGCGGGCGTGTATTGTGTGGTTCTGCTGTTGCTTCTGCTGATTCCCCGCAATCGAGCACTGCCCAAAAAGCAGACTTGGATTTTTGTGGGTGGACTGCTGGCGGCGGCTGTCGGATTTTTCCTGCTGTTCAACGCTTTCCGTTTTTCATCCGCAGTGACGACTACAAGCAACCCGTATACCTTAGACCTTATTTTCAAGGACCCGTTAAAGTTTATTGAGCTGTGGGTGAATACTTACTTTGACAGTAAAGAGTGGCTGTCCTACTCTCTGTTCGGGTCGGATATGGCTTGGGGAAATTTACCTGTGTCCAAAACCTATGCCCTCGGATTTGCCGCTTTGCTTTTGCTTTCTTCTGTACGCGGTGACTCCCCGCGCGAACGCATTCGGATGCAGCCGTTGGAAAGAACGGTTATGTGGTCGGCTGTGTTGTTGACGGTGGCAGGCTTTTGTGCGGCGGCCTATTTGTGGACCAGTGTAGATTCCGCATGTGTCAACGGCATTCAAACCCGATATATTCTGCCGACACTGCCGCTGATTTTGCTTTTACTGCGTAACAATACAATCATACACCGCAAAGATGTTACAGGATTTTTAACTTCCGGTTTTATTATGCTACATGCCTTTTATATCACCGACTTGTTAACAACAGTGCTGTTTGATTATTAGAAATCGGACGGAATTTGAGTCCGGTATATTGACTTTTAATGGATTTGGTTTATTATAATACATAGATTTTTATGGAGGTAAGTTTATGGATTTCAGTGCGTTTTCCGCGTTTGACCATTCTGTCTTTCAGTGGATACAAGAGCACGTTTGGTGCGAGGTTTTAAATGTACTTATGCCGATTATCACGTTTTTCGGCGAGGGCGGCTGGCTTTGGATTGTATTGGCTGTGGTTTGCCTGTTTTCCAAAAAATACCGCAAGGTTGGTGTGACAATGGCATTTGCACTGATTGTCATGCTTTTGGTGAATGATTTGACTCTGAAAAACATATTTGCGCGTGTGCGTCCGTTCAATTTTGAACCGTTTGCGGATTTGTATGCGGGATTTCCTGCAGCGGCAAACGGTAAGCCGGAGCTGTTGGTATCCCTGCCGTCCAGTTATTCTTTCCCGTCGGGGCACACTTCTTCGTCTTTTGCGGCGGCAACGGCAATTTTACTCAACAAAAAATGGAAAGTCGGCGTGCCTGCGGGCATTTTGGCGATTCTCATTGGTTTCTCCCGGAATTATCTCATGGTGCATTATCCGACAGATGTGCTGTTCGGTGCGCTGATGGGGATAGTTTACGCTGTGATTGCCTATTTCCTGATTGCAAAATTCGTATATCCGCTGTTCGACAAATATGTTGGGCAAAAGGTGGATGCATTTTTTGAAAAGAAATTCGGCAAAAAGGAAAAAGCAAACTAAAACAGGCGGTGTATGCAATGACTACTCCACGCGGTAAAACAGAGGATTTATATTTCCGTGCAGACGGTAAATTCCGTATTATGCAGGTGGCGGATACGCAGGATACGCAGGTTACTTCTAAAGATACATTGGCGTTTCTGGCGGCGGCTCTTGAGAAAGCCAAGCCTGATTTGGTCGTGTTTACGGGCGACCAGTTTAAAGGCTACGGCGTTAGCTTTCTTTTGGGTGAACGCGAGGCGAATTACAAAAAGGCAATCGATCATTTGATTGCACCTTTGGAACAGCGCGGGATTCCGTTTACTTTTGTGTTCGGCAATCATGACGATCAGGCGTTTGGGATTTCGAAAGAAAAACAGCTCGAAATGTACCGCGCTCACAAAAATTGTTTGGCAGTTGCAGGCGATGAAAGCCTTGCGGGGCTGTGTAACCAATACCTTAATATCCGTTCGCATGACGGTGAAAAGATTTTATTTAATCTGTATTTGGTGGATTCGCTTTCTACAACGCTTGACGGCAAATGCGCGAGCGTCACAGCGGAACAAATTGCATGGTACCGCACAGTACGCGAGTATTTAAAGGAAACGGCAGGGGACTATGTGCCCTCGATTCTGTTTCAGCATATTCCTGTGCCTGAAATGTGGGACTTACTGAAGGAAGTGCCGAAATCACAGAAACCGCACGCACAGGGCTTCCGCGAGCACTACGGCAAGTTTTATAATATTGACGAGCGGTTCCTGCAAAAGGGGAATTGCGATTTTCTATTAGAGACTCCCGCAACGCCCTCTGAAAACAGCGGTGAATTTGCGGCGGTTGCAGAAAAGGGCGACACGCTTGCCATGTTTTTCGGGCATGACCACAACAACAGCTTTGTCGGAAAACACGGCAATATGTTGCTCGGTTATACGCAGGGCTGCGGCTTTAATGTATACGGTCCTCGCTTAGACCGCGGTGTGCGTTTAATTGATTTGGACGAGAAAAATCCGAAAACTTTTTCTACGCATACTCTTTTGTACCGTGACTTGTTCAGTGTAAAGGATATTCAGAATAAACCGAAATATTTGCTGTATTCATACGCCCCGCCGAGTGTGGAATCCGTATTACCGATGCTCAAAAAACTCGGCTTTGCCGCAGGTACAGCCGCTGTTGCGGGCATAGCTTATGCGGTTTGTAAATCAAAAAGAAAATAATTATATGTAATATCAAGTAAAAAAGCTTTCCGCAAAACTGCGAAAAGCTTTTTACTTTTCATAGGGAACGACTGATGATGCGTTCCCTAAATTTTTAAAAAATTGTAGAGAACTGTCCGTTGCACTCTATCGCATATTAAGAATTAAACCAGTGTTGATGCATTTCCGATAGAAACGCCTTCGTAATCGGATATCCGCTGTACGTACCGATTACAGAGTCTGTAAAGCAATAAGGACAAATTGCTGTGCCGACCGAATCTGCAATCCAATCCTTAATTTCTGCTGGATGAAAAATCCGGAGACAATAGAAACAGCCGCATTTCGAATCCTGCAACAGTTTTGCTTTATTATTTGTACAGTATGTATGTGCTGTAATACAGTCGTCCATAAATTTAATGCCTTTCCTCTTTACAATCGAACGTCTCACAAAACCGTGCGGCAAATGCGGGCGGTTCATTGTGCACATACAAATGTGAAATATCGCCGAATGATGCACAGCGGAATACGGCAACGCCCTCTTCGCGTTCCTCGGTATAGAGTGTTGTGACAGAGGTCGGTGCGGCGCAAAAGCCCTGCCACAGCGGTACAGGGGGGATACCCAATAGGTGCGAGAGCATCACACATTCTACGCCGAAATGGCAGAAGAAAACAATGGTGTCGCGGTTTGGGTGTACGGCTTTGTAATATTTGCCTTTACGTTCATAGCCGTGGGCTTTCAAAACCTTGTCAAGGCCCTTGCCAACGCGGTTGTATTCTGCCTTCACACGCAGTCCTGAGCGCATAAAATCGGTATCTGCCCATTTATCTGGATGGTAAAAATCCTCTACCTTTGTGAAAAATGAGGGCATCAAATCCCACGGACCGCAAAGCTTTTTTGTATTTTTGTCAAAAATCGGTGCCTGAAATTCCCGCAGCCAGCCAAACGTTTTCGCCGTCTTGCCGGTGTGCTTTAAGGTACATCCTGCTGTGTCTCTGGCACGTCCGAGCGGGGAGCAGTATATTGCGTCTAAGCGCTCTTTTTCAAGCTTTTCGGCAAGATATTCCGCCTCGCGCCAACCTTTTTCGGTTAAAGAGTCAATCGAGTAATCAGGGTCGCCGTGACGGATAATCAAAATACGCATTACGCCTCAGCCTCATCCTTTGCCCGCCGTTCAGCAATAAACACCTGTACTTTTTCGGACAACTCGCCGTACAGCTTGTATTTTTTCGAGAAAATCAAGAACGAAACAAAGACCAAAATCGGCGGAATCACAAAAGTCATAATGCTGATGGTCGTTTTCGACATTTCGGTTTGCACGGCGGCAGCGCCGTCATAACCCGAAAGTCCAAGCCCGGAAAAGAGGATAATGGTCTGAATGGTGTAAGCCATTTTTTGCAAAAAGCCTTTCATCGAGAAAGTGGTGCTTTCCTGCCGTTTGCCGGTTTTGTACTCGCCGTAATCCACAATGTCCGCAAGCATAACCGTTTGGTTGACAAACATCGATGCAATGCCGACAGACGCGATAATATACGCGATATACAGCAGGAGCATTTGATGCAGAATCGGACCGCAGACAATCATTGCCGCATAGCCGACGATAACCATAATCAGGCAGAACTGATAAATCGTGCGGCGCGTGTATTTCTTTTGCATAATCGGAATGACAAACAGACCTAAGAAAGAGCCGACTGCCCCGAAGGTGGCAAACATACTTTGTTTTGTGACATCGCCCTCTACGTTTTCAAAGTAATAAATGCCCACGCCGCTGGTTAAGTACCAACCCGCGTTAGAAATCATTGCAAACAGCATAAATACAATCAGCTGGTCATTGCTTTTTAAAACATTAAACAGCTTTTTAAAGCTGAACTTATCGTTGTTATAAACGACATGGCGCTCTTTGGTGACGCTTGCACAAATTACGGCAAAGACAATGAGCAGTACTGCGCAAATGATTGCCCAGCGGCTGAAGCCCTGTGCGCTCAGCTTGCGTTCTTCTTTGGTTATGCCTGAACCGAGCAACAGTAAAGCATAAGGGGTGAAAATGGTGATGATGCCTTGCCCGATGCCGCTGAAAGTGCGCGCCACGGTGGAAATGAGGTTGCGCTCTTTCGGGTCATTGGTGAAGCTCGGCACCATACTCCAATAAGGAATGTCCGCCATCGTATTGGTCATTCCCCAGGCAATGTACATAATTGCTACATACACATACAGCCAAACAGAATCGAGCCGGATGCCGGGATTGGTGAACAGAAGCGCCAATACAACGGCATTCGAGACCGCACCAATGATAATCCACGGGCGGTATTTGCCCATTTTCATTTTTGTACTGTCTACGATTGTACCCATTATCGGGTCGTTGATGCCGTCCCAAATACGGGCAATCGGCGTCAAAATCAAAAGGAATGCCGCGGGCATTAAAAGCACATCTGTCAGGTATTTTGAAAGATACCCGTAAAACAGACCGTAGCTTAAGTCCAAACCGACAGCGCCTATACCGTAGCCGATGTAGCGCCCCCATTTTCCGGAATTTGTTTTTATATTGCTCAAAACAAAACCCTCCATATGTTAAATTTGAATATTATAATCATACCTTTTTTTTCCTGTTTCGTCAACAGCGTGTCCCGAAAAAAATGAAAAGACAGCATAAAACGGCGGTGCAGTTTGCCGAACTGCACCGCCGCTTGTGTATGCATTTGCAATATTGCTGTTGCGCTTATTTTGAAGCTTTCTCTTTTCTTTCTTCAATTTCAGAAACCATTTCAGCCTGACGTTTTTCTGTAAGCTTATAGAAGAACATGGGAACTGCGCAGGCAAACATACTGATAACACCCGAAAGAACGAGCATATTCCAAAGTGTGTTTGCACCGGATGCTGAAATATAGCCTGTCTCGGAGTTGATACCGGCCGCAGAGAAGGAGATAACACCGATAAAAGCGCCTACAGCCATACCTATTTTATTGATAAGCGTCTGCATGGCGAAGCAAATGCCTTCGCCGCGCTCGCCTGTTTTCCATTCCAGGTAATCCACTGTATCCCCAATCATAGCATAGGTGATAATGTTGTTCACACCCTGCGGAATGCCGAGAAGCACAAGTCCTATAGCTGCGACAACCAATTTCCATGTTGCATCATAACCTACGAAGTACATAATTGCCATTACAATGCCGCCGAAAAGGTGAACCGCAATATACGCCCATTTTTTTGTGAATTTCTTTGACATCCACGGAACGAGAAGAGAGGCGACCAAACCGCCCGGAACAACAAGCAGTGTGATGAGGCTGTATACGCCTTCGTTTTGCAGAACATACTTTGCAAAATAAAGCCCGCCTGTATATGTATAAACCATTCTTGCACCGCCGAGAATACCGGAGATAACAATTAAAAGAAGCTCTTTATTCTTAAAGAGGAGCTTAAGGTTGTGGCCGAGGCTCGGCGGATTGTCCACAGCTGTAAAACGCTCTTTTGTATTTTTAAATCCGTAATAGAACATGGGAACCGCCAAAACAACAAGAACCGCCGCGCAAATGAAATATGTCCATTTCAGGGTATCTGCATTTGCCACTTCCTGTCCGCTGATAACAGTACCGACAAAGGTTTTCGCCGCTTCTTCAACGGAGAGCCCCTGATTTGCAACAAGATTTTCAATTTGAGATGCTTTGTCAGTCATAATCAGGCGGATATCGTTATCAGTATACTTAAACTTGGATGTAACTGCGCCCGTAATGATAGGAACAAAAACAGTAACGATACCTGCGCCCAATGTGCAAAGCAGACGGGTGACTGTCAGCAGGTTGCCGCGTAAACCCGTATTGTTGGTCATACATGTTGAAAGCCCCCAGTACGGAACGTCAGCCACTGTATATACAACCGACCAGATAATGTAAATAATGGCAATGGCTATGAACGAGGATGTCGCCTTTGCCTGAAACGCGGGTAAAAAGCAAGCCAGCGTCATAAATGCAATCGGCAGTGCCATCCACTTAAGATAAGGGCGGCATTTACCCCACTTCGTTCTTGTTCGGTCCACAATACTACCCATAATCGGGTCGTTGAAGGCGTCAAAAATTCGTGTGCCGAGCATAAGATAAGCAACCGCCATGGAACCGGTAACCGTACCGATTGTAACGCCGTCAGCACCGAATAGAAGTGCGTCAGTCAAAAAAATCGTCAAATACGAACCGATAATCGTACAGATAAAGTTCTGACCGAAGCCTGCAATACCGTAGGCAATTGCTTCTTTAGGCTGAAGATTTCCGTCATTTGGTGTAGTGCCGTAAATCTTATGAAGCAAATCATTGATTTTCATATCTTTCCTCTTTCCTTATATAGAATATTACTATTATAAGACTTTTATTTATGTTCGTCAATCAAATTTTAGCAAATTTGCATACTTTCCCTTTGTCTTTCTTTTGTCAATTTTATAATTTGAATAAAGAATGATTAGGGTTAACTGACAAATCCGAACCCAATATGCCGAAACCTTATTCTTGCGGCGGCTTTTCACTTTTTACCGTTTTCAGGTGTCAGTCAGCAGACAACGATAAACCGAAAAGCGGCAAAAGACCGCCGTTTTAGATGGGTTAAATTTACGCCGTCCGTCTGCCGTCTCGCGAAGCAGTACACGCTAAAAAAACAGTTGACATACGCATATGCCTGTGTTATAGTATTCCATACTGATTCAATAGGAAATATGATAAAGGAGGCTGTTTCATGACAAGCAGGGATAGAATTCAAATCCGACAGTGTAACTGGCGAAACAGCCGAATGTGTATGCCGCTTTCTGTGTATTTTAAAATAAGAAAGAGGTATACAAAATGTCAGATTTTTATAAATTTGAAACCCTGCAGCTGCATGCAGGGCAGGAAAATCCCGACCCCGTAACAGATGCACGCGCTGTGCCGATTTATCAAACGACTTCGTATGTGTTCCGTGACAGCGCGCATGCGGCGGCACGGTTCGGTCTTGCAGATGCAGGCAATATTTACGGCAGATTAACGAATCCCACACAGGAGATTTTTGAGAAACGCATTGCCGCTTTGGAGGGCGGTTCGGCAGCATTGGCAGTTGCTACGGGTGCGGCGGCAGTCACCTATACAATACAGGCGCTGGCGCAAAGCGGCGACCATATCGTTGCCCAAAAGACCATCTACGGCGGTACGTACAATCTTTTGGCACGTACGTTGGCACAGTTCGGTGTCGCGACCACCTTTACGAATGTGCATGATTTGGCGGCAGTAGAGGCGGCGATTCAGCCGAATACCAAGGCGGTCTATATTGAAACACTCGGCAATCCGAATTCCGATATTCCCGATGTAGATGCAGTTGCCGCACTGGCGCACAAATACGGCTTACCGCTGGTGGTTGACAACACTTTTGGTACACCGTATTTGTTCCGGCCGATTGAACACGGCGCGGATATTGTGGTGCATTCCGCAACCAAATTTATCGGCGGACACGGTACGACGCTCGGCGGTGTGATTGTGGAGTCGGGAAATTTTGACTGGAAGGCTTCGGGAAAATATGCACCGATTGCCGAACCGAATCCGAGCTATCACGGTATTTCCTTTGCCGATGCGGCGGGAAAGGCGGCATTTGTCACCTATATCCGTGCGATTCTGCTGCGCGATATGGGCGCAACACTTTCACCGTTTGCAGCATTTCTTCTGCTGCAAGGCACGGAAACGCTTTCCCTGCGTTTGGAGCGCCATGCAGAAAACACCAAAAATGTTGTGAAATATCTCGCAGGGCATCCGCAGGTCGAAAAGGTGAACCACCCGTCTTTGTCCTGTCATCCTGACCATGCGCTGTACGAGAAATATTTCCCGAACGGCGGGGCATCCGTTTTTACCTTTGAAATCAAAGGCGGACAAAAAGAGGCGCATAAATTCATTGACAGCTTAAAAATATTTTCTTTGCTGGCAAATGTGGCGGATGTGAAAAGTCTGGTGATTCACCCGGCGACCACCACACACAGCCAGTTAAATGAAGCGGAGCTTGCTGAGCAGAGCATCAAACCGAATACGATTCGTTTTTCTGTCGGTACAGAGCATATTGACGATATTCTGGCTGATCTTGAACAGGCGTTCAAAGCTGTGGTAGAATAAGTGTGCGCAAAGCATTTAATAAGGAGCGGATTTAAATGGCAAATATTTACACATCTCTCACAGACCTGATTGGCGGTACGCCGCTTTTGGAACTGACCAATTACGAAAAGGAAAATCAGCTGCAGGCGAAGATTCTCGTGAAGTTAGAATATTTTAATCCCGCAGGCAGCGCGAAGGACCGTGTAGCGAAATCCATTTTAGACGAAGCGGAGAAAAGCGGCAGGTTAAAGCCGGGCAGCACAATTATTGAGCCGACCTCGGGCAATACGGGTATCGGTCTTTGCGCAGTAGCGGCGATTCGCGGTTATAAAATCATTATCACCATGCCCGAAACAATGAGCGTGGAACGTCGCAAACTGATGAAAGCCTACGGTGCGGAATTGGTGCTGACCGATGGTGCCAAGGGGATGGCGGGAGCCATTGAAAAAGCGGACGAACTCGCCGCAGAAATTGAAAACAGTTTTATTGCAGGGCAGTTTGTCAATCCCGCGAACCCAAAGGCGCATTACGAGACCACGGGACCTGAAATTTATCGTGATACTGACGGTAAAATCGATATTTTTGTGGCGGGGGGGGGGGGGGGGGGGGCGCCCTCCCCCCGCC
>DKUE01000019.1:48374-48831 GCA_002490525.1 Ruminococcaceae bacterium UBA7212
TAAAATCGATATTTTTGTGGCGGGTGTCGGTACAGGCGGCACGCTTTCGGGGACGGGAAAGTATTTAAAGGAGCAAAATCCGAATATCCGGGTGATAGCGGTTGAGCCTGAAACTTCTCCCGTGCTTTCCGAGGGGAAAAGCGGTGCACACCAAATTCAAGGTATCGGTGCAGGGTTCGTGCCCGAGATTCTGGATACGGAAATTTACGATGAGGTCGTCGCCGTGCCGAATGCGGAAGCCTTCCGTTACAGCCGTGCTGTTACACATTCCGACGGCATTTTGGTTGGTATTTCTTCGGGCGCGGCAATTTATGCGGCAACCGAGCTTGCCCGCCGTCCTGAGAATGCAGGCAAAACCATTGTGGCGCTTCTGCCCGATGCAGGCGAGCGCTATCTTTCTACCGCACTGTTTGCGGAATGACAAAGTACAAAATCCCCGCAGCTGACCTTGCATGTG
>DKUE01000019.1:49021-155272 GCA_002490525.1 Ruminococcaceae bacterium UBA7212
CCCCGCAGCTGACCTTGCATGTCAGCTGCGGGGATTCTTATAAAGGGCGATTGATTTGATTAGATGTACAGTCCGTGCGCGGTCAGCCAATCGTCCATCGGCGTGTCATTGACATATAATCCGAGTACAGTGTTGTGTCCTTGATATACACGCACTTTGATATATACTTCTTCACTTTCGAATTGCTTGGTTATGTAGAAGTCTTGCAATTCTCTGTAGTGCAATTTGTTTTCGGTGCTGATTTCCAGCAATCCGTTTGGAAAGTTTTTACCGTTGTTTACATACAAATACGGTGTATCCTGCGGTTTGTCGTCTGTCGGCATAGACAGGACTGCAAACCCGTCGGCTTCGGTGCGGATAGCAATATAGTAGGGTCTGTGTGCATCCCAATAATAGTAGGCATCTTGAACTCTGTAACGAATGGTACCGTCACGCATCTCTATGATTTCTGCTTTGAATTTGTAATCTGTGCCGTATTGCAGAATATTCTTTTCCAACGCATTGTGGTAGGTGATTAATCCGATAGGCGCGCATAGTTGCAACAGAAAAACAAAAATCAGAACCGGCAGTAAAAGCTTTTTCTTACGCATTATGTTCCGCCTCCCTTGCCTTTTTGAGCAATTCCTGCTCCTTTTTGCGCATGTTCATTGTATAATTGACGGCAATCAGTGCCGCGCCGAAAGCCAATAGAATGATACCCAAAAGCAATGTGCTGATGTCTTGCACATATACCAGCATAAACAGCTGGATAAAAATAACAATCAGCCCTAAATTGGCAGGCAGAAGTTTGAATTGCTGTAACCCTGCGAAAATCAGCGCACTGCCGAAGCCGACTGTGCACAGAGCGGCAAGCCATATAAGCGGACTTTCTAAAAACAGTTCATGAAGAATTACGAAAAATGTGCCGCCGAAGGAAAAACTGCAAAGCAAAATTTTCGGTAAATTTTCAGTAAAAGAATGCCGACCGAAAAATACTGCACACGCCAGAACGATAAGCCCCAGCAAACAAAGTATATAAATTTTCTTTACATCGGCAAAGGCGGAGATATCTGCCTTCCAAACAGAAAGAGAAGGCGTCCTTGTCCATATCGGTACGGTGACGGCGGTCAGCGTGCCCGCACAGCCCAATATG
Organism: Ruminococcaceae bacterium UBA7212; assembly: GCA_002490525.1. GTDB lineage: Bacteria > Bacillota > Clostridia > Oscillospirales > Acutalibacteraceae > Fimenecus. Next base: position 50,154 of record DKUE01000019.1, read on the forward strand.
CCGAGCGGCTTAAACGGGAGGGTGCAGTCGCTGTCTTGACTGCCGACGGCATACAGCGCCAAAAACGGCAGTACAACCAGCCCGATGCCTGCAAAGGTGTATGTCTCCGCCATCATCATGATTTGGGCAGCCGCAAAGACGACGCCGGCAATGGATGAAAGCCAAACCGTATATTTGTACCGTTCATCTTCTTTTTTGCGAAGCAGCAAGGGGAAGCATAAGGGGATTGCCAGCAAAATCACCGCAACAGCGGGATACGGCGTAAACAGGGACCAGTGGATAATCATATAAAAATACAGGGCGAGCGGAGAAACCGCGCGCAGTAAAAACGCAACGGGCAGGCAAATCAGAATATCAATCAGCAGGCAGTTAATATATCCGCAGTGAATGTCAAATATGCTGTTAATGAGCGCAACTGTGGATATCATCCCGACGCACCAAAGAATGGCGGCACATTCGCGCCAAACCACATCTGTACGGCGGCGCAGGGAGACATACAGCGTGAACCCTTGCGCACCGAGCATCGGTATAAGAGAAAATGCGGTTTGTATCGGCAGCGGGAAATCCTTCCAAAAGCTGAAAAAGATTAGAAATAATCCGATACCGACCAGCAGGGATCCCGCTACTGCCAGAATGATGCGGATTTTTGTGTTGGTGCGTTCGGCAGAAACCTCTGTGCCGACCTGCCGCTTTTCACCGTAAATCAGTTCTTCGATTTCAACCTCGAAGATTTCCGAAATCCGCGCAAGCGATGCAATGTCAGGCTGGGTTTTATTGTTTTCCCAGTTGGATATTGCCTGCCGCGTAATGTGTAATTCTTCTGCCAGCTGTTCCTGTGTCAGATGTTTTGCCTTGCGCAGCCGCCGAAGATTTTTGGATACTTTTTCCATGCCGCTTACCTCCTTATGCGCATTGCATCGGTTTTTACACATTTATTTAACCATAAAACAATCGGTTTGTCACGCAATAAAGCGTTGCATTGGCATTTTTTCATAAAATCGCTCTAAAAAAGGTCCCTTTCTGTATCATCGGGAGAGACAATGCAGAATAATAAGCCGAACGCATGATTTACAATCACAGATACAAGTGTACCCACCGCGGAACATACGCCTGCGGTGGGTACGCTATACTATGGCCGGACTGCGCGATTTGAACCGTCTGTTTACAGCACAACTGCCTGCGGTGTACCGCCCGATTCGCGGGATCTGTCGGCGAGATAGACGCACAGATGTCCTGCCACGGAATCAAAAATGGATGTGCATGCAAGGCTCGGTGTTTCTCCGCGCAGAAATTTCACAAAATCCTCTGAGAGCTTTTCATCGCCGCCGCCGTGCCCGCCGTATGCGCCGACCATGTCGCCCGTCACACGCAAATCCACTTCTTCCGTGATTTTTTCATCGGTTTTTGTAGGATGAATTTTGGAAACAGTAAATTTGGATTCCTCAAAGTCTCCGTAAATTTCACCCTTGGTGCCGATAATGTGTATGTGTCGCATCGAACGGGAAGAACCGCCTACCATATTGTGCGTACCTGTGGCGCCGCTTGCGAAGTTGATTAACACGGATTGATGATCAACGACGTTGTTGTTACATTTATAAATGCATTTTCCGTAGTTGCTGTCGCCCTTTAATAGGTTGATTCTGTCCTCCTCGGTCGGGTTTTCAATGCCTTCTAATTTATCCCAAATGTAAAATGCCCAGCGTTTGGGCTGGTCGAGGTACAGCCGTTTTGCCGAATAGCGGCAGGTGTCGACGAGCGGGCAGTCTACAAGACAGCGCGTGCCTGCCTCTTTCGGCGCATTTTCGGGTTTAAACTGGAATTTACTGCCGAAGCTCGAAACGGAAACAGGCTTTGTTTCCGACATCATCCACATCATCATGTCTATATCGTGACAGCATTTTGCCAACAGCATAGAGGTGTGACATTCATCGGTGTTTGCCCATTTCCCGCGCACATAGGAAGTCGAAAGATGGTGATAGCTGACATGCTCATTGGTTTGTATATTGATAATATCGCCGATTTCGCCGCGTGCGACACGCTCTTTAATGGAAAGATAAAACGGTGTGTAGCGAAGCACATGGCAAATCATAACCTTATTGCTGTTTTCCCGCACGCAATCCACAAGAGTACGCATTTCCTGCTCGTTGGTCGCAAATGGCTTTTCCAAAAGCATGTCGTAGCCCATTTTTAAAAGGGGGAGGGAAGTTTCCAAATGCTGTTGGTCCATCGTACCGTTGATGACAGCATCTGCCATTTTCGGTACTTTGGAAAGTTCCTCAGCGCTTTCAAAACAGTTCTCCGCGGGAAACCCGAAGCGCTCCATTGTATTTTTACGGCGAATGGGGTCGGGGTCGGCAACACCGACGATTTTTAAAAGCTCAGGGTTCGTAAGCGCCAGCTTTGCATAGATCAGCGCGCGGTGGCCGGCGCCGACAATTACAGCGGTTACGGGTTGGTTTTTCATACTGCATCCTTCTTTGGCATTTGGTTTTTTGGCATTATATACCCTGTGTGTTCAAAAGGCAAGCACTTCGAACGAAAAAAAGTGCGTTGGCAAATTTTTTTGAAAAATCGAAAATTAAGTGTTGATTTTTTAAAAGGAATCCGTTATAATATACAAGCATTAAAAATCCACCTGCCGGTGTGATGGAATTGGCAGACGTGCTGGACTCAAAATCCAGTGGTAGCGATACCGTGCCGGTTCGACCCCGGCCACCGGCACCAAAAAGGAACAGCAATTTTCTACAGGAAGATTGCTGTTCCTTTTTATTTTGCATCCGACGCAACATTTTTGCCTTATCGGTTTGCTGCCTTTTTTACGCTTTGCCCTTCGGTACACAGGGGAGTCTTGCGCCCATACGGCACAGCAGTTCATTGGTGATACTGCCCGCGCTTTCTGCCGCTGCGGGGGCGGAGGGTGCATTTTCCGCATCGGTTCCCACCAATGTTGCGATGTCTCCGATGGCAATCCCTTTTGTGTCTGTAATATCCACCAAAAGCTGGTCCATGCAAATGCGTCCGACAATCGGTACGCGATACCCGTTGATTTGTACATTGCCTTTTCCGTTGGAGAGATTGCGCGGAACCCCATCGCTGTAGCCAATCGGCAAAACAGCAAGACGGCTTTTGCGCGCGGTATAAAAGGCTCTGCTGTAGCCGACAAAATCATTTGCGGTAACGGTGCGCAGCAGTGCCACGCGGCTTTTTAGTGACAAAACAGGCCGTAAATCAAGCCGGAGCTTTGTTTTATCATTCGGACTGCTTAAAACGCCGTACAGCGCAATACCCGTCCGCACATAATCGCATTGCAAATGCGGATGATTTAAAAGACCGTAATTGCTTTGTATATGCAGCTTTGGAATCGGTAAACCGTTGGATTTCAGTGCGGCAACCGATTGATAAAAACGGTTGATTTGTGTTTCGGTAAATGTAATATCGTTGGTCGCAAGGCTGTCTGCGCAGCATAAATGCGTAAACATACCGCAGACCTGTAAAGCGGACATCGCAAAAACCGCGTGTATCGCTTGGGGGTCGTCAAACGGAATTCCCATACGGTGCATACCCGTATCTAATTTGATATGTATCTTCAAAGGAATGCCCTGTTTTTGCAAAGCCACGGCGTATTCGAAATCAATTACTGTTTGCATTAAATCATATTTTTTCAGCTGTTCGGCGCGGTACACAGCGGTATAGCCCAACACGAGAATTTCTCCGCGAATCCCGTGTCTGCGTAAAGCAATGCCCTCGTCTGCTGTGGCAACCGCAAAGCTTTGCACGCCGATTTTTTGAAGCTCTCTTGCAATCAAAATACTGCCGTGTCCGTAGGCGTTGCATTTGACAACTGCCATCAGCCGACAGCCTTCGGGCATGGCGGTTTGCAGAAGCGCTGCATTGTGCCGCAGAGCTTTTAAATCGACCTCTATCCACGCACGGGAGGTTCGAATATCGGAATTCTTCATTGTTTATCACATCCTATTATGCGCATTGGCTGTGCGACTACGGTGCAGTCATCAGGGACACTTTCATGGATTACAGCTCCCGCACCGATTTTGACCCGATTCCCGATTTGAATATCTCCTATCAGTACCGCACCTGCACCGATAAGACAATCGTCTCCGATGACAGGTGCTTTTTTATGTACCTCACCGATGGTTACATTTTGATAAATACGGCAATTCGCACCGATTTTCGCATATCTTGAAATGAAAATACCGTGCAGTCCGTGGGGCAGGGAAGGACGGGATTTAAGGATTGCATCCTTCCCGATATATCCGCCGTGCCGATGTGCACAACGAAAGCAAAGAAACAGCAATATATCGCGTACGGCTTTATGATTTGCGTTTTGCTGTAAACGGAACAGCCGCCAAAAGAAATTTAAATTGTCACCTTTTGCATAAGCGGTGCATTTCTCTCTGTAACACATTGTTTTCTCCTTAGGTGTGTTTCCACACAGTGATGATAAATCCGTCAAAATTATTTCCCGAAACTTGATATATATCTGTTTCCGATACGGAAAGCGTTGCCGCGTCAGTGAAAGCGGGCGCATAATATATTTCTGCCGTGATAGAAGCGGTATGGCTGTAAATCAATCTGCAGTTTTCCCGATATTGCTTTATAAACTCGGTGTATTCCTCTAAAGTAAGCCCGTTTGCCGCTATGATTTTGGCATGCGGGTGTCCGACATACCGAAAGTGCCACGGTTCATACGCAATACCTGTGATGCTTTCCTTTGCCTTTGGATAACGCAGAATAAAACCGAAGTCGGCGGCATTTTTCCGAAATGCACGGCAGATGCCGTTGTTTGGAAAATCAGGACGAATAAAATCAATCTTTTCCTGCTTTAACCCTACATCTACGGCAAGTCCTGTTTGGTGTTCGCTGTGATTCGGCAGTGCCACATATTTTTTGGTAAAGGTTTTGCCGTTTTCACGGCAGGAATTTTGATATATTGCGGTCTGTTCTTCTTTTGACCGATATCCGCTGACAGGAACGATGGATTCGCCTGCACCGATTTTCTGAAGCAGCATTTGCATAGCGTTTGCGGCATCCCGATGTATATACACATAGGGGGTGTGCACGGATAGGGGAATCAGCGCCCTTGTATCTGTTTCTCGCAAGGGATGCTGTGCGTTGATCAAAAGTAAATTTCCTCGGAAAATATTTTCCGCGGAGAGTGTAATTTCCTGTATCATACTGTGTATAACCCAATCAGCTTATCCAGCATTTGCGGGAAGTCTAAGCCTATGCCTTTCATCATATTCGGAAATCGGCTGTGCGCAGTAAAGCCCGGAAATGCGGAACCCGTCTGTATCGGGCAGCATAATGTCTAAAATTGCCAAATCCAAATCGGTTTCGTTTATGCATTGCAATGCATCTAAACCGTTATAGAATTTATGTACCGTGTAGCCGTCATTTTTCAGATATACCTCCAAGAGGTCAGCGATTTCTTTTTCATCGTCTACCACCAAAATGTGTTCGTACATGTCTCCCGACTTCCTTTCGGCTGTATTATACTGTCTTTATACCGCACTTTCAATTCTGTGGGTGGTTTCTTAAGATTTTCTTAGAAGTTTACATATTGACAAAGCGGAAAATCCGATATATGATAAATATAAAAGTTATACAAATCATACTTTTCATACTTTTTTTAGAGGAGGAGCGAGGGGCATGCCGAAGAAAATCCCGAAAGGCAAAGGCGCTTGGAGCGTAACGGTCGGCGAAAAAGGGCAAATCGTGATTCCGAAAGCGGCGCGTGAAATGTTTCACATTCAGCCCGGCGATACTTTGCTGTTGTTGGGAGATAAAAAAAGAGGACTTGCCATTCCGCCTCAGGAAATGTTTTCGGCTTTGGCGTCCCACATTTTTGACGGCGAACCGCCCGAAACGGAAGAGGAGATGTGACGCAGATGGCTGTTTTGGAAATTGAGAAGCTTTGTAAGCGTTACGAAAAATTTGCTTTGCAAAATGTATCGTTCCGTGTGGAAGAGGGGCATATTGTCGGCTTTATCGGCAGAAACGGCGCGGGCAAAACCACGGTGCTGAAAAGTCTTTTGCATTTTGTCATGCCCGACAGCGGTGAAGTCCGCTTTTTCGGGCAGGATTTTTCTGTGCACGAGCAGGCAGTCAAGCAAAAAATCGGATTCGTTTCGGGCGGCGTGCGGTTTTACCCGAAAAAGAAGCTACACACGATTGCCGAAGTGACAAGCCGATTTTATCCGAATTGGGATGACACGGCATTCAAAGCGTATTTACAGCGCTTTTCTTTAGACCTTGAAAAAACGCCCGAAATGCTTTCTGAAGGCATGAAGGTGAAGTTTTCGCTGGCGCTTGCCTTATCACACCGTGCAGAACTGCTGATTTTGGATGAGCCGACCAGCGGACTCGATCCCGTTTCCCGCGCAGAACTGTTAGAGGAGTTCCTGAAACTGCAAAAAGAGGGCGTCAGCATTCTGTTTTCCACGCATATTATTTCGGATTTGGAAAAATGTGCGGACGATATTGTCTATATCAGTAACGGTCGTATTCTAGCCGTTGCCCCGTTGCAGTCCTTTTTGGAAAGCTACCGCGCGGTATCCTTTGCCTCTGCGGCGGAAGTACAGCCCTTCAGAGGCTGCCTAATCGGTTTGACCGAAGAGAAACGCGGGTGCTCCGCGCTTCTGACCGATGCGGATGCACAACGTTTAAAAATCCCCGCCGCACCTGCGGATTTGGAACAGATTATGGTGCATTTAGAAAGGCAGGCGTGCGTATGAAAGCCTTGTTATATAAAGAATTTCGCTTGGTCACCCACCCAATGACCGTGCTGTTTTTGTTGCTGTCGGCGATGCTGTTGATTCCGAATTATCCCTTATATGTCACATTCTTTTACTGCACGCTCGGCATCTTTTTCGCTTGCCTCGGCGGACGGGAAAACGGCGATGTGTTTTATTCCGTATTATTGCCTGTGCAAAAACGGGATTTGGTGCGTGCGAGAATTTTGTTTTCCGTCGTTTTTGAATCGGCACAGATGATTTTGGCAGTTTTATTTTCGCTTTTGCGCATACGCTTGCTCGGCGCGCAAAACGCCGCGGGCATGGACGCAAACCTTGCGCTGTTCGGATTTTCTATGCTTCTGCTCGGGATATTCAATTTGACTTTTTTTCCGATGTATTATAAAAATCCCGCAAAAGTCGGCAAGTCGTTTGCGGTCGCGTCTGTTCTGATGTTCGTCTGTATTTTGATTTTAGAGTCGTTTTGCTTTGTTCTGCCGATTTTTAAAGAAAATCTGGATACACCTGACCCGCAGTTTCTTTCCGAAAAGTGTTTTGTGCTTTTGTTCGGCGTCATTTTTTATGTCGGTCTGACTTTTGCCGCCGACAAAATCGCCGAACGGCGGTTTGCACAGTTGGATGTGTAATTTCCAAGCCTTCTTCGCATATATAAAGAAAAGCAGAGCGTTGCATGCTCTGCTTTTTGTGTATTATGTTTCCGTTGGGGCGTTGGGGGTATCCGACGGCTCGGGCTCGGGCGGCGTGGGAGTCGGTTCGTTTTCATCGGGATTTTCAGGTGTGCTTGCATTCCCTTCGTCAGGATTCTCCGCGTTCTGCGGCGGATTTTGCACATCCCCTCCGTTCGGTTGATTTCCGCTGTCATCCGTATCGCCGTTTTCGGGCGCGTCCGCATTTTGTCCGCCACCCGGATTGCTCGGCGGACGGCGCGTCTGCGATGACGTTCTGCGTGCAGGGGCGGCAGTTTCCGTCGGCGGCTGTGCCGTGGTTTCCGTTTCGGGTTCTGTCGTTACGGGCAGGGCGGCGACAGCTTCGGTTGCCGATTCCGTGCCGGCTGCTGTCACGTCAATTTTTTCAAAAGTGCGCCGCTGTCCGCATGCCGAAAGGCAAAGCAGAGCGGTAAAAATACAAATAAGAAGTAAAAGCTTCTTGTACATACAAAATCTCCCCTTAGTTATTTATTCTAAAGCAGCTGGAAAAATTTGTCAATTCTCTTATTGGCAATTTTTAGCGGGTTTATACAGTTCCTGCGGCTTTTTCGTTTAAATTTCCCTTTTGTCGGCAATACTATTGCCGATATTTATTGTTAGGGGGATTTTTATGAAAGCCGTTATTTTGGCGGGTGGGTTCGGCACAAGGCTGCGCCCGCTGACCTGCACTGTACCCAAACCGATGGCAAAGCTTTTGGGAAGACCTGTGCTCTCATATATTTTAGAGCTTCTAAAGGTGCACGGCGCCACGGACGTTACACTGACAACCGCCTATATGCCTGAAACCATTGCAGAGTACATTCGGGAATATCCCGCACAGCATATGCATTTGCGCTGCGTAGAGGAAACGCAGCCGCTTGGCACGGCGGGGAGCGTAAAAGCCGCACTGGGTGACGAAAAAGAACCTATTTTAATTGTCAGCGGCGATGGACTGTGTGATTTTAATTTGACAGAAATTCTCGATTTCCACCGTGAAAAAGGGGCGTCGGTTACCATTGTGACCACAAAAGTACAGGATCCGCGCGAATACGGTTTGGTGCATACGGATGCGGACAGCGCGGTGACGGGATTTTGTGAAAAGCCCGATTGGAACGGCATAGCTACAAACTGTGCCAATACGGGCATATATGTTATAGAGCCCGAAATTCTCACTTATATTCCGGAGAAGCAAAGTTTTGATTTTTCAAAGGATTTGTTTCCAATGCTTTTGCAGAAAAAATTACCGATTTACGGTTTTTGTGCAAAAGGGTATTGGTGCGATATCGGCGACCTGACCGCCTACCGAACCTGCCAGGCGGATATGCTTGCAGGCAAGGTGCATTTCACTTTACCGTCAGTGGCGAGCGGCGTGTATACGGAGGGAGATTTGCCGGACGGAAAATATCAAATTGTGCCGCCCGTTTGTATCGGTAAAGACTGTGTTATCGGTGCGGGCGCGGTAATCGGCCCGAATACCGTCCTCGGTGATGGCAGTTATGTCGGCAAAGGCGCAAAAATTTCCGAAAGCATAGTATTGCAAAATGCCGCGATATATGATTATGCGGTTGTGAATCAGGCGGTCATTTGTGAAAATACGGTTTTGAAATACGGTGCGCAGGTGTTTGAGGAAAGTGCCGTTGGTGCAGACAGCGTAGTCGGCAGTCACGCTTGTGTCGGTCCGCAGGTTTCGGTTTGGCCGAAAAAATATATCGAAAACGGCGCCTGTGTTTCGGGAAATCTGAAATACGGCGTACCGAAAGCTGAATTATTTGCGGATAACGGTATTTTCGGACTTTCCGGTGTGGAACTGGACCCGATTCGGCTGGCACTGCTCGGCCGCAGTATTGCTTCGAGTGTATTCGGAAAAAAAGTCGGTATTGCCGTCGGCAGTGCGGGTTGCGGACGGGCGGCATATCATATTTTAGCAGGCGCTATGGCGGTGCAGGGCAGCAGTGTTTGGAATTTCGGGGAATGTTTTTTGCCGCAGCTGTATTTTTACACAGCGTTTTGCTCTTTGCAAAGCGGCATCTATATTTCCGAACGCGGCGGAAAACTGCATCTGCATCTGTTTTGTGCGGGCGGATTGCCGCTGCCGCGTAGTATACAGCGTGAAATTGAGTCCCGATTTCACCGCGGAGATTTTCATCGGATTTCACCTGATGGTGCGAAAGAAATCTCCGATATGGAAAGTCTGGAATCTATGTATCTGCGCGAATTGGTCCGTGAAGCGGGCACCTCTTTAAAGGGGCAGTCTGTTTGTATACGGTGCTCGAATGAAAAAATCAGTATGCTGTTAGAGGATTGTCTTTATCGGCTGGAGGCGCAAGACGGCGATGACATTACACTGAAAATCAATTATAACGGTACGCAGGTTTCTGCCTTCCATCGGGAATGCGGATGGATTCCGCATGATAAGCTGCTGGCAATTTGCTGTCAGGCGGAATTTGCAGACGGGCGTGATGTAGCCGTCGCATTTGATGCACCGTATGTACTCAGCAATATGGCGGCGGCGCAAGGACGGCGCGCAATTCGATATTTGCGCACACCTGCGGATGACAGTGACCGCGACGCCCGTGCTTTGGCGCTTGAACAGCTGTATGTCCGTGACGCGCTGTTTTTGAGTATTCGTCTGTTGGGGCTGCTGCAGCGCAGCGGTAAAACTTTGCCGGCACTTTTAGAAGGTGTGCCGCAGTTTTTTGTGCGCCGCCGCACCGTGCCCATTAGCTTTTCGCCGACAGAGCTTTTATCCGTACTGCATTCGCCGAAAGCGATACCCCAAAAGGAGGGGGTTCTGCTGGAAACCGACAACGGACGTGTGTTGCTGATACCGCAGAAATCCGGCAGAAAATTACAGATTTTCGCTGAGTCGGCAAGCTATGAAACTGCCTGTGAGCTTTGCGGAGAGGTTGAAGAAAAGCTTCGGGGGCATTGACACAAGTCCGTTTTAATAGTATTATATTAGAATCTATCTGTATGTCTTTCGATATTCAACCTGCCTTTTGTGCTTTGAGGGCAGGTTCTACATAATAAATTCAATTTAATTAAGGAGAACTTAAATGGCAAATCAAAACAAAGAAATGCCGCGTAAGTCCGCCCCGAAAAGCAGTGCGAAATCACGCACAAACGGTGGAGCGGGCAATGGTAAAGCTATGCCTAAATCCAATACGCAGCAAAAAAAACAGAACGGGAAAAAGGCGCTGATGCAGGGCTTGAGCAATTCCCCCGAAGGGATGCAGCAGAAAAAATATTACAGTGCGCTGAAAAATACGCAGAAACCGACAAGCAAACGGCAGCCGTCACAAAAAGGCAAACGCAAAAAGCCGAATGTACCGCTGAAAATTGCATTTTTGGGCGGACTGAACGAAGTCGGTAAAAACATGACCTTGTATGAATGCAACGGAGATATGCTGCTTGTGGACTGCGGTCTTGCATTTCCCGACCCCGAAATGCTCGGCGTTGACCTTGTGATTCCCGATTTTACCTATGTCCTCCAGAATGCCGATAAAATCAAAGGTATTTTAATTACCCACGGCCACGAAGACCATATCGGCGGCTTGGCGTTTTTGCTGAAGTCTTTAAATATTCCCGTTTATTCCACCAGACTCACCATCGGCTTGATTGAGGGAAAACTGCGTGAGCATAAAATTTTGGATAAGTGTAAGCTCAATGTGATAAAACCGGGCGATAAAGTCAAGCTCGGCTGCTTTGAAACAGAGTTTATTCACGTCAATCACTCTATTCCCGATGCGGTGGCGCTGGCGATAAATACGCCTGCAGGGCTGGTTGTGCAGACGGGCGATTTTAAAATCGATACCACGCCGATTGACGGCGGTGTGATTGACTTAGCACGTCTGGCGGCACTCGGCGAGCAGGGGGTGCTGTGCCTTTTGTCGGATTCGACCAATGCCGTCAAACCCGGCTTTACGGAAAGCGAACGGAAGGTGGGCGCGACCTTTGACCTGCAATTCCGCAAGGCGGGCAGCCGCCGTTTAATCGTCGCAACATTTGCGTCCAATATTCACCGTGTTCAGCAGATTATTGATGTTGCGGAGTCACTTGGGCGCAAGGTGGCGCTTTCGGGCAGAAGCTTGGAGAATGTTGTTTCTATCGCGGCGGAGCTTGGTTATATCCGCGTACCCGAAGGCATTTTGATCGGTATTGACAGTATCAACCGTTATCCCCCCGAAAAGCTGGTGGTGATTACCACGGGCAGTCAGGGCGAACCGATGTCGGCACTGTACCGTATGGCGTTTTCAGAGCACCGCCGTGTAGAAATCGGTCCGAATGATTATGTCATTATTTCCGCAACCCCCATTCCCGGCAATGAAAAAATGGTAGGCAAGGTTGTTGACGAGCTGTTAAAGCAGGGGGCGGAGGTCGTGCATGAAAAAATGTACGATGTGCATGTGTCTGGGCACGCCTGTCAGGAAGAGTTAAAAATTATGATGAGCCTCGTGAAGCCGAAGTATTTTCTCCCTGTGCACGGCGAGCAAAAGCATCTGCAAAAGCATGCGGCGCTGGCGCGGACTATGGGGATTCCCGAGGGCAATATCCTGTTGGCGGACAACGGCAAAGAGGTGGAAATCACCAATGAACGCATCCGTATTTCAGGCGAAGTGCCCGCGGGTATGGTTTTTGTGGACGGCAGCGGCGTCGGTGACGTCGGCTCCGTTGTTTTGCGGGACAGAAAGCGTCTTGCAGAGGACGGTATCATTATCATCGGCGTTACGATAGAAAAAGAGACGGGAACAGTTGTCTCGGGGCCCGATGTGGTAACGCGCGGTTTCGTGTATGTTCGCGAGTCCGAACAGCTTATGGAGGACTCCCGCAGGCTTTGCGAAAGTGTACTGTCGGACTGTATGTATGAGCATGTGCATGATTTCGGTACGATACGCAACCGGATTCGGGATGAAATATCCCATCTAACCTATAACAGAACCAAGCGCAATCCAATGGTACTGCCGATTATTATGGAGGTGTAAGCCTTGAATTTGAAGCCGTTGATTCGCACATATCCGCTAACGTTTCTGACCCTGCTGTTTACAGGCATAGTCTGTGCTGTGACTGCGGTTTGGAATCCTTTTGCGGCACTTGCAGAGGTGTGCGTTTGGCTGCTTCTGGCGGCGGCTGCCGTATTCAAAGCGAATCACGATTATAAGGTGGTTCGCAATACGGTCCGCGCCTTAAGTCACGGTCTTACGGCGGAAGAGAATTCTGCTTTAAATAATTTTCCGCTGTCAGTCGCTGTATTTGACAGTGCCGACCGCATCGTTTGGTATAATCAAAAATTTCAAAACGAACTGCTTTCTCTGCTGTCCCTGCAAAACGGCAGTATCTGCCAGTTTACGGGCGGTAAGGGCCTTCGGGAAATTCGGGAGCAGACTGTATTTCCCGCAACGGTCGGCGACAAAGAATTCACTGTATATTTCAGTCATATTGACTGTTCGGGAAAACAGTCCTATGTGCTGATTTTTGCAGAGGACACAGAACTGAAAAAAACGGCAAAAGCCTATGCGCAGTCCAAACCTGTGGTCGCCATAGTTGCAACCGACAGTGCAGATGAAATCTACCGTTCTTATAAAGAAAGCGAATATGCCGAGATTATCAGTGACATCGGGCGGATTACGGAAAATTGGTTTTCCGAGTACAACTGTGTGTTCCGCACGCTTTCCAGTGGCAGAGCAATTGCGGTAATGCGTGAAGCAGAACTGCAAAAAATGATTGCGAAGAAATTTAATGTGATGGAACAGGTGCGTTCGTATACATATCACGGCGCACCCGTCGGCATTACATTGTCCGTCGGTATCGGACGCGGTGAATCATTGGGCGATGCGGAAAGTGAAGCGCGACAGGCTTTGGATATGGCGCTCGGGCGCGGCGGCGACCAGACTGCCATGAAAAATGCGGATGATACCTACCGATTTTTCGGCGGCGTTTCCAAAGGCGTCGAAAAACGGACAAAAGTCCGTACGCGTGTGGTTGCGTCTGCAATTGCCGAGCTTATTCGCGGTTGTGACAATGTGCTGGTTATGGGGCATAAATTCTCTGATTTGGACTGCATAGGCGCGGCAGTCGGTGTTTGTGCGGCGGCAAGTGCCTTCGGTAAATCGGCAAAAATCGTGACATATGAAAAGGCGAGTCTTGCAACGCCGCTGATTGAGTATATGAAAGCACAGTCGGAGGCGGATTTATTTGTGCATCCGGATATTGCACGGCATACCGTAACAGAAAAGACACTTCTGTTTGTCGTGGATACGCATAAGGCGGATTTTACGGAAGAACCTGAAATTTACGAAAAAGCACCATCCGTGATTGTGATAGACCATCACAGAAAAACGGTGGATTATATTCAGGATACTGTTATTTTTTACCATGAGCCGCATGCCTCTTCCGCCTGTGAAATGGTGACGGAGCTTTTGCAGTATATGCAAAGAAAGCCGATTATCGGTGCAATGCAGGCAAATGCGTTACTGGCGGGTATTATGCTGGACACAAAGGAATTCGCACTGCGTACGGGTGTGCGTACGTTTGAGGCGGCGGCATATTTACGTGCGCGCGGGGCAGATACCGTAACGGTCAAAGGCTTTTTCAACAGCAGCATGGAAAATAAAAAACTGCGCGGGCAGGTCGTTTTAAACGCACAGAGCTACCGGAACTGCGCGGTATCCGTAGCAGATGTCAAAACGAAGGATATCCGTATTGTTTCCGCGCAGGCGGCAGATGAGCTTTTAACCGTCAGCGATGTGGCGGCGTCCTTTGTGTTGTTTGAGACGGGCTCCACTGCCAATATTTCCGCACGCTCCATGGGCAAAGTCAATGTGCAGCTGATTATGGAAGCACTCGGCGGCGGCGGGCACCAAACGATGGCGGCGGTGCAGCTGCCCGATACGGAATTGTCTTCGGCAGAGCAGATGCTTAAAAATGCCATCGACAATTATTATGAAAATCAATAAACCGACTTTTTAAACGGAGGTTATACTATGGAAGTTATTTTGAAAAAGGATGTCAAAGGTCTCGGCAAGGCGGGCGATAAAGTGAAAGCCTCTGACGGCTACGCGCGCAATTTTTTGTTCCCGAAAGGACTTGCGGTTGAAGCAAATGCACAGACCTTAACTGAGTACAAAAACAGCGAGGCGTCTAAACAGCATAAAATTGACGTTGATATTGCCAATGCGAAGGATGCACAGCAAAAGCTTCAGGGCAAAACCGTCCGCCTGCATGCTAAAGCGGGGCAGAACGGCAGACTGTTCGGTTCGGTTACGGCAAAGGATGTTGCCGAGGCGATTACAAAACAGTTAGGTGTTGCGGTAGATAAGCGTAAGCTGTCTGTTGCCGACATTAAGAATTTCGGCACATATTCTGCGGAAATTAAGCTGTATACAGGGATTTCCGCCACGCTTACCGTTGAGGTCAGCGAATAATCATTCCGAACAAAAGTTAGGAGAGTCTGTATGGACAGTCTTCTGTTTGACAAAATTCAAGAACCGTACAGTATGGATGCGGAGCAGGCGGTGCTCGGGTCTATTTTGATAGATACCTCGTGCTTTGACCGCGTTTCGGGCATTATCCGCTCCTCGGACAGCTTTTACATACCGCAGCATAAGGCAATTTATTCGATTATCGCGAATTTAAAGCTGTTAAACCAAAAGGTGGATGCACTGATTGTTGCAGAGGAACTGCGTAAAAGCGGTGAATATGACGAGGCAAGCGGTAGAAACTATTTGGCACAACTGGCGCAGTCCGTGCCGAGCGTGGCAAATGTGGAGTCCTATGCGAAGATAATTAAGGAAAAATATTATCTTCGCACACTGATGGACGCGGCAGCAGAAATGCTAAAAAATGCAGCTGATGAAGAACTGCCTGCGGACACTATTATGGATGCGGCAGAGCAGAAAATTTATAATATTCGACAGGGTACCAAGGAGAACGAGCCGACAAGGCTTTCCGAAATTATCACCAACGAGGTTTATGAAAACCTTCAAAAGCTGTCCGATCCTGCGCTTGCGGCGGAATACAAGGGAATTCCAACGGGATTTTCCCTGTTGGACAAGTATATGACGGGTTTAAATAAATCCGATTTGATTTTAATCGGCGCGCGCCCTGCCATGGGTAAGACAAGCTTTGCACTGAACATTGCACGCAATGTGGCGGTGCAGGCGAAGAAAAAGGTGGTTTTCTTCTCACTCGAAATGGGCAAGGAGCAGTTGGCACAGCGTATTTTGTCTACGGAGGCGCGTGTGGAAAGTCAAAAAATGCGTACAGGCGAGTTGTCTGACGATGATTGGGCGCGTATTGCACAGGCGACCGTCTCTTTGAGCACAGCGGAGCTGTATTTTGATGATACCGCCAATATTACCGTGCCCGAAATGAAAGCGCGCGTGCGCAAAATGCGCGATGTAGACTGCGTCATTATTGACTACTTGCAGTTAATGCAGGGCACTAAGCGCACCGACAGCCGTGTGCAGGAGGTTTCCGAAATTACCAGAAGCCTAAAATTGATGGCGAAGGATTTGAAAATTCCCGTCATTACCTGTTCCCAGCTTTCCCGTTCTACGGAGGGACGCGGAAAATCGCATAAGCCGCAGCTCTCCGACTTGCGTGAATCGGGCTCTATTGAGCAGGATGCGGATATCGTTCTGATGTTGTACCGTGAATCCTATTATGATGAAGAAAAGAACGAAACGGTTGTAACCGATGAAAATAAGGCGCAGGTGATTGTTGCCAAAAACCGTCACGGCGGTACGGGCGACATTGACCTGCATTGGAACGGCAATTATACTATGTTCTCTACTCCGGAGCTGTATCATGATGCGTGATGCGGTTTTCAGTGCACTGCGGACATATTCCATGCTTCGAAAAGACGACTGTGTTACGGTCGGGCTTTCGGGCGGTGCAGATTCGGTTTGCCTTTTGCATATACTCTCTGTTCTGCAGGCGGAGTTGTCCGTCACGTTGCAGGCGGTGCATGTGCATCACGGTATACGCGGCGCGGCGGCAGACAGAGATGAGCAGTTTTGCCGTGCATATTGCGAAAGTCTGCATATTCCGCTTACGGTAGAGCATGCGGATGTGCCGAAAATCAGCCGTGAAACACACGAAAGCACAGAGGCTTGCGGGCGCAGACTGCGTTACGAAGCTTTCCGATGCGTGGCAGGGGAAAACGGTAAGATTGCCACGGCGCACACTGCGGATGACAATGCGGAAACGGTGTTGCTGAATTTGACTCGCGGCACGGGGCTTCGGGGACTGTGCGGGATTCCGCCTGTGCGCGGAAACATCATTCGTCCGCTGATTTTTGTGACACGCGAGCAGGTGGAACGGTATTGTGCCGAAAATGGTTTAGACTATGTAACCGATGAGACCAATTTTTCCGCGGAGTACAGCCGCAACCGTATTCGGTTGGAAGTTATGCCTGTGTTAAAGGCGCTCAATCCGTCTGTTGTGACGGGTATTTCGGGAATGACCGCACGTCTGCGTACGGACAGTACAGCTTTAGAGCAACAGGCAAATTTGCTTTTACAAAGCTTTTCGAATGCTGAGAAAATCCCGTTAGAACCCTTAACGCATGCACCGCCGTCTGTTGCCAACCGCGCTTTGCAACGGATTTTGGAAGACAAAATCGGGGAGACACCTGCCGCATTGCATATTACCGCGGTTTACGGCTTGCTTTTCAAAAACGCCAGTATATCCCTGCCCTCGGGCGTTACCGTACGCAGCAGAAACGGATACCTGGAATTTCCGAATCGGGAAGAATGTTCCGAATGGGCATATCTTTTGGATCTGACGCACTTTCCGATGGAGAAAAATACGCCTGCAGGCGTTGTCAAAATTCAAAAATACACGCGAAAAGATTTACAAAATCTTCACAAAGACCTATTGGCGAATGCGGTCGATTGTGTTAAAATAAAAGGCACTGTTACGCTTCGGAGCCGCCGTGCGGGTGATCGATTTGCTTTTCCGAAACGCGCGGTCGGCAAATCCTTGAAAAAATGGATGAATGAAGCGAAAATTCCGCCTGAATCCCGAAATGCAGTACCTTTGCTTGCAAACGGGGACGGCGAAATTTTGTGGATAGGCGGTGTCGGTGCTTCGGCAAATGCACTGCCATGTACAGCTACGGACACATTTTTTGTGCTAACTTTATCTTATGGGGGCAATACTAATGCATGAGACGGATTCTATGTCTGCCGATATTGAACGCGTTTTGTTGAGCGAAGAGCAACTGCGTGAAATTGTTTTACGCATTGCCCGCAAGATTTCAGCAGATTATCGGGAAAGTCAAAATCCATTGATTTTGGTAAGCGTTTTAAAGGGCTCGGTTGTGTTTATGGGTGATTTAATGCGCGCCGTGGATATTCCGTGTTATATTGATTTTATGTCTGTTTCCAGCTATGGAGCGGGCACGACATCCTCCGGTGTTGTAAAAATTATTAAGGATTTAGATACGAATGTGATAGAGGGCGCAGACCTCTTAATTGTAGAGGATATTTTAGACAGCGGTAAAACTTTAAGCTATTTAAAGGAATTACTGCTTGCCAGAAAACCTGCGAGTGTGCGCATTTGCACGCTTTTAGACAAGCCCGACCGCCGTACGGCTGATATTAAAGCAGATTATGTCGGCGCCGTCATTCCCGATGCCTTTGTGGTCGGCTACGGTTTGGATTATGCTGAAAAATACCGGAACCTGCCGTATGTCGGCATTTTAAAACCGTCTGTATACGGCGGCGAATAAGATTCGGAAAGATTACATAAGGAGTGAAAGCCTTTGAAAAAAATAGATTGGAGAGCCGTTGTGCCCTATGTGGTGATTCCGCTGGCATTTGTACTGTGCATTGTGGTTTATATGACGGCAGGGCAGGCGACCAAAACCAAAACGGACTATTATCAAATGGTGCAGAAGTTTGAAAACCATGAGGTTACGGAGTATATGCTGAATCTGACCAACGGCGTATTGGAATACAAGGTTGTCGGAGACGAGACAAAATATGAATACACCGTGCCGAATGTCAATCTGTTTGTTGAAGATGTGCATGAAAAGGTGATGCAGTACAACCGTGAAAATCCCGATGCACAGATTAAAGCGGATTACAAATCGGGTTCTCCGAATTCCTGGTGGGTCAGCCTTTTGCCGACGGTGGGCTTAATGGTTTTGCTCGGTATTATCATGTTCATCATGTTCCGCAAAATGAACCAATCCATGCAAAATGAGAATAACCGTGCCCTTTCTTTCGGTAAGGCGCGCATCAAAAAAGGCGGCGACGATAATCGGAAAACCACTTTTAAGGATGTTGCAGGTGCCGATGAAGAAAAAGAGGAACTGGAGGAAATTGTCGAATTTCTGAAAGACCCGCAGGCGTTCAGCGCCTTGGGTGCAAGAATTCCGAAAGGCGTGTTGCTTGTGGGCCCGCCCGGTACAGGTAAAACCCTATTGGCGCGTGCCGTGGCAGGTGAAGCGGATGTGCCGTTTTTCTCCATTTCGGGTTCAGACTTCGTAGAAATGTACGTTGGCGTCGGTGCGTCTCGTGTCCGCGATTTGTTTGACCAGGCGAAAAAGAATTCTCCGTCTATTATTTTCATCGACGAAATCGATGCGGTCGGCCGTCACAGAGGCGCAGGTATGGGCGGCGGACATGACGAGCGTGAACAAACGCTGAACCAACTGCTTGTGGAAATGGACGGCTTCGGTGCAAACGAGGGCGTGATTGTCATTGCGGCAACCAACCGTCCCGATATTTTGGACCCCGCACTTTTGCGCCCGGGACGTTTTGACCGTCAGGTCACGGTCAATTATCCCGATATTCGCGGGCGTGAAGATATTTTGAAGGTGCACGCCAAAGGCAAGCCGTTAGCGCCCGATGTAGACCTTTCCTATATTGCAGGTGCAACCGTCGGTTTTACGGGCGCGGATTTGGAAAATCTTCTCAATGAGGCGGCTCTGCTTGCCGCACGCAGAAAGAAAAAAGCGATTACCATGTCCGAAATCGAAGAGGCTACCATGAAGGTGCTTGTCGGTACCGAGAAAAAATCGCACCGCATCACCGAACGTGACAAAAAGATTACCGCTTATCATGAAGCGGGACATGCGGTTTCTTCCTACTATTTGGAACACAAAGACCCCGTTACGCATATCTCCATTGTACCGCGCGGTATGGCGGGCGGCTTTACAATGTATCAGCCTGAAAAAGACGAAATGCATATGATGCGTTCCCGCATGCTGGACGACATCGTCGGACTGTTGGGCGGCAGAGTGGCAGAAAAAATCATTTTCAACGATATTTCCACGGGCGCCTCGAACGATATTGAGCGTGCGTCCGAGATTGCGCGTAAAATGGTTACAAAATACGGCATGAGTGAAAAACTCGGACCGATTGCTTTTGGTAAAGATAACGATGAGGTCTTTATCGGTAAGGATTATAACCATGTGCGCAATTATTCCGAGTCAGTTGCTTCTACCATCGATGAGGAAGTGGAAAGCATCGTTCTTGCAGCATACAAACGCACCGAGGAAATTCTTCGTGCGCATCTCGGCAAACTGCATGCGGTTGCCGCCGCGCTTGTTGAACGTGAAAAGATTGATGCGGAAGAATTCAATCTGCTGATGGACGGTAAAGAATTGCCGCCTGTGAAAAACCTCGCATTGCCGAAGACAGAAAATGTCGGAACGGCGGACGGCGAACCCACAGCGGCAGATGCCGAAGCAGTACCTGACGAAGTCCCGAACGAGACAGGGGCAGACACTTTCGAAGTCTCCAACGGTAAATCCGATGAGGCAAATGCTTCGGAGCCGTCTGAGTCCGACAGCGCGAATCCCTCGTAATTTGTGCATACAAGAAACCACGTTCTGCTTCGAATGTGGTTTCTTTTGCTGTGAACTGTCGGAAGATCCGCATAAAACAGTCAATTCGAAAAGGGAGGCATGTATATATGCAAATTCTCGCAACCGATTTTGACGGTACACTCTACAGAAACGGCACAGTGTCTGACAGTGATAAATCTGCTGTTGCGCGCTTTCGTGCAGTCGGCAACAAATTCGGCATCGTCACGGGAAGGCATTTGGCAACCGCCCTCTATGAAATCGGGCGGCAATCAGTGACATACGATTTCCTGATTTGCTGTACGGGCGGTATGATTTTAGATTCTCAAAATAACATATTGCTGGAACACCGAGTTCCGCGTGAGGCGGTATTGCCGCTGTACCGAAAAACAATGGAATACTGCGGTATGTATTTTTGCGTTTCTGTGCATCAGAAACTTTTTTGGTATGATATGGGGGGACCCTCGCCCTATACTTCTGCGGTAATTTTGCCTGCGGAACAGCTTTCCGACCTTGCGTTTTTTCATGAAGCGGCAACCTGCTTTACAGACGAGCAAACCGCACGGCGCTATGTGGATTCTCTAAATACCGCATATCCGCAGTGGCTGACCGCGCATCAAAACGGCGTGTATGTCGATGTTTGCGCCGCCCATACCGATAAAGTGAGCGGCTTGTTTGCTGTTTTACAGCATTTCGGTGTGCCTTCAAGTGCACTTTCCGTTGCAGGGGATAATCTGAATGACCTTTCCATGATTCAGACTTTCCGTTCTTTTGCCATGAAAACAGGGCGGGAAGAACTGAAACAGGCAGCCGCGCATACGGTTTCGAATTTCCGAGAAATCACGGAACTGCTGTTGTAAATATTTGCCCGTTATGCTAAAATACGTTTTGTATTTTGCGTTTAGGAGTACACAATGATTGCAATAATTGACTATGGTGCAGGAAATCTGCAAAGCGTACACAAGGCGTTGGATTTCATCGGCGCCAAAAATATCATTACCGATTCTAAATCGGAAATAGAGGCGGCGGACGCCGTGATTTTGCCCGGAGTCGGCTCGTTCGGAGACGCTATGGATTGCCTCATGAAATCCGGGCTTTTCGATACCGTGAAAGCAGCCGCGCTGTCTGCAACACCGTTTCTCGGCATTTGTTTGGGATTGCAAATGCTGTTTCAAAAAAGTGAAGAGAGCGAAGGGGTGCAGGGGCTTTCGGTTTTAGAGGGCGAGGTGCGCCGTTTCCCGAAGGAAATCGGTTTAAAAATCCCGCAAATCGGGTGGAATTCCTTGGAAATCTCTCCCGATTGTCCGTTGTATCACGGCGTAACGAACGGCGCGTATGTGTATTTTGTACATTCTTATTATCTCGCCGCAAAGCACAGAGAAAATGTAGCGGCAACCGCCGAATACGGCATATCCTTTGACGCTTCGGCGGCAGACATATCAAAAAATCTGTACGCCACGCAGTTTCACCCCGAAAAGAGCGGCGCGGTCGGATTGCAGATCTTAAAGAATTTTGCCGAATTGCAGAAAGGGGTACGCTGATGTACGCAAAACGGATTATTCCCTGTTTAGATGTAAAAAACGGACGCGTGGTAAAGGGCGTGAGTTTTGTCAATCTGCGTGATGCGGGTGACCCCGTGGAGTGTGCGGTGGCTTACGACAAAAAAGGCGCGGACGAGCTGGTGTTATTGGATATTACCGCTACGCACGAGGGCAGAGGGACGATGCTCGATATTGTTTCGCGTGTGGCGGACTCTATTTTTATTCCCTTTACCGTCGGCGGCGGCATTCGTACAACCGATGATTTTAAAGAGCTTCTGCGCGCGGGCGCGGATAAAATTTCCGTGAATTCCGCGGCAGTGCGCAACCCCGATTTAATCAACGATGCGGCATACAAATTCGGCAGTCAGTGCGTAGTGTGTGCCATTGATGCAAAACGCACGGCAAACGGCGGCTGGGAAGTGTATCTGAACGGCGGCAGATTGCCTACAGGCATGGATGCACTCGCGTGGGCACAGGAAGCGGTTCAACGCGGCGCAGGTGAAATTCTTTTAACAAGTATGGATTGCGACGGGCAAAAACAGGGCTATGATTTAGCGCTGACCAAAGCGGTTTCCGAGCGGGTGGATGTGCCTGTCATTGCCTCAGGCGGCGCGGGTGCGAAATCCCATTTCTATGATGCGTTTACCGTGGGGCAGGCGGACGCTGTGCTTGCCGCCTCTCTGTTTCATTTTAATGAAATTCCGATTGCGGATTTGAAAGCATATCTTTCGCAAAAAGGTATTCCTGTGCGGCCCGTAACTGCATAGATAAGTATTCGTATACTGAAAACAGGGTGATGTGCATGGAAATTCTTATAACCGTAGCGGTTTGCTTTTTAGCGGGGTGCGGTGCGGGCTTGGGCACAGGCTTTGCAGGGCTTTCTGCCGCGGCAGTCATCAGTCCGCTCTTAATAACGTGCCTGAAAATGGAGCCGTATTCGGCTGTCGGCATTGCTTTGGCGAGTGATGTGCTGGCGAGTGCAGTATCTGCTTATACCTATAAGAAAAATAAAAATCTGGATGTAAAAAACGGGCTTATCATGATGCTGACGGTGCTTGTGTTCACCGTGGTCGGCAGTTATATCGCCAAATTGGTACCAAGTAACACAATGGGCGGTTTCTCGAATTTCATGACGCTGTTTTTGGGCTTGAAGTTTTTAATCAAGCCCGTCATGACAACGAAAGAAAAAATGCAGGCGGTATCGCCGAAAAAGCGTGCGGTGCAGTCGGTGCTGTGCGGTGTCCTAATTGGTTTTATCTGCGGTTTTGTCGGCGCGGGCGGCGGTATGATGATGCTGTTGATTTTGACAAGTGTGCTCGGCTATGAATTGAAAACCGCCGTCGGCACGAGTGTGTTTATTATGGCGTTTACAGCGCTCACAGGCTCTGTTTCACACTTTATGATTGGCGGTGCACCGAATATTTTGGCGTTGATGCTTTGCATTGTATTTACATTTCTTTGGGCGCGGATTGCCGCAAAATTTGCCAACAAGGCTTCGCCAAAAACCTTGAACCGCGTTACCGGTGCGGTGCTCACGGCCTTGGGCGTAATTATTATTTGTGTGAACTATTTGGTGTGACTTTTTTCGCTTTTTTTCACAAAACCCAATTGCCGAGAAACCTCTGTTTGTGGAAAACAGAGGTTTCTTTTTTTACGTTTGCAAATGCGCGGTTCGGCGTGTATAATGTGGCAGGAAAATGAAAAAGGAAGCGAAACACATCTATGCAGCCGTATACTATTTTTAAGAGCTTATGTATTATTATTGTTGCCGCAAAGCTGTTCGGCATTGTCGCGCGCAAGCTGAAGGCGCCGCAGGTGGTCGGTGAGATTATTGCGGGGCTTGTCATCGGACCGAGCGTACTGGGGCTTGTCGGACAAAGTGATTTTTTAGCGCAGATGGCGGAAATCGGCGTAGTACTTTTGATGTTTTCCGCAGGCTTACAGACCAATTTACAAGATCTGTTGAAAACAGGTCCGAAAGCTTTCGCTATTGCATGCGCGGGGGTGTTTGTTCCGCTGTTCGGCGGCACACTTTTGTATATGTGCATTTACGGCTTTTCACCGCTCGGTTCGCCTGAATTCTACCGTGCGGTATTCATCGGTGTCATTATGACCGCAACCTCCGTCAGTATCACGGTGCAGACGTTAAAGGAACTCGGCAAGCTTTCTTCGGAGCTTGGCACCACTGTGTTAAGTGCGGCGATTATCGACGATGTCATCGGTATTATTGTGTTAACCTTTGTTGTGGGTCTTAATGGCGGGGATGTAAAACCGACTTCGGTGCTGTTAAAAACCTTGCTGTTTTTTGTCGTTTCCTTCGTGTTTGGCTTTATCTGCTACAAGGTGTTCCGCTGGTGCGACAAGCGCTGGCCGCATACGCGCCGTATTCCGATTGCGGGACTTGCACTTTGCTTCGGTATGGCGTTTGTGGCGGAGCGTCTGTTCGGAATTGCCGATATTACGGGCGCATATGTTGCCGGTATTATCCTTTGCAGTATCCGCGATTCCGAATATATTGCCGAGAAAATGGATATCAGCTCCTATATGCTGTTCGGTCCCGTATTTTTTGCCAGTATCGGCTTAAAAACCTCACTCGATGCTATTTCGGGTGATTTGGTGCTGTTTGCCGTCGGCTTTGTTTTAGTTGCTCTGCTGTGTAAGATTATCGGCTGTTCTCTTATGGCACGCGTATGCCGCTTTCAATGGGGCGATTCTTTGAAAATCGGCGTCGGTATGATGACGCGCGGCGAGGTGGCGCTGATTGTGGCGCAAAAGGGACTTTCCTGCGGAATTATTTCCTCGGCATATTTCACGCCTGTTATTCTGTTGATTCTGATTTCTTCTATTGTGACGCCGATTTTCCTAAAACTCCTTTTTGCGCGGGATGATAAACGTATCCAACCACCCGCTGAAGCAACGGAGGTTGAATAGAAGAAAACGCAAGGCAAAAATGTCTTGCGTTTTTCTTTTGTGCAACAGATAAAAAATGGATGTGCTACTGTGCATGTTTTAAACAATTTCTTGTGATTTTTCACAGTTTATTCTCGGATAATTCTAACGGAAAGCCAATTGAAAAACAGTGCTAAAAGTGCTATAAATATATAAAGTTTAATATGGGTGTTTTATGAATATACACCTATATGCAAGAAAGGCGTGTAGCTTTTAAATGGCACTGGTTGCAATGAAAGACTTGCTCGAACGGGCAGAAGAAAATCAGATTGCTGTCGGCGCGTTTTCCGTCGGCAATATGGAAATGATTTTGGGCGCTGTCAAGGCGGCAGAAGAGGCGAATACGCCGATTATTTTGCAGATTGCCGAGGTGCGTTTGCCGTATGCACCGCTTGAAATTATCGGTCCGATGATGATTGCGGCGGCGGAAAATGCCTCTGTGGATATTGCGGTGCACCTTGACCACGGGCTGCGCACGGAAACTGTTGCCAAGGCGCTGGATATCGGGTTTACTTCCGTAATGTTTGACGGCTCGCAAATGCCGCTTTCGGAAAACATTGCCACCGTGAAAAATGTCGTAAATTTCGCAAGCGATTATGACGCGACTGTGGAAGCCGAGCTCGGCGTAGTCGGCGGCAATGAGGGCGAGGGAAAAGCGCACGAAATTCTGTGCACCAATCCTGCGGATGCGGTGCGGTTCTGTGATGAAACGGGCGTAGATGCTTTGGCGGTTGCCATCGGCAACGCACACGGCAATTATCCGAAACTGCCCGAGCTGCGCTTTGATGTACTGGAGAAAATTCATAATGCTGTCAAAACACCGTTGGTGCTCCACGGCGGTACGGGCATTACTCCGGAAATGTTCCGTCGCTGCATCACCTTAGGCGTGCGGAAAATCAATATTGCAACCGCGTCTTTTGATGCACTCAGCAGTTACGCCAAAGCCTATTGCGACAACAAAGAGGGGAAACCGAATTACTTTGAGCTTTCTTCCTGCGAGGTCGAGGGCGTCTATCAAAATGTGAAAAAGCATATCGAGATTTTTAATATGGCGTAAAGATTTCCAACCTTTTTCGCGCCTGCTTAGAGGGAACTGTCGAGCGAAGCGAGACTGAGGGCGATTGCCCACTCAAAACCCGTAGGTAACGACCTTCTGTGTTGTTCCGTAGGGGGCGACGACTCGGTGCCCCGCCGAAATCAGAACAACCTGTAAACGAACACGCGTAGAAGAAAAATACCCGTTCGTCCCTGTTTGCAAAAATGAATTATTATTAAAGGAGCATCCTTATGCAATACATTCAATTTGACCAAACCAAGCCTTACGATTTAATCCTTTTGGGAAGGGTCGCTGTCGATTTTAACCCGGTCGACTATTATTGTCCCTTAAACGAAAGCACGACCTTTAAGCGCTATCTTGGCGGTTCGCCTGCCAATATCGCGGTAGGACTTGCACGCTTGGGCAAGAAAGTCGGCTTTTTTGCGCGTGTTTCCGATGACCAGCTCGGTACATTCGTAACAGACTTTTTCGAAAACGAGGGAATTGACACTTCGCACATCAAGCGCTGTCAAAACGGCGAAAAAATCGGTTTGACCTTTACCGAAATCAAGTCCGAAACCGAAAGCTCCATTTTGATGTACCGCAATGATGCGGCAGATTTAAAGCTGGATGTTTCCGATATTGATGAGGACTATATTAAACAGACCAAGGCGCTTTTGATTTCAGGCACGGCGCTTGCCGAAAGCCCCTCGCGCGAAGCGGCACTCAAGGCAGTCGCCTTTGCAAAACGTAATAACGTACCGATTATTTTCGACATTGATTACCGCGCTTATAACTGGAAAAACGCCGATGAAATTGCGATTTACTATTCTGCCGTAGCCAAAGAAGCCGATGTCATCCTCGGCTCGCGTGAGGAATACGATTTAACGGAAAGCTTAATTAAAAGCGGTATGACGGATGAAGAGACCGCCGCACTGTGGCACAGCTATCACGCAAAAATTGTCATTGTTAAGCACGGCAAAGAAGGCTCGACTGCCTATACCAACGACGGCGAAAGCTATTCCATTAAGCCGTTTCCCGTAAAGCTTTTGAAATCCTTCGGCGGCGGAGACGGTTACGCTTCTGCGTTCCTCTACGGGCTGTTTGAGGGTTATGACATTATGGACGCCTTGGAATTCGGTTCGGCGTCTGCCGCGATGCTCGTCGCGTCGCATGCCTGCTCGCAGGATATGCCTACTGTCGAAGCGGTAAAAGAATTTATTCAAAAAGAAAAGGAAGAATACGGCGAAATGGTTGCAAGAGCATAATTTTGGCTGATTTTCCAAAGAACTGTGTTGTGCCTGTCTCGGAATGTCTGCACAATCCGTAGGAGCGATTGCGTGTAGCCCGTATAAGAGTGGAGAGGTATAATGACACAGCAAGATTTAACCGAATTGGGTTATACAGATGAAAGAGGACTTTTTACTGCGGCAAAAGTCGTAAAAGAAGCTTTTGATTATCAAGGGATTATACAACGTTTGTACGGCATGTTTTTTTGTGCATAAAAGGCAATGAATTAGATGTTTATGATGAAGTAACCTTTGGTAAAATCGGAGAACAGATAACGAGCTTTGATACGCGGAAGATGTCAGAGCTAAAAACATCGTCATTTATATTTAATTCTTATCTGCAATTCCGTTGTAACGGCGTGGTGTATAAATTCAATGGTTTTGCAAATGCAAAATTGATTATTAACGCAATTACGGAGTCGAATAAAGTCTGATTTCATAGGGGCGGATTTTCCCGCCCGTAATATTTCTATTCTAAAAGGTGATACCATGTACGAAACCCCTGTTTTCAACGAAAACAACGAAAAAATCCTCTGCGAAATGGGCGGCAAAAATGCCGATATGCTTATGACCGTTAAGGTCAAAAAGCTCGCGGCAGGTGAATCCGTCACCGTTTGCAGTGCGGTTAATGAAACGGCGATACTGTTACTGCAAGGTGAGGTGGAATACCTGTTTGGGGGAAAAACAGAAACCGCAGCACGCCGCAGTCCGTTTTTGGATAAGCCCTACTGCGTGCATTTCTCCCACAAAAAGGCGGTTACGGTAGTGGCGAAAACCGATGCGCGGATTCTTATTCAGCAGACGGACAATGCGAATGATTTTGATACTGTTTGGTATACGCCCGAAAACTGCACCTTGCAGGAATTCGGCAAGGCGCAGTGGAACGGCACCGCGCACAGACAGGTATTAACCGTATTTGACTATGAAAACGCACCGTATTCCAATATGGTTTTGGGCGAGGTGTTTCATAAGCCCGGGTGCTGGTCGAGCTATCCGCCGCACTATCATCCCCAGCCTGAGCTGTACTACTATGAATTTGATAAGCCGCAGGGCTTCGGCGTGGGCTTTAACGGGGACGAGTGCTATAAGATTGCAAACGGCGGTGCGCTGTCTATCACGCCGATGAAAACGCACCAGCAGGTAGCTGCTCCCGGATATTCGATGTATTACGTTTGGATGATTCGCCATCTGGACGGAGACCCGTGGCGTAAAACGCGGATTGACGACCCCGACCACGCATGGCTGTTAGAGGAGAAATAAGGAGGTATACCTATGGCATATATGACCACGGCACAGGCGCTTGTCAAATTCTTAGACAATCAGTATGTGTTGTTTGACGGCAAAGAAACCAAATTTGTGGATGGTATTTTTACCATTTTCGGGCACGGCATTGTCTGCGGACTCGGCGAAGCGCTTGATTCCGACCGCGGCGGTCTCACCGTGTATCAGGGCAAAAACGAGCAGGGTATGGCGCATGCGGCAACGGCGTTTGCAAAACAAAATAACCGCCGTAAAATTATTGCCTGTTCTTCGTCTATCGGCCCGGGCGCGGCGAATATGGTGACGGCGGCGGCGACGGCAACTGTCAACCATGTGCCGCTTTTGCTGTTCCCTGCGGATGCATTTTCGACCAGACAGCCCGATCCTGTTTTACAGCAGTTTGAGCAGGTACAGTCACTTACCATTACTACAAATGACGCTTACAAGGCAGTTTGCCGTTATTGGGACAGAATTGCGCGTCCCGAACAGCTCATGAGCGCGATGATAAACGCCATGCGTGTGCTGACCGATACTGCCGAGACAGGCGCGGTCTGCATTTCCATGCCGCAGGATGTTGAGGGCGAAACCTATGATTTCCCCGAAGAATTTCTGCAAAAGCGTGTGCATAGAATCACCCGTCTTGCACCCGCACCCGAAGAGGTTGCGGATATTGCCGAAATTCTTTTAAACGCGAAAAAACCGCTTGTGATTTGCGGCGGCGGCGTGCGTTATTCCGAGGCGGGCGAGACGCTGGAGAAATTCTGCCGCGATTTTAACATTCCCTTTGCCGAAACGCAGAGCGGCAAAACTGCCTGTCTGTCGAGTAACAAATACAACCTCGGCGGTGTCGGTGTTACGGGTAACTCCGCGGGGAATGCACTCGCGTCAGCGGCCGATGTGATTCTCGGCGTCGGTACGCGTTTTTCCGATTTCACTACGGGCTCAAAATCGCTGTTCCGTGCGGACGCAAAGGTGCTTACAATCAATACTTCCCGCTTTGATGCGTATAAGCTCGGCGCTGTCAAGCTGGTTGCCGATGCAAAATTGGGCTTAGAAGCACTTTCAGTGTTTCTCAAGCAACGTAATTACCAATCGGCTTATACCAACGAAATTGAGACTGCGCGTGCCGAATGGGCAAAAGAAATGCAGTTCCTTGCCGATTATCAATACGACGAAAACTTTAAGCCTCTGATTGCGGCAGGCGACAAACGCACGATTCCCGAATTTGTGGAGAGAATCGGCGGCAGATTGACGCAAACGGCGGCGGTTGCAAAAGTGCGCGCGTTGATTCCGCCCGATGCGGTTTGTGTCGGTGCGGCAGGGTCTTTGCCCGGGGATTTACAGCGTATGTGGACTTCAGACAGCCGATATTCTTACAATATGGAATACGGTTATTCCTGTATGGGCTATGAAATTGCGGGGGCGTTCGGCTCGAAGCTTGCCGACCCCGAAAAGGAAGTCTACGCCATGTGCGGTGACGGCAGTTACCTTATGCTCCATTCGGAACTTGTGACAAGCGTGCAGGAACATAAGAAAATCAATGTTCTACTGTTTGATAACAGCGGCTTCGGCTGTATCAATAACCTCGAAATGTCCAACGGTATCGGCAATCTTGCAACGGAATTCCGTTTCCGTGACGAAAACGGCGAGCTTCTGGGTGATTTGGTGCCGATTGATTTTGCCAAGGCGGCGAGCGGTTACGGCGTAAAAACCTATACCGCAAAAACGATGGAGGAGTTGGAATTCGCGTTGCTCGACAGCCAAAAGCAAACGGTATCCACCTTGATTGATATTAAGGTGTTGCCGAAGTCTATGACCGATGGGTACGGTGCATGGTGGCATGTCGGCGTGGCAAGTACATCGCAAAATGAAGCCGTTCGGGCGGCTTACGAAAATAAAAAAGCGAACTTAGAGAAAGCGAGGAAATACTGATGTTAGACAAAAGCAAAGTGAAACTCGGTATTGCGCCGATTGCCTGGACAAATGACGATATGCCCGATCTTGGTGCCGAAAATACTTTTGAGCAGTGCGTTTCGGAAATGGCGCTTGCAGGCTTTACAGGCTGTGAGGTCGGCAATAAATATCCGAAAGATGCCGTTGTGCTCAAGAAGGCGCTGGAACTTCGCGGCATGCAGATTTGCAATGCGTGGTTTTCGACCTTTTTAACGACAAAGCCGTATGAGGAAACCGAGCGCGATTTCATCCGCCACATTACCTTTTTAAAAGAAATGGGCGCAAAGGTGGTCGGCGTGTCCGAGCAGGGGCACTCCATTCAGGGGACGGACAAATCCATTTTCCGCGACAAATATGTGATGAACGACGGCGAATGGGAGTTGCTTTGCACGGGACTTAACAAACTCGGCAAGGTTGCAAAGGATATGGGCATTCAGCTTTGCTTCCATCATCATATGGGTACGGTTGTGCAAACTGCGGCGGAAATTGACCGCATGATGGAGAATACTGACCCCGAATTATTCGGTTTGCTGTTTGATTCTGGTCATCTCGCTTACTGCGGTGAAGACTATATGGCGGTGCTCAAAAAATATGCGGACCGTGTGCGCCACGTCCACTTAAAGGACATTCGTCCCGAAGTGATTGCAAAGGTCAAAGAAGAGAATTTAAGCTTTTTAGACGGCGTTCGCATGGGGGCGTTTACTGTGCCCGGCGACGGTGCATTGGATTTCAAGCCGATTTTTGACGTGCTGGAAGAAGTTAGATACGAAGGCTATGTGCTTGTAGAAGCCGAGCAGGACCCGGCAAAAGCAAACCCGCTGGAATATGCAATCAAAGCTCGCAAATATATCAACGAGGTTTCGGGTCTATAATTCTTTTAAATACCAAATATTTTCCCTCTTAGAGGGATGTGGCGCGTGCAGAGCGCGTGGCAGAGGGCGCTGTCGAGCAAAGCGAGACCGAGGGAGAAAACCTTGTTCCGTAAAGTGCGGCGCAACGACCCGCTGTACTCAAATTTTAATCCCACAAAGGAGCAAATAAAATGGCAGTTGAAAAATTACAGTATTTTGTAAACGGTCAGTTCAAGGATTCGAAAACCGACACTTGGTACGACCTGCACAATCCGAGCACAGGTGAAATTACCGGACAGGCGCCTTGCTGTACAAACGATGAGGTGTTGGAGGCTATCGCGGCGGCAAAAGCGGCATATCCCGGCTGGCGCGCCGTGCCTGCAATCAAGCGCGCACAGATTATGTATAAAATCCGTGAATTGATTATTGAGCACATGGAAGAGCTTACGATGTCCGTTGCCTGTGAAAACGGCAAGGTGTGGGGCGAAGCGGAAGGCGATGTTCTCAAGGCAAAGGAAGGGACAGAGCTTGCAACGCAGGTTCCGTCTTTAATGATGGGCGAAAGCTTAATGGATGCGTCCAGAGGCTACGACACCGTGAAATACCGTGAGCCGCTCGGCGTATTTGCGGGCATTGTTCCCGTCAATTTCCCCGCGATGATTCCTTTCGGCTGGATGGCGCCCACCTGTATTGCATGCGGTAATACGATGGTTTTGAAAGCCGCATCTCTCACGCCGAAAACCGCAATGCTGTTTGCGAAGATTTATAAAGAAGCAGGCGTACCGGACGGCGTTATCAACGTGGTGACCTGCTCAAGAAACGAAATTAATACCATTCTTGACCACCCCGATGTCAAGGGCATTACCTTTGTCGGTTCTACGCCTGTCGGTTTAAAGATTTACCAGCGCGCGGCGGCGGCAGGCAAACGTTGTCAGGCGCTTTGTCAGGCGAAAAACCACGCGCTCGTTATGGCGGATGCGGCGCTTGAAAGAACTGTTGCGGGCGTGATTAACTCCGCGTACGGCTGTGCGGGTCAGCGTTGCATGGCGCTTTCCTGTTGCGTGGTGGAAGAGGCGATTGCCGATAAATTTGTTGCCGAACTCAAAAAACAGGCACAGCAGATTAAGGTAGGACCCTCTTGGGATAAATCCTCAAAACTCGGTCCGATTACTTATGAAAAGCATTATAAAGAAGTGCTTGCTGATATCGACAAGGGCGTTAAAGAAGGTGCAGAATTGGTTCTGGACGGCAGAAACTGCACAGTCGAGGGCTATGAGAACGGTTACTTTGTTGGTCCGACCATTTTTGACCATGTTACCGCTGATATGACTATCGGCAGAGATGAAGTGTTCGGTCCCGTGCTTTGCATCAAGCGTTGTAAAGACTTTAATGAGGGACTTCGCATGATGAATGAAAACCCGTATGCAAACGGCTCAGTCATTTACACGCAAAGCGGCTATTTCGCACGTGAATTTGCTCGCCATACAGACGGCGGTCAGGTCGGCATCAATGTCGGTATCCCTGTACCGGTCGGATTCTTCCCGTTCTCAGGTCATAAGCAGTCCTTCTTCGGCGATTTGCACTGCCTCGGTAAGGACGCTTATCGCTTCTATACCGAGAGCAAGGCTGTCACCACCCACTGGTTTGACGAAGAAGAAAAAACC
Source organism: Ruminococcaceae bacterium UBA7212 (assembly GCA_002490525.1). Classification (GTDB taxonomy): domain Bacteria; phylum Bacillota; class Clostridia; order Oscillospirales; family Acutalibacteraceae; genus Fimenecus. The sequence goes on from DKUE01000019.1 coordinate 82,967, forward strand.
GCCACCAACGTTTCTACTTGGGACGGCACAATTTGATTGGAGGAAAATTATGTTAAACATCGGTATCATCGGTGCGGGACGTATCGGTAAGGTGCATTTGGAATCCATTTCCTATCATGTGAAAAACGCGGCTGTCAAAGCGATGGCTGACCCGTTTATGAATGCGGAGACCAAAGCTTTTATTGAAAGCTTCGGTGTAGAAAAGGTTTATATGGATTATAAAGAAATCCTTGCAGACCCCGAAATCGATGCGGTTTTGGTTTGTTCTTCGACCGATACGCATGCGGTAATCTCGATTGAGGCGATTGAAGCGGGCAAACACGTATTCTGTGAAAAGCCTGTTGACCATTCCGTTGCAAAAATTAAGGCGGTAGCAGATGCGCTCGCAAAGCACCCTGAGGTGAAATTCCAGGTCGGCTTTAACCGCCGCTTTGACCACAATTTTGCCGCGATTCGCAAAGCGTATGATGCGGGTAAAATCGGCGAGGCACATATTCTGAAAATTACGTCCAGAGACCCCGAACCGCCCAATCCTGCATACATCAAAGTGTCAGGCGGCATTTTCCTCGATATGACGATTCATGATTTTGATATGGCGTGCTTCCTTACGAACAGCGATGTAGAGGAGCTGTATGTCAATGCCACGGTGTTGGTTGACCCTGCTATCGGGGAGCAGGGCGATGTGGATACCGCGATTATCACGATGAAAATGGCAAACGGTGCACTTGCTGTCATCGATAATTCCCGTCGTGCGGCATACGGTTACGACCAGCGTGCAGAGCTGTTTGGCTCCAAAGGCATGGTTGCCACGGCAAACGATACGCTTTCGAGTGCTGTGATTGCCGACGAAAACGGTGTAACCGGTGAAAAACCGTTGTTCTTCTTCTTGGAGCGTTATATGGAATCCTTCTCTGAAGAAATGCGGCAGTTTGTAAACGCCTGTGAAAATAACACGGAAGTGCCTGTCGGTATTCATGCGGGGTTACAATCCGTAAAAATCGGTCTTGCTGCAAAAAAGAGCGTTGAGGAGCACCGCCCCGTAAAGCTTTCCGAAATTCAGTAATACAAATACGGAGAATACCAATGGCATCTAATTTAGAATTCGTAGAATATATCTGCGAGCAAATTGCCCCTTGCGGCGGTGTGCGATACCGCAAAATGTTCGGCGATTATATGGTCTATGTCAATGATAAGCCGTTGCTTTTGCTTTGTGACAATACCGTATACGCAAAGCAGCTGGCGGTGCTTCATGAGCTTCTCGCCGAAAATGCCGTTGGTGTGCCGTATGACGGCGCAAAACCGCATTATATTTTAGATGCGCACAGTACCGAACAGTTGCGGGCAGTCGTAAATATTTTAGAGCCCCTAACCGCACTCCCCAAACGCCGCAAAAAGAAAGCATAGAACTTGAAAAACCCCTCTCGCCAAATTTGACGGGAGGGGTTTGTTAGATTTGCGGACCTATATCCTTGCAATTATTCTGTAACGGCTTCTGCGGCAATCCCTGCCGCCACGCGGCGTTCCTGCAGGTCCTTTTCGACTTGTGCACGCTGCTCGGGGGTGTAATGAATAAACAGCAAAGGAATAATGCTCAACAGGCTTGCAAGCGCGGGGGTGAGCATCACGAGCGGCCAAATCCAGGTTTCAAATGCGGCGGACTGTGTACCGACAAATACGCCTACGCTGTCGTCAATTGCGTTGTAATCCATCAAATGCAGTGCCAGCGTGGCAAGACCTGCCGTGACACCGCTGGAAATCTTTGTGAAAAAGGTCTGCATGGAGAACGTAACACCTTCCATACGCTGACCGGTTTTCCATTCCATATAATCGATACTGTCGCAGAAGATAGAGGTTTGTGCAATCGAAGCCGCGCCGAGCGGAATACAGCCGATGCCGATAAGACCTAAGCCAATCCAAAGTCCCACGCCTTCATAGCCGATGAAGTAAGCAATCACGCGCACTACAATATTGCAGCTTTGCATAAAGATAATCGCGTTGACATAGCTTTTAAAAATCTTTTTCATTTTATCGGCAAAAAGCATGCCGATAAATCCGGGCGCACCTGTAATGGCAGCATAAATGGTAGTCAGTCCCAGTGCACCGATGAAACTGCCTGCGCCGAGGAAATCCGCAGGGATTTTATATTTGAAGAAATAGGTCACCAGCTGACTGCCGAAGCCGACCGCACCAAGTAAATTCGAAATCGTTACGAGCATCAGCATTTTGTTTTTGAACAGCAGCGAAAAGCATTCCAGCAGGGAGGTCTGCTGCTTTTGGGGATTGACGCGTATACGCTCCTGTACATAATAGGTGCGATAGCTGAGCATAGAACCGCCCAGACCGAAAATAACCGCAAATACAATTGTCATTAGCGCCATACTGCTTCCAGTGACTTTTGCAATCATTTCCAAAACCATGGGAATGCCCATACTGAATATGCCGTAGACGACTGAACCTATGGTCCGCGCCCACTTTACAAAGTCATCGCGTTCGTCACCGTTGGGAGAAACCATTGCCGTAATGCCCCAAATAGAAACATCCTGCAGGGTATAAACCAGGTCCCACGCAATATACATAATGACAAAATATGAAACGCGCAGCCACAGAAGGTCTTCTTTGGTGGAGAACACAATAAAGACTAAAACGGTGGTAATACCGACGGGCAGGGGCGTGTAGCGTAAAAAAGGGCGCAGTTTTTCACCGTTTTTAAAGCGGTGTCGGTCAACCAATGCACCGACAATCGGATCGTTGATGCCGTCCCACACTTTCATCACAATCAGCAGAATGGTTACAACGGCGGCGGGAAACATTGCAATATCGGTCATAAAGTATGTAAAAAACGATGCGCCGATAAAAGAATATACAAGATTTTGCCCGGATAATCCGGCATAAAAGGAGTATCGTTCCTTTTTGCTCATATATTTCATAAAAAATCTCCCCCGAAACAATAATTTTTAATATTATAGCACAAATAGAAGCGCAATACAATAAAATCATAAGCTTCTACCTGCTTTTATAATTCTTACGGCACTGTATTTCGAACAGTGATGTAACCGAAACGCAAAAAGCTGGGGTTTTTCAGAAAAAATATTTGCTTTTACCGGAAAAATGCAATATAATTAAATATGATATTCTAAGAGAGATTGGGAGGAAAACAAATGAAAGAAGAAAACAGAAAATACGCCGAAGTCGCTTACGATATTGTAAAAGACGCGGCGTATAAAATCGGTTCCCGTTTGCCGGGGTCCGAAGGGGAGCGCAAGTTTGCAGCTTACATGGGTGACAAGCTTCGCGAATTGGGTATTGAACCGAAAACCGAGGAGTTTGCGGTTTCGCCGCGCTCGTCCATCGGCGGCATTCCCTATGCGGGTTGGTTCGGTCTGATTATGAGCGGACTTGTGTATTTTGCTCTGGGTATCAATTCCATTTGGTTTGGCATGGCACTTGCCGGCGTTGTCGTTTTACTGTGGTTGGTTTTGGGTGTATTTCTTTACAAGCCTTGGTTTGATATGTTTTTCCGCCAGAAGATTTCACAGAATACATACGGTGAGCTGTTGCCTGAAGACGGTAAATACGATTATACCATTATTCTTTCGGGGCATACAGATACAAGCTGGACTTGGCGGCACTCCGAACACGCTTACAAATACCGTGACAAGCCGATTCTCGGTCTGCTTACCACTTACGGCAAGGTTGGCTTCGGCGCGATTTGTGTGTTTTTCCTGATTGGCGTTTCAATTGCCATGTCCGTTATCATCGGCGGCGGTTATATGCAGGCCGATTGGGCAGGGCAAATTCTTATGTCTAAGTCCTTCTACAATTTCCAAATCGCTATGCATTTCCTTCCCGTGATTACCGCCATCGGCAGTTGCTTTGTCATTATGTGGAATGACCCGCATGAAGAAAACGCTTCTCGCGGCGCTATGGATAACGCCACAGGCTGTGCGTTAAGCTATGCGGTCACCAAATATTTCAAAGAGAATCCCGACAAAATGCCGAAGAACTGCCGTATTATTGATTTTAACTGCGGTTCCGAGGAAGCGGGTCTGCGCGGTTCCATGGCGTTTGCTGCTGAGCATAAAAACGATGATATGCTGAAAAATGCATGGAATATCAACATTGACTCCGTTGCAGATAAAGATTATTTTGAAGTGGTTATTCAGGATGATTGGCAGTTCACCCGTTTTGATACCGATATGGAAAAAATGTTTAAAGACACCTTTAACGAATTGGGGATTGAAAGCAAAACCAACGGTTGTATTCATAACCCGGTCGGCGGCTGTGACAGCACGCCAATGACCAAAGCAGGTGTGAAATCGGTTACCTTTGCGGCACAGAATCCCGTTCTGACCTATTATTATCATACATGGCGTGATATGCCTGACCGCTTTGAGCTGGAAACCGTCGGCAACGGCTTTGATGTGCTTCTCGGCGTAATCGACAAGATTTCCGCTTTCCAGACAGAAAAGGGCTACAACGGTCCGCAGAAGAAATAAACGGAAAACGGTATAAAATTATACTCCCCTGAAAGTTTGCTTGGACTTTCGGGGGATTGTATTTTGGTCATTACTGCGCGCGGCGGTTGCTCCCACCGTAAAAAACTGCCAAAGCAGTTCCCGTGATGTTCTTAACGGAGAATTGATGGGTGGTATGTACCCGGAAGGAGAAATCCTTCCGGGTACTGCTTTTTAAGCAGTTTTTGCTGTGGGTTGTGCGAGGGGTTCTATTGCAGGCATGCCATTTTGTTCCGGTAGTTGAAACGCATAATGGATAATGATTGGGTTACCGCAAGTGCGAGAATACTTTTCTGCTTTTTCGTAAACCTCAATTCTACGGACGAATACTCTTAACAGTTCGGGTGTCAGCTTTGTCATTTCAATATACTCTTTTGCCTTGGATATAAATTCTTGAATACATTTTTCCCGCATATCCATTTGATCGATACTCTCGGTAATGGATTTTAGCTTTTGCCGAAGCTCTGCTTGCTCCTGCTCATATCCGCTTGCCATTGCATCATACCGTTCGGGTGTAATTCTTCCTGTCACTCTGTCCTCATACAGACACCGAATGATATTGTCAAGCTCATTGATACGCTTTTCAATCTGTGACTTTTCACGTTCTGCGGTTTTGTAAAATCTCTTCGCTTCTGCTTCGCCGTTTTTCGCTGCCATAGCGTAAAACTCATCGGGATTATCTCTTGCAAAAGCAGTTACTGTTTTCAGATTGTGCAGAATGATTTTATCGAGCACGCTTTCACGAATATAATGCGCCGTACAGTCGGTTGTCCGTCTTTGAAATCCACCACATTGAAACACATTGTTTTCAGGCTTAATAGTTTTGCCCCGGTGCAAGTACAATCGACTGCCACACTCTCCGCAGAAAAGATATCCTGCATATTTATCAACCTCACCTTGCTTGTTAGGACGTTTTCTGCCATCAAAATGCTTTTGCGCAAGAGCAAATAGTTTTCTGCTGACGATAGCCTCGTGCGTATTCTCGAAAACAAGAATGTTTTCGGGATTATTTTTTAACCTTTTCTTCAGTTTGTTGGATTTAGAATAGGTTTTGAAATTAACGATATCGCCGACATATACTTGGTTTGCAAGCATTGCACGAACCGTTGTCTGTGCCCAGTGATACGGTCTACTCAAGTCAGGCTGTCCGTTGCGTTTTCCCGTGCGTTGGAACATATACACACTCGGTGCAAGTATATTTTCCTTTGTCAGCACATCACAGATTTTTCCAACGCCCATACCGTTTGCGCACATTTCAAAAATTCTTTTAACAACAGGAGCTGTTTCAGGATTGAGAATCAATTGTTTTGGATTATCAGGATTCTTCATATACCCGTACGGAATGGTTGTACCGACCCGTTCACCACGCTCGCCTTTTGCTCGCTGTACGGCACGGATTTTACGGCTTGTATCTCTCGCATAAAAATCATTGAAATAATTCTTGATGCCGGAAAAATCACTGACGCCGTTTTCGCTGTCTACACCGTCATTGATAGCAATGAATCGCACATCATACTGAGGAAAAGTAATTTCCATCAGCATTCCTGTCTGCAAATAGTCTCTACCGAGCCTTGATTGGTCTTTGACAATTACGATTCCAACCTTGCCGCATTCCACATCGTTCAACATACGTTTGAAGCTTGGACGGTTAAAATCTGCTCCTGAAAATCCGTCATCTACATAAAACTGAATGTTTGGAAAACAGTGCTCCTCCGCATACTTTTTCAGCATCAGCCGTTGATTTTCAATGGACAGCGACTCGCCGAGGCGTTCGTCCTCTTGAGAGAGTCTGCAATAAAGAGCGGTTATTAAATTTTTGTTTGTATTTTCGGTTGATTTCATTTTCACATTTCCTTTCCGAGCAAAATTTTGCTCTGTCAAACCGAATAGGATACGACTACAACATATCACTACCTCGGTCAAAAGTCCAGCGAGAATATCCCTAACTTTTTTGACCGCTGATAAGATATTTCAGTTTATCGTCAGCACATTCATCATCTGTTCCGACAGGGAAGCAAGCTAACACAGGATAGCATCTACCGTCAACTATTAACTCGTAGCCAAGACCGACGTACTGTTTTTCATCCATTGTTTTTCTTAAAGCTAAAACCTTTTCCCGCCTTTTCTTTAACATTCCAAAATCAATTTCTTTCATATAAATCCTTTCTCAATCATTTTGCCAATGATAGGCGTCTTCAAATTTTAACATACCGTTGATCTTCTTGACCTCTTGAGTGCAGTTGTACCGAAGGAGTTCTAAATCTTCTTCTGCAATCTCACAGTGAGCCGCAAGGATATTCATCATCATTGCCATCTCAACTGCCAGCTTGAACAGGATTCGGTCTTGCTTATTATCGCTGTCAGCCACAATGGCTTTGAGCGTTGAAATCATATAGTTCGGCAGCATTCCGGAACTGTCCTTTGCTTGCAAATATCCAACATATGCGTTTACGGCTTTTTCGATAAATTCAGATTGGCTTCTGCAATTATCGTCCTTGTACATTTGTTTAACTGTTTCCATTGCTTTTGGGTGTATCCAAAGCGGAAATTTGATTTTGTTGTTATTTGACATTTTGTGTTCCTTTCGTGTTGCGACACCAATCTTGTCGCCTATGATTTTTCTTGATTTACGGCACTTTCGGCGGTTTCAGTCATACAAACTGACTCCTATCCGTGGTATGTGACCCCTTTTTGCGTTCCTTTGGCAATCGCTGAAAACCCTTGTGTGGTCGGCGTTGCCGTCCGCTGTGAACCGAGTCGAGGGGCGGTTACGACCCCGACTCTTTATCCTGCTTTCTTTTCGACCCAACGAAAAGCCCGAAAAATTGTCTGAAATCTTATTTGATACCATAAAGAAATTCTTGTGTGACATTCAATTCTCCTTTCACGATTTTTGATTTTGAACTCTGATACAATCATCTGCATCCCACCTTTCATCTGTATAGGAACAGCATTTAAGTTTTGCGAACCCATTTCGATAAAAAATATATAATTACAAAACAAAAAGACCCGCACATACACGAGTCACAGTAACACAAACAGAGTGAACGTTTTGCTCACTCCAATTCTTTACTGTGCCTATGTATGTACGAGTCTTAAAACCCAAAAAGATAAATAGATAATAGATAATAGATAAAAAATATGTGGCACTCAATATTTACTTGTTAATTTTAGTTTAACTTCTTTTTTCAATTTTGTCAAGTAACGCGAATAAACGAATTGGAATTTGGAGATACTATCATATTTTGACATAGAAAAAGCATCGTCAAAGCGATGCCTTTTCGTACATTGATTTGTCGGTTTAATTTCAATCATCTTTACCAAGATGTTCCTAACGGAGAAATTTCGATTGGTATGTACTCGGAAGAAGAAATCCTTCTGGGTACTGCTTTTTAAGCAGTTTTTGCTGTAGGATGTGCAAGGAGTTCGATGGCAGGCATACCGTTTTGTTCGGACCGTTGGAATGCGTAACGAATGACAATCGGATTGCCGCAGGTGCGGGAATACTTTAAGGCTTCAAAGCAAATACAGTATACCATATATTTGTTTCCCTATGCTTGTCAGACCTTTGGTGTTCTTCACAGTGCTTCTGTATCGGATTTCTTTGTTGTTTAATCCTGAATCTTTCTTTTACGGTATTTTAAAGGCGTTGTGCCGAAATAGGCTTTAAAGGTTTTTATAAACTGCGTTGCATCAGAATATCCTACGCTGTCGCAAATCTGCTCCACCTTCATATCGGTGTCGGTGAGCAGTGTGGCGGCGTTTTCCATTTTTATTCGGCGCATTATAGCGGAAAAATTAAAGCCTGTCTGTTGCTTGACCATCGCGCTTAAATATGCAGGACTTAAGTAAAAATGCTGAGCTGTATTTTGCAAAGTTGCCGTTTTAAAATTTTGGCGCATATAGCTTTCTATTTCAATCATTCTCTCATTTAAAGCGTTATCTCCATCGGAAAATTCAATTGTATCTTCATAATTTTGTAAAAGATACGGAAAGAATGTTGCAAGCAGTCCGGTTAATACATGCGCATAGTGCTGCTTTTTCTCCGATTGCTGGGCAAGCATATATAAAAGCAGTTCAGGCAAAAATGCATCCTGTCCGCAATGAAAGGTGAGAGAGTTACGGTAGTGACGTGAATAAAGTGTTTGTGCAAAATAGGCTGACAGGGTAGTGCCGCTCCGCATAAGGGCAGGGAATACGCTGTCAAAGGTGCTTTTCCTGATTTTTACGGTAAGTGTTATGCAGTCCGGCTCAGCCAATAAATAATGGTATACATTCGGCGGGATAATCGTAATATCGCCTTGCTCCATGTACACCTCAACACCCTCAACACGGTGCAGACAGCGTCCTTTTGTGGTGCACACGATTTCAAAAAAGTCGTGTCTGTGCGCAAATATATCAATATATCTCGGCACATGCTGTATCTCGGCGGTAGCGTTTTCCTGAATAAACAGCTGTTCGTTTAGTATGCCGGAGTAGTTTTGAAAGCGTTTCATTAAACTGTTTTTATATTTCTGCGCCTCGGGAGTGGATAACTTTGAAAAGTCGTAAGGGTCAGACTGTTCTTTTAAAAAAGACATCAACATATAGTCAAGATATTTGCCCGTCTTTTTGTAATATGCATATCCGATTTTCTCCTCTTCATCAAGATTTATTACACTGTCATATACTTTTTCTATCTGCATAATGATTCCCCCCGCCATATTGCCTGCGTGAAATCCATTATAGCATATTTTTTGAAAATATAAAGAAATACCTATAAATCTTCTAAAAATATATAATTTATTTTTTTTGAAACAGTGATATGATATAAATAGTTTGAAGAAAAGGAGAAATAATTATGAAAAAGTTTATAAGGTGTATTTCTGTTTTGCTTGCGTTGACGCTTGTTGTCACCGCATTTGCCGCCTGCGGTAAAAAAGACGTGGCACCGTCTTCAACCGAGCCGTCTACGGAAAATGTGTCGATGACCGCACCGCAGAAAGACGATACCGTTACAGAAGTTTCGGCGCAGAGAGTCAGTGAAACGGTGTCAAAAAGACCCACGAACAGCGACGAGGCGTTTCATCTCTTTAACAGCTTAATCGGTTCGCAACAGCTTCGCTGTACATCTGTTCAGCAAAAAATTGCTGACGGTACAATCGGTGTTAAAAATGCCGATACGCCTACAATAGATTTTGCCGACCCGAAATATGCCTCAGACCCCAATGAGATGAAATTTAAAGAGAGCTTTGAGCAAAACGATAAAAACGGCGTTGCTCTCAGCGCGGTTTCTACATCGGATATCAGCAAGGCGGCATTCAGCGGCAACACGCTTACCCTGACGTTAAAGGAACATACAATTACGGGCGATATGACAAAATCAACAAACAGTTATTTTAATGCTGTGGATTCGGCACGTGTGAAAGAGCTTGTGAAAAATGTGGAACAGGGCGCAGGCGTCAGCGGCGTAAAGATTAAGGCGACCACCCACAACCTTTCAAACGGTAAAATTGTGGCTGAATTTAACGAGGATTTTACAGCACTTACGTCGGTGAATGTAGTCTTTACGCAAAAGGTACTTGCTGAAACCACCTTTACGGTATTCAAAATCGATGCAAATTTCACCTATAATGTCACAGCAGAATATAAATAAGGTGCAATTATGATTACATACAATTTAAATTTACAGTCGGCAAAAAAGCCGTTGGACAGATATTGGGAGTTTTGCGTAGGCAGCTGCCACGCGGCCACGGCTCTGCGGGCGGATTACCGAAAAATGCTGACGCAGTGTCACCGTGAACTGGGATTTAAGTATATACGCTTTCACGGATTGTTTAATGACGATATGAGCGTTGTAAAGAACCCCCTGTTTTCTGAAAAGCTGGTATTGTCCTTTGCAAATATTGATAATATTTACGATTTTTTGCTGTCCATAGGGATGAAACCGTTTGTGGAGCTTAGCTTTATGCCCACCGCATTGGCGAGCGGAACCAGCACGATTTTTCATTACAAGGGCAATACAACTCCACCTGCGGACTATGAAAAATGGGCGTGGTTTATTAAAAAATTCATAAGTCACCTGATTGAGCGGTACGGGCTTTCTGAAATCAGGCAGTGGTATTTTGAAATATGGAACGAGCCAAATCTCGGCGGACCGGGTTCACCGTACGGCTTTTGGGCAGCAGATAGAGATGAATATTTTAAGCTTTACAAGATAACTTCTGAGGCTGTCAAATCGTGTGATAAATTTCTTCGCGTGGGCGGTCCTGCGACCTCAAATAATGCATGGATACCCGAATTTCTCGATTTTTGCGAAGAAAGTGGCGCACCCGTTGACTTTGTTTCCACGCATCATTATCCTACGGATGTCGTGCTGGGTTACGGTATTGAGGACAGTGCAAATTTTGTCAATCCTCTGAACATCAGTAATGCGGAACAGATTCAGAATGTGATCCGTATGGCAAAAGACGGTGGCGAGGAATTTGAGGAGTTTAAAAAGCAGTATTCGGTTTTTCAGTCACAAATATGGGCACATGTTGAACGAGGCGTGCTCACGGATATGACAAAGCGCGCACTTTCCGAAGCACGGGGACTGCCTCTTTACTATACGGAGTGGGGAAGCCTTGCGGGGCTTCAGTCTGACAGCGCTTTCGGTGCGTCCTTCATAGCTAAGACTATATTGGATGGCGTTGACTTGGTTCGCGGGTATTCCTTTTGGACGTTCAGTGATATTATTGAAGAAAACGGTCAGGAAAGTGATGAGTTTTTCGGCGGTTTCGGACTGATGACGCAGCATGGCATACCGAAAGCTCCGTACAGAGCTTTTGAACTTTTACATAAGCTTAAAGGGAATTTGTATGAAAATGTATGCCGTTCGGAAACAGTCGATATTTATGCCGTCGGCAATGACGACATAAATGCAGTTCAACTGCTTGCAGTGAATCACACTTCCTTACTTCACGATATCACGGAGCAGACAGCGGAAATAAATCTCCGTTTCCATAAAAAATGCGTCGGAGCGGAGATTATACGTCTGGATAAGCATCACGGCGACGCTTGTGAAAAATGGCTGTCCGACGGTGCAAAGCAGTATCTTTCCAAGGGCGAAATCGAAGTGTTAAAGGGCGTTTCCGAGTTGAAAAGAGAGACGCAGGCATTTGAAAGTACGGCCGGAGGAGTCAAGCTCTGTTTGACCTTGCCGCCTATGGGCACAGCACTTGTCACAGTGTATTTTGAATAAACAGGGGATATGAAAGTGAATAAACCGTTTATTTTCCCAATACCGAAAAGCACAAAGCTTTTCAACGGTGTATATTGCACAGAAAAGGTCTGTACCGTGAATATGTCCGAGGATTTACAAGCCATATTTCATACCGTTCAGTCGATTTTTCCCGAAACGAAGATTGCGGCGTCGGCTGACGGAGCGGTAATACTTCAAAAATCCAACGGCTATTCAGCAGAAGGTTATTCCATAACTGTTTCGCAGGAAGGGATTAAAATTGTATATTCCGAACCTTCCGGAGCGTTTTATGCCCTTGTCACGCTTTGTCAGCTTTTACAGCAGGGCGATGGAATACCATACTGCCGTATTGATGATGAACCGGGACTTAAAATTCGCGGTGTTATGATGGATATCAGCCGCGGAAAGGTACCCAAACTGGACACCCTCAAATGGATTGCCGACAGACTGGCGCAGTTTAAAATCAATCATTTTGAATTGTATATAGAGGGACTTTCCTTTGCATATCCACGATATAAGGCACTTTGGGCAGAGGAAACACCCCTGATGCCCGAAGAAATTTGTGCACTGAGCGAGTATTGCCGAGAAAGGTTTATTGATTTGGTGCCCTGTCAGAACGGATTGGGGCATATGTCGCGCTGGCTTTCCGTTGAACAGTTTAATCATCTTGCGGAATGCCCTGATGGATTTGCTGTTAAGGGATTTACGATTCCGCCGACCACACTCGACCCTGAGGACGAAGGCAGTACAGAGTTTGTAAAAGAACTTTATGAGGCACTTTTGCCGTGTTTTAAAAGTAATTATGTAAACGCTTGTCTCGATGAGCCGTTTGAGCTGTGCATGGGCAAAAATAAAGGAAAAAATAAGTATCAGCTGTATACCGATTATGCGAATCGTATGAATGGCTTTGTGAAAAGCCGCGGCGGAAAAATGATGATGTGGGGCGATGTTTTAGCGAAAAACAGCGAAACGCTCAATGCGCTCGATAAGGATATTATCATTCTTGATTGGGGCTACGAAAAAGAGCATCCTTACGATAAGCGTGCCGAGAGATTGAGCCGTGCCGATAGAAAATTTTGCCTGTGTCCCGGTACAAACAGCTGGCTGTCATTTACAGGTATGACCGATAATATGCTCGCCTGCATAGAATCCGCCGCGAATGCCGCCTATTCATACGGTGCGCAGGGCATAATTGTTACGGATTGGGGCGATTGCGGACATTTACAGTATTTGCCCGTGTCCTGGGCAGGCATTTTAACCGCCGCGGCGTATGCATGGAATATGCGCGGGACGGACCGCGAGACATTAGCCAAGGCTCTTGATCGGTTTGTGTTTCAAGACAGTGCGTGCGTTCTGGGCAATTTAGTACTTGATGCAGGCAATTATTATCAGCTCGAGGAGTTTTTGCTTCCGTGCCGTACGCTTGCCGCAACCGTTTTGACAAGCGGATTTGTATCACGCGAGGAATATGAAAAATCTCTTGCATTTACTGCAAAAAGCATATCATTTTTTTCAACGGAGGATTTTGTAAAAATCTATCTTGAGAGCTATCAGAACCGTAAAGAGCCGAAGTGCTTTGCGGTTCGGAAATACTTACAAGAGCTTGTATCTCGATTGAAAAGGGCAAAGCCTGCGTGTGCTGACGGCGAAATCGTTTTAAGAGAATATCATAACGGACTGCAAATGGCTGATGCTATGTGTAAAGCGCGTGAAATGATGCTTACTGACGTACGTTTCCCTGAACTTGAAAAGCAGCTGGATACCGTGATATCTGAGCACCGCTGTTTGTGGAATATACGAAACAAGCCGTATGGCTGTGCACAGGGCTTGACGCCCCTTGAGCATATACGAAAACAGTTAGAGGACTGTAAAACGGGAGAAATTTAAAATGAAATTTCAAACTACAAGGTTAGAACGCAATTCATACGGACTGTATTTTACAGGACAGAACATCTATTATGCGCTGGTTACGGGCTATTTGGTTACATTTTTGATGTTCCAGGGTATCGATTTGTCAAAAACAGCAACAGTTATGCTGATTGTAAAGGTTTGGGATGCTGTAAACGACGCATTGTTCGGCGCAATTTTTGACAAGGTAAAATTTAAAAGCGGGCAGAAGTGCTTACCGTGGATTAAGATTTCAACTCTGTTGATTGCAATGACGACGATTTTTCTGTTTGCCATGCCCGTTTCTCTTTCCGAAGGCATAAAGCTCATATGGTTTGCGGCGGCGTATTTGCTGTGGGACACGGCATACACCTTCTGTGATGTACCGATTTACACAATGGTAACGACCATGACGGACAATATGCAGGAACGGAATTCCTTGATGGCACGCGGACGGATTTTTTCGGGTGTCGGCGGCGGGATAGCAATGATCCTCTGTACCGTATTGGTCAGTGAAAAAATCGGTCTTGGCTTTTTGCCCGTTTCCGTTATCTTAGCTGTACTCGGCACCTTGCTGATGCTGCCGATTTGTTTGACAGGAAAAGAACGGAATTATGACAGCACACAAGAGGAGAGCTACACGCTTCGGCAGATGTTCCGTTATTTGCGCGGCAATAAATATCTGATGTTTTGCTATGGCGGGCAGTTGGTTTTCGGTGCACTCGGCACGGGCACAACCTTAGGGCTGTTCACCTCGTATTACTTGTTCGGCAGTGCGACCTTTAATTTGCTCCTTACGGCGATTTCCGCATTGCCTGCATTGGTGCTTGCACTGTTTATTCCGTCCATTTTGAAAAAAGTCGATAAATTCAAGCTGTTTATACTTTGTAATGTATTCTCTGTGATTTTAGGCTTTATTATCTTTTTTGTCGGTTACCAAAATAAAACGGCGTTTGTGATTCTCAGTGTACTGCGTGCCATACCGCTCGGTGCCGTCGGTGTAATGAGCTTTATGTTTACACCGGACTGTGCCGAATACGGCAAATTCAAAACAGGCATTGACGCAAAGGGTATTACTTTTGCTATACAAACCTTTACCTCAAAGGTGACTGCGGCAGTAGCTTCGGCGTTAGGACTGTTTATTCTGAAACTGTTCGATTGGGTGTCCGTAGAAGCGGAGAGCTTCGCAGAATTGGAGCAGGCAGGTATTGTACAGTCGCAGAGCGCGTTGAACGGATTGTGGATTACCTATATACTGATTCCGGTTATCGGCGCTGTTTTGGCACTCGTCTTCTATGCCTTCTACCGTTTAAATGATAAGGATGTACAGATTATGGCGCAATGCAATGCGGGAGAAATTACGCGGGAAGAAGCGGAGCGTCGGCTTTCGCGAAAATATTGATATAGGAGAACTGTTATGACAGATAAAGTGAAAAGAATATTGGAACAGCTGACCACAGAAGAAAAAGCCGAAATCTGCGTCGGCGCTTCGTTTTGGCATTTATACAGCAATGCCGCTGTCGGGATTCCGCAGGTGATGGTTTCGGACGGACCGCACGGACTGCGTAAGCAAGCCGAAGCGGCAGACCATCTCGGATTAAATCAAAGTATTTCTGCGGTCTGCTTTCCTGCGGCATGTGCAACCGCCGCCTCGTTTGATGAATCCCTTTTAGAATGTATGGGCGAAGCTCTCGGCGAGGAATGCCGTGCGGAGGATGTAGCCGTACTGCTCGGTCCTGCTGTAAATATCAAGCGTTCTCCACTTTGCGGCAGGAATTTTGAATACTTTTCCGAAGACCCGTATTTGACAGGTAAGCTTGCCGCCGCGCAAATCCGCGGTGTGCAGAAATGGGATGTCGGCACAAGCCTCAAACACTTTGCCGCGAACAATCAGGAATATCACCGTCAAAGCTGTTCCTCGGAAGTAGATATGCGCACATTTCGGGAAATCTATCTGCGCGGCTTCGAAATTGCAGTAAAAGAAGCGAAGCCGTGGACGGTGATGTGTGCTTATAACAAAATCAACGGTACATACGCCTCAGAAAACAAAATGCTGTTGACGGATATTCTGCGGGAGGAATGGGGCTTTGACGGCTGTGTTATGAGTGACTGGGGCGCAGTAAACGACCGTGTACAGGGGCTTTCGGCAGGACTGGATTTGGAAATGCCTGCATCGGGTGGCTATACAACACAGCAGATTGTGAACGCCGTAGAAAACGGCAGTCTGCCGATGGCGGATTTGGACAAGGCGGCAGAACGGATTTTGACGACCGTTTTCCGCTATGCGGATTCGAATGTCCGAAAGCCTGTATTCGACCGTGAAAAGCATCATCGGTTGGCGGTTGAGATTGAAAAAGAGTGCGCAGTGCTGTTGAAAAATGACGGTGCATTACCGCTGAAGGCGGACGAAACCGTGGCATATATCGGTGAATTTGCGGAAAAGCCCCGCTATCAGGGCGGCGGCTCCAGCCATATTCATGCGTCTTGTGTTGTATCCGCGTTGGATGCGGCAAAGGCAAAAAACAGAAATGTATACTACGCAAAAGGCTTCAGCGCAACGGAGGATATCACGGATGAAGCACTTTTTGACGAGGCGTTGCAGTTGGCGGAGCAAGCAGATAAAATTGTTGTTTTTGCAGGTCTGCCCGATATTTTTGAGAGTGAAGGCTATGACCGCACGCATATGCAGTTGCCCGCCTGCCAAAATGCGCTGATTCAAAAAATCTGCGCTGTGCACAAAAATGTGACCGTTGTTCTGCATAACGGTTCGCCTGTGGAATTACCGTGGGCAGACCGTGCAAATGCAATTTTGGAGATGTATCTCGGCGGTCAGGGTGTCGGTGCGGCGGCGGATGCATTGCTGTTCGGCGAGGCGAATCCCTGCGGCAGACTTCCGGAAACATTTCCGTTAAAGCTCTCAGATAATCCTTCTTATCTCAACTTTCCCGGATATAAAGGGAAGGTGGATTATGCCGAGGGTATCTATGTAGGCTACCGCTATTACGATACAAAAGAAATGCAGGTGCTTTATCCGTTCGGTCACGGTCTGTCCTATACGAGTTTTGAATACAGTCAACCGATTGTTTCCGCCGCAGCTTTCCGTGAAGATGCGAGCATCACCGTTTCGGTGAACGTAAAGAATACAGGCGGCTGCTTCGGCAAAGAGGTTGTGCAGCTGTATATTCGGGATAAAACCCATGCGGTTGCCCGTCCTGACAAAGAACTGAAGGGATTCCGAAAAATCGCCTTAGAGCCGGGGGAAAGCAAACAGGTCGAATTCACGGTGGATGCACAAAGCCTTGCGTATTATGATGTCGATTTACGGGATTGGTATGCGCACACGGGTGCATATGATTTGATTATTGCCCGTTCCGCACAGGATATTGTTGCAACATGTCCGATTGCCTATACTGCTTTGAGACAGCCGTACCTTGACATTCACAAGTACACGACCTTCGGCGAACTGCTGTCCGATGCACGGACAGCACCGATTATGCAAGCACAGCTGCAAAAAATTTCTGCGGTAACATCTGCACTTTCGGGAGATGCATTTCCGAAAGAAGCGCTGAAAAAGATGGCGGCGAATGTACCTCTGACTTTTTTGCAAAGTATGCTTAAGCTTACGCCTGCTGCATTAGATGAGGTTATTGCAAAGTTAAAAGCACAGATTGAATCATAAAACTATCCGAGCAATTCTAATTGTATATTTTATAAATGCGTGGGTGAATAAAAATGAGTAAAGATGAATACAAATCTTCTTTAAGAGAAAAAATACCGTACAGTATGTACGCTTTCGGACAGGGTATAATTTATACATTGGTTTCGCAATTTTTAATGTTTTATTATACCGATTATGTATTTTTGCCTGAGTTGGTTGTGTCTGCAATTATGTTCGGCGGAAAAATTTGGGACGGTGTGAATGATACACTGTTTGGCTTAATGATGGATAAAATCCGTTTTAAAAGCGGGAAACGCTTTATCCCTTATTTACGTCTTTCTGCCGTAGTGATTCCAATATCCACAGTATTGCTTTTCTCAGTTGAAAATATTGAAAGTATGGGACTCCGCATCACAGCCGCAATTTTAACATATGTTTTTTGGGATCTTTGCTACACAATTTCCGATGCACCTATGCTTGCCCTTCCCACGGTTATGACAACAAGTGTTAAAGACCGTTCCACACTTATGACCTTTTGCGGTATCGGCGGCGCGATGGCAATGGCACTTTCGGCAATCGGTATTCCGATGATATTTAAAAGCAAGGGCTTCTTTGTAACGGGGCTTATTGTCAGTGCGGTCAGCTTCATTTCAATGATAATGGTATCTGTTTTTTGTAAGGAACGGTTTTACTCAAAGGTTGAAAATAATCAGTCTGCAACTCTTAAAGAGACATGGGCATATTTAAAGACAAACCATTATTTGCTTATGTTCTATTGCTACCGCTTGGTGTCAGGTATCGTTTCGGCATCTATGCTGGTTTATATGGCAAAATGGTGCTTAGGCGATGAGGGTGCGACGGGTACAATAGCCATTTATTCCATGCCCATGATTATTGTTATCTATCTTTTATCACCGTTTATCTTAAAGAAATTTGATAAGATAACCATTTATCGTGTATGCACTGTTTTGTCGGCGATTATGTATTTGGTAACCTATTTAATAGGATATCAGAATAAGACTTTTGTTCTCCTTGCTATGGCTGTAATTGCGGCATTGGCAATTCTCCCCGGCATTGTAATGGGTGCCATCCCGCAGGACTGCATCGAGTATGGTACATTTAAGTCGGGTATCCGTAAAGAAGGCATTACATTTGCATTGCAAAGCTTTATTTCAAAGGTGATTGCGGCGTTTGCCTCCGTTAATGCTATGCTGATTCTCCATTTCACAGATTATGACCCATTACTGGAAGCACAGTCTGAAACAACAGCTTCGGCTATCTGGGCGGGTACACTGCTATTGCCGATGACGGGTATGGTTTTAGGACTTGTATTCCTTTTTGCTTATAAACTCAAGGATCGCGATGTTCAGCTTATGAGCGATGCAAACAAGGGTAAAATCACTAAGGAAGAAGCACGCAGTCAAATGTCAAGAGAATATAAATAAATTGTTTTTTAGGTAAAAAGGCGGCAGAATGAAATTCGCCGACAGAGAGTTAAAATTTGTTAAGTAACGGGGTCTTAAAATGAAACTTGCTTTGTATATTATCGGTGCCGTTCTCGGTGTTTTCGCATTGGCGGTTATCGCGTTCCTGATTTACTTTATAAGCTCTCCCATGCCCGTAGTAAAAAAACTGCGCGGCGGTATGGACGGACCTATAACATACCCTAAGGACAGCGAAAATTTAAAGGACAATATTGAGATCCAAAAAGACCTTACATACCCTTCAAAATACGGAAAAAATACAATTGACCTTTATCTGCCAAAGCATGACGGAAAATATCCGCTTGTGATGTGGGTGCACGGCGGCGCGTTTGTAGCCGGGGATAAATCAGGTGTTGAAAACTGGGCTGTAATGCTTGCCAATAACGGTTATGCCGTGGCGGCAATGAACTATGAATGGGCGCCCGAAGCGGCTTATCCTGCACAGGTTATTCAGATTACCGAGGCACTGAAAACGGTCGGAAAAATCGCCGCTGACAACGGGAAAATCGATATGGCACGCGTTGTGATTGCAGGCGATTCCGCAGGTGCACATATGGCGGCGCAGTTCGCGCTTATCCATACGAATTCTGCGTTTGCAAAGCGTATGGATATCGTATCGCCTCTCGAAAAAAACGCACTGAAATGTGCACTCCTTTATTGCGGACCGTATAATCTTGAAAAAATGTTCGGCATTGAAAATAAATTGTTACGATTATTTATCAGCCGTGTCGGCTGGAGTTATCTCGGTCGGAAAAACTGGCGTAAATCAAAGTGGCTTGACACACTTACACCCGCCGATTTTGTTACGGAAAACTTTGTGCCGTCATACATAACGGACGGCAACAGCTTTTCATTTGAAAGCCACGGTATGGAACTGGGCAAAAAACTTTGTTCCCTGGGCGTAACGGTTGCTGAGCGATATTTTCCCAAAGAAAAATTCGGTGAAGTGAATCATGAGTACCAAATGCTGTTGGATACCGAAAACGGTATGATGTGTTTGCAGGATACTCTGGAATTTTTATCTGAAATAATGAAAAGTGAAAGTGTGCCGAATAAAAAATGAAGAAACTTATGTTCGTTTGACGGTACATTTTATGTGAAACCGTGTGGAGTTGAGTGTGAATGAAGATTTTTGGTATCCTGTTGCTGATTTTAACTGTCCTGTTGTTATTGTTGGGCTATCTTTTGTTTAGATTGATGGTACGTCGCTCCGAAAAACCTTATCAGCCGCCCGATGTGAACAAAGTGAAGGAAGAAGAACGTGCAGGTGTTGCATTTATTTTAGAGGAATATGACCGTATTCAAAAGTGGGGATACGAAACTGTAAGGATTCAAACAAGAAAGGAAGAAACGCTTTGCGGCTATTTTGTAAAAGCCAAAAAACCGACGAATAAAACCGTGCTGATGATACACGGCTACCGTTCCTGTAATTTTTACGAGTTTGCTCATTTTGCTTTGATGTATTTGGAGCATTTCGGCTGGAATGTTTTGATTGCAGATGACTACGCCCACGGACAGAGTGACGGAAAATATATCGGCTTCGGCTGGATGGATAGACTGGATATTCACAAATGGACCGATTGGTTGGTTGAGCGTATGGGTACGGACAGCAAGATCTTATTGCATGGGTGCAGTATGGGTGCCGCCGCAGTTCTGACTGCCGCAGGAGAAGAAAATTTGCCGAAACAGGTCTGCGGAATTGTTGCCGATTGCGGCTTTTCCAGTCTCTATAAGTTTTGCAAGGATATTTCAAAAAAATATCTGCACATTCCGCTTTTTCCTATATATTATATTGCAAGCTGTTATTGTAAGCTGTTGGCGGGCTACCGTTACAGCGATGTCAACGCGGCAAAAAGCGCAGCAAAAATAAAAATTCCGACTTTGATTATTCACGGTTTAAACGACCCTGTCACCGCGTGTGAAAATGCAAATATTATTTTTGATGCCTTGAAATGCACGAAAAAATTATGGTTGGTACCCGATGCCGGACATGGCCAGTCGATTCTTTATGACCGCAAGGGCTACGAAAATGCGGTTGGCGGCTTAATGGATTATTTGAATTGATAAGATGCAAAGGCAAACAGAGGCCAAAAAATTTGATATATCCGATAAAATCAAACCTTCGGCGATATGGCTTCGCTTTGTAAGGATATTGTTGAAAACCGCACACAGGAGTTTTATATTCAAAAACTCCGACGCTGCACAGTTGATTTTTGTTGAAAATATTTTTAATTGGAAGGTGCAGAAGAAATGACAAACGGACAGAAATGGAAATACGGTATGCTCGGCGCATTGCTTCCAACCGTTATTTTAATTCTTATACTTATTGCGGCAGGCGTGGTTATCCGTTTTGTAATGGAAATGGGACCCAAGGATATCGCCCGCAAGACCGAGCAGTATGCTCAGCTGGCGGAGCTTGCACCGCAAAATGCTACCGTGTTTTTCGGCGACTCAATCACAGAATATTGCAGTGTTGAAAATATTTATGCAGAATACAGCCAAAAATCCGCTTCACCGATTATCAACCGCGGAATCAGTGCCGAAACGACGGAGAATATGTTGAAACGTGTTGAGGACAGCGTCATTGTAATGCAACCGCGCAATTTGGTTATGCTTATGGGCGTGAATGATTTAAGTCAGGGCGTGCCGCAGGATCAGATACTCTATAATATACGCAGTATCATAAAGCTTGTTCAGGAAAAATCACCTGAAACCAATATTGTACTTCAGGCGGTTTATCCAACGGGAGCTGAGCGCGACTCGTTATATGAAAATTTCCAGTTAAAGGGAAGGGACAGTTCGACTGTTGCAGAGCTTAATCAAAAGCTTGCAGTTATGGCTGAAGAGGAAAATGTACGCTTTTTGGATTTCACGGAAATACTATCAGACGAAAACGGAAATCTGCGCGAGGATTATACCTTTGACGGACTGCATCCGAATATAGCGGGTTATCTTGCCGTACGCGATAAAATAGTGGCTGAGCTTGTATAAATACATAGAGTTGTTTCCTTAACAGCGCAGGAGTAATTTGGAAACGAAATAAAATTGAAACAGTACAGATAAAATTTCACTAAGTCAAAAAACAGTCCTCAACCTTCTTTGGCTGAGGACTGTTTTTTTCGTATCCTATTCAGTTGTTTTTAATTTTTCCCCTAAGGACATCACACTTTGCGCTTTGGCAGTTTTTCTATAGAATTTCGTTACTTTACACATTCTCGCGCACAAACGCGTCAATATCTGCTTTCTCACAGCCGCCGACACGTCTGGCGGCTTCCTGACCGTTTTTTATGAGCACAAGTGTCGGAATGGAAAGAATCCCGAACAGCTGTGCCAATTCCTGTGCATTGTCAACATTGATTTGGCACACTTTAATATCGTTGGCCGATTCTGCAAAGGCTTCCAGCTCGGGGTGGAGCATTTTACACGGACCGCACCAGTCTGCATAAAAGTCGAGCAAAACAGGGCTTGCGCTTTGGGCGACCTCTGTCTGATAATTTTGAAAAGTTACTTCCGTGATTGCCATAGAAAATCACTCCTGTTTATAAAGATTTTGCCAGCAAAAACGCTTGCTGTAAAGCCGCCTGCGAAAGCGGTTTCGTATCTGTATTATCTGCGAGAACCGTGGCAATAACCGTTGTGTTCATCACAGAGAATGCGCGTTTGGTTTGGGCTTCGATAATTTCCTTGGCTTCCGCACCGTCGGACCCTGCCGTTAAAAGCAAAACCGACTTTTTCGGTTTTGCCACAGGCTTTTCTATACCGCGGCGAAACCGTGCGGAGTAGAAGCGCTGAAAGCGGTCAAACAAAGCTTTTAAGGGCGCAGGATAGGAGAGCAGGTAAACAGGACTTGCCACAATCACCAAATCTGCTTCCAAAAAACTTTTCATGACTTTTTCAAGGTCTTTTTTAGAACAGCCGTCTGCTGCCTTGCAGTACCCGCAGTCGTTGCAGGGCGTCGGCATTACCTCAAACAGCCGCACAATTTCTACCTCGTAAGACTTGGATAAGCCCTTGAGGAAAGCAGAGCAGAGCTGTGCGGTGTGGCTGTTGCGCTTCGGTGAACCGTAAAAAATTAACGCTTTCATTCGTCTGTCAGACTGTCACAGTATTTGCAGACCGTCTTTCCTCCCTTTTGGTAGAACAGATGCGGTACATAGCTTTCGGCATTGGTTACGCATCGCGGATTATTGCAAGTATGTGCTGTGTTATTTTGCAGGGTCGGCTTCGGCTTCGGCGCATGCTTCGCGAGCATTTTAATAATCAGCGCCATGCGTGCATACATGCCGTATTCTGCCTGTACAAAATATTTGGCACGCGGGTCGTCATCCACTTCTACCGTAATTTCATCTACACGCGGCAGGGGATGTAAAACCGCTAAATCTTTTTTTGCAAGCTCCATTTTTTTTGCGTCTAAAACATAAATTCCCTTTTGTGCCTCGTACTCCTCGGCAGAACGGAAGCGTTCCTGCTGAATCCGCGTCATATACAGTACATCTAAGTCCCCGATGGACTTTTCCAGACTGTCCGAAAAGCTGTAAGTACAGCCGCTTTCTTCTAAAATATCCATCATATACTGCGGCAGCTGCAACTCGGGTGTAGAAATCAAAATGAAACGGTTGCCTTTGTATTTCGACAGCGTTTTGATGAGCGAGTGCACTGTGCGGCCGTTTTTCATATCACCGCAAAGACCGATGGTTAGGCCCTCTAAAGTACCTTTTTCATAGGAGAGCGTGACAATGTCTGTCAGGGTTTGCGTGGGATGTAAATGTCCGCCGTCGCCCGCATTGATAATCGGTATTTCGGAATACAGCGAAGCAGCGAATGCCGAGCCTTCTACGGGATTTCGCATTACAATTACATCCGCATAGCCGCTGACCATGCGAATGGTGTCCTTCAAGCTTTCGCCTTTGGCAATTGAGGCATTCGAGGGATTATCAAATCCGATGACCTGCCCGCCGAGGCGCAGCATAGCGGTTTGAAAGGACATTTTGGTGCGGGTGGACGGCTCGTAAAAGAGCGTTGCCATAATTTTGCCGTGACAAGCGTCCGTAAAAATGGACGGATTTTCTTTAATCATACCTGCCAAAGCGATGATTTCCTGCAAATCCGCCTTGGAAACTGTCTCCAAATCAATCAGATTGTGAGCCTGCATCGTTTAAACATCTCCCGATAGTGTATTGCCGAAGCACGTGCGGTTGCGGCGCGGCATTTCAACGTATATTTTACCAATTATTGATAGAAAAAGCAATAATATTTATAGGAAAAAAAGCACCGCCCTTTGCAAAAAGGGCGGTATGGATTTATGTTTCTTCCCATGTCGGAATACGCAAATCATTTCCCTGAAAATGAAATACGGTATAGTTGCCGAGAATACGGGATACAACGCGGTCTGTATATTTTTTTTCTAATTGCTCTATAGGCAAATTGGTGTTGATAATCGTTGGTTTCCCTCGAAGCATACGGGTGTTTACGAGGTTGTAAACGGCTGAAACGACATAGTTGGTTGTATATTCTGTTCCAAGGTCATCCAAAATCAGTAAATCGCAGTCTAACAAAAGCGATTCGGTATCGAGATTTTCAGCAAGACCGAATCGTTCCTTCTCCAACTTGCTCAAAAGATTCTGTGCCGTGCCGTAAATGACACCGTAGCCCTTTTGGATAACGGCTTGTGCAATCGCCAAAGAAAGATGCGTTTTTCCGAGTCCTGTACGACCAACGAAGAATAAGCTGTCGGATGCAGGAGAAAATTCCTCCGCATAGGTTTCACAGCGCGATAAAATTTCATGCATTTCTTCGCGGACAACTGTGCCGTTTGCATCCGCTTTGTCAGAGTACCGACTCAAAGAAAAACTGTCAAAATCACAAAGCTTTAAAGGCGTTTCTGCGGCAAGCTCTTTATAGGCAAGTGTCTTTAAAAGGTTTTGATAGCAGATGCAAGGCGCACCGTTTTTCACACCCGTATCTTCGCACAGGGAACAGGTATACTTCGGCAACAGAAAATCCGCAGGAAATCCGTTTTCCGTAAGCAGCTCTTTCCGTTTTCTTTGCAGTTCCAAATTGTATTTCGCGAGATTTTGCACAATTTCTAAAGCGTTTTCGCCCGCGCCGACCGCTTTAACGGCTTCCATACCCGTTTTTGCCATTTCTGCTTCAATATCTAACACAGCAGGGCACTTTTCTGCGAATTGCTTTTTATGCAGTGCGGCCGTTGTCTGTGCTTGCTCTCGTCTGGCTTTCAATTCGGCAGAGGCTTGTTTGTATATTTGCTTTGCATATCCCATTGCTTATTCCGCCTTTTTTTGTGTCTTTTTTTTGGAAGCATGCAGTGCGGCCTGAAACGCATCATTCAAATCAAAAGAACGCGCTTTATCTTCAGCGGCCTTTTTGGCTGCCGTGTGTCTGATTTTACCGGCTTCAACAGCTTCTGTGGTCTTCAGCCCTTCGCTGTGCCAATTTATCAAAATTTTATTCATATATGGAAAAGAAGGTTTACCGGTTCTGTCTGCAGTTTCTTCATAGGCTTTGATAATCATTTCTACAGAAAATCCCATTTGCATCCAGGATAAAAGATATTCGCTTTGCTTCGGTGTCGGGCGCGGATTGGAGATTCCCGTTGCCATTCGAAATTCCGTAAACAGACGGTTCACAGCCGAATCGTTTTGAATGTATTCGTTGGCGGCGTCCAGCGTATTGATTTCGCGCTCCGCCCAGCTTTTGCCGATGCGCAGAACTGTTGCCGTAGAACCGCGTCCGCCGTCGGCGAGATGCTGAATCAGCGTTAATATAACCTCTTTTTGCAGTCCGTAGGTATCGAACAGCATGAGGAGTGTTGTCTGCATGTCCAACCCGAAGGTGCGCCCGAGAATACTCTGCGCTTCAGTCAGCAGACTGCGTACGGTTTCGTCCTCCTGAATCCGCACGGCAATTTGCTCCATGGTCGGTTTCGGCAGTACCGTCTGTTCGGTTGGTGCTTTTACGGCGGGCGCAGGGGAGAGATCGGTTTTTGTATTTTGCTCTGCCGCCGTCTTTGCCTTCGGGACAAATTTTACGTTGCCGCCTTCGTCCGTAAACAGTAAAATGCCTTTGCCGACCCAATAATCCAGCGCGGTAAGCACTTCGTCCGCGGAAAGGGAGAGCGCTTCGGAAATTTCGCTGACAGAAACAACTCCGCTCGGATTTCGAAAAATCTTGAGCAGAGTCTTAATGCTGTTGCCGGAGGCTTCAGCCAAATATGTATCTGTAATACCGGCGGGAATCGCGAACATCGCGCCGTAGCATTCGGGATTAAGCTTATACATACATTAAATCTTCTTTTTACAAAATTCGTTCAAAACGCAGACATCACAGTTTGCCTTGCGTGCCGTACATACCGCACGCCCGTGTAATACGGTTCTGTGGCAAAAATTGTTGCTCTCTTCGGGAGGCAGGAGCTTCCGAAGCGCTGTTTCCACTTTTACAGGGTCTTTGGTTTCCACCAGCCCGATACGGTTCGCCAGGCGGATCAAATGCGTATCTGTCACTACGGCAGGTTTATGGTATACATCGCCGATAATGAGATTCGCGGTTTTTCTGCCGACACCCTGCAAAGAGGTTAAATCCTCAATGGTGTCCGGCACTCTGCCGCCGAAATCACTTTTGATTTTTTTCGCTATAGCAATAATATCGCGGGCTTTGCCGTGGTAAAACCCGCAGGAATGTATGATTTCTTCTATATCCCGAACATCGGCACTGCAATAATCGTCTAAGGTGGGGTATTTTGCGAATAGAGCGGGCGTTACCAAATTGACGCGTGCATCCGTACATTGTGCGGAAAGCCTTGTGGCAATGAGCAGCTCCAACGGATTTGCCGCCGTCAACGAGCAAAGCGCATCGGGATATTCTTTTTTTAATGCTTCTACAGCTAAAAGTGCAAGTTCTTTTTTTGTCATACTTACTCCGGATAGTCCATATTGCGCGGCAGTCCCAAAAGATAATCGGCAGATACATTGAAATAACGGCACAACGCAGTAATGTCGCGAAGTGACGGCTCAGAGGCTTCTGTCTCTAAAAAGGATATTTTGCGCTGTGTTACGCCAATAGCATTGGCAAGATCCGTTTGGGTCAGCGGAGGCAGCTTTGCGCATCTTAAATTTTTCAGATTTTTGCCGAAAGACATCGCAGAAACTTCCCTTCCAACCGAAAAATGCCTTCGGCAGTGTGCCGAAGCGGATTTATAAAGTCATTGTATCATATAGCGACTGTAATCTGCAAGTCCAAAAGAAGGGCAAAAAGTAAAATTTTAATTCTGTTTTTTGTGCAATTTGAGTTGCCTACTATATTTGGTGTATTTGAATCGAAATTCGCCGAAAAAGCACTATTTTCTATTGTAAATTTTTGCATAATTTGGTATACTAAAAACAGAATTACTTTAATTTGCACCCAAAGGAGAGGTTTTATGAAGCTTCGGGTTCCGACGAAACACGCGGTCTGTATTCTATTGTCTGTTTTATGTATGGTGCTTTGCGTACTGTCTGTGTTTGCCGCGGAGGAAGCGCCGGCAGTGTTTTCCGAGCTGAAGGACCCGGCAGGGGGATTGCTGGTTGTCTCGAAATACGGGGACACTGAGAACTATCCCGAGCAGTCGGCAGAGGGGATTTTGGCGGCGGCTGAAGCGGGCGCGGATATGATTTATGTCCGGGTGCGTAAAACCTCTGACGGCTGTTTGGTGCTGATGGCGGATGAAAATTTACAGAGAATGTGTGTGGATTCGCTCGGCAATACGGCAGAAAAAAATATTTCAGATGTCGGCTATCATGAGCTTTCTGCCTATCATCTGCGTGCGGGCAAGGGCGGTCTGCATGAAAAAATCACGGCAAGCACCGTGCCGACACTTTTGGAAACCGCACAGGAGCTTTCGGGCAAAGCCTTGCTGTTTGTGGACGGCGTTTGGGCGGTACGCGATGAAGTTTATACTCTGCTGAGCGAAAATAATCTTTTGGGCAGTGTGGTTTTTGCGGCGGACGGCGATAAGAAGGAAATTAAAGACTGGCTTTCTTCGAAGCAGACGATGCCGCTTGTGATTTCACGCTATGACGGAAATGTGATATTTCGTGCAAAATCCGTAATTTCCAAAACATTGGAGGGCGGTGCGGTCGGCACATGGCTGTCCTCGGGAAACCCGTACGGTGTGATATACGGGGAATCTGTGCTTTCTGAATTTTCCGGTGCGGGAAGGGCGGTAATTGATATGACCGACCCATCGCTCTGCGGAAAACGTACGGATAATCCAATCGGTTGGAACGATGTTACCGCACGCGGCTACAGTATTCTGATTACAGATAATATTACAGAACTGTGTGAATACCGTGCGCGCGTGTTACTGCAAAAAGAACGGCTGGGTGCAACAATTGAAAAAGCACAAAATGTGGATGTTACGCTTTGCAGTACTGCGTCCGTAAAAACGTTGAAACAGGCAATTCACAATGCAAAAACCGTTTTGGCATCTTCTGTGTCGGAAAACAGTCTCACGGAAGCAAATTACGAACTTCGCGCGGCGCTTGCGGGGCTGACCAATCAAACGGCAGACGGAAAATCGGAATCCGGTATTACAGCAGGGCGCATTGCTGCGGTGGTTGCGGTGGTTGCCGCACTGATTGTTTTGGAAATTGTATTGGAAACAGTACGCCGTAAAAAACTGCAAAAGCGGAAAAAGCAACGGGAACGCGAACGTAAGCGCACAGAACGGGACATCGGAAAAACAAATAATAAGGAACTTTAATTGCGAATATGTAAAAAAGTTTATGGAAAGGTTGCAAATATCTGTTAATTTTGTTACAATATTTTTATAACTTGAAAGGAGTTTGGTTATGACAAGTGCAGTAAAGAGCAATAACAAGCTACATTACGGCAAAACAGCGCTGATTGGTTTCGGATTTATGGCAGTACAAATTGCGTGGATTATTTATAACGCGTATGTACCGTTGATTTTACGGGATAACAGCGTCATCAGCAATCTCGCATGGTCCGGTACCGCGGTCGGTATCATTATGGTAATCGACAATGTATTCGGCGTGATTTTTCAGCCTTTATTCGGTAAATTTTCCGACAGAACGCGAACACGTTTCGGAAAAAGAACGCCGTATATGATGGTCGGTATTCCGCTTTGTGCACTGTTCTTTATTTTAATTCCGCGTTTGCAAACCGTCGGTGTTCTGATGTTGGATGTTATCATGTTCAACTTTATTATGTCGACTTGGCGTTCGCCCGTTGTTGCTCTGATGCCCGATTTGGTCCCTTCCGAGCTTCGCGGTGAGGGCAATGCGGTTATCAATATTATGGGCGGCGTGGGCGTTGTGCTCGGTACGGTTTCCGGTAAATTGATTGAGATGATTTCCGGGAACAGCGATGAGCAGTTTGTCCGTAATAACGTTTTTATTTTCGGCGCGGTTGTTATGGTGCTTTGCCTGCTTGTGATACTGTTTTTGGTACGCGAGCCGGATAACCGAATTTCAAAGCTTGAGTCTTTGCAGGCAAAGGCCGAATATGAAAATGCAAAGCAGAAAAAAGAGGGCAAAAAAGCCTCTCTGAAAGAATTGAAGCTGACCTCGGGCGAGAAGAAAAGCTTGATTTTTATGTTGATTGCTTTATTCTTCAATTCCAATGCAACTGACTCCATCAATACATATTTTACCACCTTTGCAACCTCTGAGTTAGGCTTTAAAGAATCGGATGCTTCTTTAATTATTACACTGTTTGCGGCGGCAACCGTTATCGGCGCAATTCCGGCAGGGAAATGCGGGCAGAAATGGGGGAGAAAGAAAACTATCATACTTGGCTGGGCTGTTATTCTTTCTTTGTTCCTGGCGTTCTTTGCCACAAAATGGGTGCCGATGCTTTATGTTGCGATTATCGTCGGCGGGTTCTTCATTTCCTTCGTGACTATCAATACCTTGCCGTTGGTTTTGGAAATCGGCGGTGTGGAGCGCGTTGGTACATTTACAGGATATTATTACACCGCGACTTTCTCTGCTTCCATTGTCGGTCCCGTGGTGGTCGGTGCAATGTTTGACTTGACAAACAACAACTACTGGTCACTGTTTGTGTTCTGCCCGATTTGCTTCGTGCTGGCACTGCTTTGCATGCTGCAGGTGAAACACGGCGAAGCGATTCCACAGGAGATTATCGATAAAGTTCGCGAAGAAAACGAAGATTAATTTTCTTTTCTTCTCAAAAAACATGCCCCTACAGAACTTTGTCTGTAGGGGCTTTTGCATTGCCGTTCAAAATGGAAAATTGAAACAGTGCGGCTTTTCCTGCGTACGCCGTGCAAGCCGCGCACGACCGCTGCTGCATAAGACAATGCTTATTTTCTGCACAGTACATTGTATGCAAATTTCTCAAACGGGTACTGAAAAAACAGCGAAACCGAATCTGCAAGCGCAGATTCGGTTTCATGGACCTGTTTATTTCAGTTTGCGGGTTGCAACGGCAACAGCTTTTCCGACAGCTGAACCGAGTATTGCACATACAATCAGTTCAATCGGTGCATTTACACTTGCCGCAATGCCGATTACGGTTTTTAAAACCGTGTCTACCCCGCCGAGCGATGTCGCTTGCTCCGGCGTGAATTCCACATTCCAAAACAGAAGTGCGAGCGATCCCAAGAAGAAAACCGTATTCATGAGAGCACCGCTGACGCTGGCAACAACGAAACTCCAGTTTTGCTTTTTATCATGTTTGGCACAGGCGCGGAAAATGATTCCGCAGAACAGGCCCGCAAGAATTCGGGAAATCACGCATACAACAAAGGTGCGCCATATGCTGATTGCCCCTAAAACCGCGCCGAGCGGACTGCCCATGAAGCACTGAATAAAGCTGGTGATACCGAACACACCGCCTAAGAAGGCGCCGATTGCAGGACCGCACGTAACTGCACCGATGATTACAGGAACCATAATAAGTGTCAGTTCAAGCGGGCCGATACGCAGATAGCCGAGCGGTGTGAATGCCATGACAGCGATAACCGCTGTAAGCATGGCAGTTTCGACGAGCAGAACGGTTTTTTGCCTGCGCGTCTTTGGGTTAATATTTGACATATATATTCCTCCTTGCTGCTGCTCCTTGTGGGGGATGCAACGCAAAATTTGGCGAAGAAAATTTATGTGTTTTTTTCGTAAATGGCTTTTAATCCTTTTAAAATCAAATCACTGTCATAACGAATTGTGTGGCGGCAAACCGGTGCAATAAAAGAGGATAATCCGCCCGTGGCTAAAATGGTCTGCGGTGCGCCGAGTTCATCCGAAAAACGGTCCAACAGCCCGTCAATCATGGCGGCAGTGCCGAGTATGACGCCGCTTTGCATGCTTTCTACGGAATTTGTACCGCAGGCTTTTTTCGGCGGTTCCAGACTGATGGTCGGCAGTAGGGAGCTTGTATCGGTTAATGCCTTTAAGGAAATTGCAATGCCCGGTGCAATCATACAGCCTCGGAAGCCTTTGTTTCGGTCCACTGCGTAAATTTTGGTGGCTGTGCCTAAATCAATGACAAAAGCGGGGAGAGGATAGTATGTAACCGCGCCTACAGCACCGGCAGCAAGGTCTGCACCGAGCTGTGCGGGATTATCAATTAAGATGTTTAACCCTGTTTTTATACCGGGCTGTAAAACCAGAGCTTGCTTATTGGTCAGCCGCCGAATGGCATTCGATACGGAAAGGGTGATTTCAGGTACAACCGAACTAATCATACAGCCAAGTATGTTTTGCGGCAGGATGCTGTGCATAGCAAACAATTGTCTGAATTCTACAGCGAACTGGTCTTCTGTTTTTTGCCGTTCCGTAGCCAGCCTTGCACTCATACAAAGTGTTTCACCGTCAAACAGTCCGAGATTTATATTGGTATTTCCAATGTCAATAGTCAGTACCATAATGCATAGCTCTCCCATAGGATTTGAGAAACATTGTAGCATAAACACAATAAAAAAACAAGCGGTTTCCGAAGAAACCGCTTGTTAAAATCAAACAGATGAAAACACCTTATTCAGCGTCTTTCTTTTTTCTGGTCAAAACTAAAGCAACGCCGGCAACTGCTGCAACGGCTGCAACAGAAAGGATTGCTGTATCACCGGTCGGCTCCTTGCCTTCATAATTGCCGCTGTTAGCATTATTGTTGTTGTCGCCGCCTGCATTACCACCGTCATCTTTGCCGAATAAGCCTTTGATTTTGTCTACAATACCGCCGAAGAAATCGCCGATGCCACCGGCATTGTCAGCCGCTGTGGTTTCTTCGGATTCGTTGATGCGTTTGGTGATTTCGTCATAAACATTCTGCGGAATGATGTTATGGTCACGTAACTGGTCAACAACGCCCTGCAACTGCTCATTGGTGATGCCCGCCTTTTTCAGCGCGTCAATCACTTTTTGTGCAACCTCACCGACTTTCTCATCGGGGACAACAGGTGCATCAGTTGTTGTTTCGGGTGCTGCATCCAATGCTTCTTTCAGCATGTCATAAGCCTCCTGCGGAAGCTGTTCGTTTGCAAGCATTTCATC
Organism: Ruminococcaceae bacterium UBA7212; assembly: GCA_002490525.1. GTDB lineage: Bacteria > Bacillota > Clostridia > Oscillospirales > Acutalibacteraceae > Fimenecus. The sequence continues at coordinate 115,258 of DKUE01000019.1, forward strand.
CATTGCAGCCTGAATATCCTCTTTGCTTGCGCCGGTTTTCTGCAAAATCGAAATAACCGTAGCCGCCTGCTCGGGTGTTACGGCAGACCAATCAATTGCAGGCAGAGATACATCGGGAAGAGAAGGCGTTGTATTTTCATCGCCGTTAATGATACTGTCAATAATGCCGCTGATGTCCGGAAGTGTAATACTGCCTTCTCCCTCAGCGAAGCTCGGTACGCAGAGTGCAAAAGCCATAACGAGTGCGAGCATAACCGCAATAACTTTTTTCATAAGTGTTTCCCTCTTTTTTCTAAATTTGAACCGAAGTTCTTTATTCGTCCATAATTCTACTATATATTCATCACAATGTCAAGAAAAAATCAAAAAAACCTTTATCTGTTTCAGTCTTTGTCTGCGAAATCTTTTTCTTGACGGAAAATTCGGTTTCCTGTACAATAAACGGTGCAAAGAACAGTGTATAACGAGGTGTCACATGAAAAAAACACAACATATAGCGTTTTGGACTTTTTCTGTTTTGTTCGGTTTTTCCTTGTTCGCGGGTATCTGCGAGCTGTTCGGCGTATCGTTTTGCCTGTTTGGCATACCGCTGCATGGCAGGCTTTCCATACCGATATGTATTTCCTGCACCGGGCTTGCGGTTACTGTGGTTCGCATACTGAAAAAACGGGCACAGCGTGCTGAAAATCCGCTGTTGTACCGTTTGCTGACCGCCGGCATTTCCGTTTTTTGTGCGGTTTTGCTGTTTATATGCATCCCTCTGTCCCTGTTTACCGCAACATCTTATGCGGACAGCCGCCTTTCCGCTGACCGCGCGTATAAGATTTTCTTTGAAGAAAAGGCGGATACAGGGGAACCGATTGTGCATGTATATAAACGGTATTCACCTTTTTTGGCGGTTTATCGGAATTCTGCCGTATTATACGGCTTTTCGGGGGAGCTGAGCGATGTGGAGGTTGTCTGGTCAGAGGGTTCCTGTGCGGTGCAATATCCCGGTTACAGCGAGGAAGCAGAATCGGCAGAGGATTTGCAGATGCTATCGAGAAAGATTCTATACGAGTCTTCAAAATGATTTTGGTTTCCTAGCATAAAAACGGATATAACGGTAAGCGGCTTAGGTACTGAACTTAAGCCGTTTTTTCTGTATGCGGAATCAAATTATACGAAAAAAATTTAAAAAGTTTATAGACATTTGTCTATAAACTATATGGAATCTTAGAAAAAGCAGTGATATAATGAACACGTGTTAATTTTCAGAAGAGAAGGGAGCGTTTGACGATGAACGAAACGGAACACAGTAAGGCTGCCGAAAACGAAAAGCAGGCGCTTTATGCACAAAAATATTTACTGCTTCGTGAAAAGCTTATAGACAATTATTTTCTGGGCTGTAAATATCTGCACGTCGCAAAAATCGTTTCTGCTGTGCTGTTTGTTATCTTTACGGCAGTCGGCATATATATGAGCGGCAAAACAGGTGCATATATGCTTTGGCTGGTGCTGTGGATTGTGCTGATTTTTCTGAATGTTGCCGTATTTACGACGGCGGATTACTGCAAATACCAAATGCAGACTCGTGTTCTTCCGTTTTTAGATAATGATGCGTGCACGCAATTCTCCGAAAACGATATTTTGTCAGAGGACACAGACGAACCCGAATCCGAGGAGTGAGCTGAATATGAAAACGATATGGAAAATATTTCAAAGAGACGTAAAAAAGCTGTTTACCAATTCTATGGCAATCATTTTAGCGGTCGGCGTGGCGGTTTTGCCGTCTTTGTATGCGTGGTTTAATATTTATGCAAACTGGGACCCTTACGGCAGTACGGGCAATATGCAGGTTGCGGTGGTCATTACTGATACGGGTTATACCTATAAGGATATTTCCGTGAATGTCGGTGAAGAGATTCGAAAAAATCTCATGGCAAATGATTTGATAGACTGGCAGTTTGTATCGAAAGAAGAAGCCGTAGAGGGCATCAAATCGGGGCAATATTATGCGGGAATTGAAATTGCAGAGGATTTCAGCGAATCCTTAACCAGTATTATCACTTCGGATTTTGTGCAGCCGCAAATTACATATTATGCCAACGAAAAGAAAAATGCGATTGCGACAAAAATTACGGATAAGGTCGTGCAGACGGTACAAACGGAAGTGAATGAGTCCTTTATTACAACGGTTGTCGATTTGTTGAACGGTGTGCTCGGCACGGCGGTGGAATTGGCGGATGTGCACGGCGCAGAGCTGTTTGCGGATTTACAGGAAAAAATCGCTTCTGCCAAAGAGAATATCAGTGCTTTAACCGCCGCATTAGAATGCTTTGAAAAGGTGATGCAGGTTGCGCAAAACCTGAACGGATCTTTGGATGCCGACAACCTGACCGCACTTTTAGAAAATTCGGACGATTTGGTGCAGAACACGCAAAGCACAATAGAATTGGCACAGGCATCCGTGGATTCTGTGACTTCCTCGGTGGATACCGTACTGCTAGATGCGGCAAGGTCTTTGTATGACGCCGCGTCAACGTTGGAAAGTGTACAGGGTGAGGTCGGTGAGAAAAGTACCGCCGTACTTGAAAAGGCTTTGTCGGTGTGCACAAGTGTGCAGGGGAATCTGCAAATCGTAACGGATGCACTGCAAAAGGTGAACGACAATCTGCCGAAGCCTCTGCCTGCCGTGCAGAAAATTCTGGAGCGGCTTCGCACAGTGAACGAGCGGTTGAATACCGCGATTCGGGAAATAAACAATCTGTTGCAAAGCGGGAAAAATCCGGCTGCGGATACTGCAAAGGAACTTCGGGCGATTGCCGCGGCAATACAAGGCGTTTCCGATACATATAAATCCGATGTCAAGCCGGTACTCAGTCAGGAAGTCGGCAGCCTTTTGGCAGTTATGTCGAATTTGTCCGTTCTTTTGCAGGATGTCAATCAGGATATGCCCACGGTACAATCGTTGGTTTCCTCTTTGGAAGAGGCTGTCGGCGCGGGGAGCAGTATGCTCGGCGCACTGCATACGCTGTTGGACAGTAGCTGTACGCAGTTAGACAGTCTGTCCCTAAAGCTTTCGGGGCTTTCCGACAGTGAAATGGTCAACGCCGTATTGAACTTTACAGGCAGTAATTCCGATGAGCTTGGCGAATTTATTGCGTGTCCCGTGTCTGTACAGACCGAAAAGGTTTATGCAATTGACAATTACGGTTCTGCTATGGCACCGTTTTATACAACGCTTGCGATTTGGGTTGGTGCCATTGTGTTGGTTGCGATTCTCAAAACCGATGTAAAAAATAAGAAAGAGCTCGGCGGGGTCAAACCGTATCAGGAATATTTCGGGCGTTTGCCGATTTTTCTGCTGTTCTCTTTGGTGCAAAGTCTGATTATTTGTCTCGGCGATCTGTATTTCCTGAAAATTCAGTGCTACCATCCTGCCAAATTCATTTTCGCAGGATGTGCGGCGGGGTTGATTTTCACCTTCTTTATTTATTCGCTGGTGGCGGCGTTCGGCGACATCGGCAAAGCGGTGGCTGTTATTTTGCTGGTCGTTCAGCTCGGTGGCTCGGGCGGCACTTTCCCGATTGATGTCACGCCGCATTTCTTCCAAGCGATTCATCCGTATTTACCGTTCACCTTTGTCATAGATGCCATGCGTGAATGTGTCTGCGGTGTATACGGTAACCATTATTGGATGTATTTGGGCATGCTTTGTGCCTATATTCTTATCGGCTTGGTGCTCGGCACGGGTGTGCGTGCATTGGTACGTAAGCCAATACGCTTTTTCTCAAAGCGTATTGAAGATACAGGATTGCTGTAAGCAGTTATATCATAAAACGGCATACGTCTTTGAAAAAAGATGTGTGCCGTTCGCTGTTTTAGGGGCGGAATACCCTTATCATTCTTCGCTTACGCTCAGAATGACAAGTTTGCAGAAACCCGTAGGGGTACACACGAATCGTCCGCAAAATAAGAACATAACGGTGGGGCGCGAGCTGGCTCGCATCGCGAACGGAAAAGTCGGTCCGTCTCTATACGTGAATCCAATTACCTTGTATTATTTGAGATGTATATGTTTTTCGGAAGGACGAACCCACGCCATATAGATATCAACGATTCAGCTCCCTGTTCGCCGGTGCAAAACTCCTGATTGCATATGCCGCTTCAATATGCTATGATAATTGCAGACCGTGTTGCAATACTGAGCGTTTTGAGGGAAAAACATGCAAATCCGAGAGAATACAGATAGTTATATGAAAGAACTGCAAGCATGGCTACAGAACACTGTCGACGTTCCGCTTGAGGAAATGTCCGCTTTTTTCGGCGCAAGACTCGGTGATTATGAAGCGCATATGGCGCAGTGGGAAAAAGCCTATGCGTGCTTTGCCGATGCGATACCCCAACACTGTCAAACCTTTTTAGACCTTGGGTGCGGCACAGGCTTAGAACTGCAAAGTGTATTTGCCCGCTTTCCCGATGCGCAGGTGACAGGGATTGATTTGTCTGCGGAAATGCTTTCCGTATTGCGCAAAAGGTATGCGGCGCAGAATATGAATTTGATTTGCGGGGATTATTTTCAAATCCCGTTTGCCCAGGCACACTATGATGCCGTTATCAGTTTTCAGTCTCTGCACCATTTTCAGCCTGTGCAAAAGTTGTCCTTATTCCAAAAAATATATCGCGGTTTAAAAAATGACGGCGTATTTTTAGAGTGTGATTATCTGGCGTGCTGTGACGAGGAGGAGCATTTGCTTTTTTCAGAGTGTACGCGCCGCCGTGCGGTATCTGGTATTGCGGATGATGTTTTTGTGCATTTCGATACGCCCCTGACTGTTTCCCACGAGTCCGATTTGCTGTACCAAGCGGGATTTTCAGCCGTTTATGCTGTGGACAGCATAAACGGCGCAACCTTTATTTTGGCAGAGAAAACAGGAACAGAAAGGAAAAAAGAATGAACACTTTTTCAGTCGCTTTGTTACAACTCCTGCCGACCGACACGGCAGTCGGCAACCTGCAAAAGGGGATAGATGCCTGTAAACGGGCAAAGGCAATGGGCGCAGACCTCGCGCTGTTTCCCGAGGTTTGGAGCAATGGCTACAATCTACCCGAATCCGCCGAGGAAATGCGGAAAATCGCACTTCCGCGCGACAGTGTATTTTTAAATACCTATCGGGACTTGGCAAAGGAATTGGATATGGCAATCGCCGTAACCTATCTTGAGCAGTTTTCGCCGTTGCCGCGCAATACCGTTACCGTTTTTGACCGTTTCGGCAAAGAAATTTTAACCTACAGCAAGGTGCATACCTGTGACTTTTGGGTGGAGAAAAACTTAACGCCCGGAGATGACTTTTATACAGCCGCGCTAAACACGGCGTCGGGAGACATACAGATTGGCGCGATGATTTGCTATGACCGCGAATTTCCCGAAAGCGCACGGATTTTGATGCTCAAAGGCGCAGAAATCCTTTTGATTCCGAACGCCTGTCCGCTGGAGCAGAACCGACTCATGCAACTGCGCACCCGCGCGTTCGAAAATATGGTCGGTGTAGCAGTGGCGAATTACCCTTACGGAAAGCCCGGCTGCAACGGACATTCCGCCGCCTATGACGGGATGGCGTATGGCGAAATCCGCCCCGATACGGTGGAATCCAGAGACACGTTGCTTGTGGAGGCTGGCGAGCAGGAGGGAATTTATATGGCGGTGTTTCCCATGGACAAACTGCGGGATTACCGCAACTGTGAAGCGTGGGGGAATGCCTACCGCCATCCGCAAAAATATAAACTGCTTACGGAAGAGCGCATAGAACCGCCGTTTGTAAGAGACGATTACAGAAAATAGAGGAGCAAAACATATGTCAAAGCGTACATCACTTACAGGAATATGGGATTTTTTTCTCGGGGCGCAAACCTTGTCCGAAGCCTTGGCGTGCACGGACTGGCAAACGGTCACCGTGCCGCACACGTGGAATCACTTAGATGGGCAGGACGGCGGCAACGACTACTATCGCGGCGCGGGGTGGTACCGCCGTACCCTTACATTAGAGAAAGAAAGCGATAAAGTCTATTATCTGGAATTTTTAGGCGTGAACTCCGTGGCAGATGTGTATGTTAACGGTACACATTTGGGACAGCACCGCGGTGGCTATACGCTGTTTCGTTTTGATGCAACCGATGCGCTCCAAAACGGTGAAAATACGATTCTTGTTAAAGCGGACAATTCACCGTTTCCCGATGTAATTCCGCTCGAAGCGGATTTTACCTTTTTCGGCGGGATATACCGCGAGGTGAATTTGTGCACAGCGGAAAAAACGCATTTTTCGCTGTCCGATTTCGGTTCGGACGGTGTGCAGATGGCTTATCCAAACAACAGTGAGGTGCGTGAGCTTGCGGCACTTTCCGTTTTCACAAAAATCGATGCGCCGACCGAAAACTGCCGTCTGCACGTGCGTGTGCAGATTCCGAAGCACTTTGCGCATTGTGAGGGAATTGCGCATACGGATTTCGACACTGCGGATATGGTATCTGAAAAAGAAGCAGTTGTTGCACAAATTAACGAAGCGGTCACGCAGGCGGATATGTGTGTGACTCTTACAATCCCAAATCCGCATTTGTGGAACGGCAGAGCCGACCCATTTCGCTATCAGGTGATTTGCACGCTTTCGGACGGTGAACGGATACTGGATACGGTAGAAAAATATATCGGAATTCGCTATTTCGAAATTGACCCGAAAAAGGGATTTTACTTAAACGGTAAATCGTACCCTTTGCGCGGTGTAAACCGCCATCAGGACCGAGAGAACATGGGCAATGCCATTACTTTAAAGGAACACGAAGAGGATTTTTCGATTCTCTACGAAATCGGCGCAAATGCGGTGCGCTTGGCGCATTATCCGCACCATCCGCATTTTTATGAGCTGTGCGACCGTTACGGGTTACTCGTTTGGGCGGAGATTCCGTTCGTTGACCACATCGGGGGCTTAAAAAAGTCTCCCTTGCCGACCGATACGGAATTTGACCATGCCGTGACCGCGCGGCAGTTGGAAAATGCCAAACTGCAAATGACAGAACTGATTCGTCAGCAAAGCCACCGCCCGTCCATATTCTGTTGGAGTATGTCGAATGAGGTGATGCGCGAATACGGCGACACCGCCGCGCATATGATGGCGGAATTAGATAGCTTGGTTCATAGCTTGGATTCCAAAAGATATTCCGCAATGGCGCTCAATCATATTTACGGCTACCGTTGGCAGTCTGATGTCAAGGGCTGTAACATTTATCCCGGCTGGTACATCGGCAAGCCGTCTCATTTCCGCTATCAGTCGAATTATCACATGCGCGGCAACGGTGGAAAAGGCGTGGCGGTTTCTGAATACGGTGCTGGCGCGAATATTTTACATCATACCGAAAACCCGAAACAGCCGAAGGATACAACCTGTGCGTTTCATCCCGAGGAGTGGGCGAGTATTGTGCATGAGCATGCCCTGCGGTATTTTATGTCACCGCGCCGCAACAAAATTTGGGGCACCTTTGTGTGGAATTTATTTGATTTCGCCGTGGATATCCGAAATGAGGGTGAAATGCCGGGCAAAAATAATAAAGGGCTGGTCACCTATGACCGCAAAACGAAAAAGGATGCGTTTTATCTTTATAAAGCCTGTTGGAGCCGTGAGCCGGTGACCTACATCACTTCCCGCCGTTTCGTAAAGCGCGAAAAGCAAAAAATTACGGTGAAGGTATATTCCAATGCAGATGCCGTAACGCTTACCGTCAACGGCAAGCCCTGTAAGACCAAAAAAGCGGGCTCTAACCGTCAAAATTATGTGTTTGTGTTCCGCAATGTGCCGCTGAAGCGCGGCGAAAATACTGTTGCGGCCTGTGGCGGAAACGGTGTTTCAGATACGGTTGTCTGGCAGTTTTAAGGTTTGCATTGCAAGTTTAATGCCGAAAAACAGCGAAAGCGATACTAAAAAAGGATTCTTCACAAAGGTCCTTTTCTGTATCGCTTTTAACTTTTGTATGCTGTGCCGATTTTATGTGGAAATCAACGGCGTATCCTTTTCGGGCGCACCGACTGACGGGTTTGCAACAGAATTTGTCACGGCGTCTATAATGCGCATGAAGGCTTCCGGGGTGCCCTGTTTGCGTGCAGATACATTAAATGTATATTTTGCACGTGTGTCCGTATGTCTGGTTTGCTCGGAACTGTGCGTAACATTGCCGGTGAATTTTGCAGTGACGGGACTCCACCAGAATTTATATTCGGTGTTGACATTGGCATCTTCTTGATTTTTGCTTTTATCTTCCTCTGCGGTGGATACTTCTAAGTCGAATGAAATATCTGCGCTTTCCACGGCAAGATTCGGAATGCCCGTCATTGCAAGAAACGGTGCCTGGATGTAGCGGTTTTGCTGTGTGGTCTTTTGCGGGTCGGCGGGGTCGGTCACGGTTTCTGCATATTTCAGCGTGACCATACGCATATTTCCCTGTTCATCCAGTCCAACGTCCTGTACGAAATGGGCAAGGGAGAGACTCATTTCGCTTTGTGCCCGGATGGTTGCCACCAAAGGTGCCGCAACCATCTTTTCAATCGGCAATGCGTTTACAATGCCGCCGACAATTTCATGATTCATACTTTATGCCTCGCTTTCCTGTGGTTCTGTATATATTTTGACCGCATTGTTCAGTCGGTCAATCAAACGGGATACAGCTTCCGGCGGCGTACTGCGTTTGAAGGTCATTTCAATTTCAGCGGGCGATTCCGCGCCGTTTTCCGAATGTGTACCGCCGAGTGCAATATTTACAGCGCCCCGTGTGAATCGGTAAGCCTCGTCTCCGTATTTTAACGGTGTTTGCGTTTGCTTGCTTTCCATTTCATCTATGTGCAGCTGGATTTTGATACGCATTTCTTCAAAGTCCAAACTGTTATGATTGCTCATACATAACAGCGGAATATCCATTTGCATGTTGTCACCGAATCTTACGGTTTGCGTCAGAAGATTCCCACTGCTGTCAAAAAATTTTTCGAAGCTGTGCAGGTAGTGCTGTTCGGCAATTTCGGCGCTTGCGTTTACACAGTACTGCATGCCTCGAATGAAATCCGACATTGTCAGATTTTCTTTCTTTTTTTATCTGGTTTCAATATGTGCACTTCCTTTCTTTTCTATTATATATGTGTGTGAAACCGAACATATTCCGGTTCGGACGAACATATGCTTTTTTGAAAGGAGTGGTTATATGCCGATTCCGTCACCAATCGTACAATACAAAAACCACAATTACCGTGCAATTCAGAATTTCCTGCGTTCGGGCGCGATTCCGCTCGGTGAAACAGACAGCAGTATGCGTGCAAAAGTACAAGCGATAACAGATTGTATGCAAACCGAGCCGCCGATGCCGCCAGGCAGATTGCTGTACCGTGGCACTGATGTTTTGGAATTCGGTAAGCATAGTATAGAAGGTGTTCAGAAAAAGGTCGGGGAAACAACGTATACATGGAAAGGCTTTGTGTCTACGTCTGTTGATGAAAATGCGGCGTATGACTTTATTAAATTCGGGGGCAACGGATTACTTTTGTATATTACACCGATTGAAGGAACCCGATTTTACGATATGAGCAATGCTTCTCCGGCGCAAAAAAGGATGTTTAAGTATCTGAATAAAGAAAAAGAAATCCTGCTGGACTGCAACACGCGATACCGTATTACGTATATTGAACCTGCGCCTCCATCTGTACGGCGAAAACAGTATCATATTGTTCATGTTCAGCTTCTTTTGAATTGACAAAGAGAATTGTTTTTGTTATACTGTACAACATAATAGAGAACGGAGATGAAAAGATGCGTATAGCTTCCTGCTGATTCATAGGCGCAAAACAGAGACATCGGCGTCAGCCGTCTGTTTTGTTGTGCGCTTCGCAGGAACAAAACCGCGTCTTTTCGTACCTTTTTGGGTGAATTTTCCGTGAAAATGTACGTTTTGAAGCCGCAGGATTTTTCCTGCGGCTATTTTTTAGCGCTCTGTCATTCTGAGCGACGCGAAGAATCTCCTATAGCACATTGCAAATGAAACGCACATTCTTACGGAGGAATTTTTTATGTCTATACTCGAAATCAATGATTTAACTTTTTCTTATGACGGTGGTACAGCACCGATTTTTGAACACGTCAGCTTCCGTCTGGACACGGACTGGCGGCTCGGTTTTACGGGACGCAACGGACGCGGCAAAACCACTTTCCTGAAATTGCTTTTGAGCGAATACGAGTACAGCGGCACAATACGCTGTGCCGTACCGTTTGTATATTATCCTTTTACCGTGGCGGACGAATCCGAATGGGTGTCTGATATTGCGGCGGAACTGCTGGGGGAAGAGAATATGTGGCGTTTTCGCAAGGAACTGTCCGCTTTAGGCGTGTCGGAAGAAGCAATATACCGTCCGTACAGTACACTTTCAGGCGGAGAACAGACCAAGGTGCAGACGGCAATTCTGTTTTCTCGGGAAAACTGCTTTTATCTTTTAGATGAACCGACCAATCACCTTGACCGTGCCGCCCGTGAAACCTTAGGTAAATATTTGGCGCGTAAAAAGGGGTTTATTTTGGTATCGCACGACCGCGCGCTGTTGGATGCCTGCACCGACCACACACTTTCCGTGAATAAAACGAATATTGAAATTCAAAAGGGTAGTTTTTCTGCGTGGCAGGAGAATAAGGCACAGCGCGATGCGTTTGAAGCGGCGGAGAATGCAAAACTTCGAAAAGAAATCGACCGTCTGCAAACGGCGGCGACGCGCACGGCGGGATGGTCTGCACAAGTGGAGGCAAGCAAAAAAGGTACAAGAAATTCGGGGCTGCGTCCCGATAGGGGGTTTATCGGGCATAAGTCTGCCAAAATGATGCAGCGGGCAAAATCCATCGCGCAGCGGCGTGAAACGGCGGTGGCGGAAAAATCCGCATTGCTGAAAAATATGGAAACTACGGATGCGTTAAAATTAAACGCTTTACCTTTTAAATCCCGCATGCTTGCAGAGTTTACAGCCTTGCAGGTGTGTTATGACAGCAATCCGATTTTCAAGCCCGTCAGCCTGCAAATTTGCCAAGGCGACAAAATCAATCTGTGCGGGGAAAACGGTACGGGCAAAACAAGTATCTTTAAACTGCTTTGCGGACAAGCTGTTTCCTATACCGGCAGCCTGTATATTGCAAAAGATTTGAAAATTTCCTGTCTGCCGCAGGGAATTGAAGGGCTGAGCGGCACATTGCAGGATTTTGCCGCTGAAAAAGTCCCGGACGAAACGCTGTTTTTTACCATTCTTCGCAAACTTGATTTTTCCCGCGAACAGTTTTTGTGCCGTCTGGAGAATTGTTCTGCGGGTCAGAAGAAAAAAGTACAGCTTGCGTGCTGTCTTTGCACGCCCGCGCATTTGTATATTTTGGATGAACCTTTAAACTACATCGATGTGTGGTCGCGTATGCAGCTTGAAAAATTATTGAAAGAGACAGACGCAACTCTGCTGTTTGCCGAACATGATGCGGTATTTTGTGCACAAGCGGCAACGAAAACGGTGTATCTTCAAAAATGATTTTCTCTTATTTGTCGGAAAACAGTTGCGGCGAAATGTAAATTGTGTTAAAATGAATCGATTAGAAATGTCTGTGAATCGGACGGACTGCCGATGTTCCTTCTGCCGGTGAGAGGGAGATTTCTGCTATAAAATAGATAGGGAGAATTGCTATGGAATCCGAAAGAATTTTAAGAACTTCCGTTTTCGGCGGCTTTCGCCGTGCCGATGTTTTGCAATATGTTGAGGAATTAAAAGGTGAGATTGCCGCGCTTTCCGCGAATTTGAAGACACAGACTGAGCAGATTTCGGAATTAAGCGAAACGGTGGACGCGCTTACCGATCGCTGCGCAAGGGCGGAAGAAACAGAGGAAAAGCTGGCACAGACGGCCGGTGATTTAGAAAAAGCCGAATGCGAAAATGCGGCGTTAAAAACCGAAAATGCAGTGCTGACCGAACGCTTTTCAAAAATCGATACGGAAAAATCCGAAATGTACCGCAAAGCTGAAGAAATCCGCGCATCTGAAGCACAGCTCGGTGCGGCATTTTTGGATGCGCGTAAATATTCTGACGAAATTGTGAATGCCGCCAACAAAAAGGCCAGTGAAACGACCTTAGACGCGTCCGATTCCATCGCGAAGCAGGCGTCGGAGGTTGCACGCCTTTCTTCGGATGTGGACACGCTTGCTGCCACACTTACAAAGTCTATCGATGCATTGCATGCGGATATTTCCGCACTTTCCGCAAAGCTTTCCAAGGCGGCACAGGCACTGTCTGTCCGTAAAGATGCGGAAAAGTTTGTACCCGATATTTCCATGAAAATCGAAGAAATCAGTGCGGATATTGCCGTACTGCAAGAGAATCCGCTGACCGTTTTACAGAGCGGCACGCAGGGCGAAACCGCCAATACAATTTACCGATTTGACGTAACCAAAGAGGGCTGAAAACGTGCAGACCGTATATTTGAACACAACCGAAATCAAAGAAAAGGCGCCGTTCCTTTCAGCAGGCGAGACCGTGTATTTAAGCGGCACGGTGTATACTTCGCGTGATGCGGCACATAAGCGCATTATGGCGGCACTTGCGGCAGGCGAAGTTTTACCGTACCCGATTGACGGCGCAGTCATCTATTACGCAGGACCTACACCCACACCGCCGACGCTTGCCATCGGCAGCTGCGGTCCGACCACATCGGGACGCATGGACGTTTATGCGCCGCCGCTTTTAGATTTGGGGCTTGCTGCGATGGTCGGCAAGGGTCCGCGCACAAAGGAAGTGTGCGATGCAATTGTCCGCAACGGTGCGGTGTATTTCTGTGCCATAGGCGGCGCGGGCGCGCTTGCGAGCAAATGTATTACCGCGTGTGAGGTTATAGCTTACGATGACCTCGGTTGCGAATCTGTGAAACGTTTGACCTTTAAAGACTTTCCGCTTACTGTGGCAATTGACTGCCACGGCGGCAATTTATTCCAAAAATGACGGAGCAAACTATGAATCAAACCGAATTTCTTTCCTTACGCCGACAGATTATTGAAAATGAATTTAAACGAATGAACGAATGCCAAAGAAAAGCGGTCTTTCAAATCGATGGACCGCTTTTAATTCTGGCGGGCGCAGGCAGTGGCAAAACAACGGTACTGGTCAACCGTATTGCCAATATGTTGCGGTTCGGGCATGCGTATACCTCAGAATTTGCCGACCGCACGCCCGATGCGGACGATATCGAACGAATGAAGGCGTACCTTGCGGGCGACAAATCCGTGTACCCCGACATTGCCGATGTGCTTTGTGACCGTGCACCGAAGCCATGGCAGATTTTGGCAATTACCTTCACAAACAAAGCGGCAAATGAATTAAAGGAGCGCCTGTGCGTGATGCTCGGCGACGAGGCGAATGACATTTGGGCGAGTACCTTTCACTCCAGCTGTGTCAAAATCCTGCGCCGCAATGCGGACAGATTGGGCTTTACCAATCGCTTCACCATTTACGATACCGATGACAGCCGTCGCGTGATGAAGGAATGCCAGCGACTCTTAGGGATTGAAGACCGCTTCCTGTCCCACAAAACCATTTTGGGCGAAATCAGCCGTGCGAAGGATTCCCTGGTGCCGCCCGACGAATTTCTAAAATCGGCGGGGCAGGATACCCGCATGCAAAAAATCGGCGAGTGCTATAAGAAATATCAAAATCTGTTAAAAAATGCCGATGCGATGGATTTTGATGATATTATTTTCTATACCGTTCGGCTGTTTGAAGAAAATCCCGATGTATTGGAGCATTATCAGCACCAGTTTCGCTATGTGATGGTGGATGAGTATCAGGATACTAACCATGCGCAGTATAAATTGACCTCGCTTCTTGCCGACGGATACCGTAACATTTGCGTGGTCGGCGACGACGACCAAAGCATTTACCGCTTCCGCGGTGCAACGATTGAAAATATTTTAAGCTTTGAAACGCGCTATTCCGATGCAACGGTCATTCGTTTGGAGCAAAACTACCGTTCCACACAGTGTATTTTGGATGCCGCAAACGCTGTAATTGAAAACAACAGCCAACGAAAGGGTAAAAACCTCTGGACGGCAAACGGCGCGGGCGAAAAAATCGAACTGGAAACGGCAGAGGATGAAACGGGTGAAGCAAATTTTATTGCAGATAAAATCCTTTCTTCCGTTGCGGAAGGTCGGCACTTCGGCGACCACGCCGTTTTGTACCGCATGAACGCCATGTCGGGACCTATTGAACGCGCGCTTGTCAAGAATGCGATTCCCTACCGCATCATCGGCGGACATAAATTCTATGACCGAATGGAAATTAAGGATGCACTTGCTTATTTGTCGGTAGTGAATAATCCCGCCGACAAAATTCGTTTACAGCGCATTATCAATACGCCGAAACGCGGTATCGGCGATACGAGTGTCCAAAAAGCCAATGAAATCGCTGATTTGCTGGGCGTTTCCCTGTTTGAAGTGTTTAAAACAGCGGATGAATACGAGGTACTCAAGCGTGCCGCTGTGAAATTAAAGACGTTTGCCGCGATGATTGAAAGCATCGCCGCATTCTCCGAGGACGCGCCGCTTGCAGATACCCTCAACCGTATCTTGGAAGAAACGGATTACGTCAATTCCTTGCGCGCGGAACCCGAAAAATTTGAAGACCGCGTCCAAAACTTAAACGAGCTTTCCGCAACTTTGACGCGGTTTTCCGAGGAAAACCCCGAGGGCACGCTGAATGATTATTTGGAAGAGGTTGCGCTGTTAACGGATATTGACAATTACAATGCTGAAGCGGATACCGTGGTGCTGATGACGCTCCACTCCGCAAAGGGCTTGGAATTCCCCGTTGTATTTATTCCCGGCATGGAAGAGGGCGTGTTCCCCGGAATGCAGAGTATGTATGTGGAATCCGAGGTCGAGGAAGAGCGCAGACTTGCCTATGTGGGCATTACCCGTGCAAAACAGAAGTTGTATTTGACACACGCAAAATCCCGTATGATTTACGGCTCGACCAATTATTACAGACCGTCCCGATTTGTGGCGGAAATTCCCGAAAAGCTGCTGGAGATTCACCGTTCGGTCGGCTTTCGTGAACGTGCGGGGCTGGCGGACGGCGGATATTCCGGACGCTCCAAAATCTCTGCGGGCGGCGGTACATATACAAGTGTCGGCAGTTCCGCAGGAAGTGCGGGCAACAGTGCCGTGAACCGCGGATTCTCCAAATCGGCAGGCGGGGCAAAATCTTCCGCCGCTTTGCCCGATTTTAAGTCGGGCGACACTGTGGAGCATAAGGCGTTCGGCACAGGCGTGATTTCCACCATACGCCCTATGGGGAACGATATGCTTTTGGAGGTCGTGTTCCAAAAGGTCGGTACCAAAAAGCTGATGGCACGTATGGCAAACTTACGCAAGATTTCTTCTTAAACCAAGAAATAGTTACATCTGTTTTTAGAGGGATGAAACCGAATGCTCCATACTGTTTTTCCGAATGCGAATGTATCCGACTTAACTGCGCTGAGCGAATGGCTCGGCCGACAAACAGACGATGTAACCGTTGAATTTTTCCAAGGCGAATATTATGGACTGCTGATCTTTGATACGGTTTCGTGTCCGTCTGTCACGCTGACTGCACCGAATGGTGCGGTGATTACAGGCGGCAGAACCATAGACTGTAACTTTCGACGCACATCTCCTACGGTCATGGAATGCTTTGTCGGTGCGGGGCTTACCTTTGAGCGGCTGAAAATCGACAGTGTGCCGCAGATTCTTGCGCGCTACCCGAAATATCAGGAAAATGAACGCCTGAACGGCACTGAAACGCTTGCAGCAATCGAAAAATACACAAGCGCTTTCCCGTCTGTTGAGGGGGCATATCTGCACAGCTTGCACGAACACGAATGGGGCTCAAATGATTATCGGGTAACAGGTCGGGAAAACGGCGGCTTCCGTCTTTCCTGGATTGGAAACAACAACCGCGGCAGTGCGCCGAAGACAGATTGCTGTTACCTAGAAAATCTTCCCGAGCTTTTAACGGACAAGCACGAGTGGTATTATGACAAAAACAGCGGGATTTTGTATATTGCGGATGCTTCTGACCGTGCGGAAAAAACAGCGTCGGTGACGCTGTGCGAGAGGATAAATCTTGTCAGCATCCGTAACTGTAAAAATACGAAACTTACTTTCAGCGGGTTCACATTTGCAGATACGGACCGTTCTATGTTCCGCCGGCCGTGGGTTCGGTATCTGCGAAGCGATTGGGCGTTTAATTACGGTAGTACGGTTGAGATTCGTGACAGTGAAAATGTATCCTTCGTGGATTGCCGATTCCAAAATCTCGGCGCAAACGGCATCGGTATTTTTGATTACAACAACAATATTACGGTGGATAACTGTGATTTTGAGGACTGCCTGACAAACGGCATCTTAGTGCTCGGAAATCCCGACAGTACTTACTGTACCTCATCATGGGAGGGAGACCGTCATATCGCCGAGTTGGAAAACGCAGATAAATGCGGTGCGGCGTCGGAGAATTATCCGCGAGATATTTCCGTCAGCCGCTGTCTGTTTCGTAATCTCGGCACGGAAGATAAGCAGTCTGCGGGCGTGTGCATCAGCCTTGCAAACAGGGTGACTGTGTCGCAATCGACTTTTTGCAGACTGCCCCGCGCGGGAATAAATATTTGTGAAAATGCGTTCGGCGGGCACACAGTGCGCGACTGCGATTTATTTGATTGTGTCCGTGAAACGGGCGACCACGGACCGTTTAACAGCTGGGGGCGCGACCGCTTTTGGTCGCTGAACGGCTTTGACACAGAGGGCAAATCGGGTGCGGCGAAAAAACCGTTTGCACTTTGCGATATGACGGAGGAAAACAGAATTATACACAACCGTGTGGTCGGTACGCGCGGGTTCGGCATAGATTTGGACGACGGCTCTACGAATTATGTGATTGAAAATAATTTTTGCTTCGGTGTGGGCATTAAACTGCGTGAAGGCTTTTTCAGAAAGGTGCGGAACAATGTAATTTTGTATGCACCCTTGGATTTGCATGCCACTTATGAAGAAAATGACGATATTTTAGAGCATAATGTGGTATGCAATAAACATCCGTTGCGTATCGCACTTCTTCGAAAGGGCTACACAACCCAAATCCACAACAATTACTTTGTGAACGCTTCTTCGGCGGACAAAAAACAAAAAATTCTGCGCGGGATGCACAATCAGTTTGTGTCCTGCAGTCCGTCGGATATTTTGAATAGCCGTTTTCGCTTTGACGGCTTTACGCCTTTTGCATATAACTTCGGCAAAGACGGCGCGCCGAAGCCGAACTGTTCGCTCCGGGCAGATACCGAGCAGGAAAAGAATAAAATTTCGAATCGGTACGGTATTTTTTCTTATATGGATGAACGTCTGCGCTCGGCGACGGGCGCGGCGAGCCTGGACGGGATTTATGTGGAACGCATTCGGCTGTTTTCGAAACTCAAAAAGCGCGGGATTCAGAAAAATGACGTCATCCTCACGGTGAACGGTGAACCGTTTTTCGGAACGCCGAAAGAGTTTGCCGCCTTACTGCAAAACGGCAGTGAAGCGGAGATTATTCGGCAGCAGAAGCGAATGGGTCTCAAATAGAAGCATAAAAGCGGACAATTTTGCGAAATTGCCCGCTTTGCTTGTTGTAAACTCGTATGCCTCCCTCATAGAGGGGGGCACGCGCTTTGCACGTGACGGAGGGAGAAAAAAGCCAGAAACAGCGGGCTTTCCGCTGCTGCGCAATCCACTGTGTTCGGCAGCTCCCCTTGTCAGGGGAGCTGAATTTAGTTTTTCGGAACAGATTTTAGCTTATGCAGAAGACTCGAGTGAGAACACCGCGCCGTCGGGAACGGGGGACTGCGTTTTATTTGAATTTCCCGAATATTTATATTGCGGAATCGGCGAGGACTGTGCCGCATCAAATACAAATCCGTTTTCCTGTGCGTGAAATACATAGACGTTTTTGCCGTCGTCCGTCCGAAGCGTGAGTGTGCCGTCCGTCAAATCATATGTGCCGTACGGCAAATAACTACTGTATGCAGAATAAGTAAATTGAAACCGATTTGTGTACGGAGACAGTGTGAACTGCGGCGTCATTGGGTCAACAGAGTTTTTAAATATATAGAGCTGTTCTGTGTCCGCACCGTTTGTAAGACTTTTGAATGAAAGTCCGCCGTTTACGTTTTCCATCAGTTCAAAATCCAAATATACCGTATATTCCTGTCGGTAATCGGTATCGCCGTCGGCGATGTCCTTGAAACATTCGCTTTTCAGTCTGTATTTCCCGGGGTGGGCAATGTCCAGCCCCCAAAAACGGTATGTATGCGTGCGGGAGCTGTTTGCAGACAGCATAAGCCCTACCATATCAAATGCTCCGTAGTTTTCGGAAAATTCCAGTCTTTCCCAAGTGCCGTTATTCTCCCGATAGATGCGATAACTTTCGCCGAATATCAGGTTTTGCTCTGTCGTATTTATCCATTCGACTTCCAAATACGATGGGTCACTTGAGAAGTCGGCGGCGGTCGCTTTAAGAAAAAGTCCTTCTAATTCCGATGGCCGAAATCCGTGTTCCTGATTTTCAAAAAACTGCCGAACCGCCTGCGGGTTTTTCACTCTGTGCGTGAGAGAAGGTTTGGTAAGGTCGAACAACCAAACCTCTGTGCAGTCGCCGTTAAAGAAATAACTGTTGTCCCATCCGTCGGTGTCTGCCGAAGTGTAGTGCAATATGACGGTGTTGGATTTATCTCTGTCCTCATCTCGGCGTTCCGAAATTGCGGTCTTACTTACACGCATTTCATTCAGAAAATTATATACTTTTACTATAGATGTTTGTTCGGTAATTTCATAACTGCCGCGCTCTGTAATCACCGTAACCGAGGAAATCTGCCCGTCAACTTTTTTTAGGTCTTTCAGCCGTATTCCTTTCGGCACGGTCAAAAAGCATACCGCCACGGCAACACAGGTTAAACCGGCAACGAGAATAACCCAAAACGCAGGCTTTTTATACTTTAAAACCGATTGGATTCTGTTTTTTACGTCTGTCTCTCCGAACGCCACGGGGCAGGCGGAAATCCGTTTTTGCGACACACTGCAATTGATGAGCGCATCGGCATATAGTTTTTTGTATTCCGTGCCCATGGCTTTGATGACCTTTTCGTCACACGCAAGCTCAATGTCGCGACAAAGCAAAATATAGGCAACCCAAATTAGGGGATTGAACCAATAGATGCTCAGAAGCACAAAGCCCAGCGGCTTCCACAGATGGTCGTGCCGCTTCAAGTGTGCTCGTTCGTGCGCAAGGACATAGGGTATATCTGCTTCTTTTACAGAAGAGGGCAGAAAGATGCGCGGCTTCACAATACCGAAAATAAACGGCGAGGGGATGCGGTCGCATAGGTAAATATTTTCCCTGTACGGCACGGCTTCGGCGGTTTGCTTTCGAAGCCTTACAAAGCTGAAAACCGCATAGACCGCTAAGACAAAAATACCGATGACCCAAATCACTGAAAGCAGTGAGGTGATGTGCAGTCCCGTATTTGTCGGCACGGTTACACCCTCAAAATAACGGTCGGCAAGCTCGGCGTTTACGCGCATGTCCACACCTTCAAATCCTGTTTGCACGGAAAAGGACGGTCCGCTGAGCACGGTGTCAGGTATCGTTTGCGCACTCGGAATCAGGCTGAACGCGCTCTCCAAGGAAAATGGACATATCAACCGAATGCCGACCAAAGCCCACAGCACAGGGCGCAGTGCCTTCGGCGCCTTTTTGAGCAGAACACGAAGCAGAACCACCGCAAATATCATAAAGCTTGCCGTAACGCTCATATTGAAGAGCTTCAGAAATACAGCTTCCATTATGCTTCCTCCTCATATTCTGCCACCATACGGCGTAAAAGCGCAACATCCTCGGCGGATAAATGCTTTCTCGCCGTAAAAGCGGCCAAAAAAGCAGGGAGCGAACCGTCAAAGGTTTCTTCTACAAACTTTTCACTTTGCATCGCAGAAAAGTCTGTTTTGGAGATGCGGGACGTAACTGTTCCCTTGTTGTTTTGAAAAATCCCCTTATCGCAAAGCCGTTTCAGCACCGTGTAAGAGGTGGTCTTTTTCCATTGGAGCTGTTGGGCGGCACATTGTGCCAGAGCCGCAGAAGAAAGCGGCTCGTTTTGCCAAATGATATCTGCGAATTGGGCTTCTACAGCGCCTAACTGTAAATCGGGCATAGAAATCCTCCTTTCGTGATTCTACATCTTGTAGTACAATAATATTCTACATTATGTAGAATGAGCTGTCAATCCCTAAAATGAAAACACCGAAAGCAGAATTTTTGCATCTGCTTTCGGCGTTGCTAACAGCTATAACATAAATGGTTTTACGTATTTTTCAGTGAATCATACACCCGTACATTGACGGCTTTCTGTTCACAGTTGTGGCGGTAAATGCTCAGCACAAGACCAATGCCGATATACACCCCGAGATTCGCCGAACCGCCCGCCGAGAAAAAGGGAAGCGTAATGCCGATGACAGGCAAAAGCATCAGGCACATGCCGACATTGATGACGACCTGCCCGATAATCATTGCTGCCATACCGCTGCAAATCAGATTGGTGGAGCGCTCACGGGACTTTTTACCGATGATTAAAATCCGTACGGCAATAAAAAACAGCAGGGCCAGTGCAATAATACAGCCGATAAAGCCGAGTTCTTCGCCGATGACCGTAAAAATCATATCATTATGCCGCTCGGGAACAACACCGGCCTGTGTATAAGCGCCCTTAAATAAGCCCTGACCTGTAATACCGCCTGCACCGATTGCAGTAATGCCGTATTTTTGCTGATAGATAATATCGGGATACAAATCCGGATAAATCAGTGCCAAAAAACGGTTCTTTTGAATGGAAGAAAACACAAATGTCCATACAAGCGGCGTTGCCGCGCCGATGAGCGCCGCACCGCCCAAAAAGTAGCCCCAGTGTACACCGCCTGCAAACAGCATTGCCGCCGCAATCACCAGGAATACCAGTGCCGAACCCATATCGCCGGTTTCCATGACCAAAAAGGTCGGAATCATGGCGTGTACGCCGAGCTGTAAAATACTCAACGGCTTATTGATTTTGTCACGCAGCTTATCAAGATGTACGCCGAAGGTGATAATAAACCCGATTTTGACAAATTCCGACGGCTGAATACTGAATACTTTAAAATCCAGCCAAGTGTGTACATCGGGGCGCTCCTGCGGACCTGTGCCGAACGGAAACAGCAGTAAAAGCGAAAGCAGGCAAAGTATGCCGATGGGAATCCAAAACCGCGTGAACACCTCATAGTTAAAGTATGAAATACACAGACAGACCGCAATGCCGAGGGTAACGGCAATCAGCATAATAATGAAATCGCGTGAGAAGAGCTCACCCTCTTTCAGCGTACAGCGTGTAGCGCTGTAAACCATCAGCAGACCGAATACAGATGTCAGTACGGAAGAAATTAACAGAAGCTTGTCCGTTTCGCTGAAAAACAGACGCACAGCGTTTAAAAATTTTTTCATAATCGCAAACCTCGTTTATATTGCTTTTATTATAGTCTGCCTGTCTGTGAAATTCAAGCAAAAAGTATTTACTCCGCCGCAAAAGCGTGTTACAATATAAAAACAGTCGGAATTCTGTCCGTACAAACGGATATATGTATCTTAGGTGATTTTGTGCAAAAGTTTGTGACAAAAAGTTATGCGGAGACTTGTGCGCTTGGCGAACGTCTCGGAAAAACGCTTCGCGGCGGATGGGTAATTGCTTTTTTCGGCGGTATGGGTATGGGTAAAACCGCTTTTGTCACGGGAATTGCGAAGGGAATGGGGCTGACGGATTTTGTGAGCAGTCCGACCTTTTCGATTGTGAATGTGTACGGCAGAAACGCCGAGCTTTGTCATTTTGACATGTACCGTGTGGAATCGTGGGCAGATTTGGATTCCACAGGCTTTTTTGAGTATATGGAAAACGGTTCCGTGCTTTGTGTAGAGTGGAGCGAAAATATTGAGAACGCATTACCCGATAATGCTGTGCGCATCCGAATGGCGCAGGGCGGAGAAGCAGATACCCGTGTGATTACGGTGGACGGATTGGAGACGGTGTTATGAAAATATTTGCATTGGACTGTGCCTCTGTCTCTGCGAGCGCGGCACTGACGGATTCTGCGGTTTTGCTCGGCGAAAGTTTTACAAATGTTAAATTGACACACAGCCAGACCTTACTGCCAATGGCACAGGCACTTTTGGAGAATTGCCGTGCGGATTTATCGGATGCCGATGTTTTTGCCGTAACGGTGGGTCCCGGGTCCTTTACGGGCGTGCGCATCGGTGTTGCGGCACTGAAGGGCATGGCGGACGCCGCGTGCAAGCCGTGTTTCGGCGTATCTGCGCTGGAAGCGGCGGCATATCCGTTTCGGGATTTTAACGGGATCGTCTGCGCGGTGATGGATGCGCGCTGTGCGCAGGTGTATACAGCTCTGTTTTCGGGGTGCGGGCGTTTGACGGAAGACGCGGCAATGCAAATTACCGAGCTTGCAGATTTGCTTTCAGAATACAACCGACCTGTGTTACTCGCAGGTGATGGCGCACAAAAGGTTTTGGAGATGATTGGTAAAACCTGCGGCTTTCCGCTGATGGCGGCTTCACCGCAGCTGTGTTTTCCGCGCGCTTCGAGCGTGGCATATTTGGCATACGAAAAAATACATAACGGCGAGCCGACTGTTTCTTCCAAAGCCTTACAGCCACTGTATCTGCGTTTGCCGCAGGCACAGCGGGAATTAAACAATAAGCAAAAAAATTAAAGAATAAATAAGACAGGGGAATCAGACATGATTTATCTTGGTGCAGACCACGGCGGTTACGAATTGAAGGAAGCGATTAAAGCGTATTTGACAGAGCAGTGCATTGCGTTTACCGATTGCGGCACACATTCCGCAGAATCGGTGGATTATGCACCGATTGCCAAAGAAACCTGTGATCGCCTGCTGGCGGACAGCGACAAAACATCTCTTGCCGTGCTTTGCTGCGGCACGGGCATCGGCATTTCTATGGCGGCAAATAAGGTGCACGGTATCCGTGCGGCTTGCTGTTCGAATTATTTCGGCGCAAAATATACAAGACTGCACAACAACGCCAATGTGCTTTGTTTGGGTGGTCGTGTTATCGGTGCGGGTCTTGCCTGTGAATTGGTGGATGTTTTCTTGCACACGGATTTTGAGGGTGGACGCCATCAACGGCGCATTGACCAAATCGCCGCTATTGAAGAAAGCTATAAATAATCGGCAATCGGCAGACAAAAAATCTTGTAATTTTTTGTCTGCCGTTATATAATAAAGAGAAAGAAGATATTTACTATTTGGAGGTATACTATGGGCAAGGTTACCATTACCAATCATCCGCTGATTCAGCATAAGCTTACGTTGCTGCGGGACAAGAATACCGGTTCTAAGGAATTCCGCGCGCTTGTGCAGGAAATCGCCATGCTGATGTGCTATGAGGCAACGCGCGATTTGCCGCTGATGGAAGTCGAAATCGAAACCCCGATTGCAATGGCAAAAACCAAAGTGATTTCGGGCAAAACGCTTGCATTTGTGCCGATTCTGCGCGCAGGTACAGGCATGCTCGGCGGCGTTTTGGAATTGGTGCCGTCTGCAAAGGTCGGGCATATCGGGATGTATCGTGACCCCGAAACTGTCAAACCCGTTCCGTATTATTGCAAACTGCCGTCGGATATTTCTCAGCGCGAGGTGATTGTGCTGGATCCGATGCTGGCAACCGGCGGTTCGGCAATTGACGCCATTACACAGATTAAAACATACAACCCGAAGTCTATTAAATTTATGGGTATCATCGCCGCGCCGGAGGGCTTGGAGGCACTCACCACCGCACATCCCGATGTAGACATTTACTGTGCCGCGCTGGATGAAAAATTGGACGAGCACAGCTACATTATCCCGGGGCTGGGCGATGCAGGCGACCGTATTTTCGGTACGAAATAAGTATTTTAAAAGCGGAGGATTGTGCAAGCAGTCTTCCGCTTTCGTGTGAGGATAGTTTATGCCAACCTCTGAATTCTCAAAATATACCTTTTTAGAACATCCCTTTGACCCGCTGTACGACGAAACCAGCCGTGTGTTAATTTTGGGAAGCTTTCCTTCCGTGAAATCCAGAGAGCAAGCGTTTTTCTACGGGCATCCGCAAAATCGGTTTTGGCGCTTGCTTGCCGCGATGTTTCACGAGCCTGTGCCGCAGTCTGTGCCCGAAAAATGCGCGCTTTGCCGCAAGCACCATGTTGCGTTGTGGGACGTTATTGCTTCCTGTGAAATTATCGGTTCGTCCGACAGCAGCATCAAAAATGTGAAAACCAATGACATAAGTGTGATTTTATCTGCCGCACCGATTGCAGGCATTTTTGCCAACGGAAAAACAGCGTCGAGGCTGTATGACCGCTATTTTCTCCCGCAAACGAACTGCCCCGCCGTCTGTCTGCCGTCCACAAGCCCCGCCAATGCGGCGTGGAATTCGGAACGCCTGTACGAAGCGTGGAAGTCTGTTGCGGAATACTGTATCTGAATTCAAATTCCGACCCGAATTTTTTGGGCGGAATTTTTATATGCTTTTTTCAAACTGCCGGCCGCTGGGACGCGTATTTTGCAAGGTATTCGGTCAGTCGGACGGATCGGATGTCAGCTTTCCCATATCCTGCAGGGTCTTTTCAATGCCGTCGGCTATTGCTTCGGCATATGCATTTAGATTTTTATCAAACAACGCATTATCTTTCTCACTTGTAATAAATCCGATTTCTGCAAGACAGCTCGGCATGTCTGTGTGTGCATTGACATAATAGTTGCCGTCCGCATTTTTGGCGTAGCCTGTCTTAATACCGCGTGCTTTGGAAATACCAGCATCCGAGAGCGCGTGCAGCATGTTTTCTGCCAGTGCCCAGTCCGTGTCGGTCGGGGTGTTCTGAATCCACATTTCCACGCCGTTTCCACTTTCCGCACTGTTGCGGTGCAGAGCCACAAACAGTGTGCATTTCTTTTTATTTGCCATGCGGCAGCGCTCGTCAAGGCTTAAAAACGTGTCATCCTCACGTGTCATATAGACCTGAATCCCTTTTGTTTCCAGATTTTCCCGCACCAAAAGCGCAAGTCGCAGATTGTCGTCTTTTTCCAGCCGTTCGCCGTTTACGGCACCGCTGTCATGTGCGCCGTGTCCCGCATCGATACAAACGGAAGTTTCGGGCTGTATGCTCTGCATCCAAACCAAAGCCACCGTGCCGCCGATGCACACCGCCGCAGTTAAAAAAGCAACGGCGAGGCGCAGGATTTTCTTTTTATGTACAGACATGTTCATCACCGAAATCAATGTAACACATCTTTGCATACAGTGCAACTGAACTGCAAAAATGTAAGAATATTTTAATTTATGAAAAAAACACTGCTCGTATGCCGATGCAAATTTGTTGTCAATCCATTTGCAATATGCTACAATAAAGGCAATTTCATGATAAAGGTGATTTTATGTCGAAAAAGCGTATACTTGCGTCTCCGCCCATGGGCTGGAACAGCTGGGACTGCTATGGTGCGGCGGTGAATGAGGAACAATTGCTCGGCAATGCCGAATATATGGCAAAGCATTTGAAAGCGTACGGCTGGGAATATATTGTCTGCGATATTCAGTGGTATGAGCCGCATGCCAACGGCAACGATTACAATGCGTTTACGGAGCTTTGCATGGACGAATTTTCCAGACTGATTCCTGCTGAAAACCGTTTCCCCTCATCGGCAGGCGGCATGGGTTTTCGCCCGATTGCCGATAAAATCCACGAAATGGGTTTAAAATTCGGAATTCATATAATGCGCGGGATTCCGCGGCAGGCGGTGCACCGTAATACAAAGCTTTTGGGCACAAAGCAAACCGCGCGTGAGATTACACAGAGCTATTCCGTTTGTCCGTGGAATACTGACATGTACGGCGTAGATCCGCAAAAAGACGGCGCACAGACGTATTATGATTCGCTGTTTTCCATGTATGCCGAATGGGGTGTGGATTTTGTGAAGGTGGACGATATTGCCAACACGGAATTTTTACCCGAGAATCCGTATTCCGCCCGTGCGGAAATTGAAATGATTCGCAGGGCTTTGGACAAATGCGGGCGGGATATGGTATTGAGTCTTTCCCCGGGACCCGCGCCTATGGATGAAGCGCCGCATCTTTCCGCGCATGCCGATATGTGGCGCATGACGGGTGATTTTTGGGACCGCTGGGATAAACTGTATGCCATGTTTGCCCGCTGTGAGGCTTGGTACCCATATGTCGGCAAAGGGGGATTTCCCGACTGCGATATGCTTCCGCTCGGGCGGTTGTGCAAAAACGCACCGTGCTGCGGCGCGCAGAACCGCTATACCAATTTCACCTTGGACGAGCAAAGAACCATGCTGACCTTGTGGTCGGTTTTTCGTTCGCCCTTGATGCTCGGCGGGGAACTCCGAGAAAACGACGCGCAGACAAACGCACTTCTGCAAAATCCCGAGGTGCTTTCTGTCAATCAGCACGGCAATGTTCCGCACCCTGTGGCAGTTTCCGATTCGGATATCTGCCTGTGGACCTCGCAGGGGGAAAACGGCGAAATCTTTTTTGCAGTTTTTAATCTTTCCGAGGAAACGCGTACAGTTATTCTGCAAACCGAAGTTGCGGGTTTACAGGCAAGCACCTGTATCCGCGATTTATGGGCGCGGGCAGATATGCAAAAAAATACAAAAGAGTTTCGGTGCACTCTGCGTCCGCATGCATCGGCGCTGTATCAGTTAAAGAAGTAAGGAGCGAAAAGTATGCTTCGTTTTATTCTCGGCAGAAACGGAAGCGGAAAAACCGAATATGTGCGGCAAATGCTGTCCGAACGCCTGCAAGCGGGGGAAACGGGGCTGATTTTGGTTGTGCCCGAGCAGTTTTCTTATGAGACGGAGCGCGAAATGTTAAAACTCGTCGGCGCGAAAAATATGCTGCATTTAGAGATTTTAAGCTTTACAAGGCTGGCACATATTGTGCTGATGCAGGCGGGCAGGCTGTCCCGTCCGCAAATTACCGACGGTATGCGTGCTGTGCTGATGAGTCTTTCTTTGGAAGCGCTGGAAGATAAAATTGAGATTTATAAAAAATATAAAAACCGTACCGCACTGCTCGGCAGCTTGGTTACTTTCTCCACGGAGCTAAAGCAGTGTGCCGTATTGCCCGAAGCACTGCATGCGGCGGGTGCGGCACTGCAAAAAGGTGTCCTCAAAGAAAAACTGACGGAACTGTCTTTGATTACGCAAATGTATAACGCCGCGGTTTCCGTGCGCTTTTCGGACGATACCGACCTTTTGACACTGCTCGCAAAGGAAATTTACGATTCCGATTATTTTGAAGGAAAAATCGTGGTATTTGATACTTTCGCGGGCTTCACAAAGCAGGAGCGTAACGTCATTGAAGCGCTGTTGCCGCGCTGTCGGGATGTTTATGTCACCTTGTGCACCGAACTCGAAAGGAAGGCGCGCAACGCCTGTGTGTTTGAGAATATTGATGATGAATATGCGAAACTGAAAACGGTTGCGGCAAGGGTAAATGTGCCCATTGCAAAGCCCGTTGTTCTGCACGCACCGAAAGGACAAAAGCCCGAGGCGCTTACTTTTTTAGAGGAAAATCTGTACAACTGCCGTAAACCGCAGTTTTCGGGGGCGCAGAACGAAATTGCGCTGACAAGTGCCTCGAACCGTACAGAGGAATGTGACTTGACTGCCCGCGCCATTCGCAGATTACTGCGTACCGAAGGGTATCGCGCATCTGAAATTGCGGTACTGCAGCGGCGAAAAAACACCTATGACAGTGCACTTGCCGCGGCGTTCCGAAAATATGAAATCCCGTTTTTTGAGGATAAGCGCCGTCCCGTTGCCGTACAGCCTCTTATGCTGTTTATGTCCTCGCTTTTGGATATCTTGGCGGACGGCGTAACCACAGAGTCCCTGTTGCGCTGTTTGAAAACAGGATTATTCGGCTTCAGCGATGAGGAAACCGCTGAACTGGAAAATTATGTAACGGTTTGGGGAATAGACCGTGCCGCATGGCGAACGGATTTTCGGGAAAATCCCGATGGCTTCGGCAAGGCCATGCAAACGCGCAGTGTACAGAAGCTGGAAATGTTAAATACTCTGCGCCGCCGTGCCGTGGAACCGATTCTCACCCTGCGAAAAGCCTTCGCAGAGCAGAACGGTACAAAAAAATCAGAGCTGTTATATGCATTTTTGCGGCAAAACGGTGTGGATGCGGCACTGCGTACGCTCGCAGAGGATTTGTTATCGGCGGGGCATTCGGATGCCGCCGCACAGCAGGATGCCGTCTGGACGTCTTTGATGAGTATTTTGGATGACCTTTCCGGTGCAATTGCGGAACGTACGGTTTCCGCCGCACGGTATCGGGAGCTGTTTTCTGTTTTGTTGGAAAATACAGAGCTTGGGCAGATTCCCGAGGGGTTGGATACCGTTTGCTTCGGTACCGCCGACCGTGTGCGTATTGCTCCGCCGCGCGCCGTGTTTTTGCTCGGTATGAATGATGGCGTATTTCCCGAAAACCCGCCGACGGACGGTGTATTAAACGATACCGACCGAAAAATGCTGTGTACACTGGGCGTGGAGCTGACAGAGACTGCAGAGGTCAAAGCGGTTGACGAACGGTTTTTTGTCTATTACGCGCTGACGCTAGCGCGAGAGCGAGTTTCTGTTTCCTGGTCCATGTCCGATTACAAAGGCGGTGCTATGGAACCGTCTTCCGCAATATCGGAATTGCGTGGAATGTTTCCCGATATTGCGGTGACCGATTCCAATATGCTGACTGCGGCTTCCCGTGTGGAAAGCGCAGATTCCGCGTTTGAAGCTCTTGCGGCGGTTTACGGGGAAAATACGTCTTTCCGCGAAACGTTGAAGACGTATTTTTCCGAAAAAGAAATATACCGTGCGCGTCTTGCCGCGCTGGAGCATGCCGTAAACGGCGGCGAAACAGCATTTCAAAATCCCGAAATTGCGGAGCGGCTTTTCGGCAAAGATATTTTGCTGTCCGCCTCTAAAGCGGAGAGCTATTATAAATGCCCGTTTTCTTATTTCTGCAAATTCGGTTTGCATTTGAATCCGCTGAAAAAGGCGGAACTGGATGTTGCGCAAAGCGGAACGGTTATTCACTACTGCTTAGAAATTCTCCTGTCTGAACATGACCGTGATACGCTTGCGCAGATGTCTGACAGTACTTTGCATGCAAAAATTGCGGAGATTACGGCACGCTATACAGAAGAGAAAATGGGGGGGACAGAAGGCAAGACCGCACGGCTTTCTTATCTTCTGGATCGTTTACAGGTATCTGTATTTGATGTGGTCAAGCGCCTGATTGCGGAATTCTCCGTCAGCGCATTTGTGCCTGCCGCATTCGAACTGTCCGTTGCACCGGACGGTGAAATCGCGCCCTACCGTTTGCCTTTGCCTGACGGCGGCAGTGTGCGGATTATCGGCTCTGTGGACCGCGTGGATACGATGCAAAAGGACGGAAAAACATATTTGCGCGTAGTAGATTATAAATCGGGAGGTAAGACCTTCAATCTTTCCGAAGTGTTTTCGGGACTCAATATGCAAATGCTTATCTATTTATATGCGATTTGTGCAAACGGAGCAGAACGGTTCGGTAAAATTGTGCCTGCGGGTGTACTGTATTTACCGGCAAAATCCATTGAAGATAAGCTTCCGCGCAATGCGAACGCGCAGGACATATTGGAGGCGAAACTGCGCAACAGCCGTATGCAAGGTGTGGTGCTTGCAGATACCGATGCAATTCTCGGTATGGATTCCGCTGTGTCCGGAAATTTTGTACCGGTAACGGCGGGAAAAAGCGGTGCGTTTACAGGCAAGCTTTTAACGGCACAGGAGTTTTCTGCCTTGAAAGAGCGGGTGGACGGAAATCTTATCCGTTTGGGCATGCTTTTGCACGAGGGTGAAATTCCTGTTCTGCCTGCTGTCAGCGGGGATAAAAATATGGCTTGCACCTACTGTGATTATGCCGCTGTATGCGGATATGAAAACGGTGATGCCACGCGCCAAATCATGAATTTAGGTCGGTTCGATGCGGTGAAAAAGCAGTTGTCGGCAAAGAAAGGGGAGGAAGGCGAATGAGTGAACGGATTTGGACACCCGAACAGCAGCAAGCGATTGAAGCACGCGGGGGTGCTGTATTGGTTTCCGCCGCGGCGGGCTCTGGCAAGACTGCCGTACTGGTCGAACGCGTGATTCGTCTGGTGTGCGATGCGGAACATCCCGTTACCTTGGATAAACTGCTGATTGTGACTTTTACAAAAGCGGCGGCGGCGGAAATGCGGGAACGCATCGGCGCGGCTTTGGGTAAGCGTTTGGCGGAAGACCCTGAAAATGCATATCTTTTGCGGCAGCAAATGATTCTGCCCTCGGCGCAGATTTGTACAATGGACAGCTTTTGCAATACGCTGGTCAAGCAGTATTTTCATGAATTGGATATTGCACCGGATTTTCGTCTTGCGGATGACAGCGAACGCCGTGCACTGGAGGAGGAAGTGCTTACCGTTTGTGTGGAAGCTCTTTACACACAGCGCGGCGAGGCTTTTTCGCGTCTTTCGGATTTGTTTGTACTGGGTTCTTCCGATCGTACGCTGAAGGATACGGTTTTAGAGTTGTACCGTTATGCACAGGCATATCCTTTCCCCGAACGCTGGATTGCGGAAATTACACCGATGTATTCGCCGGACACGGCGGTCTCACAAACCGTTTTCGGAAAAAAAATATTAGAGACAGCCGAAGTGCGTGTACAGGAAAATGTACATGTCTTGCAAAAGGCGTTAAGCATGCTCGGCGATGAACCTCCCTTACTGGCGGCATATGAACCGGCGATTGTTTCCGATATCGCTTACAACGAGGCAATGCTGTCCGATGTTCGGGCGGGCAGGTGGGATGAAGCCATTGTCTGTGCCGAAGGTTATACACCTGCACGGCTGAAGGCGGCTCCGCGGGAATACAGCGAGAGTGAGATAAAAGCCGGCGTTACGGCAATGCGGAATAACGCGAAAAAAACTTTACAGGGGCTTGCTGCGCTTTTTCCTGCAACAGAGGCGCAGTACCGTGCCGATATGCAGTATTTACAGCCCGTGGTTGAACTGCTTTGCAATACGGTTTTGGATTTTTCAGCGCGTTTGCTGGAAGAGAAAAAGATACAGAATCTGTACGACTTCAATGATATTGCGCATTTGGCGCTGCGTTTATTGGTTGCCTGCGATGCTGACGGCAATGTGCACAGAACGGCGATTGCGGAGGAACTGCGTACGCGGTATGACGAAATTTTGCTGGACGAGTATCAGGATACCAACGAAGCGCAAGACATGTTGTTTTCCGCAATTTCCGATGATGAAAATAATCTGTTTACGGTCGGTGATGTAAAGCAGAGTATTTACGGATTTCGCTTGGCAATGCCGGAAATTTTTCTGCGCCGCCGCGCGGCTTATCATGCATATGACGGTGTGCATTTTCCAGCGCGGATCACCTTAGACCGCAACTTCCGTTCCCGAAAAAACGTAGCGGACGGTATCAACTGTATTTTCGGTCAATTGATGACGCCGCAGTTCGGCGGGGTGGATTACTGTGCGACGGAGTGTTTGAACCCTGCCGCACCGTTTGATTCGGCAGAGGATCCGGCAGTGGAATTGCATCTGCTCCCCTCTGACAGTGTGGAAGGCGCCCGCGCGTTTGAGTGCCGCCATATTGCCGAGATAATTCGGCAGACCATGGATTCTAAAATGTTGATTACGGCGAAAAACGGTGAAAAACGTCCCGTTCGGTACGGTGATTTTTGTATTCTGATGCGTTCTTCTGCGGGCGGCGAAATGTACAGAACCGCGCTGGAGTCAGTCGGCATCCCTGCGTTTTATCAGAAAAAAGGCGGATTTTTCGCTATGCGCGAAATCGCGACGATGACCTCTTTGCTTGAAATTCTGAATAACCCGCTCATGGATGTGCCGCTCTGCGCATGTCTGCTCTCGCCGATTTGGGGCTTCACTCCCGATGAATTGGCTGAAATTCAAATGGGTTCGCGTGAAGAAACGCTGTTTCGCAAATTGCGTGCATGCGATACTGAAAAATGCCGCACGTTTTTGATGGATTACAAGGACCTCCGCCGTTTAAGCACCATACAGACGCCCGCTGAGCTTTTGCGGACGGTTTACGAAAAAACCGCCTACCTGTCTATAGTCGGTTCCATGTCCGGCGGTGAAAACCGAAAGCTGAATTTGCTGCTTTTGCAAAACCTTGCCGAGGAATATACGGAGAACGGTAAAAACAGTCTATCGGGCTTTCTGCGTTATCTCTCCAAACTGCGTGAAAATGCGTCCAATGTTGAAACGGCATCCGGTGTGTCGGAATATGCCGATGTGGTGCGGATTATGACGGTTCACAAAAGCAAGGGACTGGAATTTCCGATTGTAATTCTCGCAAAATGCGGTGTATCCTTTAACCACCGCGACCAAATGAAAAAACTATTGATTCACCCGGAAATGAAACTCGGGCTGCGCATTTTTGACCGCGAAAACCGACGCACGTTTGATTCCGTGCCGTATGTTGCGGCGAAGCTTGCTATCGGCGAAGCCGCGCAGGCAGAGGAGCTTCGTGTACTGTATGTAGCTTTGACGCGTGCGAAAGAAAAACTAATTTTAGTCGGCGGCGGCAATGCACAGCGAAAAACAGAATCCATTGTGCAGAGCGCCGCACAGGCAATGCTGGGGGAAAACGGCGTGTCACCTATGTTTGTGCGCAAGGCGCAAAGCTGTTTGGACTGGATTGTTGCGGCGTGTATGCATCATCCGCAGGCGGAAGCGCTTCGGGAACTGTCGGGCGTCGGCTTCCGGCAGTCCTGTGTGGGCGGATTTGATTTAAAGGTGGTGTTGCCGAACGGGGTGCCGACGGAACAACAGAAATCTGAAGAAACGGTCAAGGTATTGCCAGATGCACAGCTGTTGCATGAAATAGAAACGCGGGTAAACTACCGATATGACCGACTGCCGCTGTCTGCCTGTCCGTCTAAGGTTTCTGCCTCTGCGCTGAACAGTGCGGATACCGCATTGGAATTTTTTGCCGCGGCACGTCCCGCCTTTTTGGGCAGGGGCGGATTAACGCCTGCCATGCGTGGTACCTTGACACACCGCTTTGCGGAGGTTTGCGATTTCTGTCTTGCTGCAGAGAACTTGGAAAAAGAAATAAAACGTCTTGCTGAGGCAAAGTATTTTACTGCGGAAGAATGTGAAGCACTGGACCGTGCAATGTTGACTGCATTTTTAAATTCGGCACTGTTTAAACGGATGCAGCGTGCTGACGCGCTGTATCGAGAACAGAAATTTACGGTGTTTTTTCCGGCAAACCTTGTGCAAAAAGACTTGGATGCCCGTTTCGAAAATGAAAAAATTATGGTGCAGGGCGTTATCGACTGCGCATTTTTTGAAAACGGTAAATTAACCGTTGTAGATTATAAGACAGACCGAGTCCGAACGGCAGACGAGCTTTCTGCCCGTTATATAAACCAGCTTTCTGTATACAAACGAGCAGCTGAGGAGATTTTCGGCGTACCTGTCTGCGAAACGCTTTTGTACTCATTTTGTTTGCAAAAAGAGGTTTCAGTAAATATTTCAGCGTTTTGAAAAAAAGACTTGCTTTTTTGTCGCTGATGTGATAAAATCCGTAGTGCTGTTATATAAGGATTCCGAAAGAGGTGAGTGACAATGAAAGAGGGACTTCATCCCGATTACAAAACCACGACCGTGAAATGCGCTTGCGGCGCTGAATTTGAAACACGTTCCACCAAGGAAAATCTTCGTGTGGATATATGCTCCAACTGCCATCCGTTCTTTACCGGCAAGCAGAAATTGGTGGATACCGGCGGGCGTGTGGATCGCTTCAACAAGAGATTCAACATCAACGCAAAATAATTGCAAAGCGAAAAGCGGTGCGTTGCACCGCTTTTTTGTTAAATCAGTAACCGGAAAGGCAAAGCGTATGTCTGCCGTATTTGAATATAAAACCGTAAAACAAAGTGCATTTGATGAATTTACCGAAAAGCGTTCCCGCTTTATCGGTTATGTTTGCCCTGTCAAAACGCAGGCGGAAGCTTCGGCGTTTATTGCGGAAATTCAAAAAAAGCATTGGGATGCCAAGCACAATGTGTATGCGTATATTCTGCGCGAGGGCGGCATCAAGCGGTACAGTGACGACGGCGAGCCGCAGGGTACGGCAGGCGTGCCGGTTTTGGATGTTCTAGAAAAATCGGGCGTTTGTGATACGGCAGTGGTGGTCACACGCTACTTCGGCGGGATTCTGTTGGGCGGCGGGGGGCTTGTACGCGCCTATTCCCATGCCGCACATCTGGCGCTGGATGCGGGTAAAATCATGACTATGGGGCTTTGTGCCGTTTTGGAAATCCGAACGGATTATGCGTTCCATGCAAAGCTTTCCGCTTATATGGAAGGCACGGATGCAATCCTGTTAAATACGGAATTTTCCGACTGTGTTACGATGACGGTCAGCATTGCAGCAGAAAAATCCGACATGTTTTGTGATACTATCTTTGATTTTTCGGGCGGAAAAGTAAGACCTGATAAAATCTGCGAAAAATTTGCCGAAAAATAAAGGGAAAATAAAATTTTATGCGTATATTTAAACAGGCGGTGAAAAAATGGACGGAGCCATTCGTGAAACTACAATGCGTATAGAGAAAGAGACCCTGTCATCGTATGCCTGCTGTTCTGCGGATTCTCGCGGGCGGGCGCGCGCAGAAGAGGCTTGTCCGATTCGCACGCCGTTTCAGCGTGACCGCGACCGCATTTTGCATTGCAATGCGTTTCGGCGTCTGAAGCATAAAACGCAGGTGTTTTTATCTCCCGAGGGCGACCATTACCGCACGCGTTTGACGCATACTTTAGAGGTGTCGCAGATTGCACGAACTATTGCACGCGCTTTGCGCCTGAATGAGGATTTAACCGAAGCGATTGCTTTGGGGCACGACCTCGGGCATACGCCGTTCGGCCATGCGGGTGAACGGGCGCTGAACGAAGTGTTTGAAGGCGGATTCCGCCATTACGAGCAAAGCCTGCGTGTGGTGGACAAGCTGGAAAAAAACGGCAAAGGGTTAAACCTTACATATGAAGTGCGCGACGGCATTCTCTGTCACACAACGGGCAAGGAAGCTGATATCTTAGAGGGGCGCATTGTGAAGCTGGCGGACAAAATCGCTTACCTAAATCATGATATTGACGATGCGATTCGTGCGGGCGTGATGACGGAATCGGACATTCCCTTAGATGTTCGGGAAACTTTGGGCAATTCCAAATCCAAGCGCATCAATACCTTGGTGCTTTCTGCAATTGAAAACAGCGGCGCGGATATTGCTCTTGCGCTGGATGTCGGGCAGGCGTTTTCCCAGCTGAATAAATTTATGTTTAAGAGTGTGTATACCAATCCCGTTTGTAAGGGGGAAGAAACGAAAGCGGAATCTCTCATCAAAAGTTTGTATTTTTATTATGCTGAGCATCCGAACGAGTTGCCGTCCTCTTTTTGGCAGACCTCGATTTCAGAGGGTGCCGCGCGCGCGGCGTGCGATTACGTTGCCAGTATGTCCGACAGCTATGTGCTGAATGTATACCGCCAAATATTTATTCCGAAAGCGTGGCTCGAAACTTAATTGCGGTAGCTTGCGCCTGACCGAAACTGTCGTGCAGAAAACGAGGTGATACACATTGGCGGCATTAAATGAAGACTTTCTTTCCGAACTGCGAACACTGGCAGATATTGAATCCACGGTGTCCGCCTATGTGCCGCTTAAACGCCGCGGACGGATTTTGACCGGAATTTGCCCGTTCCATAATGAAAAAACACCTTCTTTTACGGTGTATCCCGAAACGCAGTCCTACTATTGCTTCGGGTGCGGCAGCGGCGGAGACGTCATTACATTTATTAAGAATATTGAAAATTTAGATTATATCGAATCGGTACGCTATCTCGCGGAGCGCGTCGGCATGTCTATGCCGCAGGAGCGGTTTCAGTCCGATCTGTACGAAAAACGTCGCCGCATGTTCGAGGCGAACCGC
Source organism: Ruminococcaceae bacterium UBA7212 (assembly GCA_002490525.1). GTDB lineage: Bacteria > Bacillota > Clostridia > Oscillospirales > Acutalibacteraceae > Fimenecus. The sequence goes on from DKUE01000019.1 coordinate 151,509, forward strand.
TTGGCGGCGCGTTTCTTTCACGCCGCTCTGTATTCTCCCGAAGGGAAAGCAGGCTTACAGTATCTCTACAACCGTGGGCTCAGCGATGCGACTATACGAAAATTCGGTCTCGGCTATGCGCCGGCAGGCTGGGATAAACTACGGAATTTCATGCGTCAGCAGGGCTTTACCGATTTAGAGCTTTATGAAGCAAATTTACTGCGCGTGCGTGATAAAAACGGTAAAAAGCATTATTACGATGCGTTTGTAGACCGTGCTATGTTTCCCGTGCTCGATTTGCGCGGTAACGTGCTTGCATTCAGCGGCAGGGCGCTGACAAGCGATGCGCAGAGAAAATATGTCAACACCAGTGATACGCTGATTTATAAAAAAGGCGAAAATATTTTTGCTTTGAATTTCGCAAAGAAGACCGCAAAGGATTTTTTGATTCTCTGCGAGGGCAATTTGGATGTGATTTCTTTGCACCAGGCGGGGTTTGACAATGCCGTGGCGGGCTTGGGCACGGCACTTACGGAACGGCAGGTTGCACTGCTTGCGCGGTATACGGGTGCGGTTTACCTTTGCTACGATGCCGATGAAGCGGGGCAAAAGGCGGCGCAGAAAGCACTGCGCCTGTTTGAAAGTACGACCTTGCGCGTCAAGGTGATTCATTTGGAAGGCGGTAAAGACCCTGATGAGATTTTAAAAAAATTCGGTGCGGGGCGATTTAAGTCGCTGCTGGAGGGCGCGGCAAACGATGTGGAATACCGCATTTTGCGCGCACGCGATGGGATAGATGTCACCACCGATGACGGTAAAACCCGATTTTTGGCGGCGGCATGTGCGGTACTTGCAGAGCTTCACAGTCCTGTGGAACTGGACGTTTACGCCGCGCGACTTTCCGAAGAACTCGGCGTTTCAAAGGATGCCATTTTAGCGCAAACGAAGAACATTACAAAAAACCGCAGTCGCTATACAGAAAAGCACATTCTGCGCGAGGTACAGAGTTTTGAAAAAAAGGCGGATAAAGCAATCAACATCGTCAATCCCGAGCGTGCGCGGCATATGCGCGCCGCCAAAGCGGAAGAGCTGCTTTGTGCGTCTTTGATGCATAATCCGGAGTTTTTCAGTCAAATTAAGGAAGAAATCACCGCGCAGGATTTCATAACTTCCTTTAATGCGCGTGTGTTTTCGGAAATTGCCGCACAGCTGATCCGAAACGGTATGTTTTCCATTTCTGCGGCGGCAGGATTTTCATCGGAGGAAATCGGTGCAATCGCACGGATTCAGACCTTGATTCCGCAACTTGCCAACACGCTTGCGGAGTGCAGGGACTGTATAAAAGTAATCTTAGAGGAAAAAGCTAAGACGGCGAAGGGTGCACCGTCTGAACTTTCCGATGAAGATTTTTTGAAACTGTTTCAAAATTAACTTGTCGGATTCGGCAAGTGAATACATATATGTGAAGGAGAAAGTATGGATAACACGGAGAAAAAAACATCTGTTTCTTCCTTGTTGGAACGTGGCAAGGCAACGGGTAAGCTGACGACGCAGGAAATCGATGCCGTCATCTTGGAAATGGATTTCGACATGGATGAGCTGGACAAGCTGTACGAAACCATTGAGGCACAGAATATTGAAATCATTGACGACATGAATGATTCCATGCTCGAAGAATTGAATTTCGATTCTGAACTGCCGAAGGGGCAGGAAGTTGCCGCGGCGGTTGCGGACAATCGCAATGTTGCCATGGACGACCCTGTTAAGGTTTATTTGAAGGAGATCGGACGTGTGCCGCTGCTGACACCTGAAGAGGAAATAGAGTTGGCAATCCGTATCGGTGATAACGACCAGCAGGCGAAACAGCGCTTGGCTGAGGCAAATTTACGTTTGGTTGTCAGTATAGCCAAGCGTTATGTCGGGCGCGGTATGCAGTTTTTGGATTTGATTCAGGAAGGCAACTTGGGATTAATTAAAGCGGTGGATAAATTTGATTATACCAAAGGCTTTAAATTTTCAACTTATGCAACATGGTGGATTCGTCAGGCAATTACCCGTGCAATTGCCGACCAGGCGCGTACTATCCGAATCCCCGTGCATATGGTGGAAACCATTAACAAGGTAAAAAAAACCAACAGCCAGCTGCTTCATAAAAACGGGCGCGACCCGACGGCGGAAGAAATTGCCGCAGAGCTGGATATGTCCGTAGAGAAGGTACGTGAAATTTTACGCGTGTCGCAGGAACCCGTGTCTTTGGAAACGCCGATTGGCGAAGAGGAAGACAGCCACCTCGGCGACTTCATTCCCGATGATGATGCGTTAGCGCCTGCAGATGCGGCTTCCATGCTGTTGTTAAAAGAACAGCTGAACGAGGTGCTCAAAACCTTAACCATGCGCGAGGCAAAGGTGCTGGCACTGCGTTTCGGTTTGGAGGACGGGCATCCGCGTACTTTAGAAGAGGTTGGCAGTGAATTCGGTGTCACTCGCGAGCGCATCCGTCAGATTGAAGCGAAAGCGCTTCGCAAGCTTCGCCATCCCAGCCGCAGTAAAAAACTGAAGGATTTCTTAGATTAACAGGGAGCACATCTCTTGTAATGTGTGACTGCACCGTAATTACGGTGAATACCGATGGTAGCATATCCCCCCGATTATTTAATCGGGGGGATTCTGAAAAGGATATAATTATGAAAGCCAAAAGAGTTTTGAAAACTGTGTTATGCATCGTTTTGGCGCTGGCGATTGTTGCGGGAGACGCGCGCACAGCTTGAACTGTCATACATACTTGGCAATCACGATTATTGGCTTCCCTATTTTGTAGACTGCTGGGAAATACCCTTCACACGCAAAATGCACAACAGATTTGTAGAATATACATATGCAGAATCTCCGTGGACACACAAGGTTGTTAACGGATATCACTTTATTGCTGTCAGCCCTGATTCAGGGACATGAAGGGCGGCGCATATTCCGATAAGACGCTTCAGTGGGCGGAGGAGCAGATTCAAGCGGCTGTTGCCGACAATCCTACACTGCCTGTATTTGTTCTTACGCATCACAATCCCGAAGGTACAATTTATATGAGCAGGGACAACGGATGTGAAAATCTTGATGCATTCGGGAACGAGAGTCTACCGCAAACAGCACAGCTTGAAATAAAATACTAAGAAAATAAAGGCATGGCTGTAAAAATTTTCTTTGGGTAAAAGAGAAGTCCGTTTTGAAAATCGGCAATGCGCACAAAATTTTTCTGACTTTTTGTGCACTTTCTATCTTGCTATGCGTTTTCTATCACAAGATATGGCGCTTAAAATCTAAAAAACGAAAAAAATTTCTATATATTGTATTTTTCTCTTGCAATCTCCAACAAGATGTAGTATGATAGACGAGCATCGAAAAATGATTATGTGAAAAACGGAGAGAGCAATGAAGATTATTAAGCGAAACGGCTCGGAGGAAACCTTTGAGCGTCAAAAAATCAAGAATGCGATCGCAAAAGCGAACAACGAAACCGAGGGCGCAAAGGAATTGACCGAACGCCAAATTGATTATATTTCCTTAGTGATTGAGGATTATATCAATGACATCGGCCGTGCGTTAACAGTGGAAGAAGTACAGGAGCTTGTCGAAACACACATCATTTTGCAGGGGGCGCCCGAAACCGCAAAGCGGTATATTCGTTACCGCTTTACCCGTAATTTGGCGCGTGTTGCCAATACCACCGACAATCAAATTCTCTCTTTGATTGAGTGTAACAACGAAGAGGTAAAACAGGAAAATTCCAATAA
>DKUE01000019.1:155399-192448 GCA_002490525.1 Ruminococcaceae bacterium UBA7212
TATATCAATGACATCGGCCGTGCGCTTACGGTGGAAGAGGTGCAGGAGCTTGTCGAAACGCACATCATTTTGCAGGGCGCACCCGAAACCGCGAAACGGTATATCCGTTATCGCTTCACCCGTAACCTTGCGCGTGTTGCCAATACGACCGACAACCAGATTCTTTCTTTGATTGAGTGCAACAACGATCNNGTAAAACAGGAAAATTCCAATAAAAATCCGACTGTGAACTCCGTACAGCGCGATTATATGGCAGGCGAGGTTTCCAAAGACCTTACCAAACGTATTTTGTTGCCAGAGGATATTGTCAAGGCGCATGAGGAGGGGATTATTCACTTCCATGATGCTGACTATTTTGCACAGCACATGCATAACTGCGATTTGGTGAATTTGGAGGATATGCTCCAAAACGGTACGGTGATTTCCGATACCATGATTGAAAAACCGCATTCCTTCTCTACCGCATGCAATATTGCCACACAGATTATTGCGCAGGTCGCGTCCAATCAATACGGCGGGCAGTCCATCTCGCTTGCGCATTTGGCGCCTTTTGTGCAGATTTCCCGCGAAAAAATCCGCCGCCAGTTGTCTGACGAAATGCAGAAATTCGGTATTGAGGCAACATCTGAGCAGTTAAATAATCTTGTGGAAAAGCGTGTACGTGAGGAAATTCAGCGCGGCGTGCAGACGATACAGTATCAGGTTGTAACATTGCTGACTACCAACGGACAAGCGCCGTTTGTCACCGTGTTTATGTATCTCAATGAGGCGAAGAACGAGCAGGAAAAGAAAGATCTTGCCATTATTATTGAAGAAGTGCTCAATCAGCGTATTATCGGTACCAAAAATGAGGCGGGGGTTTGGGTTACACCTGCGTTCCCGAAGTTGATTTATGTTTTGGAAGAAGATAATATTCATGAGGATTCCGAATATTGGTATTTAACCGAGCTTGCGGCGAAATGCACTGCAAAACGTATGGTGCCTGATTATATCTCCGAGAAAATTATGCTCCAATTAAAAATTGACGACAACGGCAATGGGAACTGCTATACCTGCATGGGTTGCCGCAGTTTCTTAACGCCGTGGGTCGATGAAAACGGCAAGCCGAAGTATTACGGACGTTTTAACCAGGGCGTGGTGACTATCAATTTGGTGGACGTTGCCTGCACGGCGTGCCGTGAGAAAAAGGATGAAACCAAATTCTGGGAAATTCTCGAAGAACGCCTGGAGCTTTGCCACAGAGCGCTCCAATGCAGACACGAGCGCTTAGAGGGCACGCTTTCCGATGCTGCACCGATTTTGTGGCAGTACGGCGCTTTGGCGCGGCTCAAAAAAGGCGAGACTATTGACAAATTACTGCATGGCGGCTACTCAACAATCTCCCTTGGCTACGCAGGCCTTTGGGAGTGCGTTTATGAAGTCACGGGCAAGCGCCTTACCGACCCTGAAGGTGAAGCGTTTGGACTGCGCGTGATGCAGGCGCTCAACGATGCATGTCTGAAATGGCGTAATGCCGAGAATATTCACTATTCTCTGTATGGCACGCCGTTGGAATCCACAACATATAAATTTGCAAAATGCCTGCAAAAACGTTTCGGGATTATCCCGGGTGTCACCGACCGTAACTATATCACTAATTCCTATCATATCCATGTGACCGAGGAAATTGATGCTTTTGAGAAACTTGCGCGTGAAGCGAAGTTCCAGGCATTGTCTCCCGGCGGTGCGATTTCCTATGTCGAAGTGCCGAACATGCAGCAAAATATTCCCGCTGTTCTGGAAGTCGTGAAATTTATTTACGACAATATTATGTATGCGGAATTGAATACCAAGAGCGACTATTGCCAGTGCTGTGGCTACGACGGCGAAATTCAGATTGTCGAAGAGGACGGGAAGCTTGTTTGGGAGTGCCCGAACTGCGGCAACCGTGACCAGGACAAAATGAACGTCGCAAGACGTACCTGCGGTTACATCGGTTCACAGTTCTGGAATCAGGGCAGAACGCAGGAAATTAAAGAAAGAGTGTTGCATCTGTAATGCGCTACGGAGCAATTAAAAAAAGAGATATTGCCAACGGCATCGGCGTGCGCGTAGTGCTGTTTGTTTCGGGCTGTACCCATCATTGCAAAGGCTGTTTTCAGCCTGAAACCTGGAGCTTTGACTATGGGCAGGACTATACCGAGGCAACCGAAGATGAACTGCTTGAGGCCTTGCGTCCCGATTTTATTGACGGACTGACTTTGCTTGGCGGCGAGCCGTTTGAGCCGCGGAATCAGGCTGAACTGGTAAAGCTTTTGCGGCGGGTGCGGGCGGAATTGCCTGCCAAGACCGTTTGGGCATTTTCGGGCTATACTTTTGAGGAATTGACCGGGGAGAGCCGTGCGCACTGCGCTGTAACGGAAGAAATGCTTTCGATGGTCGATGTGCTTGTGGACGGCGAATTTATAGAAGAAAAGCGAAATATTTCTCTGCAATTCCGCGGCAGTGAAAACCAGCGGCTTATCGATGTGCCGAAAACCCTTGCCGGCGGGCGCATTGTTTGGTGGCAGGCGCACAAATAAAAGCAGGAGGTCTTTTATGGAAAGACGCGACAAAATCAACTATTATTTGGACTTGGCTGAAATGGTTTCGCAAAGAAGCACTTGTCTGCGGCGGCATTACGGTGCAGTTATTGTGCAAAATGATGAAGTTATTTCTACGGGTTATGTCGGTGCGCCGCGCGGACGGAAAAACTGCTCAGATTTGAATTACTGTATACGCCAAAAACTGCAAGTCCCGCGCGGCGAACGATATGAGCTTTGCCGCAGCGTGCATGCTGAAGCCAATGCAATTATCAGCAGTTCCCGCAATAAAATGCTCGGCAGTACGCTCTATTTGGTCGGTATTGAATGCGATACGGGCGAATATGTGAAAAATGCCAGCAGCTGTTCCATGTGCAAGCGCCAAATTATTAACGCCGGTATCAAACACGTCGTGATTCGCGATACAAAAGATGATTACCGCATCGTACATGTCCAAAAATGGATTGACGATGACGAATCCTTAGAGGGCACAAAAGGCTATTAAAGCAAAACAAGCACATAAAATAAACCCGCAAAATTACACCCAAAACCCCGCATCCTGTGAATTTCGAACAGGATGCGGGGCTTTACTTATACCAGACGCGCAGAAAATGTGAAAAATGCGAAGGAACGACCGATGACGCGTTCCGTAAAATCCGAGCACAAACCAACGGCGATACACAAACCTCATAGGGGCGGGTTTTCACGCCCGCCCGGGCAAGTCCGGTCCTACGTGTGTACCATCTGTTCGTAAGAATACGCGCTCTGTAATGCGCAAAGAAATAATAAAACAACCCGAACCACATCATTTGCGATTCGGGTTATCTTTCTTTTTTATCGGTTTGCCCTAAAATGTAATCAATACTGACCTTATGGATTTTGGAAAGCTTCGGTATTTTGACCGCGCCGTGTGTTTTTTGCTGTATGGATGCCAAATTTACTTTGTGCCATGTGAGCTTCTTCGCCTGTGGCTCAGAATGACAACCCATATCCTACCTAATTCCACCGCAAATTCCCTATGGACTTCTTGCTTTTTCTATATTAAAATGACAATTGTGTAAATTTGTTTTCAGCGTAAAAATCAGACGTATAGATTACGAAATCATACCGAAAAATCTGCGTGTGAATTTGCACAAAACACATCGTAAAACCATATGCTTTTTGGGCAGGGAAACGAATGTTAAATAATTAACAAGTAAGAGTTGACAAAATTTTAACAATGCGCTATGATGGTATCAATACGAAAATACTGATTGGGGCGAAAGGTATATGCGTACATCCGACAATGCCGTTCGCGGTATTTCAAAACAGGCACTTTTGCGGTTGCCTTATTACTTAAATTATTTAAAGGTACTGCAAAAGTCGGGCGTGGAAACGGTTTCCGCTCCCAAAATTGCCGCTGCACTCTCTTTAAATGAAGTGCAGGTGCGCAAAGATATCGCCTTTGTCAGTTCGTGTGCAGGCAAGCCGAAAACGGGCTTTGATGTGCATCTTTTGATTCACGATTTTGAAGCCTTTTTAGGCTACGACAACGTAAACGAGGCAATCCTCGTCGGGGCAGGGCTTTTGGGACGTTCTCTTTTGCAGTACAAGGGCTTTGCCGCGTATGGACTGCACCTGGTTGCGGCGTTTGACCGGGACCCTGCGCTTACAGAGCTTCGCTTTTACGGGGAACAGAAAATTTTCCCCATGGAAAAGCTGGAGGATTTGTGTCAGCGCATGCGGATTCACATCGGCATTATTTGTGTACCTGAAACGAGTGCACAGGCTGTATGTGACCGTTTGGTTGCCTGCGGAATCCGTGCCATTTGGAATTTTGCACCTGCGCATCTTATCGTGCCTGACGGCATATTGGTGCAGAACGAAAATGTTGCATCGTCCCTGGCGGTTTTATCCGCCCACTTAAAAGACCATTACTCTGAAAAATAAACAAAGGAGCATCAGTACAATGGAACAAGCAAAGACTTACGAAATTGTGGACTCTGTCGAAATGCTGGAAAAGGCATTGAAGCGCGTGCGCGAGGCGCAGGCGATTTTTGCGACCTATTCGCAGGAACAGGTTGATAAAATTTTCCGTGCAGCTGCCGTTGCCGCAAATAAACAGAGAATTCCGCTGGCAAAAATGGCGGTGGAAGAAACCGGCATGGGCGTGGTGGAGGATAAGGTAATTAAAAATCACTACGCGGCGGAATATATTTATAATGCGTATAAAGATACAAAAACCTGTGGTGTTGTTGAAGAGGATCCCGCATTCGGCATCAAAAAAATTGCGGAGCCTATCGGAGTTGTTGCGGCGGTTATCCCGACCACAAACCCGACTTCCACGGCGATTTTTAAGACATTGATTTCTCTGAAAACCCGTAACGGCATCATTATCAGCCCGCACCCCCGCGCAAAGGGTTCGACCATTGCGGCGGCGAAGGTGGTTTTGGAGGCGGCTGTGGCGGCAGGTGCCCCCGAAGGCATTATTGACTGGATTGATATTCCGTCTTTGGAAATGACCAACCTTTTGATGAAGGAAGCGGACATTATCTTGGCTACAGGCGGACCGGGCATGGTCAAGGCGGCGTATTCTTCGGGCAAACCGGCCTTGGGCGTCGGCGCGGGCAACACGCCTGCAATTATCGATGACACAGCGGATATCCTGCTTGCCGTGAACTCGATTATTCATTCCAAAACCTTTGACAACGGCATGATTTGTGCTTCCGAGCAGTCGGTCATTGTGCTGGATAAGGTTTATAAAAAGGTGAAAGAGGAATTTGCGGCACGTGGCTGCTATTTCCTCAAAAAAGATGAACTTGAAAAGGTCAGAAAGACCATTATTATCAATGGTGCGCTGAATGCGAAAATTGTCGGTCAGTCTGCATACAAAATTGCACAGCTGGCGGGCGTAACCGTGCCTGAAACCGCAAAAATTTTGATTGGCGAGGTCACAAGTGTGGAGCTTTCCGAAGAATTTGCACACGAAAAGCTGTCTCCCGTGCTTGCAATGTACAAAGCAAAGGATTTTGCAGACGCACTAAATAAGGCAGAGCATTTGATTGCCGACGGCGGTTACGGGCACACATCTTCTGTGTACCTGAACGCCGTGACGGAGAAAGAAAAACTGGCGGAATTCGGCGAGCGTATGAAGACCTGCCGTATTCTTGTGAACACACCCTCTTCACAGGGCGGCATCGGCGATCTTTACAACTTTAAGCTTGCACCGTCGCTCACTTTGGGCTGCGGCTCTTGGGGCGGCAACTCGGTTTCCGAAAATGTCGGTGTAAAGCATTTGATTAACATTAAAACCGTTGCCGAAAGAAGGGAAAACATGTTGTGGTTCCGCGCGCCTGAAAAGGTTTATTTCAAAAAAGGCTGTCTGCCTGTTGCACTTGACGAGCTGAAAAATGTACTCGGTAAGAAAAAGGCGTTCATTGTTACCGACTCTTTCCTTTACAACAACGGTTATACAAAGTCTATCGAAGATAAGCTTGACGAAATGGGTATTCAGCACACCTGTTTCTATGAAGTTGCACCTGATCCGACCTTGCAGTGCGCAAGAAAAGGTGCTGACCAAATGACGCAGTTCCAGCCTGACACGATTATTGCTGTCGGCGGCGGTTCAGCTATGGACGCGGCAAAAATTATGTGGGTTCTGTACGAACATCCCGATGCGAATTTTGAAGACATGGCAATGGACTTCATGGATATTCGCAAGCGTGTATATACTTTCCCGAAAATGGGCGAAAAGGCATATTTCATTGCGATTCCGACCTCTGCTGGCACCGGCTCCGAGGTTACGCCGTTTGCGATTATCACCGATGCGGACACAGGCGTAAAATGGCCGCTGGCAGATTATGAGTTGCTGCCGAATATGGCGATTGTCGATGCGGATATGATGATGAACGCGCCGAAGGGACTTACTGCGGCGTCCGGTATCGATGCGGTTACACATGCGCTGGAAGCCTATGCGTCTGTCATGGCGACCGATTACACGGACGGTTTGGCAATCCGCGCACTGCAAATGATTTTCCAATATCTGCCCCGCGCTTATGACAACGGTTCTAACGACCCTGTTGCCCGCGAAAAGATGGGCAATGCCGCTACTATGGCGGGTATGGCGTTTGCAAATGCCTTCCTCGGCGTCTGCCATTCCATGGCACACAAGCTCGGTGCATTCCATCATTTGCCGCACGGTATCGCAAATGCCTTGCTTATTGACTATGTTTTGCGGTATAATGCTGCTGAGGTGCCTGTAAAGATGGGTACGTTCCCGCAATATGACCACCCGCACACCCTTGCACGTTACTGTGAAGTTGCCGATGCACTCGGCGTTACAGGGAAAAACGACGAGGAGAAACTGGAAAATCTTATCGCCAAAATTGATGAACTGAAAGCGCATTGCGGCGTGAAAAAGACCATTCGGGAATACGGTGTGGATGAGCAATACTTCTTGGATACACTGGATGCAATGGTGGAACAGGCGTTTAACGACCAGTGCACCGGCGCGAATCCGCGCTATCCGCTGATGCGTGAGCTCAAAGAGATATATCTCAAAGCATATTACGGCAAATAAGGCAAGGGAGGATAATTATGAAACTCGAAAAAGTCATTGCTGTCAGAACTTCCAAGACTGTGTATAAGGACGGAGACCGTGCGGTCAAGGTTTTTGACGAGGACTACAAAAAATCCGATGTCCTCAACGAGGCGCTCAATCAGGCGCGCGTGGAGGAAACGGGTCTGCCGATTCCGAAGCTGTTGGAAGTCGGTGTTGTGGACGGCAAATGGGCAATTGCCTCTGAATTTATCAAAGGAAAAACGCTTGCACAGCTGATGGAAGAAAATCCCGATAAAATTGACGAGTATATGGATTTGTTTGTCGATATCCAACTGCGGATTCACAATCAGAAGGCGCCGCTCCTCAATAAGCTGAAGGATAAAATGAACCGTAAAATATCCGAAACGGATTTGGATGCCACCACACGTTATGAGCTGCATACCCGTTTGGAGGGCATGCCGAAGCACAATAAAGTGTGTCACGGCGATTTCCGTCCGAGTAACGTGATTGTCGGTGACGATGGTGTGAATTATATTATTGACTGGTCGCATGCCACGCAGGGCAATGCATCAGCGGATGCGGCGAGAACTTATTTGGTATTTTCCTTAAAGGGCGAGACCGCAAATGCCGAAAAGTATTTGGATAAATTCTGCGAAAAGAGTGATACAGCAAAGCAGTATGTGCAGAAATGGCTGCCGATTGTTGCCGCTTCGCAGAGCGTAAAACGCAAGCCCGAAGAAAAAGAATTGCTGATGAAGTGGCTTGACGTGGTGGATTACGAATAATATAATAGTTAAAAAGTTTAAAGGAGAACGGCTATGAAAGTGACTGTTTGCATCGGAAGTTCCTGCCATTTAAAAGGTTCGCGCCAAATCGTTGAACGGTTGCAGGCGTTGATTGCGGACAATGATTTAAAAGACCAGGTAGAGCTTAGCGGAAAATTCTGCATGGGCAACTGCCAAAACGGCGTGTCCGTTACAGTGAATGACGCACTTTTCTCAGTGTCGCCCGAAACCGTTGACGATTTCTTTAAAACCAATATTCTTGCCGCGCTGTGAGCGGTAAAGCGGGCAGTGCAAAGCGTTTGGCTTTGTACTGCCGTTTTGCGCTTTCAAGCGTTGGTACATAGGGGAATTACCATGGCGAATTATATTAAACTGAAAAAATCGAATTGTAAAAACTGCTATAAGTGTATTCGGAACTGTCCTGTAAAGTCTATCAGTTTTTCGGGAACGCAGGCACAGATTGTAGAGGATGAGTGTGTACTTTGCGGTATGTGTTTTGTGGCATGTCCGCAAAATGCCAAAGAAATCCGCAATGATGTCGGGCGCGCAAAAGCAATGCTTGCGGGGAACGCTCCCGTATATGCTAGCATTGCGCCGTCCTTTGCCGCAAATTATGACAACGTAGGTATTGCCTCTGTGCGCAATGCCCTTTTGAAGCTCGGCTTTGCAGGCGCAGAGGAAACTGCATACGGTGCAACCGTTGTCAAAAATGAATACGACCGCATCTGTGACGCAGGCTTACAGGACGTTGTGATAGCGACTTGCTGTCACACCGTCAATTTACTGATTCAAAAGCATTTTACCGAGGCGATTCCCTATCTTGCCAAGGTGCAGTCGCCAATGCAGGTGCACTGCGGAATGCTCAAAAAAGCGCATCCGGGTGCGAAAACCGTTTTTATCGGGCCGTGTATTTCCAAAAAGGCGGAGGCGGAGGACTACGAGGGCATTGTGGACTGTGTTTTGACTTTTGAGGAACTCGGCGAATGGCTCAGTGAGGCGGGTATTGCATTGGAGCCGGCAGAGGAGGCGAACGAACCTGCGGGTAAGGCACGATTTTTTCCCACTTCGGGCGGTATTCTCAAATCCATGGCATGTAAAAACGAAAAATACAGCTATATGGCTGTGGACGGAATGTCTTCTTGTATTCATGCCATTCAAGATATTATTGCAGGGAACATTCATAACTGTTTTATTGAAATGTCTGCGTGTCCCGGCAGCTGTATCGGCGGTCCCGCCATGCACAAAGCGCACAAAGCGCCTGTACAGGGCTATTTGGCGGTTGAAAAATATGCCAAACAGGCAAAAGGTGCAGATTTCCCTGTGGAACAGCCCGACAGTTCGGAAATTGCCAAGAATTTGATTTTCCTCAAAAAAGAAAAACCGAAGGCGGGCAGCCGTGCGATTGAAGAGATTTTACATAAAATGGGTAAAATGCGCTCCGAGGATGAGTTGAACTGCGGTTCTTGCGGTTACAATACCTGCCGCGAAAAGGCGCAGGCTGTTTTAGACGGCAAAGCGGATTTGTCCATGTGCCTGCCGTTCTTGAAGGACAAAGCAGAAACCTTCTCGGATAATATCATCAGCAATACGCCGAACGGGATTTTGATTTTGAATGAGGAAATGGAAGTACAGCAAATCAATGCCGCCGCACGGAAAATCCTCAATATCCGTCATCAAAACGATGTGCTCGGTGAGCCTGTGGTTCGTATTATGGAGCCGTTTGATTTTATTGAAGTGCTGTCGGGAGGCTTAAATATTCATGACAAGCGCGTGTATCTGGCGGAATACAAAAAGTATATTGAAGAAACCATCATTTATGACCGTATGTATCATATTTTGATGTGTATTATGCGCGATATTACCTCTGAAGAGGAAGAAAAAGCCAAAAAAGAGGAAATGAGCCGTCACACGATTGAAGTGACCAACAAAGTGATTGAAAAACAAATGCGCATTGTGCAGGAGATTGCCTCTTTGCTCGGCGAAACAACAGCGGAAACCAAAATCGCACTGACCAATTTGAAGGAGTCGCTCAAAGATGAATAATTTGTGTACCGACATCGGGTATCAAAGCGTCAATAAATTCGGCGAACAGCTTTGCGGTGACCGTGTGGAAATTATCGACCAAAGCGATGAAAATCATGTCGTAGTGCTTGCGGATGGGCTCGGCAGCGGTGTGAAAGCAAATATTCTTTCCACACTGACCTCAAAAATCATTTCCACCATGATGGCGAACGGGATGAGCTTAGAGAATTGTGTAGAGACGATTGCCGCCACTTTGCCGATTTGCGAAGTGCGAAAGGTGGCATATTCCACATTTACCATTGTCCGCACTATTGACAACCGTGAGGCGGAAATTATACAATATGATAACCCGCAGTTGATTCTTTTGCGGGACGGCAAAAATTATGACTATCCGAAAACCGCGATGGAGATTGGCGGCAAAACGATTTATAAGTCTAAAATCGAGCTTCGTGAAAATGATTTTATGGTTTTCACAAGTGACGGTGCAATTTGGGCTGGCATTGGTTCCACCATGAATTTCGGTTGGGAACGCGACCAAATTATTGAATTTTTGGAAAAAATGTACAATCCCGAATTCACCGCGAAAACGATGTCCGCCTTGTTGCTTGACGAATGCTGTCGGCTGTACGGCGGCAAGCCTGGTGACGATACTACTGTCTGCACGGTGAAAATTCGGGAGCGCAGGTCGGTTAATCTGATGCTCGGTCCGCCGCGCGACCCGAAGGATGTCAACAAAATGATGTCGCTTTTCTTCTCGAAAGAGGGAAAACACATCGTTTGCGGCGGTACGACCTCAACGCTTGCGGGCGAGTTTTTAGGCAAGCCTGTGGAAACGCTTTTAGACTATATTGACCCCGAAGTCCCGCCGATTGCCAAAATCGAGGGTGTGGATTTGGTGACGGAGGGTGTCATTACCTTAAGCCGTGTGTTGGAGCAGGCAAAGGGGTACCAAGATGCCGATGCAATTTATGCGGAGTGGAATGTCAAGGAAGACGGTGCGTCTTTGATTTCGCGTTTGCTTGTGGATGAGGCAACCGATATCAATTTCTTTGTCGGCAGAGCCATCAATCCCGCGCACCAAAATCCGAATTTGCCGATTACGTTTAATATTAAAATGCATTTGGTGGAAGAACTTTCCGAGCTGCTCAAAACCATCGGTAAGCGCGTGAAGGTCAGCTATTTCTAAGGAGAAACGGTATGGGAAAAGAAGGAAGAAAATTTGATACCAAAATTCAGTATTTAAAATATAAGGTGTTGCGCGAAGTGGCGCGAATCGCCTTTGAGGGCGATGAATTCCAGCTTGCCAACAGCTTTAATGATATTGCCAAGGTAGTAGCCCCCGGTCCGAAAGCGACCATGCGTTGCTGTATTTATAAAGAGCGTGCCATTATTGCCGAGCGCATTAAGCTGGCCTGCGGTGGGGATAAATCCAATCCCAATGTGATTGAGGTTATTGAGATTGCCTGTGATGAATGTCCTGCCAGCGGTTATCAAGTGTCCCACGACTGCCGCGGCTGTATTGCGCATCGCTGTGAGGATGTCTGCAAAAAAGATGCGATTACGTTTGATGAAAATCAGAAAGCGCATATCGACAAGACCAAGTGCGTAGACTGCGGTGCGTGTGCCAAGGTTTGCCCGTATTCAGCAATTTCCAATTACAAGCGTCCCTGTGAAAAGGCTTGTAAGGTCAAAGCAATTTCCATGAAAAATGATGAAATGCGTGCGGCACACATCAATAACGACAAATGTATTTCCTGCGGTGCGTGCGAATATATGTGTCCGTTCGGCGCGATTGTGGATAAATCGTATATTTTAGATGTCATCAGCATCTTGAAAAAGAGTGAGCAAAACAAAAAATATAAGACCTATGCGGTGGTTGCACCCTCGATTTCCAGCCAGTTCACCTATGCGAAGCTGGGGCAGGTGGTGTCTGCGATTAAACGGCTGGGTTTCTCAAGCGTAGTAGAGGCGGCGCTGGGTGCGGACATTGTCTCCTATTATGAAGCGCAGGAACTAGCGGAAAAAGGGTTTCTGACCAGTTCTTGCTGTCCTGCATTTGTCGATTATATTCACAAGAGCTTCCCGCAGTTGATGGATAAGATTTCGCATAACCTTTCCCCGATGGCGGCGATTGCGAAATATATCAAAGACCAAGAGCCGGATGCCAAAATCGTCTTTATCGGTCCCTGCACGGCAAAGAAAAAGGAAATTCAGCAGGAGCGTGTCGGCAAGGTGATTGATTCCGTGCTGACCTTTGAAGAATTGCAGGCACTGTTTGACAGCCGCGATATTGATCTTTCCGAGCTACCCGAGGATGTTTTGGATAACGCCTCGTATTTCGGCAGAATTTTTGCCCGTAGCGGCGGTCTTACGGATGCCGTTGCACAGTCTGTAAAAGAGCAGAATCTCGACATTGATTATAAACCGATTGCCTGCGACGGCATCGAAGAATGTCGTTTAGCGCTGTTGAAAGCGTCCAAAGGGGTACTGCCGAATAACTTTATTGAAGGGATGGCATGTGTCGGCGGCTGTATCGGCGGTGCGGGTTGTTTAACGCACGAAGCGCGCGATAAATCCGAGGTCGACAAATACGGGCGCGAAGCCATGGAAAAAACTATTACGGACGCAATCAGTATATTAAAATAATAAAATTTGCATGGGCGGCAGGGGGCGTTTGCTTTTTGCCGCCTGGTTTACGAAAGAGACATTGGATGATACGAGAAATGAATCCTGCGGATGTATCCGCAGTAATGCAGATTTGGCTTGCTTCCAACTGCGATGCACACCCTTTTATTGAAAAGTCCTATTGGGAAAGCAACTTGCCGTTTGTTGCGCAGTCCATTAAACAGGCGGAAGTGTATGTAGCCGTTGAAAAGGATAGCATCATTGGATTTGTCGGTCTTGGAGAGAGCGGTTATATTGAGGGCATATTTGTGGAGAAAAAGGGGCGTTCCAAAGGCGTCGGGAAACAGCTGTTGGATTTTATAAAAGCGAAATATGACACACTTTCCTTACATGTATACTGTGACAATACGCGTGCGGTTTCTTTTTATCAGCGTGAGGGATTTTGTATTCGCGCGGAACAGGTGGATGAACCGACACACGCGGCGGAATATGCAATGATATGGATAAGATAAAGCATTTAAAATCAGAGGGCAAGCCGCTCTCTGATTTTTTGATGTAAAAAAAATACCTCTTGACAAATAATACTATGCGATATATAGTATAAGGCGGAAGGAGGCATTGAATGGATATTCAGTTGAAACGCGGTCTTTTGGATGTGTGTGTCCTCGCCGCAATTAAAAATGAGGACTCCTACGGGTATCAGATTATCAAGGATATAAAGCCCTATGTGACAGTTTCCGAATCGACGCTGTATCCGATTCTTCGGCGGCTGGAAACAGCGGAATGTTTAACCGTATACTCCGTAGAGCACAATGGGCGGCTCAGAAAATACTATCATATTACGGAGAAAGGGCTTGACCGTATTGAAGCCTTTTCACAGGAGTGGAAAGAAATTATGTCCATTTACAAATTTGTGACAAGAGAGGAGAACTCACATGACGAAAACAGAATTTCTTGCGGAAATCCGTGAAAAAATTCAGGGATTGCCGCAAAGCGATATTGAAAAATTTTTAGACTACTATGCAGAAATGATTGACGATTATGCCGAAGACGGACGAACACAGGAAGAGGCAATCCGAGAGCTCGGCTCTGTTGAGGAAATCGTCGAACAAATTTTAAAAGAAACGCCTCTGCCGCATTTGGTGCAGGAAAAGGTGCGTCCGGCCCGCACCTTACGTGCAGGTGAAATTGTTTTGCTGATTCTTGGTTCTCCACTGTGGGTGCCTGTGTTGCTTGCCGTTGTACTCTTGTTTTTCGGCGCCTATGTTTTTTTGTGGTCGGCAGTTGTTATACTGTATATCGCCGATCTTGCCGCATTTGCTTGCGGCGTGGCAGGTGTATTCAGTATATTGCCGTTTGCACTTTCGGGGAACTTACTGCAAGGCGTGCTCATAGCGGGTATCGGACTTATCAGTATCGGTATAGGGTTACTGTTTTTGTTTGTATGCAACAAAGTTGCTGTACTGATTCTGCACGGCAGTAAATGGCTTTTGCTTCGTGTAAAACATGCTTTCGTTGGAAAGGGGGAGCGAAAATGAAAAAAAGTGTAAAAATTACGTGTATGGTTGCAGTTTCCTGCATTGTACTCGGTATATTTACCGTTTTGGGTGTATCATTAAAGATTGGCTTCGATTATAAGCAACTGAATACTGTTACCATAGAAACCAAAACCTATGCGGTGGAAAATTCTTTTCAGAATATAGATATTGAAAGCATATGGAGCAATGTGTATTTTGATACAGCCGAGGATGGGCAGTGCCGTGTGGAATGTACAGAAACCGCCCGTCAAACATGTGCGGTTTCCGTAGAAAACAATACGCTGACCGTCAAGCAGAAGGATGCACGCCTTTGGTATGAAAATTTCGGTTTGTTTTGGGGCGCTTCGGACGAAACAGAAATGAAAATTACGGTGTATCTGCCAAACAGGGATTATCAGACTTTGCGGATAGACTCGCAAAGCGGAAGGGCTTTTGTCGGCGAGGCGTTTACCTTTGACACGGCGGATATTTCCACTCTAAGCGGCAATATACAATTTTTAGGTTCTGCAAAAGAAAAACTTACGGTACACAGTAACAGTGGTTTGATTCGGGTTGAAAAAGTCAATGTGAAGGTGCTGGAAGCTCAAAATATGAGCGGAAATATTATATTCTCTACAGTGCATGCGCAGGAAAATATAACGCTCAACTCCAACAGCGGAATAATGAATTTAGAAGACGTGCAGGCACAGACCTTTACCGCAAGAACCATGAGCGGAAACATACTGCTTCATACAATGCGAGTACAGGCAAACATGGCGCTCAACTCCAACAGCGGAATAATGAATTTAGAAGACGTGCAGGCGCAGACTTTTACCGCAGAAACTATGAGCGGAAATGTGTTGCTCAAAGATTTTGACGCCGATAAGATGGAGGTTCGTACGGGAAGCGGCTATGTGCGAGGCAATCTGCTTTCCCCGAAGAAATTTGACGTATCTACATCAAGCGGTAGGGTTGATGTGCCGTACGGCGATTCTAATGCAGGTGTTTGTACAGTCACAACTATCAGCGGTGACGTATCCCTGCGCACACCGTAACCGTAAAATCCCTGTTTTTAGAAAAAATTGTATAAACTTTATTTTTTAAGTCAATCCTTTTGTCGAACGAAACCCGTTCGATGAAAGGATTGAAACATATATGCAAAAATACCGAACCTTAAGCAAAATACAAAAAATCGAAATTTCTGTTTTCTGCGGCCTGCTGATTGCCGTGCTTTTGAGTGTCACCTCATTCGGCGCATCCTGCGGCAACATCCGCGAACAGGTGCTTCGTATGCACGTGATTGCCAATTCAGACAGTGCAGAGGACCAGGCGCTGAAATTAAAGGTACGAGATGCGGTTTTGGAAACGGGAAAGACGCTGTTTGACGGCAGTTTGACGGCGGCAGGTGCAGAGTGCATTTTAGACAGCGAAAAGTCGGAATTACAAAAGGCCGCCGAAGCGGTTATACGTGAAAATGGTTTTGACTACGGTGTGCGCATTGAAATCGGAAAGGACTTTTTCAACACGCGCACATATGATGAAAAGGTGACGTTGCCCGCAGGCACATATGAAGCGGTACGCGTCATTATCGGCGAGGGTGCGGGACAAAACTGGTGGTGCGTGATGTTCCCGCCGATGTGTCTGCCTGCGGCAGAGGCAGACGTAGATATTGAAAATGTACTTTCCGAACAGGAAGCGGAAATTGCACAAAGCAATCCGAAATATGAAGTACGCTTCAAAATTGTGGAAATTTTTGAAAAAATTGCTGAGAAAGTAAAATAAAGACTTTTTTTCTCCCGCGGTTTTTGCTATAATTTTAGTAGCATCTATGCAAAAACTGCGGGGACTTCGTGTACCCCGCGCAGTGTCAACGGAGGTAAACAGAATGTTGAAATACAATTTGATTCCGAAGCCGAACAGTTATCAGGCTTTGGATGGTACATACACGGTCTCTGCCGCGACAGAGGTGCTTTGCGCGCAGGAGTTCCTTTCTGCGGGAAATTATTTGACTGCATATTTGAAAACTTCTCCTGTAAAGGGGGAAGGGACAATTAAAATCCGCAAGGTCGGCGGCATGCAGCCCGAAAGTTATACGCTGAAGGTCTCTCCGGAAGGAATTACAGCAGAAGCATCCGATGCACGCGGCGCGTTTTATGCGGCGGTTACTTTAAAAATGATTTTGATGCAGGCACAAAAGACAGAAGGCAAAGCAATTGTCAGCGGCTTGTTGATTAAAGATTGTCCGCATTACGGCTACCGCGGTCTGCAAATCGATGAGAGCCGTCATTTCTTCGGCACGGATGTCGTGAAGCGTGTTCTGGACCAAATGGCATTTTTAAAACTGAATATCTTGCACTGGCATTTGTCAGATGACCAAGGCTTCCGTATTGAAAGCAAGGTGTTTCCTGAATTAAACACGATTGCCGCAACGAGAAAATATGCGGGATTAAAGGGGAACGGACTGCCGTACCGCGGCGGCGAATATTTTGCGCTTTATACGCAGGAAGAAATCCGCGATGTTGTGGCATACGCCAAAACACTGCATATTGAGGTCATTCCCGAAATTGATATTCCCGGGCATACAAGCGCTATATTGGCGGCGTATCCGCATTTGTCCTGTAAGGGCGAACCGACAGAGGCGAAATGTGAAAACGGTATTTTTGAAGAAATTCTGTGTGCGGGCAATGATGCCGTTTACGATTTCCTTGAAAAACTGTTTGGCGAAATTTGCCCGCTGTTTGAAAGCAAATATTTTCACATCGGCGGTGATGAAGCGGCAAAAGGGCATAAGATTTGGGATACCTGCCTGAAATGTCAGGCGCTTCGGCAGGAAAACGGCTTAAAAAACGCCAAAGAACTTCAGGGGTATTTTATGTCCCGTGCCAATGAAATTATAAAGAAGTTCGGCAAAACCGCAATTGCGTGGAATGACTGTATCAACGACAGTTTTGATGAAAGCATCGTTTGCCAGTACTGGATTTCCCATAATTTAAAGGCAGTCCGCGAGCAGGCATATAAGCGAGATTTAATTATGTCTCCCGACCGCTATTTTTATTTTGATTATAAATATAAATTTTTGCCGCTGAAAAAGGTTTATAAATTTAATGAAGTGAAAGCCGGATTTGGTAAGTCCGGGCAGCGGATTCGCGGCATTGAATGTGAACATTGGGCAGAGTGGATTGATACCGAAGAAGCTTTGCAGTTTGCCATGTTCCCGCGTGCAGTTGCATTTGCCGAAGTGGCGTGGACATCGCTTGAAAACCGCCGCTATAAGGATTTTCAAAAGCGCTTGGAATGGTATAAAACCTATATGCGCAAGCGCGGCATCAATTATTCCCGCATCGAAAAACGTGTATTTGGGGTCAAAGCTTTGCCGGTCTATCATTTGGGTAAAGACGGCGAGGAATACAGAAAAAGCGAAGCGCTGAAATTGAAGGAATAAGGCTGTGATGAACCGTTGCACATTTGCCGTGTGCACGTTTCACAATACATTTTGCCGACAGTGTCGACACAGATTAGGAGATTGTTATATGTCTGATTTTATTTTATCCTGCTGTTCCACAGCGGATTTGCCTTTGGAGTTTTTTGAAACCCGAAAGGTGCAGTTGGTTTGCTTCCATTTTACAATGGATGGTCAAGAATATGCCGATGACTTAGGAAAGTCTATACCGTTTGCGGAGTTTTATCAAAGAATTGCCGACGGTGCACAGCCCACAACCTCACAGGTAAATGTGCAGCAGTATGTTGAATTTTTTGAGCCTTTCTTAAAAGAGGGAAAAGATGTTTTACATTTGGCGTTTTCGAGCGGTCTGTCAGGGTCTTATAATTCTGCACGCATTGCCTGTGAAACGTTAGAAGAAAAGTATCCGGAAAACAAGATTTATTTGGTAGATACTTTGGCGGCATCCTCGGGCTATGGGTTGTTGGTAGATACGGCGGCGGATATGCGTGACGCGGGAAAATCCGCGGAAGAAATCTATGCGTTTCTGGAAGAAAATAAGCTGAATTTGCATCACTGGTTTTTTTCTACGGATTTAACCAGCTATATCCGCGGCGGCCGTGTGACACCTATTGCGGGATTTTTCGGCACTATGCTGAAAATCTGCCCGCTCTTGAATGTGAATAATGAGGGTAAATTGATTCCGCGTCAAAAATGCCGCGGCAAAGCAAAAGCCATTGAGGAAATACTTTCAAAAATGAAAGCGCACGCGCAAAACGGTGCAGACTATGCAGGCAAGTGCTTTATTTCCAATTCGGCATGCTATGATGATGCGAAAGCGGTTGCCGATAGGGTAGAGGCGGCTTTCCCGAAACTGAACGGAAAAGTGATGATTAACAATATCGGGACGGTCATCGGTTCGCATACAGGGCCGGGTACGGTCGCACTGTTTTTCTATGGGGACAAACGCGGCGAATAATCGCAGAAATGCAAAGAAAAAGCCTTGCAGAATGTACCCTGCAAGGCTTTTTACAGCGTTGAATATAAAACTTGCTGTTAAATTTCTGCAATAATTTCGACTTCTGCCAAAACATCCTTCGGCAGTGCTGACGCCGCTACGCATGAACGTGCAGGTTTGGAAACAAAATAACTGCCGTAAATACCGTTAAAAGCAGCAAAATCAGACATGTTCTTAAGAAAACAAGTGGTTTTAATCACCTTGGTAAAGTCAGAACCCGCCGCCTCTAAAAGCGCGGCGATGTTTTTGCAAATCTGTTCGGTCTGTTCTTCAATCGTATCGGCCTCCACTTCGCCGCTTGCAGGATTGATGGCGATTTGCCCCGATGCATACAAAATGCCGTTTACAATTTTTGCCTGGGAATACGGTCCGATTGCCGCAGGCGCGTTGTCCGTGTGTAATGTTTCAATCATTTTAGCTTCCTCCGATAATGTTTAATATGCTTTGATACGGTAGCCACGCTCCGTCAGTGCGGATTTAATGGCGTCGATATGTTCGAAATTCCGTGTTTCCAAGAGCAGACGAAGATAACAGCCGTTGATGTCGGATCCTTCCGAAGCTCTTTCATGGTGCACGGAAATGACGTTGCCGCCGAGCTCGGCGATTGTATCTGCCACGCCTTTGAGCTGACCGGGTTTGTCAATCAGTTCAATGGTTAAAGAATAGGTGCGTCCCGATTTCAGCAGCCCACGCTTAATGACGCGGGATAAAATGGTAACGTCAATATTGCCGCCCGAAACCAAACAGCAAACCTTTTTACCCTTGACATCTACTTTGTTAAACATTGCCGCTGCGACGGATACGGCGCCTGCACCCTCTGCAATCAGCTTTTGCTGTTCAATCAACGCAAGGATTGCTGCCGCAATTTCATCCTCGGAAACCGAAACAATGCCGTCCACATATTTTTGGCACATTTTAAAGGTGACATCCCCGGGTTCTTTTACGGCAATGCCGTCCGCAATGGTGGATACCTCGTCTAACTTTTTAATTTTACCGTCTGCAATGGAACGCAGCATGCTCGGTGCGCCGCTTGCCTGCACGCCGTAAACCTTTACATTCGGATTCAGAGATTTAACGGCAAATGCCACACCCGAAATCAAACCGCCGCCGCCGACAGGTACAATCACTACGTCCACATCGGGCAGCTGTTCCAAAATCTCCAAGCCAATCGTACCCTGACCTGCAATCACGTCTTCATCATTAAACGGGTGAATAAAGGTATAGCCCATCTCATCCTTTAATTGCAGTGCACGGTTATATGCGTCATCATATACGCCTTCTACCAAACAAATTTCCGCACCGTATTTG
Source organism: Ruminococcaceae bacterium UBA7212 (assembly GCA_002490525.1). GTDB lineage: Bacteria > Bacillota > Clostridia > Oscillospirales > Acutalibacteraceae > Fimenecus. The sequence continues at coordinate 175,215 of DKUE01000019.1, forward strand.
CGTGTTGCTTCTACTTTGGAAATCGGTGCGCCGTCGGGCAGGCAAATGAGGGATTTAATACCGTTTTTTGTTGCAGCAAGCGCTACGCCCTGTGCGTGATTGCCTGCGGAGCAAGCGATTACGCCTTTTTCCTTTTCTGCTTCGGAAAGCTGGGAAATTTTATAAGCGGCACCGCGTACTTTAAACGAACCTGTAACTTGCAGGTTTTCTGTTTTTAAATGTACCTCACAGTCAGGATTGATTTTCGGCGCCATAATCATATCTGTTCGCCGGATAACATTCTTCAGCTGAAAAGAGGCGTGGTATACTTTGTCAAGGGTTAACATTGCGAATCTCTTCTTTCAAAACAGAGTTTGAAAAATATTATATACCACTTTAGACTGAAACGCAATAAGGAGAAAACGGTTTTTACCGAACCTTTTCTTCTTACGGCAGAAAACAAAGTGTTGACAAAGCAGCGCTTTTGTGTTTTAATAATTGCAAACCTATGATACGGAAGTAAAACTGCATGACGCGCTTTCAGAGAGTGGGCGGCGGTGCGAATCCCATAGCAAACGCGGCAGACAAATGGTCCGTAGAGGGCGCATTGAAAAGATGCGACGGTTCTTTTCCGTTACAGAAAGAGGAATATAACAGTATTCCGTAAAGGTGGGCGGCATTTGCTGTCAATCAAGGTGGTACCGCAGGTTATGTATTTTCAGCCTGTCCTTGTGCTTTTGGCAAGGGCAGGCTTTTATTTTTATCACAGAGTTTTGGGAGGAAAACAGCATGAAACAAATCGTGTTAAGTGCAATTCAGCCGACAGGCACGCCGACGCTCGGCAATTATCTCGGTGCGTTAAAGAATTGGAAAAACATGGCGGATGACTACGAGTGCTTTTATGCGGTGGCGGATTTGCATTCCATTACTGTTCGCCCGGAGCCAGCGCTTCTGCGCAGACGCACGCTGGAAATGTATGCGCTTTTGCTCGCTATCGGTCTGGACCCTGAAAAAAATACCGTTTTTGTGCAAAGCCATGTGAATGCACATGCACAGCTTGCTTGGGTGCTTAACTGCTACACGCAGTTCGGTGAGGCGGCGCGTATGACACAGTTTAAAGATAAAAGCGAAAAGCATCCCGAAAATGTCAACGTCGGTTTGTTCTCTTATCCAACACTGATGGCGGCGGATATTTTGCTTTATCAGGCGGATTTTGTGCCGGTCGGCGCAGACCAGAAACAGCATTTGGAAATTACGCGTGACATCGCGGAGCGCTTTAACGGCATTTACGGACAGACCTTTAAAGTGCCCGAGCCTTTTATCGGCAAAACAGGTGCTAATATTATGTCTTTACAAGAACCCACCAAGAAAATGAGCAAATCCGATACCAATGTGAAAGCGTTCATCTCGATGTTAGACGATGCCGATACCATTGTTCGTAAAATCAAGAGCGCCGTGACGGATTCCGAAGCGCGTGTATATTACGGTGAGGGGAAGGACGGTGTAAATAATCTGATGGGAATATATTCCTGCTGTACAGGCAAGGACTTTCCGGCAATTGAGCAGGAATTTGATGGGAAAGGCTACGGTGATTTTAAAGCGGCGGTTGCCGAGGCGGTTGTGGAAGAACTGCGTCCCGTAAAAGCGGAATTTGACCGCTTAATTGCCGACAAAGCGTATTTAACCGCCTGCATGGAAGACGGTGCGAAAAAGGCTTCCTATTTTGCCAATAAGACTTTGCGCAAGGCGATGAAAAAGGTTGGATTCTATCAACTGTAAATGTAAGGGAGTAAAAAGCTTTGTCTATTGAACGTGTAAGAAATTATTTTTCAAAGTATGGCGTAGAAAACAGAATTCAGGAATTTTCGGTTTCCAGCGCAACTGTTGATTTGGCAGCGGAGGCTCTTCATACGGAAGGGAAACGAATTGCTAAGTCATTGTCTTTCATGGTGGATGAAACACCGATTTTGATTGTGGCGGCAGGCGATGCAAAAATCGATAATTCGAAATTTAAAGCACAGTTTCACACCAAGGCGAAAATGCTGGGCTTTAATGAGGTGGAACCTCTTATAGGTCATGCGGTCGGCGGTGTGTGTCCGTTCGGCATCAACGAGGGCGTGAATGTGTATTTGGATATTTCCCTAAAACGCTTTGAAACTGTGTTTCCTGCCTGCGGCAGTGCGAACAGCGCAATAGAACTTACTATCTCTGAATTGGAGAAATATTCGAATTTTCTTGCGTGGATAGATGTGTGTAAAGGCTGGGCGTAGAGAACAGAAATGCCGCCTGAAAAATAAGCTGACGTTGCAGTCAGCTTATTTTTTTGAATTTATCTGTGTATTTTTTTGCAAAAATATTGACTTTTTTGCGTTTTTTCTCTATATTTGTACCATACCAATTAGGACATATGCTTTTTCATGTGCCCAACTATATCTATCGGTTGGAAAGGGGCTGCATAATTGGAAAAAAACGCAGTAATTATTGATTTGAAGAACATCTCCGTCAGCTTTGACGGACAGCAGATTTTGAAGGATTTGAATTTGTATATTCGTGACGGCGAATTTATTACTTTGCTCGGTCCTTCCGGCTGCGGTAAAACTACGACGCTCCGTATCATTGCAGGCTTTTTAGAGCCTGACAGCGGCGAGGTCGTATTTGAAGGAAAAACAATGAATGGTGTTCCGGCGCACAAACGTCAGGTTAACACCATTTTTCAGCGTTATGCTTTGTTTCCGCATTTGAATGTGTTTGAAAACATTGCGTTCGGTCTGAGACAGCAAAAGAAGTCTAAAGATGAAATCCGTAAAACCGTGGAAGAGATGCTGGCGCTTGTGAACCTAAAGGGTTTTGAAAAGCGCAATATTGCTTCGCTTTCGGGCGGTCAGCAGCAACGCGTGGCAATTGCACGCGCGCTTGCCGTGAAGCCGCGTGTGTTGTTGCTTGACGAACCGCTCGGCGCTTTGGACTTGAAACTGCGTAAAGATATGCAGGCGGAACTCAAAAACATTCAGCAACGGCTGGGCATAACTTTTATTTATGTTACACATGACCAAGAGGAAGCACTGTCGATGTCCGATACCATTGTGGTTATGGACAGTGGTGAAATCCAGCAGATTGGCTCGCCGACTGATATTTACAACGAACCGAAAAATGCATTTGTTGCAGATTTTATCGGCGAAAGCAATATTTTGGATGGCATTATGCATGCGGATTTCTCGGTCGAATTTCAAGGAATGAAATTCCGGTGTGTGGATAAGGGTTTCGGCAAGGACGAGCCTGTTGATGTCGTGGTGCGTCCTGAGGATGTGGACATTGTGGCGCCCGAAGCAGGGATGTTGCGGGGTACGGTGACCTCAGTGACCTTTAAGGGCGTGCACTATGAGATTATTGTGGATATTGACGGCTTTAAATGGATGATTCAAACAACGGATTATTCTGCCGTCGGTGATAAAATCGGAATTTGTATTAAGCCGGAAGAAATCCAGGTTATGCACAAGAGTGTGTATTCCGGTCTTTACGGCGACTACAGCTCTTTCAGCGAGGAGTTTGATGAGCTTTCCGATCCGATACCGACTGCAGAAAGTGATGAAGCGGCGGAGGAATAAGTATGAACAAATCCTCTTTACGCTCTAAATTGCTCAATGCGCCGTATATCCTTTGGTCGGTGCTGTTTATTTTGGCGCCGATGCTGATGGTGGTCTACTATGCCTTTACAAACCGTGACGGCGAATTTACCTGGGAGAATATCACGGCGTTGTCTGCGTATGGTGCGACCTTCGGACGTTCCGTTTGGTATGCGCTTTTGGCAACCTTGATTTGTCTGTTGCTTTCCTATCCTCTGGCATATATTATGGCGCGTTCCAAAGCGTCTCAGCAAAGAACACTTATGATGCTCATTATGCTACCGATGTGGATGAACTTTTTGATACGCACCTATTCATGGATGGCAATTCTCTCAAACACAGGCATCATCAATACCGTTATACAGGCAATCGGACTGCCGCCCGCACAGATGATTAACACCCCCGGGGCGGTAATCTTGGGCATGGTTTATAATTTCCTGCCCTATATGGTTCTGCCCATCTATTCGGTTATGTCCAAGCTGGAATACAGCCTTGTAGAAGCGGCGCAGGACCTTGGTTGCAATGCGTTTGCCGTTTTAAAGCGCATCATTTTTCCGTTGAGCCTGCCCGGTGTCATTTCGGGCATTACGATGGTATTTGTACCGTCTGTCAGCACATTTTACATCAGCCAAAAGCTCGGCGGCGGTAAATTCCTGTTGGTCGGCGATTCTATTGAAATGCAGTTCCAGTCTGCTTACAATTATAATCTCGGTGCGTCCCTTTCCCTGGTTTTAATGCTGATGATTGTCATTTGCATGTTGGTCATGAACCGCTTTGCCGACAGTGAAGAGGGGGCGATTTTGGTATGAAGCGCTCTGTTTCCAAGCTTTACACGGCATTTATTATGATTTTTCTTTATGCACCGATGCTTGTGATGATAGTCCTGTCGTTTAACGGCTCTTCCAGCACCAGTGTGATGTCCGGATTCTCTTTTAAATGGTACGGCGAACTGTTAAAGGACACTGTGACCTTACAAGCGCTTTCCAACACATTGGTGCTGGCAATTACCTCGTCTCTTCTTGCCGTGGTGATTGGTACAGCAGCGGCGGTCGGCATTCACTCTATGAAAAAGAAATGGCTCAAAAATGCCGTTTTGACCGTGACCAATATCCCAATGATGAATCCTGAAATCGTCACAGGCGTTTCCATGATGCTTTTGTTTGTGTTCGTCGGGAAATTGGTCAGCAGTCAGGATGTTTTGGGTTTTCCGACGCTGTTGATTGCTCACATTACGTTTAATTTGCCTTATGTGATTCTATCCGTTCTGCCGAAACTGAAGCAAACGGACAAACACCTTTCCGAGGCGGCACAGGATTTGGGCTGTACGCCTGTTTCCGCATTTTTTAAAGTCGTATTGCCGAATATTTCTTCGGGCATCATCACAGGCTTTATTATGGCGTTTACGCTGTCTCTGGACGATTTTATCATCAGTTATTTTGTCAGCGGTCCGAAGTTTCAAACACTGCCTATCGTCATTTTTTCTATGACGAAAAAGAAGGTCAAGCCCGATATGTATGCACTCTCGTCCTTGATTTTCGCGGCGGTTTTACTGCTTTTGATTTTGATGAATGTGTTTCAGGCGCGTGCAGAACGCAAAAAAATGCAAGCAAACGCAAGCAGCAAATCCTCTTCTCTGAAAGCTGTCTCTGTTTTTGTTGTTTTTGCAATGGTGGTCGGAATCGCGCATTTTGCGATTCGCGGAACGACCCAAAGCCGTTTGGACGAAACCAAATTTTTCGGTACGTATGAGGTTGAGTCTTTGCAGGGGACGGAAATCAATGTTTACAACTGGGGTGAATATGTTGCGGACGGCTCGGAGGATATGGTCAATGTAATTGCCGAATTTGAGCGTGTCAGCGGTGTTCACGTCAATTATACGATGTTTGATTCGAATGAGGACCTCTATTCCAAGCTGAAAAGCGAAGGCATCAGTTACGATGTAATTGTACCATCGGATTATATGATTGAACGCCTGAAAACAGAGGGCTTGCTGCAAAAGATTGATTTCGGTAATATTCCGAACTATCGGTTTATACCGGACAATTACCGGAATCTGTATTTTGATCCGCAAAATGAATACTGTGTGCCGTACACCGGCGGTATGGTCGGCTTGATTTACAATACGGCAATGGTCGATGAAATACCCGACAGTTGGTCGGTTATGTGGGATGAGAAGTACGCAAACAATATTTTGACCTTCAATAATCCGCGTGACGCATTCGGCGTTGCACAGTATTTGCTCGGGTATTCCGTAAACACGACTTCGGCAGAGGAGTGGCGTGCCGCAGCGGAAAAACTGAAAGCGCAGAAGCCGCTGATTCAATCCTATGTGATGGATGAGGTCTTCGGTAAAATGGAAAGCGGGGAGGCGGCCATCGCGCCGTATTACGCGGGCGACTATCTTGCGATGGCGGCGGAAAATCCCGACCTTGCGTTTGTGTATCCGAAAGAGGGCACCAATATTTTTGTGGATGCGATGTGCATTCCTGCCAATGCCAAAAACAAAGCGGCGGCCGAGCTGTTTATTAACTTTATGTGTGAGCCTGAAGTGGCACTTGCCAATGCGGAATATCTTGGATATCTCTGCCCGAATACAGCTGTTTTAGAGGATGAGCGCTATTCTTTAAAGGACAGCGAGGTATTGTATCCGAAGGAAAAAGTAAAGGCGGAGTATTTTCACAATTTGGACCGCGATACATTAGATTTGCTTTCCAAGCTTTGGGAAGAAGTAAAACTTGCTTAAAGCCATACGGCAGATGCTTTTGGGTGTCTGCCGTATCTTTACGGGCTGAAAAATTTTGAACGGAGAAGATTTATGTCGGAAAAACAATTGGATATTCCCGCTTTTTCTTTTTTTGAACAGGGCAATATATTTACGGGCAGCTGTCGAACAGATTTTCGTTACCGCATAGCGAAACAGGACGATGCACTGGTCGCGAATGTTTGGCATAAGGATGTGTGCTTTGAGCAGACAGAAACAGAAACGTATACTTTTTCCGCCAATGCCGAAGGCTTGGCGGAATGCGTAGCCAAGCTTGCAGAATGTACAGAAGGCGTGTAAAACTGCCCTCTATTGACAAAATGGCAAAAAAAGCGTAAAATTACTCCATGTTTCAGGACTTATTCTGCAATGTTTAGATTTTCTGCATAATTTGAGGGTGACCTATGAAAATTATAAATAAATTTCAGAAAACAATTTTACTGTTGCTGAAATTGTTGCTTTTTGTCTTGCTGTTTGCTATCTTTTTCCTTGTGTTCGGCAGTCAGCATCCTTGGCTTCTGCGACTTTCCAGAACCTCGGCGATCACAATGCTGACATTTGTGGTGCTCGGCACGGCAATGATGTCGATTTACGGCGGGTATAAAATCGGCATCGAAAAGAGCAAGCCCATTATTCATTCTTTGACTCTTTCTGCTTTTATTACAGACTTTATTACACATTTGCAGCTTTGCATCATGAATACCAATGCGGCAAATAACCAAACTTTTAAATACGAAAATCCGGAACTGTTGCTGTTTGTTATGCTTTTGCAGTTTGTGGTTATTGTATTTTTTGCGTATTTTGGAAATTTTGTTTTCTTTTCAATTAATTCTCCGGAGAAATGCTGTATAATTACGTCTTCTAAATATGCACTGAACAATATTGTTCCCAAGGTCCTGAAATATAAAAAGCAATACAAAATTACAGATATGGTTTTATATACCGATGACAGGCTTTTCGATGTAATGGACCGCTGTGATACCGTGTTTTTATATGACGTACCTATGTCTGTGCGCACGATGCTTGTCGAGTATTGCTACGCTAAAAATAAAAATATCTATTATAACTTTGAAATGTGCGATGTCGTTTCTTTACGCGGGCGTACATCTATTTTAGATGATAAGCCGCTGGTTGCCTCGCAAATGAAGGGGCTGACCTTTGAACAACGGATGTCAAAGCGTATTATGGATTTGTTGATTTCTACCGTCGGGTTGATTGTGACAAGCCCCATCATGGCTGTGTGCGCAATTTTAATTAAGGCGGAGGACGGCGGCAAGGTGTTTTTCAAACAAAAACGAGCTACCAAGGACGGTAAAATTTTCGAGGTATATAAGTTCCGTACCATGAAAGAGGCGGGGGCGGTAAACCGTTCTGTGACTTCGGATGATGACCGTATTACGAAGGTGGGAAAATATCTGCGCAAATTCCGTATAGATGAATTGCCGCAGATTATCAATATTTTCAAAGGCGAAATGAGTGTGGTCGGTCCCCGTCCCGAAATGATTGAAAACGTGGACCAGTATACGCAGGAGTTGCCTGAATTCAGCTACCGTCTCCGTGTAAAGGCAGGTCTTACAGGCTTTGCACAGATTGCAGGCAAGTACAATACATCTCCCAAGGACAAGCTGGTCATGGACTTGATGTATATTGAGCAATACAGCATTTGGCTGGATATAAAACTGATTTTCCAAACGCTTACGGTATTTTTAAAGGCGTCAGACAGTACCGAGGCATTTAAAACAGGCGATGAATACGATTTCTTTACTGCGGAAAGCACGGAGCCAAATGTATCTTCTGTTGATAATCCGGCAGAAAATACGGAATCCACAGAAGTAGCACCGAATACTTCTGAAGAAAAAGAATAACCAAACGCCACCGTGCCCTGCGGTGGCGTTTTTAAAGGATATAAAGGAGTAATTATGTTAGAAACAGTTAATGTCTCACTGCAATACGGCGGCAGAGTTTTGTTTGAGCATGCCGACCTGAAATTTACAAACGGAAATTGCTACGGTTTAATCGGGGCGAACGGTGCAGGCAAATCAACATTCATGAAAATATTGGCGGGAGAAATTGAGCCGAACAAGGGCGAGGTGCGTAAAACCCCGCATGAGCGTATGTCCGTTTTGCGGCAGGATCACTTTGCATTCGATGCATACGGTGTTATCCGTACGGTTTTGATGGGCAATCCGCGTTTGTGTGAGATTATAGACGAGAAAGAAGTATTGTATGCCAAAGCGGAAATGACCGAGGAAGAGGGCATACGTCTTTGTGAGCTGGAAGAAGAATTTGCCGAAATGGACGGCTGGAGTGCAGAAAGCGATGCCGAAATTCTATTAAACGGATTGGGCGTGCCGAATGATTTGCACGATGCTAAAATGCAGGATTTGTCAGGGGAAAATAAGGTGAAGGTACTGCTCGCGCAGGCACTGTTCGGCAATCCCGACATTCTTTTAATGGACGAGCCGACTAATCATCTGGATTTAGATGCCGTGGCATGGCTGGAGGACTTCTTAATTGACTTGGACAGTACGGTGATTGTAATTTCCCATGACCGTCACTTTTTAAATAAAGTCTGTACGCATACGGTGGATATCGACTTCGGTAAAATTACTATGTTTGTCGGTAACTATGACTTTTGGTATGAATATACGCAGATGGCGCAGAGGCAGATGCGTGAACAAAATAAAAAGGCGGAAGCAAAAATCAAAGAATTGCAGGAATTTATCCGCCGTTTCAGTGCGAATGCTTCAAAATCCAAACAGGCTACCAGCCGCAAAAAACTGTTGGATTCCATTCAGGTTGAGGAAATGCCCGTATCTTCACGCCGTTTTCCGTATGTGGATTTTAAACCGGCGCGCAAAGTGGGCAATGAAGTTTTGTCTGTCAGTGGGATTACTAAAACCGTCGGCGGCAAAAAGGTGCTGGATAATGTAAGCTTTACGATTCATCCGCGCGAAAAGGTGGCTTTTATCGGCAACGATGCACTGGCAAAAACCACGCTGTTTAAAATTTTGGCGGGAGAACTGGAGCCGGATGCGGGGAGCTTTAAATGGGGCGTAACGACCTCACAAAGCTATTTACCGACAGATAACGGCGCATATTTTGATGATTGTAATGATTCTCTGCTGGACTGGATTCGCCGTTATTCCGATTTGATTTATGAATCGGATATTCGCAGTTGGCTTGGCAGAATGCTGTTTTCGGGCGAGGAGGCCGCTAAACAGGCAAAAGTGCTTTCGGGCGGCGAGCGTGTGCGCTGTATGCTGTGTAAAATGATGCTTTCGGGTGCCAATGTGCTGATTTTGGATGAACCGACCGATCATTTGGATTTGGAATCGATTGCTTCTTTGAATGATGCACTGATTCGCTATCCGGAAACGATTCTGTTTTCATCGCATGACCATCAGTTTGTTGAAACCGTGGCAGACCGTTTGATTGACGTAACGCCCGGTCAATTCTATGACAAACAGATTCGCTTTGATGCATATTTACAGGAACTGCGCGATAACGCGTGAAACAGTACTTAGATATAGAAAGAGACACCGGCTTGCTGTGCTGTTACAGCAAAGTCGGTGTTTTTGTGTGTTAGAATATATTTTCAAATCTGGGTGTTTCCGTGTCGTGCAAATGGGCAAAATGATATTGCAGAGTTCGCAGATCTTCGGCTAATTCCGTAAATTCGCCCTGTACCGCTTTATCCTGTAATCCGCGTACCAAAATATCCGCCTCATCTAATTCACCGTGATTCACAAAAGCACCGAGCATTTTTTTATGCTTTGCAAATTTAGTTAAGAATATATCTAATTCGGATTCGGCTGTTTGTCCGTCTTCCGCCTCTGCGGCGGCAATTACCCGCTCTGCGCTGTCATGCAGTTCTTCTGTAATTTTTTTCAAATCCCAAAAGCCGAATACTGCCAGAAAAACAGCGAGCACCAGACAAACTGCCGCAATAACAATTCGTTTCATTTTTCGTCTTCCTTTTGAATTATATTGGTGTTTCCGCTTTTATCCACAGTCATCAGCATAATATTTTTGACTTCAATATTTTTGGAACGTAACAGCTTTTCCAGTTTTGGCGGGCTCATCCCGCATTCTTTAAAATCCGATTGAATGATTCTGCCATCGCTGATAACGACGCAGGGAATGCCGTCATTGTTTTCCTGTGCGTGCAGTGCTTGCGCCTGCGGTGCACGGTAGGGCGGTTTCAGCAGTACGCTGAGTGTACCGTCTGTTTCAACAATGGCATATTGTACTTCGGCAATATCAAAAATATCCTTTTTGCGCAGGGCTTCCAATAAATCATCCACTGTAAAGCGCAGACGTTTCAGCTGTTTTTGGTCTAGCACACCGTTGCGGATTACAATCAGAGAATTGCCCTGTAAAAGATTACGGAATTTTATACTCTTAATACTTACAACAGAAATCAGAATTTCTAATCCAATCAGCACCAAAACGGGGATAAAGGTGTTGATAAGCGGAATTTGTGTGTCTTGCATGGGAATGACCAGAATTTCCGACAGCAAAAGGGTGATCACCAAATCTGCGGGCTGTAATTCGCCGACCTGACGTTTGCCGAGAATACGGAAGGTCAACAGCACCAAAACATATAGTATAACGGTTCTGCACAGTGTAACCAACATAACGACTTATCTCCTTAGGAATATCATGTGCATTGCGGGTCACAATATTACAAACGATTCAATAAAAGTAAAGGATAAGCGGTATCGTGTATTGTGTGCCCGTTTGCTGTGTATACGAATTTTGTGCCGCAGATGATTTCTATGGGAGATTGGATAAATAAAGAAATTCTTAAGGTGACTGCCGCGGAAGCAAAAGCGGCGACGCCGTCTGTTACAGTCAGCGAAAATCTGGAAGATAACATCATTTATTTTAAAGAAAAGCTCGGAGAAAGCTTTGATATTTTGTATAAGCAAACGTTTATAGGCAGTCACAAAGCGGTTCTGATTATGGATGACGGCATGTGTGACAATCTGTTGGTTACACAGCAGGTTGTAAACCCGATTATGACTGCCGAAAAAATGCCGCAGAATGCATCGGAGCAAATGGCATATATCCGCGATAAGATTTCATCGGGCATAGACCAAAAAGAGGAACACAGTTTGGACGAAGCCATTAAAGATGTATTGTCCGGTCTGGTGGTCTTGATGATAGAAGGCGTGCCCTTTTGTGAGTGCTTCGGGGTGCAGGGATTTCCGAAACGCTCCATAGAAAATGCACAGACCGAAGTGCAGGAGAGCGGTGCGCAGGAGGCGTTTATTGAAAGCTTTAAAGATAATGTAGCGCTAATCCGCCGCCGTGTACGTTCGCCTGTCGCGCGCTTTGAAGTGATGGAAATCGGCAAAACCAGTCAAACACGCGTTTGTGTGTGTTATTTTTCGGACCGCGCTGACCAGGCTGTGGTAGAAGCCGTTAAAGGAAAGTTGAAAAAGGCGGATTTGGATGTTGTGCTCGGTGCGGGATATTTGCGCCCCTTTTTGGAACCGGATGTCACAACTTTATTTTCTGCGGTCGGTTCTACGGAGCGTCCCGACATTGCCTGTGCGGAAATGGCGGAGGGACGTGTAGTTATTTTGGTTGACGGTACACCGTTTGCTTTGGTGGTTCCGTATTTGTTTATGGAAAATTTTCAGTCTTTAGATGACTACGACCACCGACCGTATTATTCGGCGTTTATACGCACACTGAAATTTTTTTCGTTTGTGCTGAGTGTGTTTTTACCGGGCATCTATGTTGCCATTTGCACTTTCCATCAGGAAATTCTGCCTGCTTCCATGCTGTATGATACAGCCGTACAGGAAAGTATTACGCCGTTTCCGGTAATGCTGGAAGCGATTTTTATTCATTTTGTATATGAAATTGTTCGCGAAGCAGGCTTGCGTATGCCGAAATCCGTCGGTCATGCTGTGAGTATCGTCGGCGCGCTTGTTATCGGTGATGCCGCCGTGTCCGCAGGCTTAGTGGCGGCACCGATGCTGATTGTGGTTGCCATGACTGCCATAAGCTCTTTTGTGGTTTCAAAAATCTATTATCCTGTGTCTCTTTTGCGCTTTGCTTTTATGGTTATCGGCGGAATCACGGGCTTTTACGGCATTGTAATCGGATTTGGTGTGCTGCTTGTCAATATGTGTGCGGTAAATACCTTCGGCACACCGTTTACAGCACCGTTTGCACCGTTGCATATCGGTGCTGTATTCCGGGATTCTTTTTTGAGAATCAGTTGGAAGCTGCTTGGCAAACGGGAATTGAAAATACAAAGTATGGAAAAATAAAAGAAAGGCTCGATGCGTATACCGCGGTAAATTTGCACGCATCGTGTAAGGACTTCAAATGGGAAAGATGCAGAAAATAGGAATATGGCAGGTATTCTCTATTATCTTTTTATCCAGACTTTTAACAGTTTTGACGTACACTTCCATCGGTGAAGAAAAGATGGAGACGGGTGATTATTTTCCAAGCGCTTTATTCGCCGGTCTGTTTATCTTACTTTTTTCCGTTATGTTTTTTCTGCAGAACAAAAAATATCCGGGAAAGGATTTAACGGATATCGCTTATATGGCCTCTCCGCGGTTTTCAAGGGCAATATCGGTCATTTATGCGTTGGTGTTTATTCTCTCCATGATGGTGACGCTGGCGCGTCTGGAATTGTTTGTGGGTACCATTATTTTTCCGGAAAATGACAGTGCGTTATTTATCATTATTTGTGTGCTGGCTTCCTGTTATGCCGCTTCTCTCGGTATTGAAGCGCTCGGACGGGTCAGTGCGCTTTCCGTTATGATTTCCTGTGCGGCATTTTTATTTATTATGATAACCATGGCGAATAAAATAGATGTTACGCAGTTTTCGCCTGCGTTTTTTGACGGACTTGCGCCGTCACTGAAAGGTGGATTAAGCTTTGCGTCCCGCACGGTTGAAATTTTGATGCTTTCCGCATTGCTGCCGAAAATCAACGGCAAGCCGATGTGGGCATACTTTGCATGGCTGACCGCTACTGTGCTCAGCATGGTTTCCCTGTTTTTCTTTGTATTCGGCGGACTCGGTAAATTTGCACTGACACAGCTGTTTCCCGTACATTCCGTGGCGGTGCTGGCAGAAGTAGGCGTATTTCGCCGATTTGATGTGCTTCTGACAGGCGTTTGGATTTTATCGGCTTTCATTAAAATCAGTTTGCTTTTGTATTTACAGGCAGAACTTTTACAGAAATCCTTTAAAGCCGAGTGGAAGAATTACTATGTATTTGTAACCGGCGGACTGGTGCTTGCGGCACAGATTTTTTTGGCGGGCAATTTCACCGACTATTTTTACAAAACAGATTATATTATGCGTGCCGCTTATTTTACAGCCTTTGTGTTGGTACTGCCTGCGGTAATTATGCTCTGTGCCTATATAAAAAGGAGAAAATCCGATGAAAAAAATGCTTAAGCTTTTACTTCCACTCATTTTAATGACGGTGTCTTTTTGCGGCTGCAATTACGAGTCACAAGAACTAAAAAGCCGACTGATTGTGCAGGCAATCGGAATTGATGCGATAGAAAGCGGCGGGGTACGGGTGACACTGCAAACGCTGAACACCGAAATGGCGGGAAATCCGAACAGCGGCGCAAATTTGGGCGACATTATCAATTTTATGACTGTAGAGGGCCGGACAGTATCCGATGCCATATCCGAGGCGGCAAAATCCGTCGGCAAGCTGCCTCTGCTTTCTCAAAACAGACTGATTGTTTTCGGACGTGAAACTGCACAAAAGGGAATCTACAGTGATTTAGATTATTTTGTGCGCAATGCAGACAACCGCGCGACCGTATTGGTGGCAGTTTCCGATACGACTGCGGAAGATTTGGTAAGCGCCAAAATGGGAGAAAGCATATTAACGGCAAACAGCATAGAGGATATTTTGAAAGCCATGCAGTTTAATACCAATATTATCAACCAGGAGCTTTATAAGCTGGTTAATAAATTGGAATGTGCGTGCAGTAATGCTTTTTTGCCTGTACTCAGGGCAGAGCAGGAGACCGGCGGCGAGAAAGCCAGTATTCATTTTGTAGATGTTGCGGTATTTGATAAAGACCAAATGCTGTTTGAAATGAAAGATGATGCGGTTACAGCGCTTCTGATGCTGCATAATCAGGTGAAGAGCGGTTATTTTTCGGTGCAGAATCAAGAATTTTCGTCGGAAACCGTCATGAAAATTCGGCATTGCTCCGTGAAAGTAAAACCGCAAACCGCAAATGAAGGTGTCCTGTTTACTGTGCGGGTAAAAATGGAGGTGGATATCGCCGAAATCAAGACGGCGGAGCCATTTTCAATTAATGAGGCATATTTAGCGGAAACACAGCGGCTGTGTGACGAATATATTGTTTCACTTTTAGAAAAAGAAACCGAAGATTGCTTTGTAAATCATAACGCAGATCCGTACTGCTTGGGCAGAAGATTTAAGCGTGTATTACCCAAAGCGTTTAAGGGAATTCCCGATTGGAAAGCCAATTTACCATCTGTAGATTTAAAAGTTCTGTCGAAAGTGGAGATTAACCGTGTAGGGAACGGAGCGGAAAATATTTAGTCTTGCAAGGGATAGGGTAAATGCGGTACAATAGTGAAGGTGAAAAAATATGAGTACTTTTGAACGAATATATGCGGTTGTTCGCCGCATACCCAAAGGATGTGTGGCGACTTACGGCGATGTGGCGATGCTAGCGGGAAATCCGCATTGGTCACGCGTAGTCGGTTATGCACTGCATGCGAATCCTGATCCCGAGACGATTAAATGTCACCGTGTTGTCAATCGTTTTGGTTCGGTATCTTCGGCGTTTGCGTTTGGCGGGGAAAATGAGCAAATCCGTCTTTTGCGGGAAGAAGGCGTTGCGGTAAGCGATGAAGGCTTTGTTGATTTACAGAAATATCGCTGGAATTTTCAAAATGTATAGTCTTTCTACTGTCTGTTTGGCAGTATAGTTTTGAAACCTGCGGCCAGAAATATCTAAACTGAAAAAAGCTCTCTTTGCTGTAGACTTCGCTCTATAGCAAGGGGAGCATTCTTTACGGACAGCCGCACATAAAATCTTTGTGCAGCATAATATGCAATAGGAAGTAGTTCCGAAAAACAGAAAAGGAGACGTGTGAGATGAAAGACTTTATGGATTACTGCGATAAGCAGTTGCAATCCGAAATGCATGCCGATGACGGCTGTGCACCTGTTACACAGCCGTGTGTATATACGGGTTTGTCAAAATTACCGAAAAGTCCTGTGACAACGATGGCGTATGTGCCGTTTCAGACGGATACGTCTATGTATGAAGCAGAAAAAGCACTTTGCCGCGGAACCGTATTTCCGGACCTTGACAAACCGTTTTTGGGAGGAAAGTGCATATGATGGTTAATGAACGCGAGAAGAACCTCAGAATGCTTTCTGCGGCGCAATTCGCGACATGGGAGCTGCACCTGTATTTGGATACGCATCCCGATGACTGCGAAGCGAAGGAGAGACACGGCAAGTACGCGGCACGTGCCAAAACGCTACAAAAGGCGTATGAGGAAAAATACGGACCGCTGACGCCGCGCACAGGCTCAGGTGAAGAATGGCTGAAAAATCCGTGGCCTTGGGATTTAGAGGAGTGTGTGAAATAGCTTATGTTTCAGTATGAAAAGAAATTACAGTACCCCATCAATATTAAAAAACCTAACCCCAAATACGCCCAAATTATAATCTCTCAATATGGCGGTCCGGATGGTGAGTTGGGTGCTTCTTTGCGCTATTTGTCGCAACGCTTTTCAATGCCGTATCCGGAGTTAAAAGGATTATTGACCGATATCGGTACAGAAGAATAACGCCTATGTTGTTATAAATGATAGGGTATTATTTTTGTGGGAGCTTCGGATATATGGTTAATTCAAAATTATCCTTATCTTTTACCCAACGTCCACCGACCGTGCGGATATATACGACCTTCTCTATTACTTCTTTTAGCAAATCGTTTTTAGCCTTTGCATCGGGGAGCGTGTAATAAACATCAATTATATTTTCCAATTTTGGAATCATTACTTCGGTTGTAATATGCTGTGTATTGATGTTTGCATATTCGTTTTCCATAGCTTGTAAGGATGCAGAATATTTTTCAATTTCAGCGGTGATTTCTCCTTTTCTTTTTTCGAACAGGTCAATCGAATAAACGCCGCGCTCTAAAAAGACGCAGGCATTATTTAGTTGCTCCTGTGATTGTGCAAGATTTTCTTTAACGGTTTGTATATTGTTGCGCAGGGTGTCCGACAACAATGCGGTGTTTTTATTGTCATCTTTCCAATTCAGCTTATAAGATTCTAACCAAGATTTCAGCGAGTCAATGATTCTTCGCTCTACTAAATCCAAATCACTACTTACATTGTTACAATACGGATTGGCGCAAATCAATGATTCAATACGTCCGTTTTGGTAATATGGACGTCTTTGCATACGTTTTCCGCACACACCGCAGCAAACTAACCCCGAAAGGGGATTTTTAATTTTATACCGTTCGGCGACAGGTTTCCTGTGGTTTTGACTGATAATCTGCTGCGCCTGTGCAAACATTTCATCGGATATAATAGCCGGATGCAAACCGTCAACGATAATCACATCTTCGTTGCGTGGACGGGAAACGACAATTTGCCCGTCACGCATCGTTTTCTTTTCTTGTCTGAAATTCCAACGAAGCTTACCGCAATATACAGGATTAATTAACATATCGCGAATCGTAACCTGCGACCAAAGATTCCCGGAGCGCGTCCGAAACTGCAATTCATTCAATCTCTTGGCAATGAGCCCGGTGCCGGTTTTTTTATATGTACCGTCTTCAAGCTTCTCACCGTGGATATACAAA
>DKUE01000040.1 GCA_002490525.1 Ruminococcaceae bacterium UBA7212
GTTTTCGTAATTTTGGGCAATATATTGAATTGTTTTTTCTACTTCCCGACCAACCTGTGTCAGATTCAAAGCGTCTTGCGGGCGGGCACAGAGACCCGCTCCTACAATTTCTGCGTTTGATTTATAGTGCGCGAGCAAATACTTTATTCTCTACAACGCACACTGCCACAAAATAGTATCCTGTAATCGTAATTTTGCAGGCGGGTAGGTTTGCGTATAGGAAGCGCTTTTTAATCCATGGCTTTCATCTTTTTCGGCAGGGTATATTCACGAACAGCGAACTCGGGCCGTCCCTATGGTTTGATGGAATTTTCAGTGACGGCGCAAGCGAGGTTTCCTCTTTGTACCTACTTCCATTCTAGAGGACAAGGCAGAGAGCAGGGGAAATTAACGATTAAAATATGTCTTGATTCTCTCTACGGCTTTTTCGGTATTCTCCGCCGAGCCAAACGCGGTCAGCCGGAAATACCCCTCGCCCGAGGGACCGAAGCCTTCGCCCGGCGTACCGACCACCTGCATCTTTTCCAGCAGTAAATCAAAGAAATCCCAGCTTTTCATATTGTCAGGCGTTTTCAGCCACACATACGGAGAATCGACCGCGCCGTACACGGTAAATCCGCAAGCCTTTAGCCCGTCATAAATAGTCTTTGCATTTTTTTGATAATAGGCAATGATATCCCGAATCTGCTGTTTGCCCTCGGACGTATAGCAAGCCGCCGCCGCGCACTGCGTAATGTAGGAAACGCCGTTGAATTTCGTTGCCTGGCGGCGCGCCCACATAGCGTTCAATTCCGTACCGTTAAACTTTAAAGCATGCGGCACTACCGTATATCCGCAGCGCACGCCCGTAAAGCCCGCCGTTTTGGAAAAGCTGCGGAATTCAATCGCACAGGTTTTCGCTCCGTCAATTTCATAAATAGAATGCGGAACATTTTCTTCCGTAATAAATGCCTCATACGCCGAGTCAAACAGAATCACCGCACCCTCGCGGTTGGCGTAATCCACCCATTTTTGCAGTTCCGCTTTCGTCAATGTCATACCCGTCGGGTTGTTCGGGAAGCATAGATAAATTATATCTACGTGACTGTCAGGAAGCGCAGGCAGAAAATTGTTTTCCGCTGTGCAAGGCATATAGACAATATTTGACCAGCCGTTTTCAGTCTTCTCGCCCGCGCGCCCCATCATCACGTTGGTGTCCACATACACGGGATATACCGGGTCGCAGACCGCCACGCGATTGTCCGAAGAAAAAATATCGCCGATGTTGCCGCAGTCGGATTTTGCACCGTCCGACACGAAAATTTCTGTTTTTTCGAGGTCAATCCCGCGGGCCTTATAGTCATTTTCGAGAATCGCGTCCAACAGAAAATCCTGCCCGTATTCCGGCGGATAGCCTTGGAACGTTTCGGCATTTGCCATCTCATCCACCGCTTTGTGCATGGCTTCAATGCACGCAGGCGCGAGCGGACGCGTCACATCGCCGATGCCGAGACGGATAATTTCCTTCTCCGGATTTGCCGCAGAATACGCCTTTACCTTTTTGGCAATGTTCGAAAACAGATAACTGCTTTCGATTTTCAAAAAGTTTTCGTTGATTTTCATGGACAGACCTCCTATTTTACATCTATGTTTCCCGTGCAAACGGTTTCGGCGGGGCCTGTCATATAAACTTCTCCGTTTTCGCTCCAATTTATGAAAAGCGTACCGCCGAGCAGATTCACTTTTACATCCGCACCGCGTTTGCAATAGCCGTTGAGAACGGACGCAACCACCGCCGCACATGCGCCCGTGCCGCAGGCAAGCGTTTCGCCCGAGCCACGCTCCCACACGCGCATGTCCAACTCCGTTGCACTGACAACGCGGATAAACTCTGTGTTAATGCGGTCGGGGAACATAGGATGATTTTCAAAATCGGGTCCGATGCGCGGCAAATCGAGTGTCTGCACATCGTCTGTATATACAATGCAATGCGGATTGCCCATAGAAACACAGGTTACCGCATAGGCTTTATCTTCAATAGCTAATTTTTGACTAACGACGGTCTTGCCGTCAAAATTTGTCGGAATTTTCCCGCCCTCCAAAATCGGTACGCCCATATTGACGCGTGCGGCAACGGCTTTGCCGTTTTCTACCGTCATTTTTATGACCTTAATGCCGCTCAAAGTTTCTAACGTAATTTCATCGCAGTCGGTCATTTTATTGTCGTACACATATTTCGCAACACAGCGTGTCGCGTTGCCGCACATTTTGGCACGCGAGCCGTCTGCATTGTAGATATCCATAAAGAAATCTGCCTTATCAGAAGGACAAATCAGTACCAAGCCGTCTGCGCCGATACCGAAATGACGGTCGCTGACCTGAATCGCGGTTTTTTCGGGATTTGCCACCGTTTCTTTAAAACAGTTTACGTAAATATAATCGTTGCCCGCACCGTGCATCTTGGTGAATTGCATGTTTGCCCCTCCTTGGAAATCAAATCTTGCATGTTTTTCAGGTGTTTTTGAGTTCTTTGTAAAAATTCTTACATCGATTTTAAAGCAGGTTTCGAAATAGATGATTTTTATCTATACTTGCTTTTTCGCACATTCTTTTAAAGCGTTGTATCGGATGTATTCCCACGCGTTTTTGAATTCCGTTTCGTTGCTCGTAAAAACCGCGCTGCCAAATATTTTCACCGATTTCCTGATTTACAAATCTTTTAAATACCGCGATAACATCGCCCCCTGCGATGGTGCTTAAAATCGGTTTGCTGTCTTTTTCACACACCGTCACAAAATAACATCCGTTTTGGCTGTAATTGTAATTTGCGGGCGGGTGGGGAAATCCATAGATTATTCCTCCAGCACCCGTCTTGCGACATCCGGCATGCGCAATCCCGATTCCATTGCGCGGCGCTGTAAAATCCTATATGCCTCGCGCTCGGAAATGCAACAACGCTCCATTAAATAAATCTTTGCGTCCCGCAAAAGTATTTTCTCTTCTTGTGTACGCACCGTTTTGCGCGGGCGGGCAGGCTCACTCTCCGTTGCAGCAAGCATATGCACCGTATCCAAAAATTCCATGCGGTTCAGCGGCATTTGCAGTGCAATCAGATTACCGGCAAATGCAGGGAGCGGCTCTCCCGAGGGCACCAACCAGACCACATCGAAACCGTTCGGCAACATCCCTGCCAGTGCGGCGGCGGACATGTCCGGCAGTTTTCCGCAAATCACAACCGCATCGGGGCGGATGCTCGCAAACGAAAGCACCTCTGCCCCCGAGCGGTACATATTGCACACAAAAATGTGTTCGCTTTGCAGAATGGCGCGGATTCGGTCAGCCGCCTGCGGATTTTGACTTGCTACAATCATCTCGCGCATGTGCGGCCGCCTCCTTCAAACTGCTTTTGCGGGGTCTTATTTATAAAGCGGATGTCTTGCGCAGATTTCGTTTACGCCTGCACGGATATAGTCAGCTTTCGCCTCGAAATCCGTTGCCGCAAGCGAGATGTATTCCGCAACCTTGTCCATATCGTCTTCGGTAAGCCCTCTGGTAGTTACGGCCGGTGTGCCCAAACGAACGCCGCTGGTGACGAACGGCTTCTGCGGATCGTTCGGAACGGCGTTTTTGTTCGCGGTGATGTAAACTTCATCAAGTCTGTGCTCCAGCTCTTTGCCCGTAATGCCTGCGGAGCGCAAATCAACCAGCATCAGGTGATTGTCACTGCCGCCCGAAACCAAGTCGATGCCGCGGGAAGTCAGCCCCTTTGCCAGTGCCTGGCAGTTGTTTACAACGCGCTGCTGATAGTCCTTGAACTCCGGTTTAAGCGCCTCGCCGAAGCAAACCGCCTTACCTGCAATAATATGCATCAGCGGGCCACCCTGCGTGCCGGGGAAAATCGCCTTGTTCACCGCTTTGGCAAGCTCCTCGTCACAGGTGAGAATCAAGCCGCCGCGCGGGCCGCGAAGGGTTTTGTGCGTAGTTGTTGTGACAACGTCGGCATACGGTACAGGCGAGGGATGTAAGCCTGCGGCAACCAAGCCCGCAATGTGCGCCATATCAACCATGAAGTATGCACCGACTTCTTTGGCAATTTCGGAAATGCGCTTGAAGTCGATGATACGCGGATATGCCGATGCGCCTGCAACAATCAGCTTCGGTCGGCATTCTTTTGCTTTCTTTTCGAATTCGTCATAGTCAATGAAGCCGTTTTCATTGACGCCGTAAGCAACAAAGTTAAAATATTTGCCCGACATATTGACCGGTGAACCGTGGGTCAGATGTCCGCCCTCGGCAAGGTTCATACCCATGACGGTATCACCGGGCTGAAGCAGTGCAAAATATACCGCCATGTTTGCCTGTGCGCCCGAATGGGGCTGCACGTTGGCGAACTTCGCGCCGAACAGCTCGCAGGCGCGTTTTACAGCGATATCCTCAACAATGTCGACACACTCACAGCCGCCGTAGTAGCGTTTGCCCGAATAGCCCTCGGCATATTTGTTGGTCAGCACACTGCCCATTGCCGCCATAACGGCAGGGGAAACAATGTTTTCGCTGGCAATCAGCTCCAAATTTCTCTGCTGGCGGGCAAGCTCTTTTGCCATCGCCGCGCCGACTTCTTCATCGTATTTTGTGACAAACCCAATGGTGTCCATTAAATCTGCGTACATTTTTCCGTCTCCTTTTCAGTTGTGTTTTGTTTTTTTACAAAGCAGATAATTTTTATCTGTTTGGAAATTTCCCGTCCGTATTCCTTTAAAGCGTTGTATTCCCACGCACGTAAATATTCCGTTGCGTTAACCATAGCGCATGCATCCGAATACGATTTTCGCGAACGGAATTTTCTGTTTTTATATTTTCGTAATGTTGGGCAATATATTGAATTGTCTTTTCGACTTCCTGACCAACCCATGTCAGAATCAAAGCGTCCTGCGGGCGGGACATCCGTTTATATCCATATTTCCGTTCGGAACGCCTTACAGATTCACGGAATAGTTCGGAGCTTCCTTCGTGATATACACGTCGTGCGGGTGGCTTTCCTTCAAGCCCGCGCCCGTAATGCGGATGAATTTCGTTTTGGTCTTTAATTCCTCAATGTTGCGGCAACCGCAATAGCCCATGCCGGCCTTCAGACCGCCCATCATCTGGTAAATCGTATCGGACAGCTTGCCCTTATAAGGCACACGCCCCTCAATACCCTCGGGAACAAGCTTTTTGTTATTGGTCTGGAAATAACGGTCCTTGGAGCCGTGATTCATTGCCGCAATTGAGCCCATGCCGCGATAGGTCTTGAAGCTTCTGCCCTGATAGACCTCAGTCTCACCGGGGGATTCCTCACAGCCTGCAATCAGCGAACCAACCATAATGGCGGATGCACCCGCGGCAATTGCTTTTACGATTTCGCCCGAATACTTAATACCGCCGTCGGCAATCACGGTAATACCCGCCTTTGCCGCCTCGTTTGCGGAATCGTACACGGCGGTAATCTGCGGCACGCCGATGCCTGCCACAACACGGGTTGTACAAATAGACCCGGGACCGATGCCGACCTTAACGCAGTCCGCGCCTGCATCAATCAGTGCCTTGGTTGCCTCTGCCGTAGCCACATTGCCCGCCACCAGAGAAATATGCGGAAATGCCGCTTTCACGGAAGAAACTGCTTTCAGAATATTGCGGCTGTGACCGTGTGCGGAGTCGAGCGCCAAAAGGTCCACACCCGCTTCCACCAGTGCCGCCGCACGGTCCAGTACGTCTGCCGTTGCACCGATTGCCGCACCGCAAAGCAGTCTGCCCTGTGCGTCACGCGCGGAATTCGGGTACTGCACACTCTTTTCAATATCTTTAATTGTGATAAGCCCCTTGAGGTAGCCGCCGTCGTCTACCAGCGGGAGTTTCTCAATTTTATGCTGCATCAAAATGGCTTTTGCTTCTTCAAGCGTCGTCCCGATGTGGGAGGTCACCAGGTGCTCCTTGGTCATCACGTCGCCGATTTTCACGCTGTAATCTGTCATAAAGCGCATGTCACGGTTGGTCAGAATGCCGACCAATCTGCCGTTTTCGTCACAAATCGGTACGCCCGAAATTTTGTAGCGGTGCATAAGCTGGTCCGCCTCTTCGACCGTATTGTCCGCATGCAGGAAAAACGGATTTACAATAACGCCGTTTTCACTGCGCTTTACCTTGTCCACTTCCTCTTTCTGTGCGTCGATGGACATATTTTTATGAATAATGCCGATACCGCCCTCACGCGCAATGGCAATCGCCATTTTGGACTCTGTAACGGTATCCATCGCCGCGGTCAGAATCGGCGTGTTCAGCGTAATGTTTTTGGTCAGGCGTGTCGAAACATCGACATCGCTCGGCAGAATGTCGCTTTCCGCAGGGATAAGCAATACGTCATCGAAGGTCAAGCCTTCTTTTGCAAATTTATCACTTGCCATATTTTAAAGTCCTCCCATTTTAATTTATCCCTAATTATACCATTGCAACCCCTTGTTTTTCAATAGATATTTCAGAATAATTCCGCTTTTTCCGCACGCCGTTTTTGTCATTTTTGCATATTTTTCTTTCGTACCCGCCTTGCTGAGATAAGAGCCTTTTGGGCTCGGAACCGTTTTTTGTTTCGCACCTATTTCGCTGAAACAGGTGCTTTTTGTACTCGGGACCCAACCTTGCTTGCAGTCGGTCTGCACAAGCTTGTGCGATGGGAGAGTCTTCGTTTCACTCAGAATGACAAGTCTGCATAACCCGTTGGGGCGGTACGGACGCAAAAATCCCCGCATGCTCTTACATGCGGGGAAAAACAGAATCTTTTTGCAATACCGCTTACAAATTTGCAATCACGCTGTTAAATTTGTCGGTATCGGCAAGCTCCACGGCACCTTTATCCACCAATGCGGCGGTTTTCGGGTCAATCGGCAGACGGGCAAGAACAGGAACGCCCAGCTCTTTTGCGACCTCATCAATTTTGCTTTCGCCGAATACCGCAACCTGCTTACCGCAGTCAGGACACTCGAAATAGCTCATATTCTCGACCAGACCCAATACGGGAATGTTCATCATTTTTGCCATATTGTATGCCTTTTTGACAATCAACGTAACCAAATCCTGCGGTGTAGTGACAATCACAATGCCGTCCACAGGCAAGCCCTGGAATACGGTCAGAGGCACATCGCCTGTGCCGGGCGGCATATCGACGAACATATAGTCCACATCGCCCCAAATAACCTCCTGCCAGAATTGGTTAATCATACCCGAAATCACGGGACCGCGCCAAATGACAGGTGCATCTTCTTTTTCCAACAGCAGATTCACGCTCATGACACGGATACCTGTTTTGGTCTGCATCGGGAAAATCCCGTCCTCACTGCCCTCTGCGCGGCCGTGAAGCCCAAACGCCTTCGGAATGGACGGACCTGTAACATCCGCATCTAAAATCGCGGTTTGCTTGCCGCTCGACTGCGCCGCAACCGCCAAAAGAGAGGTAACAAGGCTTTTGCCCACACCGCCCTTGCCGCTGACCACGCCGATAACCTTTTTCACCGTGCTGTATTTGTTTTCAGGCAAACGCAAATCCTTTTTTTCGCAGTTCTCGGAACAGGAACTGCAATTTCCGGAACATCCTTCACTCATTTTTCATATCTCCTTTTTTATTTCGTATCCGCTTTTTCTAAAACGGGAATTTTTTATACTCAGCACCGCACGCTGCACACAGTTGGTTTGTAGTTGTTTTACACATCGTTGGAACAGCCCTCGCGGCTGTCCGCTTTTGGGCGAACAAAGTTCTCCCCCTACACGCCGTGTATATCTGCCGACTTTTCTTTTCATTTATTTTTTCGCAATTCACGGAAAAAATCCGTCAGGACTGCGGCACATTCCGACTCCCGCACGCCGCCCTCATAAAGAGGTTTGTGGGTAAACGGATAATCAAACATGTGTATTACACTTTCTACCGCACCGTTTTTCGGGTCGTATGCCCCAAAGGTCAATTTTCGGATGCGCGCGTTCAAAATCGCACCCGCACACATCGGACATGGCTCCAGTGTCACATACATTTCACATTCCCACAGCCGCCAGCCGCCCAAAACGGCGCATGCGGTTCGGATGGCTTCGATTTCGGCATGTGAAAGCGCGTCCTTTACCGTCTCACGGCGGTTTCTGCCGACGGCAACAACCTCACCGTGCCGTACAATCACCGCACCGACGGGGACCTCGCCTTCGGCGGCGCTTTCCTTTGCCGCCTTAAGCGCCAGCATCATAAAATCCGTGCTTTCCATATCAGAATTCCACATACTGTGCGGTCTCCAGCAGCAAATACACAAACGCTAAAATCATCGGCACGGTACAAATATACGTTTTGCCTTTTTCACCGCGCTGTAAAATACCCTCGCCGCCGCTTAAAGGCACGCGTGCATAATTTTTGAAATACAGTACTGCGCAGACCAGTCCAATAATACCGATTGCACCGACCATGGCAAGAATGACAACATTCGCCGCAGCTTCTGAAAGATTGTCTACTGCAACCTGCATCATTACAGCGGCAAAATTGTTTAGAAAATGAATCGCCACGCCAACCCACATCGAGCCTGTAACCGTGACGGCATATCCGATAGCGATGCCCGCGATAAATGCAAACGGAATCTGCACCATATTCCCGTGCATCATGGCAAACACAAGCGCCGACATCAGGATTGCAAATTTATCGCCGTACCGCCGCAGGGGCTGCATCACCGTTCCGCGGATGGCAAACTCTTCGACAAACGCGGGAATTACTGCTGTGCCGAGCACGGTTAAAAGAATTTTCGGCGCTGTATCCAGCACCGTATTGTCCGGCGGCATCGTGAAAGTAATCCCGAACACGCCCTCGATAAAAGAGGAAAGGATATTCGTTGCGTAGCTGCCCGCAATACAGCACATCAAACCTGCAAAAACGAGCAGAACCGCGACTTTGCGGTCATACGGTGTGCCGAGCGGCAAATCTTTTATCAGCCCGCGCTTTTTTTGATACAGATATCCTAAAAAAAACGGCATAAAAATACCCAGTAAGGAAAGCGCGGCATTGATTGCAAGGTAAACCGATGTATTTTCTTGGTAAATATTTTTAAAATTCGGAATCGCATACAGCACAAAGCTCAGCACAAAAATAAACAGGGAAACGCCCAACACCGAAAGCCCGTGCGACATGCTCATTTTGCGCAGACGCGAAGCATCTTCACGCTTTTTCTGCATATCGGGTGTATTCAACGGCACATAACCGCCTGCATAATATTGCCCGTAGTAAGGCGGCTGCGGTGCGCGGTAGGGCGGCTGACCGTACGGGTTTTGCCCGTAGCCTGTGCCGTACTGTCCGTACGGCGGTTGTCCGTTCCCGTACGGCGCACGGCTTCCCGCATATGGATTTTGCCCGTACTGCGGTCCGTACGGATTTGGATTGTACGGATTCTGTGTGCGGTTCGCATAGGGATTTTGTGCGTAAGGATTTTGCGCATCGCCCGAAGGGGAATTCTGTGCGTTATAGCCGAACGGATTTGAAGTATTTGCACTCTGCGTACCGCCATATGCGGTTTGTCCCTTATTATACGGATTTTGTGCGTCTGCCGCGTCCGCTGTCTGTGTCGGTGCAAAAGAGTCACCGTTCGCCGACGCACCGTAGGTTGTGTTTTGTTGTTCGTCCATAAACATTCTCTTTTCTGTTGATATACAAAAACAGCTCTGAAAAGAGCTTCCTTTATTCTTGTATACATATATAACACGAAAATACACCGCAGTTGTGTCAATTCTGTAAATTTTTGTTTCGTACCCTTTTGTTTCGTGCCCACTTTGCTGAAACAAGTACCCTTTTCGCTCGGAGCCGCGCTTTGCACGCAATTATTTGAAAAATCTTTAAATTTTCGCCCGCCTTTTTTAAAAGGCGGTGGGGTCAAGGGGGCATACCCCTTGGCGCGCGCCGCAGGGTGCGAAATTCTTTTTCTTTAAAAAAGCGCAGGAGAGGTGTAAAACATTCCGCCGGAATGCTTTACAGCGGAGAACCCTCGCCGGGGGTTCTCCAAACGGCGGTATGCCGTTTTTTATTTCGTACCCGATTTGCTGAAACAGGAATCTTTTGTGCTCGGTATCCAACCTTGCTCGCAGTCGGTCTGCTCAAGCTCGTGTCGTGTGAGATTCTTCACTTCGTTCAGAATGACAGGCTTGTGCAAACCCGTAGGGGAGGCGGGTCGACGCCTCATCGCGAAATGCGGACAGCCGCGAGGGCTGCCCCTGCGTGCGCAGAATAACAAATTTTTTATAAATCGTCTGTTTTATGCTTCGGTATTTTCGGATTCTGCGCTCGTCTGCATCTCTGTGTTATCTGTGCCTTCTGTATTTTCTGTGCGGTCAGCGGGTTCTTCACGCTCCGAAAGCTCTGCTTTTTCCTCTTCCTTCGGAGTAACCGACAGGGTCATAACCTTTTCTCCCTCGGAAATGCGCATCACGCGCACGCCCTTAGAGGGTCTGGCAAATTCGCTGATGTCCCCTGCGTTGATACGGATAATCACACCGTCGGACGCAATCAAAATTACATCCTCATCTTCGGAAACCATTGTAATTGCGGCAACATCGCCGTACTGCTTGGTATGATAGTTGATAAGGCCCTTACCGCCGCGGGACTGCACACGGTAATTGGAGACGTCCGAGCGTCTGCCGTAGCCGGTTTCGGAAACGGTCAGTACTTTTTTCGTAGGGTCGAGCACACACATGCCTGCCACGCAGTCACCCTCGGCGAGGGTAATTGCTTTTACGCCGCGCGCCGTTCTGCCGATACTGCGTGCGTCATCCTCTTTAAAGGAAATGCACATGCCCTTTTTCGTGGCAATCATCAACTGCTGTTCGCCATCGGTCAGCTTCACCCAAGCTAACTCGTCGTCCTCGTCCAAATTGATGGCGGCTATACCGCTCTTACGGATGTTTTTATAAGCGTCCAGCTCTGTACGCTTAATAATCCCGTTTTTCGTCAGCATGCAGAGATATGCATCCTCTGTACCGAAATCGGGTACGCGCATCATTGCCGTAACCTTTTCCTCGGCAGTCAGCGGCAAAATATTGACGATATTCATACCCTTACTGGAACGACTGCCCTCGGGAATTTCATAGCCCTTCAAACGGTATGCCCGCCCGAGAGAGGTAAAGAACATAATGTAATCATGGCTTGAGCAGGTGAACATCGTTTGGGCAATGTCCTCTTCACGGCGGGTCATGCCTTTAATGCCCTTGCCGCCGCGGTGCTGTGTCTGATAGGTATCCACAGGCTGGCGCTTGATGTAGCCCATATCGGTCAGTGTAAATACGCAGGTTTCTTCGGGAATCAAATCCTCAATATCCACCTCTCCGCTGACGCTGACGATTTCCGTGCGGCGTTCATCCGCAAATTTTTCGCCGATTACATTCAGTTCTGTCTTTACGATTTCCAGTATGCGCGCCTCTGAACCGAGAATTTCCAAATAATCGGCGATTTTCTTTTGCAGTTCATCGCGTTCTTCCAAAATCTTTTTGATTTCCAAACCTGCCAACTGACCGAGACGGTAAGCGACAATCGCCGCCGCCTGCGGGTCGTCAAAGCCGAATCTTTCCATAATAGCGGCTTTTGCCTCGGGCGTGCCGCCTTTACAGGCGCGGATGGTTGCAATGATTTCATCCACAATGTCAATCGCGCGGGCAAGTCCCTCTAAAATATGCTCTCTGTCCTGTGCCTTTTTGAGGTCAAATTTCGTTCTGCGTGTAATGACCTCGCATTGAAATTCCAGATATTTTTCCAAAATTTCCTTTAACGTCAGCGTTTTCGGCTCGCCGTTTACAAGTGCAATCTGAATAATGCCGTATGTGATTTGCAGTTGGGTATACTGAAACAAATGGTTGAGCACAACCTGCGGGTTCGCATCGCGCTTTAAATCAATGACCATACGCATGCCTTCGCGGCTGGAGTAGTCGTTGATGTCGGCAATACCTTCAATGCGCTTGTCCTTAACCAGGTCGGCAATGCTTTCAATCAGACGCGCCTTATTGACCTGATAGGGCAGCTCTGTGACAACAATGGAAAATCTGCCGGTTTTCTCGTTTTCTACAATTTCTGCACGGGCACGCAGGGTAATTTTGCCGCGCCCCGTTGCATAGGCGGCGCGGATGCCCGCACGGCCCATAATGATGCCCGCCGTGGGGAAATCAGGGCCTTTGATGTGCTCCATCAATTCTTCAACCGTCGCATCGGGATTGTCTATCAATACATTAATGCCGTCAATCACCTCGCGCATATTGTGCGGCGGAATATTGGTTGCCATTCCGACGGCAATACCCGTGGAACCGTTGACCAGCAGATTCGGAAACCGAGACGGCAGTACGACAGGTTCTTTCAGACGGTCATCGTAGTTGGGCATAAAATCGACGGTATTTTTGTCGATATTGGTGAGCATTTCCATAGAAATTTTGCTCATTCTCGACTCCGTATAACGGTAAGCCGCAGGCGGGTCACCATCCACCGAACCGAAGTTGCCGTGCCCGTCTACGAGCATATAGCGCATGGAAAAGCTCTGCGCCAGACGGACCATGGCATCATATACGGACGCATCCCCGTGCGGATGGTAGCGACCCAAAACCGAACCGACGGTATCGGCGCACTTTCTGTATGCCTTCTCGGGATACAGATTGTTTTCGAACATCGTGTATAAAATACGCCGATGCACAGGCTTTAAGCCGTCACGCACATCCGGCAGTGCACGCGAAACAATCACCGCCATGGAATAATCCAAAAAGGATTTTCGCATTTCCTTATTGATTTCCACATTTACAATTTTTTGCTGCTCAAACGGAATGTATTCCTTTTGCGGCTCATTTTGATGTTTTTTCATAATTTGACCCTCTTTTCCGTATTCGTATAAACCGATATACGGAGTAGATAATTTTTATCTGTCTTTTTTTATTATAATGAATTTGTTTGTATTGCTTCAGTGCATGGTGTTGGATGTAATCGTAATTTTGCAACCGTTTGGGTTTGCGGGCGGGGGGAGAATTATTATCCATGTGTGTATAGTTAAATTTTAAGTAAAAGTGTTTTGAACATCGGCGCAAGCGAGGGTTCCCGTTTGTACCAAGTTCCATTCGAGAGAAGCAGTAAATTCAACCTGCAAAGGAAATTTACGATTAAATATCCAAATTCTCTACATATTTTGCATTCTTTTCAATGAACAGGCGGCGCGGTTCCACCTTATCACCCATTAAAATGGAGAAGGTTTCGTCCGCTTCCATCGCGTCCTCTAAATTTACACGCAGCATGGTGCGGAAATTCGGGTCCATTGTGGTTTCCCACAGCTGTTCGGGATCCATTTCACCAAGACCTTTGTATCGCTGAATATCACAGCTGCCGCCCATTTCGGCAATCAGGGCGTCACGCTCTTCATCAGAATACGCATATACATGCTTTTTGCCTTTGGAGATTTTGAACAGCGGCGGCTGTGCAATATATACATAGCCGTGTTCAATCAGCGGCCGCATATAGCGGAAGAAAAATGTCAAAAGCAGAGTGCGGATATGCGCACCGTCCACATCGGCATCCGCCATAATGACAACCTTGTGATACCGCAGCTTTGTAATATCAAAGTCTTCACCGATGCCCGTGCCCAAGGCGGTAATGACAGGGGTCAGCTTATCGTTGCCGATAACCTTATCGACACGCGCTTTTTCGACATTGAGCATTTTGCCCCACAGCGGTAGGATTGCCTGAATATTTCGGTCTCTGCCCTCTTTGGCAGAGCCGCCGGCGGAATCACCCTCAACGATATAGATTTCGGTGTTTTCGGGATTTTTATCGGTACAGTCTGCCAGTTTGCCGGGCAGAGAATTGCTTTCCAATGCAGATTTCCGTCTTGCATTGTCGCGCGCCTTACGTGCCGCCTCACGCGCTCTGGACGCATCCAGTGCCTTATTGAAGATTGCCTTTGCCACGCTCGGGTTTTCTTCAAAATAAGTCATCATTTTATCGTAAATCATCTTGGAAACAAGACCCGTCATTTCGGTGTTGCCCAATTTGCTTTTGGTCTGCCCTTCAAATTCGGCTTCTGTCAGCTTGACGCTGATGACCGCTGTCAAGCCCTCGCGAACGTCCTCACCCGACAGCTTTTTGTCGGAATCCTTCAGCAGACCGAATTTTTTGCCGTAATCGTTAAATACGCGAGTAAGCGCAGTCTTAAAGCCTTGCTCATGCGTACCGCCGTCCACCGTGCGCACATCGTTTGCAAAACTTAAAATAATTTCATTGTAACCGTCGTTGTAGGATACCGCGACCTCGGCGCTTTTGTCGCCGTTCACGGTAGTAAAGTGCATAACATCGTCATGCACAGGCGTCAGTCCGCGGCTTGTATTGATATATTCCACGAAAGAACGGATGCCGCCCTCATAACAGAATTCCTCACGGCGAATATCACCTTCATCGCGGCGGTCGGTCAGTGTAATCGAAAGCCCTGCGTTGAGGAATGCCTGTTCGCGCAGACGGCGCTCCAAAACCTCATATTCATAAACGGTGGTTTCCGTAAAGACCTCGGGGTCCGCCTTAAATTTAATAAATGTGCCTGTTTTTTCGGTATCGGCAATCACCGTCAAATCCGTTTTAATATCGCCGCGTTCAAAACGCTGGTGATAAGTATGTCCCTGACGGCTGACTTCAATCTCAAACCATTCCGACAGCGCGTTCACAACAGAAGAACCGACGCCGTGCAAACCGCCCGACACCTTATAGCCGCTGCCGCCGAATTTACCGCCCGCATGCAGAACCGTCAATACAACCGTGACCGCCGGCAAACCTTCTTCCTCGTTCATATCCACGGGAATGCCTCGGCCGTTGTCTCGCACGGTTATCACATTATCGGGCAGAATTTCCACCTCAATATGCGTACAGTAGCCCGCCAGTGCCTCGTCCACCGAGTTATCGACAATTTCGTAAACCAAGTGATGCAGACCTTTAGGTCCCGTTGAACCGATATACATGCCGGGACGTTTGCGCACTGCCTCCAAACCTTTTAAAACCTGAATTGCGTCCGCACCGTACTCCTCTGTAACAGCGGTATCCATCAACTCTTCATTTGTTTCGATATTTACTTCGTTTTCCATCTTGTCCTCCGACAGACTGTATACGCTTTGTATGCAGTCCGTTTTTTCTGTTATATATTTAAACTCTTGCGATTAGATTGCCTGATTTATTTTTTCTTTGTATGTTTTGCGGCTGTAACACCAACCCTGAAAATCAGTGCAAATTTGTTATTCTGAGCCGAAAGCGAAGAATCTCACATCGTACAAAGTAACTTTGCTGTTTACACTGCATTTATTCTTTTTCCGCAAGCAGACGCTTAAAAATCGTTGCCGTTGAAAAAGGGGAAATATACACCATTCTGTCATTCTTTTCTACCGTGACCAAAAAGGATTTCGGCAAATCATACGACACGGTTTTGGAAAATCCCGTTTTTTCCGCTTCACTTAAATATTCGCGCGTAGCTTTATTCACGGTGGTATTGTCCAAATCGAAAATTCCGAGCAAATCTTTTGTGCGAATCAGCTGTTCACCGCCGATGTCCAAATACATCAGAGCACCCTGCCTTTCTCCATGTGAAAGGTGCGTCCCTCGCACAACCGCAAAACGGTGGTCGGGTCACAGCAGGTAATAAATACCTGTCTGCCGCGGATATGGTTCAGAATATAATCCTGCCGTTTCTCGTCCAGCTCGCTCATCACATCATCTAAAAGAATTACGGGTTCTTCACCTGTTCGGTCGCGCAAAATGCTCGCCTCACTCAGCTTCATGGACAGCGCCGCACTTCGCTGCTGACCCTGTGACCCGAAGGTTCGTGCGGACAGTGAATCAATCTGAATCTGTAAATCATCGCGGTGCGGTCCTGCCGTTGTCATTTTATTGAATATATCGTCTCTTCGGCTTTCCGAAAGCTGCTCCTTCAGCAAGTCCTTTACCGCATACGGATCCCCCGCATAACCGCCGAAGTTACTTACGTAGTTAATTTTTAACTTTTCCTTACTGTCCGACAGACCGTCATAGATTTCTGCGGCCTTTTCGCTCAGCAAATTTGTATACCAAACACGTTCCGACACAACTGCCGCACCGTAAGAAGAAATTTTTTCATCCCAAAC
Source organism: Ruminococcaceae bacterium UBA7212 (assembly GCA_002490525.1). Taxonomy (GTDB): domain Bacteria; phylum Bacillota; class Clostridia; order Oscillospirales; family Acutalibacteraceae; genus Fimenecus. The sequence goes on from DKUE01000040.1 coordinate 16,141, forward strand.
ATCCAAGGTATCAAACAGTTCCGGATGGTACTGAATATCCTTTAATAATGCATTTCTTTGATTTAAAGTATGATTATATTTTGCAAGTGCCTTTGCGTACTGCGGTTTTAACTCGCACAGAGCCGTATCTAAAAAACGGCGGCGAAACAAAGGTCCTTCCTTGACAAGCGACAGATGCGACGGTGCAAACACAACAGCATAAAATTCGCCGACCAGCTCCGCAGGGGATTTCAGTGTGACACCGTTTTTCATGGCGGTACGTTTTTGGTCGATAAACAGATGTGCGTTTTGTTCCCTGCCCTTTGCAAAAAAAGTCATTTCATTTTTCGCAAACGGTGCGTCAAAACCGACCATTTCACGGTCGCGACGGCTTCGGAAGCTTTTACAGCCTGTAAAAAGCCAAATACTTTCCAGCAAATTGGTTTTGCCCTGTGCGTTTTCGCCGAAAATTACATTGACCCCTTCTGTGGGTTCAATATACGCCTTTTCTATATTCCGAAAATTCTGAATATTTAACCCTTTCACGATCATTTCTTTCGTACCCGCCTTGTTAAAATAAGAGCCTTTTGTGCTCGGAACTGCGTTTCGTATTCGTACCCGCCTTGCAGAAAATAAACCGACTTTTCATTTGGTTTACAGTCGTTTATGCTTCTTTATAAATCACAAACAATTGATTTTCAAAAGAAAATTCATCGCCTTCCCGCAGTTTTTTCCCTCTTTGGGTGCACAATTCGCCGTTGACCTTTATTTTTTCATCTTCTATCAGCATTTTTGCCTGCCCGCCTGTACTTACGACACTTGCAAGCTTCAAGGCGGCATCTAAACGGATAAAATCCGTTGTAATCCGAACTTCTTTTTTTAATTTTTGGGCAACCTTTGCCTGTATTTTTATCTTTTTCATTCTGTTTTCAATCTCACCGGCAGCACCAAGAACAGGAAATTTTCCCCTTCTGTGGGCGTAATCAAAATCGGCAGAATCGGACTGCTCAAGCGTACAACGACCTCATCCGCATCACAGACGCGCAACGCATCCAGCAAATAGCGGTTATTAAAACCGATTTCCATTTTGTTGCCTGTTCCCTTGCACGGCAGCTTATCATTGGCCGTACCAAGGGCGGTTGTACTGGAAATTTTTATTAAATCATCGTCAAAAATACAACGAATCGGACTCTTTGCGCGGTCCGTAATAATTAAAGAGGTTCTTTCAATACTGTTAATCAGCATTCTGGTATTTACGGTAATTTCACCGGTCACATTGCCTGAAATTGCCGCCTGATAATTTAAAAATTCACCCTCAAGCAAACGTGAAACAATACGGTAATTGCCGATTTCAAATACAATAAAGCGTTTACCGACGTTCATGGAAATGGTTTCTTCCGCACCGCCTGTCAATTTAATGACTTCGTTTAATGTTTTTTTCGGCGCGACAAAAATCTTTTCTTCGCCTTCGTAATCAATTTCTTCATTGCGAATTGCCAGTCTGAAGCCGTCTACAGCAACCAAGCGAATCTTTTTTTCGCGGATTTCAAAGCGCACGCCTGTATGCACAACCTTCACATCATTTTCCGCCGTTGCAAAAATGGTTTTGCGAATCATATCTTTTAATATCTCGCTGTCGATAACAATCGGATAACCGCTTTCCACAGTCGGCAGTTCCGGATATTCTTCTGCGGAAATACCAATCAGCGAAAATTCTGCGTCTCCGCTTTTAATACGGCATACAAGGCGTTCGTCCACTTCAATACGCACAGTTTCATACGGCAGGCTTCTCAAAATATCGCAAAGAATTTTTGCATTGAGAATGACGCTGCCCTGTTCTTCTACACGTGCTTCCATTGTGGTGATGATGCCGACTTCCAAATCGTATCCCGTAAGCGTCAGCAAATTTTCTTCTGCCTGCAAAAGAATACCTTCAATTGCAGGAATAGAAGATTTTGAAGAAACCGCTCTTTGCACATTTGAACAAATCTCGGACAGCTTTTGCGTATCACAAATAACTTTCATACAGATTTTCCTTTCAAAAAATAATCCTATATATTTCTTTTATAGTTTAAGAAGTAGGGGCGGCAGAAATTGTTGAAAAGTCTTTGAGAGCTTAGAAACACAATCTTTTAAAGCACTTTTTGCCGCGCACAAAACTTGTCAAAAATATTTTGTTTTCAACAGATAAAATTTGACTGAAAAAACAATGTTCAAAACTGTTCGGTTCAAAACAAAAACATGTTCAAATCTTTTTTCAAAAGCAACCGTGTTTTTCTCCGGGAGAGTACGTTAAACGTGTTATGGATTTTAGAACCGTTGCGTGAGAATGAAATTTTCTTTCTGCCGCGAAAAATTCTTCACCCGACTGTTTCCCCTTAGGGGAAACATTGCGATGAATAATAAGGTTTGTTTTATATTTCCTGCACGTTTTTAATGATATTTTCCACCAGCGCTTTAAAATCCTTGTCTTTATCCATTTTATCCGCAACGCTGTCAATGGAATGCTTCACGGTAGAATGTGTTTTTCCGTTAAAGACCTTTCCGATTTCTTCCAAAGACATACCTGTCATTTCACGGATAATATACATGGCAATTTGGCGGGCATCTTTAATATTTTTGTCACGCTTGTCCGAAGTAATATTGTTTACGGAAACGCCCATTGTCAGTGCAACCTGCTCAAGAATTTTTTCCCGCACAACAGATACGGGCTGTGTGGTGTTCATTAATTCTTTGATAGCATCTTTGGTAATTTCAATGGTCGGCGTTGTGCCGAGCAGCAAACAAATTGCCTGTAGTTTTTTAACTGCGCCTTCCAATTGCCGTACGTTATGGCTGACTTGTTCGGCAATAAATTCTACAACATTATTCGGAATAGAGAAAGAAATGGCGTCTGCTTTATTTTTGATAATGGCCATACGCATTTCAAAATCGGGGGGCTGTACGTCTGCGGTCAGGCCCCATTCAAAGCGGCTTTTAAGCCGTTCGGTCAGTTTTGGAATTTCATTTGGCGGGTTATCGGAAGAAAGTACAATTTGTTTACCGTCTTCCGTCAGAGAATTGAAGGTGTGGAAAAATTCTTCTTCAATGGAATTTTTCCCTGCAATAAACTGAATATCGTCGACCAGCAAGGCATCCGCCTTGCGGTATTTTTCGCGCAGCTCGTAAGTATTGGAATTACGGATGTGCTCAATAATGTCATTCGTGAAATTTTCACTGGTGACATAAATAATAGATGCTTCCGGATTTTGCCGCTTCATGTAATTTTCAATTGCTTTTAAAAGGTGTGTTTTTCCGAGACCGCTTTTGCCGTAAATGAAAAGGGGATTGTAGGTCTTGCCCGGATTTTCAGCGACCTTTTTTGCGGCGGCATAGGCATAGTTATTGGATTTGCCGACCACGAAGTTTTCAAAACTGTTGGCGCGGTTGTTAATGACCAGCTCGTCCGGCGGCACAGTGGCAGGTCCGGCAGAGACCGGCGCGGGAACGGCTTCGGGTTCTTTTTCCGTCAGTATAATTTCCACGCTGACGGGGAAGCCCAAAATGCTGTAAAATGCCTGTTCCAAAAGCTCGTTAAATTTATTTCTGACAATGCCGAATTTAAATTCACTTTCAATGCCCAATGTGACTTTTTCACCGTCAAAACGGACGATGTATAACGGCTCCAGCCAAAGCGAAAAAACAGCATTTGAAATGCCGCCGTCGGTTTTTATATAGGTACAGACGGCATCCCACAATTCGGAAAGAGAGTCCATTTCGTTTCTCCATTCAAAAAAATCTGTCGAAATATGCGCAAAATCGAAAATCTCGCTTAAAAAGCCCGTTTTTGGGCTTGAAACAGTTTTCGTATCCCCACTCCGTAACAGGGTAAATGGTCGATATATGCGCACAAAAGCGATATTTCCACATATACACTTATTATATTAGCATAAGCCGAAGCTTTTTTCAACTGTTTTATAAAAGTTTATATATATAATTAGTATAGGGAAAAAATAGAGATTTTCGGCATATACAGAGATTTATAGATTCACTTTTTCAGAATGACAAGTTTTTACAAAATCAACAGTAATGAGCCAACCGTGTAGGGAACGGCGAAAAAATTCTTATTTTACCGAAATAGGGACGAATAAAAAAGTCATGTACTGCGCACAAAAATTTCTTATTTCAGCAAAGACGAAACGAATTAAAAATATAAATGTTGACAAACCGTGCAAAATTAGTATATAATTACTACTCGCAGACATTTCCCATAGAACGGAGGATGAATCATGAAAAGAACGTACCAGCCGAAAAAACGTCATCGCAAGATGGAACATGGCTTCCGTAAAAGAATGGCAACGAAAAACGGCAGAAAAGTTCTTGCCCGCCGCAGAAGCAAGGGCAGAAAGCAGCTTTCTTATTAAAGAGGGCAAACCGATTTGAAACATACGGAAACACTAAACCGAAACGCAGATTTTCGGCGGCTGTATCACCGCGGAAAATCTTATACAAATCCTGCACTGGTTGTTTATTTTCAAAGAAACCGTGCGGGAATTTGTCGTATCGGCATCACCGTAAGCAAAAAAATCGGAAATGCGGTACAGCGAAATCGCTGTAAGCGCATTATTCGTGCCGCGTATTCAGAAATTGAACCATTGCTGAAAGGCAATTTTGATTTTGTTTTTGTAGCGCGCGGCAAAACCAAATATTTGAAAAGCACCGAAATCAAAGCAATTATGCTTTCTTTACTTCAAAAAGCGGGAGCCATTGAAACATGAAAGAATTTGCGATAAAGTGTATACGCTTTTATCAGCGAAAAATTTCACCGCTTTTTCCGCCGCGGTGCAGATTTTATCCGACCTGCTCGCAGTATATGCTGACGGCTATTGAGCGGTTTGGAATTTTAAGAGGCGGTTTACTCGGTACATGGCGGCTTTTGCGGTGCAATCCGCTGTTTCCGGGCGGGTATGACCCCGTTCCCGAAAAACGGAACAAACATTAAATAAAGAAGGAAGGCTTTCGGCTGTGCCGAAGCTGTCCGCAAGGCATTGCCTTGCGCGGAGGATCATACATGGCAAGACTGTATGAAATTTTAGGCATCCCCTTTGGCTTTGTTATTGCCCTGTTTTACGGGCTGACAGGCAATTATCTGCTTTCCATTTTCTGCTTGACGGTCATTGTACGCCTTTGCCTTTTGCCCTCGGCAATCAGCCAGCAAAAGGGTATGGCGAAGCAGGCGAGATTACAACCGAAGCTGCGCCGCATTCAACAGAAATATGCAGGCAATCAGCAGAAAATTCAGGAAGAAACACAGGCGCTGTATCAGCGTGAAGGCACTTCCGCCATGACGGCGGGCTGTTTGCCGACCCTCATTCAGCTGCCGATTATGCTCGGTCTGTTCCAGGTGAACTATCATCCGTTTTCGATGGTTCTGCGTCTGCCGACAGAGGTCGTTACAGCGCTGAAGGAAGCAGCGGCGCCGTTTGCAGATGCTTCGGCAAAATCCGCCGCCACGCGGCTGGAGCTTTTTGCGCTGGAGCATTTCAGTGAACTTGACAAAGCGGCAATCCCCGGGCTTACAAGCGAAATGATTGTTAAAATCGAACAGTTTATTGAGCGTTTCAGCCTGTTTGGGCTGGAACTTTCCAGAACACCTGATTTCAAAACCTTTGACGCCTATTGGCTGATTCCCGTCATTTCAGGCACAATCGCATTGGCAATGAGTATTTATTCCCTGATACGTCAGAGAAAAACCAATCCCGAAATGGCGAAAAATCCGACCATGGGCTGCATGCTGCTGTTTACACCCGCTATGCAGATTTATTTTGCATTCCTGTTCCCTATCAGCGTAGGTATTTATACCATTATGTCCGTCTCACTTTCCTTTGTGCAGATGATTGTGCTGAATCACATTTATTCACCGAAAAAGGTACTTGCTAAGGTAATGGTGGAAGAGACGATTTATCGCCGCTCTAAGGAAGAAAACACCAAAAAAGTGAAAGCAATGCAGGATGCGGATGAATAAGGAGTAAATGAAAAATGATTAAAGAAGTTATTAAGTCGGCCGCAACGATTGATGCGGCCAAAGCCGCCGCTATGGCGGAGTTGGGACTTACCGAGGACGATGAGTTTCATTATGAAGTCCTCAAAATGCCCGCAAAAAAGATTTTAGGATTGTTCGGCGGTTCGCCTGCGGAGGTAAAGGTTTCCGTAGAGATTCCCGATGCGGTAAAGCCTGCGGAAAAGAAAAAGGAAATTCCGCAGAAGCCGAAAGCGGAAAAACCGCGCGTACCGAAAAAAGAAAAGAAAGCGGAAGCACCGCAGAAAACTGTAAAAAAAGAGTCCGAACCTGTAAAATCCTTTTCCGAACGCAAGGAGGGTCTGACTCCCTCAGATGCACATAAAAATACAGAAGCATATATTGTTTCTTTGATAAAAGCACTTGGTATTGAAAATTGCACAATTCAGTCCTTTGACGGGGAAGATGAAGTGCTGTTCGAGTTGGAGTGCGGCGAGGATTACGGAATTGTCATCGGCAGACGCGGTGAAACGCTGGATGCGATTCAGTACCTTGCCCGTATGGTAGAAAATAAGGGCAGACAGGGCTACAAGCGTGTATCCATCAATGTCGGCAATTACCGTGAAAAACGGGAAGCGACACTGGTTACACTTGCAGGCAAGGATGCCGCAAGGGTTCTGCGCACAGGCAAAAGCATGGCGCTGGAACCGATGAATCCGTATGAGCGCAGAATTATCCATACTGCAATTCAGGGGATTGAGGGCGTAACCTCTTATTCCACAGGTATGGACCTTGACCGCCGTGTCATTATTGCACCCGAAGGCGCACCGAGAAATTTCCGCGGCGGCAGAAACGACTATCGTCGGGACAACCGCGACCGCAGAGACAGACGTGACCGCCCGAAACGTGAGCCGTACGTGCCCGAGATTTCGGAAACCCGCGAAAAGCACAGTGATGCGGCAGGTATTTCCCGCTACGGCAAAATTGAAGTGAAAAAAGACGCGCCCGCAGAAGATTAATTTTGGGTGCAAATAGAAACTATGCAGTAGAGGGGTACCCCTCTGTATTGACAGGCGGGGTGAATCTCCCGCCTGTTTTTCTTTCGTACCTGTCTTGTGAAAACAGGCGTTTTCAGGCCGGACCGCGAAGAGCAGATAGTTGTGAGGAATATCCCGAAACAAAAACAACGATCCAAATCCGAAAAATGAGGTATATATATGTCCACAATCGCAGCGATTTCTACGGCACAGGCGGCAGGCGGCATCGGAATTGTCCGAATTTCGGGCGAAAACGCCCTGTCTGTAGCCAATCAGATTTTTAAAACGGTATCAGGCGTAAATCTGCAAACACTGAGTGGCTACAGAGCCGCGTTTGGACACGTAATTTCAGACGGAAAGCCCATTGACGAGGGGATTGCAACTGTTTTTCGCGCACCGAAAAGCTATACGGGGGAAGATGTTGTGGAAATTTCCTGTCACGGCGGACTGTATATAACAAAACAGGTTTTGCGTGCGGCACTGCAAAACGGCGCGCGTCCTGCAGAGGCGGGGGAATTTACCAAACGCGCTTTTCTCAACGGCAAGCTGGATTTGGCGAAGGCAGAAGCGGTTATGCAGTTAATATCCGCACAGGGCGCCCAGTCGAGCGCCGCCGCACTCGGCGTATTGGAAGGTTCTCTTTCCCGTGAAATCGCCGCTGTCTCCGGCCGCTTGAAATCTGTCTGCGCGGCACTGGCGGCATGGGTGGATTATCCGGATGAAGAAATTGACGACCTTTCCGATGATACCCTTCAGAAAACGCTTTCCTTTTCTGTTTCGGTTCTGCAAAAATTACTTACGCGGTTTGACAGCGGACAGGCAGTGCTTTCCGGTGTGGATACCGCCATCGTCGGCAAACCGAACGTGGGAAAATCCACTTTAATGAACCGATTTGTCGGCACGGAAAAATCCATTGTGACGGAGATTGCGGGGACAACGCGTGATATTGTGGAGGAAACGGTGACAGCCGGAAACGTGGTTTTGCGTCTTTCGGACACCGCAGGTCTGCATGAAACAGGGGACGCCGTAGAAAAAATCGGCGTGGCGCGTGCACGTAAAAAAGTGGAAAATGCCGTGTTGATATTGGCGGTTTTTGACGGTGCGGTTCCACTTACGAAAGAGGATGAAGACTTAATTTCTCTTTGCGCAGGCAAAAAAGCAGTTGCCGTAGTCAATAAAACAGATAAGGGTTTGGTCTGGGATAAAGAAATATTGGACAATGTGTTCAATAATGTGGTTTGTATTTCTGCAAAAGAGAATCAAGGGATGGCGGAATTGGAATCGGCAGTGGAAGAAATCTTAGGTACGGCTGATTTTGATCCATCGGCGGCAACACTGATGAATGAAAGGCAGTTTTCCTGCTGTACAGCGGCGCTTGAGAATCTGTTGGAGGCAAAATCCGCTTTTGAGAGCGGCATGACGCGTGATGCGATAGAAGTCAGTTTGGATGCGGCAATTGAGAACCTGGACGCTTTGACAGGTGCGCGTGCTACAGAATCCGTGGTGAATGAAATTTTCGCACAATTCTGTGTCGGCAAATAGTGATTTCGTACCCACTTTGCTGAAACAGGTACCCTTTTCGCTCGAAGCCGTTTTTTGTTTCGTACCTATTTCGCTGAAACGGGAGCTTTTTGTACTCGGTATCCAACCTTGCTCGCAGTCGGTCTGCTCAAGTTCGTGCCGTGGGAGATTCTTCGCTTCGTTCAGAATAACAGGTTTGTACAAACCCACAGGGGCGGCGTCTACACACGCGCAGACGGATAAGTTTCAGCAATCCCGTAGGGGCAAACAATTTTTGCGTGCTTTTGCACCGCATATATCGCGTATCTTTTAATTTTTCTATCCTTTGGTGATTTTATGGAATATTTTGCAAAACAATATGATGTGGCTGTAATCGGCGCAGGGCATGCGGGTATTGAGGCAGGTCTTGCCGCCGCCCGCTTGGGATGTTCGGTAATTGTGTTTACCATCAATTTGGATTGGATCGGAAACATGCCGTGTAATCCGTCTATCGGCGGCACCTCGAAAGGACACCTTGTCCGCGAAATTGACGCGCTCGGCGGCGAAATGGGAAAAGCGGCAGATAAAACGGAAATACAGTCGCGCATGCTTAACCGCGGAAAGGGACCTGCGGTGCACTCCCTGCGTGCGCAGATTGACCGCCGAGAATACTCTAAATATATGAAGCATATTCTCGAATTACAGGAAAACCTGGACGTCAAGCAGGCAGAGGTTGTCGACCTTTTTAAAAACACAGACGGTCTTTGGGCACTGAAAACCAAACTGGAAGCAATTTATACTGCAAAAACCGTTGTGCTTGCAACAGGGACATTTCTCGGCGGACGTGTGTATATCGGCGATGTTTCCTATGAAAGCGGCCCCGACGGCATGTTCCCCGCAACGGCGCTTTCCGAGGCGCTTTACCGATTACAGATTCCGCTGCGCCGTTTTAAAACGGGAACCCCCTCGCGCATCAACCGCCGCAGTGTGGATTTTTCCGTTCTGGAGATGCAGGAGGGCGATGAAAATACCGTGCCGTTTTCTTTTGATACGGATACGCCGCCCGAGAACAAGGCGGAATGCTATATTGCGTATACAAATGAGGCAACCAAGCGTGTGATTTTAGAGAACATTCACACCTCGCCCTTATACAGCGGAAAAATTCACGGTGTCGGACCGCGCTACTGCCCGAGCTTCGAAGATAAAATCATGCGTTTTCCCGACAAGGAACGTCACCAATTGTTTGTGGAACCTTGCGGACTGGACACCGAGGAGTTATATTTACAGGGAATGTCCTCTTCCTTGCCTGAAAGCGTGCAGCTGCAATTTTTGCGCACAATTCAGGGCTTAGAGAAGGTAGAGGTGATGCGTACCGCCTATGCGATTGAATATGACTGTGTTGACCCGCTGGCATTAAAGCCGTCCTTGGAATTTTTGGATTTAGAGGGTTTGTTCGGCGCAGGACAGTTTAACGGTTCCTCAGGCTATGAAGAGGCGGCGGCACAGGGTTTGATTGCGGGTATAAATGCGGCGCGGAAGGTGCAGGGAAAACCGCCGTTTATATTGGACCGTGCGTCTTCTTACATCGGAACCCTGATTGATGATTTAGTGACAAAGGGTTGTTCCGACCCTTACCGTATGATGACCTCGCGTTCGGAATACCGCCTTTTACTGCGGCAGGATAATGCCGATTTGCGCCTGACGCCGTTCGGCAGGGAAATCGGATTGGTATCCGAAGAAAAATATGCCCGTTTTGAGACAAAAAAGGCGCAGATTGCGGCAGAGCGTAAGCGGGTTGAGGAGACTTCCGTTCCGCTGACGGAAGCGTTGCAAGACCTGCTTGTTTCACGTGAAACATCTCCGCTGAAGACAGGGACAAAGCTGGTGGAACTGTTGCGCCGCCCGCAATTGGATTATAATTTGCTTGCTCCTTTTGACCCGAACCGACCGAATTTGCCTCGCGAAGTGTTTGAACAGGTGGAAATCGAATTAAAATATGAAGGATACATTCGCCGCCAGCAGGCGCAGATTCGTGAAATGCGCCGCTTGGAGTGCAAACAAATCCCCGAAACGGTAGAATACAGTACCATGGAGGGTCTGCGGCTCGAGGCACGCGAAAAGCTTGCCAAAATCCGTCCGCAAAATGTCGGACAGGCTTCACGCATCAGCGGTGTTTCGCCTGCGGACGTTTCCGTTTTGCTGATTTACCTTGCAAAGGAGGGGATTTGATGCTGAACCGTGTGCTTTTGGAACAGACCCTCGCTCCTTTCGGCGTAGCGGCGGATGGGGCGGCATTTGCCCGCTTGGATACCTATGCGGAATTGCTTACCGAAACAAACAGGCAGTTTAACCTGACGGCGATTACCGAACCCGATGCAATGACGGTCAAGCATTTTGCCGACTGCCTTTCACTGTTTGGCTTTGTCGATTTTCCCGAGCATGCCAAAGTCATAGACGTTGGGACAGGTGCGGGATTCCCCGGACTTGTGCTCAAGCTGTACAGACCGGACTTGCAGGTAACCTTTTTAGACAGCACCAAAAAGAAGCTCGGTTTCATTGAAAGTGTGCTTTCTGCGGTTGGTCTGCAGGGGGAGACAGTGCATCTGCGTGCAGAAGAGGCGGGAAACAAGCCGCAATACCGCGAACAGTTTGATTTTGCAACGGCACGCGCTGTATCGGATTTACAGCACCTGGCAGAGTATTGTCTGCCGTTTGTAAAGAAAAACGGCTTGTTTTTGTCTATGAAATCTGTGGCAGCGGATGAAGAAATTCAATCGGCAAACCGCGCATTGCATCTACTCGGCGGAAAAATTGAGCAGGATAAACAGTTCCTTTTGGTCGAAAATATGCCGCGCCGTTTGCTTTTTGTGCGGAAAATATCGCAAACCCCGTCAAAATATCCGCGTCCGTCTGCAAAAATCGCCAAAAATCCGTTAAAATAATAGAAAAAGCGGCGGAAACAGCGCCGAAACAGGCGAACGCTTTTTCTTTACAAAGCTTTCCTCCGTGTGCTATGCTAGTGTCAGTGATTCGGACAAGCCTCTTGTTCGAACCGACATAGGCTATTCAGCGGAGGTTTTTTGATGCGTACACCGAAAATAAAAAGCACGGGACAGATTTTTTTGATTCCGCAGGAACAAATTGTGCCGAATCCCAACCAGCCCCGCAAGCGGTTTGATTATGACGAGCTGGAGGGCCTGGCGCAAAGCATTCGTCAAAACGGGATTTTACAGCCGATTACTGTCCGCCAAAAAGACGACGGTTCGTTCGAATTGGTTTCGGGCGAACGCAGACTCCGCGCGGCACGGTTGGTGGGTCTGACAAAGGTGCCTGCCATTGTTACCGAAATCGACCATAAAAATTCTGCGGTGTTTTCTTTAATTGAAAATTTGCAGCGCCAGGATTTAGACTTTTTTGAAGAGGCGGAAGCGATTGACCGCTTACTGACGGAATACGGCATGGGGCGGGACGAGCTTTGTTCGAAGCTCGGCAAGGCGCGCTCAACCCTTTCCAATAAACTGCGGCTTTTACAGCTGCCGGAAGAAATGCGGTATCGGATTGCACGTGCGGGGCTTACCGAGCGTCATGCCCGTGCACTGCTGCTTTTGGAGGATGATGAGCGCCGCGCCCGCGCGCTGGGCATCATCATAGACCGCCGCTTAAATGTATCGGAGAGCGAACGGCTGATTGAGCAAATGCTTTCCAAAGAAGGCAAAACCCGCAACAACTTCCGCGGAATTCGGGATGTACGCGTATTCATCAATACACTGAATCATGCGGTTGACGCCATCCGCCGCGCGGGTGTAGATGCGGACGCCGCCAAAAGCGAGACCCCGGAATATATTGAATATGTTGTGCGGATTCCGAAGCTGGAACAGCTCAAACTGCCTTTGCCGACAGACGTAGAGGCTGTTTAATCCGCGTCGCGCAGAATGGCGGTTTTAGATTGTACTGCCTTTGTGAAATTCCTTATCCCGCAGTATGCGGATTTCCACTGTAAAACGTGGGCGGCGGCCACCCCTGCTGCCGACCCGTTTTAAATATCCATATCCTTCTCTTTCACACCCCACATCCACAGCGAAACAGCGATTGGGCTACGGCCCGGTCGCTGTTTCGCGTTCCCGAAAAAACGCTGCGCACGCACTTGCCGTCAGATGTTTCACGTGGAACATGCTGTCTTTCTATAAAGCGGATACCAATACTTTTTGAAAAAATACTTTCTTTTTGGCAGAGGTTGTGCTATACTTTTTACAGTTTGAAAACCCATAAGGAGATAACGGATTCGCACCTGAAAATGCGTGCTTTTTCCGCCCGCGCGTTGCGACGGAAGCAGAAGGCTTTTCGGGCGTTTTATTCTAAACGGGTTTCAGCCTATTATAGAATTTGGAGTGCACGGGGTATGGCAAAAACCGTTTCAATTATAAATCAAAAAGGCGGCGTTGGGAAAACCACGACTGCCGTCAATCTTTCCGCCGCTGTCGGCGCGCTCGGCAAGCGCGTGCTGATTTGCGATATTGACCCGCAGGGGAATACAACCAGCGGATACGGCATCAACAAACGCGCAATAAAAACGGCGGCATATGATGTGCTGATTAACAATGAACCTGCCGCAGAAGCAATTTTACATACGAAATTTAAAAATGTGGATATTATGCCGTCGGATATCAATCTTGCGGGCGCAGAGGTCGAAATGATTGCGCTGGAGCACCGCGAAAGCCGATTGAAATCCGCGCTGGCAAGCGTTTGGGACCGATACGACTATGTATTTTTGGACTGTCCGCCCTCTTTAGGGCTGATTACCATCAATGCACTTTGCGCAAGCGATACCTTTTTGGTGCCGATTCAGTGCGAGTATTATGCCTTGGAGGGCTTGGCACAGCTGATGACCACTGTGCGGCAGATTAAGCGGCTTTACAATCCGCATATTGAACTGGAAGGCGTCCTTTTAACCATGTATGACGGTCGCTTGAACCTAACTGCGCAGGTGGTGGAAGAGGTCAAAAAATTCTTCCCGAAAAAGGTTTACAGCACAACGATTCCGCGCAATGTACGCCTGTCCGAGGCGCCGAGCTTCGGCGAGCCGGTGATGTATTACGACCGAAATTCCAAAGGTGCACAGGCCTATGCGGTGTTTGCAGAGGAGTTTTTAAAGAAACAACGGTGATAAAAATGAATCAAAAATTAAAAACAGGCATCAGTATGCTTTTGTTTTGTACGCTTTGTTTATCGGCGTTTGCCGGTTGCGGACGGCGGCAGTTTGTAAAGGTGGACAATCCGTCGGATATATCCGACGCGGCAACAGACATGACCGAACCGCAGACAGATGCCGCACAGAATGTGTTTACCTTTGCGGCGAATATCCAAATGGGGATGAGCATTGCCGAGGTGCAGGCGGCATGCGGGCAGGTCAATGAGGTTTCTGTGGGTAATGACCGCAAAAGCACGTCCAACAGCTTTTACGGTATATTTTTAAATTACGCAACGGAAAAATCCGTTATTTTTATGTTTGACGTGCAGACAGAGAAACTGGAGCAACTGCAGTTCCGCGGCAGTACTGAAACGGATGGTCTAAACACCGCCGATGCGGTTGCACTGTTTGACGAACGCTACGGAAAGCAGGCAATTTATAAGGGTCATTACCGCAACCATGTCTGGAAGTCCGACAATGTGTATATTATTCTGTCGGAGGTTGATATCGACAATTATGCGGTCACCTACAACGAAGAAACGTATTTTGAACAGAATTATAAGGAAGAAGCCGATGCTTACCGTTCGGCGAGATAAGGGGATTTTGGAGTATGGCAAAAGCGAAAAAAGGCGGGCTCGGCAAGGGCGTTGACGCACTCTTTTTTGACAACGCAGTGGAGGAAAATGCGGTAAAGCTTTCGGTGGACGAAATCGAACCGAACCGAGACCAGCCGCGTAAAACCTTCGATGCCGCGGCACTCGCGGAGCTTTCCGACAGTATTCGGGAGCACGGGATTATTCAGCCGCTGTTGGTACGTCCGATGGCGGACGGCAGTTATCGGTTGGTAGCAGGGGAACGGCGGTATCGCGCCGCGCGCATGGCGGGCCTTACGGAAGTGCCTGTAACCGTGCGCGAAATGAGCGATGAGGAAGAAAGCGTTTTTGCGCTGATTGAAAATTTACAGCGTGAGGATTTAAATGCGATTGAAGAGGCCGAAGGCTTAAAACAGCTGATAGATGCCTTTGGACTGACACAGGAGCAGGCGGCTGCGCGCGTGGGGAAAAGCCGTACGGCGGTAACCAATGCACTGCGTCTTTTGAATTTACCGGAAGATATTACGGCGCTTGTCAAGGAAGGCAAGGTTTCTATGGGGCATGCACGGGCACTGCTTTCCGTAGAAGACGCGGCGGAGCTTTCGCGTATTGCGGATTTGATTGTGAAGAACGGGATTTCCGTCCGCGAGACCGAGCGGTTGTGCAAACGCTCGGGGAAAGCCGAAAAGGCAGCTGTAAAACGTCCGAAAGGCCGTGACCGTTTTTATGACGAAGTGGAGCTGGCGCTGAGTGAAGCGATGGGCAGAAAAGTAAAGGTATATACGGAAAAGGGCGGCAGAGGCACGCTGGAAATCGAATTTTTCGGAACTGAGGATTTGAAAAAGCTGGCACAGGAGTTTCAAGAGGATTAAGACGGAAAAGCTGTGCAAAACGGGTGGTAACGTACAACGCATAGGGGACGTGCACCAAGCGCCTGCAGGATGCGCAATGCTCGGTCCCTACGCATAAATTAATTGTACTCTTGCGGTGTGAGATTCTTCGTTTCACTCAGAATGACAAGTCTGCACAAACCAATTGCTTGTAAGGTCGGGCGCCGAGAGCAAAAGATTTCCGTTTCAGCAAGGCGGGCACGAATACAAAGTGCGGCTCCGAGCACGAAAAGTTCTTATTTTAGCAAGGCGGGTACGAATGAAAAATTGGGAAGAATTGAAAGCGGAGTGCCTTTCCTGTACGGATTGCCCCCTGTGTGAAACGCGCACGCATGTTGTATTCGGTGTGGGCGTTGATTCGGCAGAGGTGCTGTTTGTCGGCGAAGGACCGGGGGAAAACGAGGATTTGACAGGTGAGCCGTTTGTCGGGCGCGGCGGTCAGCTGCTGGATAAATATCTTGCACATATTGACCTTTCCCGTGAAAAAAATATCTATATTGCAAATATCGTAAAATGCAGACCGCCGAAGAACCGTGACCCCCGTGAAGAAGAACAGGCGGCGTGCGAGCATTGGCTTCGCGAGCAGATGAAGCTGCTGCATCCGAAAATTATTGTGTGTCTCGGGCGGATTGCCGCACAGAAAATTATATCGCCGACTTTTCGCGTGACGAAAGAGCACGGCATATTTTACGAACGCAGGGGATTTTATTTGATGGGCACATTTCATCCTGCGGCGCTTTTGCGCAATCCGTCGCAGAAGGGCGATGCGCTGTCTGATTTTCTCGGACTGCGCGAAAAAATTCAAGAAATTTGCGAAAGAACGTATTAAATATGGCTTTTTTACCCTATCATTCCCGCAATCCGTTTTTTAAAAGTATATTCGGTGCAGTAAAAACAGACGAAACCGTGAAAATGCGTTTGCTTTTGCCGCGCTCTTTTTGCGTTTCGGGCGCATACCTGTTGCTGACACAGGACGGCGAACTGCCTGTCGAATATCCGATGTATTGGGCGGGCATGCACGGCGAGGAACATGAAATTTGGGATATTGAATTCGCGGTTCCCGAAAGGGGCTTGTACTTTTACCATTTTGATTATGACGGCGCGTGGGGGCGTGGTTCGGTCTGCCATATCGGCGACGGTGCCGGGGCGGTCGCAAATGCGAATAGCCCGCGTGAGGAATGGCAGTTGACCGTATACGATAAAGATTATCAAACACCTGATTGGCTCAAGGGCGGCGTGATTTACCAGATCTTTCCCGACCGCTTTTATAATTCGGGAAAACCGAAAGACAAGGTCCCCGCAGACCGTATATTGCGCACGGATACGGAAAATCAGCCGTATTTCCGTCCCGACAGCGAGGGGATTGTGCGCAACAACGATTATTTCGGCGGCGACCTCAGCGGTATTGAAGAAAAATTACCGTATCTTGAATCCTTGGGCGTGACATGCATTTACTTAAATCCGATTTTTGAAGCGCACTCCAATCATCGCTATAATACAGCGGATTACAGCAAAATCGACCCGCTTTTGGGCGTGCAGTCCGATTTTGAATCGCTTTGCGCCGCCGCAAAAGCACACGGTATCCGCATTGTCTTGGACGGCGTTTTCTCGCATACGGGCGATGACAGCCTGTATTTTAACCGCGCAAACCGCTACAAAACACTCGGCGCGTACAATTCTACAGAATCGCCATACTATTCTTGGTATTCCTTTTATGATTATCCAAACGGCTACAAAAGCTGGTGGGGGTTTGAAACGCTGCCCGAGGTGGATGAGGAAAGCCCCGCATATCTCGAATTTATCACAGGCGAAAACGGCATTGTACGCAAATGGCTGCGCATGGGTGCGTCGGGCTGGCGGCTGGACGTTGCCGATGAACTGCCCGATGTGTTTATCGACGCACTGCATGCGGCGGCGAAGGCGGAAAAGGCAGATGCACTGGTTTTGGGCGAGGTGTGGGAGGACGCGACCACAAAGTGGGCGTACGGCGTGCGGCGGCGGTACCTGTTGGGCGGTCAGTTGGACAGCGTGATGAATTATCCGTTCGCAAATGCGATTTTATCCTTTGCCCGCGACGGCATTGCCGAACAGTTTTACACAGCGGTCATGCAAATTGTCGAAAACTATCCGAAACCCGCGCTGGATGTGATGATGAATCATATCGGAACGCATGACACGGAGCGGGCGATTACAAAAATTGCGGGCGAAAACTGTGCATACCGCGACCGTGTGTGGCAAAGCGAAAAAAACCTGTCACAGGCGGAATACAAACGGGGAGAGCTGCTTTTAATGTTTGCCGCCGTGCTGCAATATACTTTGCCGGGTGTGCCGTCTGTCTATTACGGTGATGAGGCGGGTTTACAGGGCTATAAAGACCCGTTTAACCGCGGGTATTATCCGTGGGGGCACGAAAATCAGACGCTTTTGGCGTTTTACAAACGGCTCGGCACACTGCGCCGCAGTCTTCCGTGCTTAAAAGACGGAACGATTTCATTTTTATCTTCCGTGCTCGGCTGTACAGCGTTTGTGCGTGAAAACGGTACAGAAGCGATTTTGGTCATCGCCAACCGAAACGACCGGGAGATTGCCTATAATTTGCCGGATGACTGGCAGTACACACGCGAAATTTTGCACAGGAAGCCTGTCACCTCGTTTGTCCATGTGCCCGCCGCAGGCTGTGTGATTTTGAAGAGGGTCAAATAATTCGGGAGGTTTACCGACGGCGTAGCGGCAGCTGTCCCGCAGGTCTGATAATGTCATTCTGCGGTAAGCCGAAGAATCTTATGCGGCAAGAGTGTTTGCAGGGGGACATCCGGTCTGTACGGAACCGAGGATCGTTTCGCCCAAATGTATCCAAAACGGGAACAATCCGTTCCAACATTTTCCGCTTTTTTAATTTTTTGTCACGAAAATGCTGTTTTTTTCAATAAAAGTCCTATAAAATGCGGATTATTTATTGACAATTCGGAGATTTTATTGTAAATTGTAATAGTATCGATTAGCATGGGATGTTAATCTGTCTATAGTAAGAAAGGGGATTCAATCAGAATGGCAAAAAAGGAAAAAATAGAACTGACTCCCGAAGAGCGTCTCGGCCTTGAAGAGACCAAAAAGGCGAAGAGAAAGATTTTCGGCGAGACTTTCTTAAAAGCATGCGCGCTGTTTTTAGCGGTCGTATTGGTGTATTCGGTTACATATGTTGCCATCGGCGGCGGCAGAACCGTTTATGAAACCGTGCCGATGAGTGCTGAACTGCTCGGCGGCGCAGCTTCCGTGGGCAACAATGTCGGCGGCGGCGCACAGAGCTCTGATAATGACGCAAACGCACCCGTATCAAGCGAAGCGGAAGAAGCGGCGAAGGCAATCAACGCGGCAACCGCAGCGGCGGCAAGCGCAGGCTATGACTGGACAAGAAAATGCGACCTTGAAAAGATTGACGTCGGTAACGCAACAGATACCATCAACGGCATCATTAAGCGTGTAGACTCGAATGCAGATTTGAACTCCGTGGTCGGCGGCTTCATCGGCAGAGGTGACAAGAAGGGAACCTTCACTGCCGGCGGAGATGCAAAAGAAGTTTTCGGCAATGAAAACTACAAGCTGGTGGCAACCAAGCTGAACGCTGCTGATTTGCAGGGTCTGAAAGTGGAAGGCGACACATATACCTTTAAGCTTGCAGATGCATCCAACCCGCAGAAGGACGGCGGCACATCCTTGAACCGCCTGACAAATGACTTCATCACACAGGACGAAGTTGCCCAAGGCATTAAGGACGGTCTCGGCGCACTGAGTGCATTGGTTTCCGTAAAATCCTCGGATGTTGTATTTGCGAACATTGAAGTAAAAGTTGTAATTAAAGACGGTAAGCTGGAGAGCCTGAATTATAAATATGACATGCTCGTAAACAAGCTGGCGCTCAACATTGCGACAGGTACCGGTAACGGCTACGTAGACGCAGGTTACAGCAACTTTGTGTATT